>NZ_JBFUET010000001.1:0-617448 GCF_056403815.1 Mesorhizobium sp. P2_E9
ATCCGCGACCATTGGGCCGTCGAGAACAGCCTCCATTGGGTGCTGGACATGGTCTTCCGAGACGATGAATGCCGCCTGCGTACCGATCATGCTCCCGCAAACTTCACAACCATAAAGCACATCGCTCTCAACCTGATACGAAAAGCCCCCGGAAAGGATTCCTTGCGGCTGAAACGAAAGGTCGCCGCATGGGACGATGACTTTCTGGCAACCCTCATCACACGATAATTAACTCACCCGATTCCCCTGGCGTGCCCGATGTCGCAGGGGCCCTGAAAATCAAGCGGCGGCGCCAGAAGGCGACGATTTCCCGGCTATCGGCTCTTAACCACAATGTAAGGTTGTGCAGGGTTGCGCCCTCGCCGTCAACGGTCGATTCATCATGGAAGGCGCAAAAGCCCGGGCAACCCGCGCAGATCAAGCGGTAAGCATTTCCGGGGGTAAGGATGCTTCTCAACAGATTCTGGCGCTCGAAGAGCGGCAATTTCGCGCTTCTGATGGGGCTCGGCCTGCCGGCCATCCTGTCGGCTGTGGCCTTCGCGGTCGACGTGTCCACCATCATGCGAGCCAAGAGCAACCTGCAGAATGCGCTCGACTCCGCAAACCTTGCCTCCTCGCATCTCGGCGATCTCGACATCACCCGCAAAGATGCCTTCGATCGCTATTTTCAGGCCAATATCGCCGGCAATAGTGAACTGGCCGACGCGCAGGCGACGCTGACCGTCGACAAAGGCGTCAACTACATCAAGACGAAAGCTGTCGCCTCGGCGGACGTCAATTTGAACTTCGCCTTCCTGTTCGGTCAGAACAAACACATCGTCGTCGATGCCTCGGCCGTCGAATCGAACAATCAGCTCGAAGTCGTGCTGGTGCTTGACAATACCGGCTCGATGGCCGGCGCCCGCATGACGGCGTTGAGAACGGCGACGAAGTCACTGCTGGACACGCTCGAAGCGACAAAATCGCCGACGCGCCAGGTGCGTGCCTCGCTGGTTCCCTTCGTCACGGCGGTCAATGTCAATGGCGACGGGTTCGACCCGTCCTGGATCGACATGGATGGCAAATCCTCGACCAACGGCATCAATTTCCCCGTCATCAACGGCAAGCGGCCGAACCATATGGCGCTGTTCAAGCAATTGGGGCTGAATGGCGGATGGAAAGATACCGGATGGAAAGGCTGCGTCGAGGCTCGCCCCGGCACCTACAACATTTCTGATACGCCGCCGGATCCGGCCAAACCCGACACGCTGTTCGTGCCTTACTTCGCTCCCGGCGATCCAGAGCCTGCCACCAAGCCGTCAGGTTCCTACGGCAACTCGGCGACCGGCTACAACAATTCGTACCTCGACGACACCATCGACAAGGTCAAACTCGCCGAGCCGGGCGTCAACATACTGGGCATCGACCTCAGCGGCCTGCTTGGCGGCGTGGTCGACGCACTGTTGGGCGCGGACCTGGAAAAGGTCGCCAAATATGTCGCGTCGACGAACAAGATCGTCACCGAGACCGGCAGCGCGATCACCGTTGGTCCCAACCGCTCCTGCCCGACCCCCGTGGTTCCCCTGACCGACGATTTCGACAAATTGCGCAAGGCGGCGAGCCAGATGACGGAGTGGAACGGTTCCGGCACCAACGTCTCGGAGGGTCTGTCGTGGGGTATGCGGGTGCTGTCACCCGGCGCGCCCTATACCGACGGGGTGCCATTCAAGACGCCAGGCGTCAGCAAGATCGTCATGCTGCTTACCGATGGCGAGAATGTCGTCTATGGCGCCAGCAATCAGCCGACCAAGTCCGACTATACGTCCTATGGCTATCTGGCGGGTGGCCGCTTCGGCTCGGACAACCAGACGACGGCGGCGCGCAATGTCGACGGCTGGACCAAGAGCGTCTGCACGCAGTTGAAGAACGAGGGCGTGCAAATCTACACAATGGTGCTGCAGTCGGATACCGCCGCCAACCGCACGCTCTACAGCGCCTGCGCTTCCGACCCGAGCGGTTATTATCCCGTCAACGATCCAGCAAAACTGCCGAACGTTTTTCGGCAAATCGCCAACAAGTTCTCGAAGCTGCAATTGACGAATTGAGCGCTCAATCTCAAGAGGCCGCTACATCTGAAGGGATCGGAACCATTCAACTCGTATGGGCGACAACCTTGTCGACCGTCTCGGGGAAGAAGTCGGGCGCAGCGCTGCGCTTGCCGAACATCATGTCGTACTGGATGAGCCGGAAATCGCGGATCGCCGGGTCGATCTCCTTCTGACGCGACCAGTCGGGCGTGGCCTCGCCGGCCGGGGTCAGCAGCAGGTTGCGGTCGACGACGCGGTAGTGTTGACGCATCTCGCCCAGAAAACCCGTGTAATAGGGATGGGTAATCCCCGCGGTGGTGAGGATATGATAGGGCAGGAAGGCCGGGCTCACGGCGCCAAGGTTCTCCACCGAACCGGAGCGGTTCGACCAGATGACCAGTGGTGTCTGATGATGCTCCAATGCGTCTTGCGGCGTTGCTTCCTTACGTGGCGCGACATTGTCCTTCAGGAAACCGGTTTCGACATAGACCGGCCCCAGCGGCGGTAGATGGTCGCCGAAAAAGGCGATGACGGTGGGGCGGGAGCGCTTCTTGGCCCATTCGATCAGCCGTTCAAGGCCGCGGTCCGCGTCGGCTGAACCCTCCGCATAGCTCAGCAACGAGTCGCGCGCCCATTGGCTGATCGGCGCCTGCACCGCGTGGGTCGGGTTGTAGTAGCGGTTCGGTTCATAAGGACCATGGTTCTGCAGGCTGACCGCGAAGAAGAACACCGGGTCTTCGCTGGCGTCGGCTTCACGGATGATCTCATCCGTCATCGCCGCGTCCGATGCCAGCGGTCCGCGCTTTTCCATCGGCGGCAGCGTCTCTTCCGACTTGAAATCGTTGAAGCCGAAATCGGCATAGACCGCGCCGCGGTTCCAGAACCAGTTGGTGCCGGGATGGATGGCGCGCGCCCGATAGCCCTCGCTCTTCAGGAAGGTCGCCATCGAAGGCGTCGGCGTGCGCACATATTGCTGGTAGGGAATGCTGCCAGCCGGCAGGAAGGCGTTGGAAAAACCGGTCAGCGCCTCGAATTCGATGTTTGCGGTCATGCCGCCGAATTCAGGCGAGAACATCGAACCGGAACGCAACGCCCGCACGGTGGGAATGGGATCCGGTGTGATGGAGACGCCGGGCAGCTTGGTCGGATCCCAGAAGGATTCGCTCATGACGACGATGATGTCGGGCTTTTCGTCGGGCACCGAGGCCGTCACCTGCGGCCGGTCGATCGCCGCGATCGCCTTGTCCGAATAGCCTGAAGGTGCCGAGACATGCGCCATCGGTACGTTGAGCGCGAAGGCAAGCGCAAAGCCGTTTGAGGCGTAGTTTTCCTTCTGGTCCCACATGATCGGAATGATCTGCAGCCGATCCCTTGTCCAGGAGAAAGTGGCATAGTCCATTATCGAGACGAAGAAGGCGAGCAGCGGCACGGCCAGCGTCAGCCGGGCAAGGCGGCCTTTGCGGCTGAGCGCGGGAACCTTGCGGCGCCACAGCCGCCAGCCATAGACGAGCAGCGACAGGCCGGCGACGATGCCGACGACCATGGCGAGCGCGGTCATCGGCCGGTCACGCACCAGGAGTGGCAGCAGGGCGACGATCTGGCGGGCATAGAGGAAATCCGTCGGGTAGAGCGGATCGCCGAGATAATGCGATTTCTGGTGGCCGACAAAGGCCAGCGACAGGGTCAATGGAGCGACGATCATCAGGCTTTGATGACTCCGGCCGAGCACGGCGTCGACGCCGATCAGGATCAGCGCGAACACGACGATGGTCGTCCAGCCCGGCTTGAGCGGCTGCAGGAAGAAGGAGACCGTGCCGGCAAAGTCGCCGCGTACGATCAGTTCGATGGCAAACACCAGGATGGTTGAGATCGCCAGACTGATCAATCCGTAACGGACGACAGGCCATCTCCGGCCCGGCAGGTAGCCGGTCGACGGATCGTCTTCCAGGAACTGAGGCGCGGCTTTACCTGCGCGTTTCGAACTCTTTGCCACTTTAACTTCCCACCCAGCGACAACCCAAGTCACTCGATTGTCATATAATTGTCACGCAAAGCTAGCGCCTGTGGCGGAAATAAGAAGAGCCAGCAAACGATTCGTGAGCGGTTTTCATCAGGAGTGATCGCCAAAAAGCCCTTTCGGAACAGGCACTCGGCGCATGGTTGCGACTTGGGGCTGGGCTGAACCGGGCTTGACTTGGCGGCCTGCCTTGCGCCACAGGCAGGAAAAACTCGTGTTATCAGGCAAGCAAACCAGTCTTGGAGAGCCCTCGCATGGCCATTGCATTCACCTTTCCGGGACAAGGCAGCCAGGCTGTCGGCATGGGCAAGGATCTCGCCGATGCCTTTCCCGAGGCGCGCAGGGTCTTTCAGGAAGTCGACGACGCGCTCGGCGAAAACCTGTCAAAGCTGATCTGGGAAGGTCCGGAAGAGACGCTGACTATGACGGCCAATGCGCAGCCGGGGCTGATGGCGGTGTCACTGGCGGCGATCAGGGCGCTGGAAGCGCGCGGTCTCTCGCTGAAGGACAAGGTCGCCTATGTCGCCGGCCATTCGCTGGGCGAATATTCGGCCCTTGCCGCCGCGGGTTTTGTTTCCGTTGCCGATGCCGCCCGGCTGCTGCGCATCCGCGGCAACGCCATGCAGGCGGCGGTGCCGGCCGGCGAGGGCGCGATGGCGGCGATCATCGGGCTGGAGCAGGCGGATGTCGAAGCCGCTTGCACCGAGGCCGCGCAAGGGGCCGGCAAGGTCTGCCAGATCGCCAACGACAATGGCGGCGGCCAGCTGGTGATTTCCGGTGCCAAGGCCGCGGTCGAACTGGCGGCGAAACTGTGCACTGAAAAGGGCGCTAAACGGGCGCTGATGCTGCAGGTCTCGGCGCCCTTCCATTCGGCGCTGATGGCGCCGGCGGCCAATGTCATGCGCGACGCGCTCGCCGGGGTAACGAAACATGCGCCGGCGGTGCCCGTGCTGTCCAACGTCACCGTGACCCCGACCAGTGATCCCGACGAGATCGCGCGGCGCCTGGTCGAGCAGATAACCGGCCGTGTGCGCTGGCGCGAAACGGTGGAATGGTTCGGCGCCAACGGCGTTGCAGCGCTTTACGAGATCGGTGCCGGCAAGGTGCTGTCGGGCCTGGCACGGCGCATCAACCGCGATATCGCTACCGCGTCGGTCGGCACATCGGCCGATGTCGAGGCCGCGCTGGCCGCACTTGCATAATCCACTGGCGATTTGACCCCTTCCGTGTGAAGGCTGTTCTCTCAGATCAGGAGACAAAAATGTTCGAACTGACCGGCCGCAAGGCACTCGTCACCGGAGCATCGGGAGGCATCGGCGAGGCGATTGCCCGCGTGCTGCATGCGCAAGGCGCCATTGTCGGCCTGCACGGCACCCGCATCGAGAAACTGGAGACCTTGGCCGGCGAACTCGGCGACCGGGTCAAACTGTTCCCGGCCAATCTGTCGAACCGCGACGAGGTCAAGGCGCTTGGCCAGAAGGCGGAGGCCGAACTCGAAGGCGTTGATATCCTGGTCAACAATGCCGGTATCACCAAGGACGGCCTGTTCGTGCGTATGTCGGACGCCGATTGGGATAGCGTGCTCGAAGTCAATCTGACCGCCGTTTTCCGGCTGACCCGCGAACTTACCCATCCGATGATGCGCCGCCGCCATGGCCGTATCATCAACATCACCTCGGTGGTTGGCGTCACCGGCAATCCCGGCCAGACCAATTACTGCGCCTCCAAGGCCGGCATGATCGGCTTCTCCAAATCGCTGGCGCAGGAGATCGCCACCCGCAACATTACCGTCAACTGCGTTGCCCCAGGCTTCATCGAATCGGCAATGACCGACAAGCTCAACGACAAGCAGAAAGAGGCGATCATGGCGGCGATTCCAACGCGCCGCATGGGCACGAGTGTTGAAGTGGCGTCCGCCGTCGCCTACCTCGCCTCCAACGAAGCCGCCTACGTCACCGGCCAGACCATCCATGTCAACGGCGGCATGGCGATGATTTGACGGATACAGCGGGGCTGTGAAAAGAGACCATTTCGCCTTGGACCTCAGCCATTTTTCGTGTAATGCGGCCCGCAACCCGGCGGTTCGGGCAAAAACCGGTCCGTGGCCGTTGCGTTTCCGGCAGGACCATCTTTCAGCTTGATTAGCGGCATTCTGCCCGCTAACGAAGACAGACAAACAAAAGACGAGGATGCCCCAAATGAGTGACACCGCAGAGCGCGTCAAGAAGATCGTCATCGAGCACCTTGGCGTCGATGCCGACAAAGTGACGGAGCAGGCGAGCTTCATCGATGATCTGGGCGCTGACAGCCTCGACACGGTCGAACTCGTCATGGCGTTCGAAGAAGAATTCGGCGTCGAGATTCCCGACGACGCAGCCGAGACCATCCTGACGGTCGGCGATGCGGTGAAGTACATCGACAAGGCTTCGGCCTGACGCTTTCCGCAGTCATCACCGGGGAGGACCTGCGATGAGGCGTGTCGTCGTCACGGGCCTAGGGTTGTTGTCGCCGTTCGGCATGGGCTTCGAGCACAGCTGGAAGGAACTTCTGACCGGCCGCAGCGCCGCCAAGCGCATCACCGAGTTCGAGGTGGAGGATCTTGCTTGCAAGATCGCCCACGTCGTTCCGCGTGGTGACGGCAGCAATGCCACCTTCAATCCCGAGGCCGTGCTCGAGCCGAAGGAATTGCGCAAGATCGGCGACTTCATCCTGTACGGGATTGCCGCCGCCGATGAGGCGCTGAAGGATTCTGGCTGGGAACCCAAGACCCACGAGGAGCAATGCGCCACCGGCGTGCTCATCGGTTCGGGTATTGGCGGCATCGAGGGCATCGCCGAGAACGCGATGATCCTCAAGGAACGCGGCCCGCGCCGCATCAGCCCCTTCTTCATCCCGGGCCAGATCATCAATCTCGTCTCCGGCCAGGTTTCGATCCGGCACGGGCTGAAAGGCCCGAACCATGCCGTCGTCACGGCCTGTTCGACCGGCGCGCACGCCATTGGCGATGCTGCCCGGCTGATCATGTGGGGCGATGCCGACGTCATGGTCGCCGGTGGCGCCGAGGCGCCGGTGACGCGGCTGTCGATCGCCGGCTTCGCCGCCTGCCGGGCGCTGTCGACCGATCGCAATGACACGCCGCAGACAGCGTCGCGTCCCTATGATCGTGACCGCGACGGCTTCGTCATGGGCGAGGGCGCCGGTGTCGTGGTGCTTGAGGAACTCGAGCACGCCAAGGCGCGCGGAGCGAAGATTTATGCCGAGGTGACCGGCTACGGTCTCACCGGCGATGCCTATCATATCACCGCTCCGGCTGAAGACGGCGACGGCGCTTTCCGTTGCATGACGGCGGCGTTGAACCGGGCCAAGCTGACGCCCGCCGATGTCGACTACATCAACGCGCACGGCACCTCGACCATGGCCGACACGATCGAACTCGGCGCCGTCGAGCGGCTGGTCGGCAATGCGGCGTCGAAAATTTCGATGTCGTCGACCAAGTCGTCGATCGGCCATCTCTTGGGCGCGGCGGGTGCCGCCGAAGCCATCTTCTCGATCCTCGCCATCAGAGACAATGTCGCGCCGGCGACCATCAACCTCGACAACCCTGAGCGCGAAACCGCGATCGACCTGGTGCCGAACAAGCCACGGGCTCGCCAGATCGACGTGGCGCTGTCCAATTCCTTCGGTTTCGGCGGCACCAACGCTTCGCTTGTATTCCAGCGCTACAATGGCTGATCGCCCGGCTGCCGGGCGATGCGTCGGCATGTTGTCAATTTTGCCATATTCGCCCCTACTCTGCCGCAGGGGATTCGTTGAGAGATCAAACGGTAGGGCGAAATGAACACAAATCCGGCGGGCAACGGAGAATTCGGGCAACGGCCGGCGAATACCGGGCCGATCGTGCCGAAGACAGCCAGCGAGGCCTTGCGGCCGGAAGCCGGAACGCCGCCGCCGAAGCGCTCGCGCGCTTCGCGCAGCCAGGTCGTCGTGTTCATGAACTTCGTCATCTCCTTGGTGATGCTGATGGTTCTGGCGGCGGGTGCGGCGCTTTACTTCGGCAAGCAGGAATTCACCGAAGCCGGCCCCTCGGCCAATGGCGACACCTTCCTGGTCAAGCCGAACACCGGCGTCGCCGACATCGCCGACCAGCTTGAGCGCCGTGGGCTGATCAGCGATGCCCGCGTCTTCCGCCTTGGCGTGCGTGCCTTCGGCAACGATTCCGCGCTCAAGGCCGGCGAATACGAGATCAAGCCCCGGGCATCCATGCGCGACATCATGGAGCTTCTGAAGAGCGGCAAGTCGGTGATGTACTCGCTGACCATTCCGGAAGGGCTGACGGTTGAGCAGGCCCTGCAGCGTATTGCCGACGAGCCCGCCTTGAGTGGCGACATGCCGTCGACAACGCCCCCCGAGGGCAGCCTTGCCACCGACACGCTGCGCTTCACGCGCGGCGCGACGCGTCAGCAGATGATCGACAAGCTGGTGGCCGATCAGAAGAAGCTGGTCGACGAGGTATGGCAGCGTCGCGCGCCGGACCTGCCGCTCGCCAATATCGAGGACTTCGTCACCCTGGCCTCGATCGTCGAGAAGGAAACCGGCAGGGGTGACGAGCGTTCGCGCGTCGCGGCCGTCTTCCTCAACCGGTTGGCCAAGGGCATGCGCCTGCAATCCGATCCGACCATCATTTATGGTCTGTTCGGCGGTAAGGGGAAGCCTGCGGACCGCCCGATCTACCAGTCGGATATCCAGAAGCAGACGCCTTACAACACCTATGTGATCAGCGGCCTGCCGCCGACGCCCATCGCCAATCCGGGCCGTGCAGCGCTTGAGGCCGTGGCCAATCCATCGAAGACCGACGATCTCTATTTCGTCGCCGACGGCACAGGCGGTCACGTCTTTGCCGCGACGCTGGACGAGCACAATGAGAACGTCGCCCGTTATCGTGCGTTGCAGAAGAAGCAGGCCGATGACGCGGCCAAGGCCGCTGCCGCTGGTACCAGCGGCAATGCCGACAAGCCTGCCGACGACAAGCCCGCTACCGACAAGCCTGCCGACGGCAGCGACAGCACCGGCGGCGACAATGGCGATGCCGGCGGCGATGCGGGTGACGCCCAGTAAGACGAAGAAAGGCGTTGCCCGAAAGGCGACAGCCTGACATTTGAAAGAACGCCAAGCGTCCGATTCTGACGTACCCGCGGCGTGGTTGTTTTTAAGCAGCACTTGCCCCCGTCCGGAAAACCGGCTTTGGGGTGATGCGCCAGGGGTGTGCAGGCGACATGAATTTGCAGAGCATGACCGGATTTGCGCGTGCCGTCGCCGAGCATAACGGCACTTCGATCGCCTGGGAGGTCAAGTCCGTCAACGGCAAGAGCGTCGAGGTGCGGCTGCGCCTGCCGCAGGGTTTCGAGCGGCTGGAGCCGACGGTCAGGCAAACGCTGCAGAAGCGTTTCGCCCGCGGCAATTTCCAGGCGACGCTGACCATCGGCCGGGCCGCCGGCGCGCAGGCGCAACCCATTGTCAACGAGGCTTTTCTGAAAGACCTTGCAGGTCTCGCCAAGCGGCTGCAGGAACAATTCGGCGTTGCTCCCGCGTCGGCTGACGGGTTGCTGTCGCTGCGTGGCGTGCTCGACATTCCCGAAACCGTGGAAACCGAAGAGGCGCGCGCCGCGCTCGACATCGCCATCATGGCTGCGCTCGACGTGGCACTGAAAGGGCTGGAACAGGCACGGCAGGGCGAGGGTGCGGCACTGGCTTTGCTGCTATCCGGCCACATCGACGCCATCGAGGCGCTGACCTTGCGCGCGGAGGCGGATCCGTCTCGCGAGACCACGGCGATCCGTGAACGCATCGCCGAGCAGGTCAAGCTGCTGATGGACGCGTCCGCCAATCTGGATGCGGGCCGGCTGCATATGGAGGCGGCGTTCCTCGCCACCAAGGCTGACATCCGCGAAGAGATCGACCGGCTGAAAACGCATGTCGCATCTGGCCGGGCCCTGCTCGAGGGCGGCGGCGCCGTCGGCCGTAAGCTCGATTTTCTGGCACAGGAATTTAACCGCGAATCGAATACGCTGTGCTCGAAGTCGAACGCCGCAGCCGTCACCGCGATCGGACTGGAGCTAAAGGCCGTGGTCGACCAGTTTCGTGAACAGGTCCAGAATCTGGAGTAGCCGATGGTTGCCAAGGAACCGATGGTTCCCAGGGATTTGGGGTCCCGCATCCGCCGCCGGGGGCTGATGCTCGTGCTGTCGTCGCCATCCGGCGCCGGCAAGTCGACGATCGCGCGCAATCTGCTTGAAAGCGATTCCAGCCTCGAACTGTCGGTCTCGGTCACCACCAGACCGCGCCGCGGTTCAGAGATCGAGGGTGTTCACTACCATTTCCGCACCATGCGCGACTTCGAGCGGCTGCGCGATTCCGATGCGCTGCTTGAATGGGCCGAGGTGCACGGCAATTGCTATGCGACACCGCGCGAACCCGCCGAACTGGCGTTGGCGCAAGGCCGCGACATGCTGTTCGACATCGACTGGCAGGGCGCACAGCAGCTGAAGGAGAAGATGCGTGCCGACATCGTCTCGATCTTCATCCTGCCGCCGTCGATGAAGGAATTGAAGGCGCGGTTGAAGCGCCGGGCCGAGGACCAGGAAGCGGTGATCGAGACGCGGCTGAAGAACGCCCGCAACGAGATCGAGCACTGGAAGGAATATGATTTCGTCATCGTCAATGACGATCTCGACCGTGCCTTCGCCGAGGTGCGCGGCATCGTCGTCGCCGAACGATTGCGGCGGGACCGCCGGCCCGGGCTTTTTGATTTCGTCTCGGGATTGCTGGACGAGAAAACCCTCTAACTAGCTTCAGGGCGCCATGCCGTCGGCCAGGATCAGATGGCGGCTGAGTGCGGCGTCGCGCACATCCAGTGCCGCAGCATACTCGGCGGATGCGTACCAGCGCCGTGCCTGCTCAATGTCAGGAAATTCGACGACGATCAGCGGTGTCGGATGCCACTCACCTTCCAGCGTTTCCACTTGGCCGCCGCGTACGAGGTAGCGTCCACCATACTGGGCGATGGAAGCTGCTGCACGTGAACGGTACGTCTGCAATGCTTCTTCGTTGCGGATCGTGACATCGGAAATAATATAGGCAGGCATTTGGTTTCTCCGGCATGCTCGCCAGACTATCTATGCCTGCTTCGTCGCGATTCCAGAGCTGCCGGTGCTAAACAGCATTGGTCAGTCGCACAAATTCCTCGACGCTCAGCGTTTCGGCGCGACGGGTCGGATCGATGCCCGCGCGCTCGAGCAAGGCCTCGCCGCCAAGGCTTTTCACACTCTGCCGCAGCATCTTCCGGCGTTGGCCGAAGGCGGCTTCTGTGACGCGGCCGAGTTTCTTCACGTCAGTGGGCAGGGGTGTCGTGCGCGGCTCCAGATGCACCACCGAAGAGGTGACTTTGGGCGGCGGTGTGAAGGCCTGGGGCGGCACATCGAAGGCGATCCTGGCCTGCGTGCGCCAGCCGGCCAGTACGCCAAGCCTGCCATAAGCGTCGCTGCCGGGCGCGGCGACGATGCGCTGGGCGACCTCACGCTGGAACATCAGCGTCATCGACACGTAGAAGGGCGGCCAGTCAGGAACCGTCAGCCACCGCACCAGCAGCTCGGTGCCGATGTTGTAAGGCAGATTGGCCACGATCCGCACCTGACCACTGTCTCCGGCGGCCGCCGAGGCGAGGGCGGCGAAGTCGGTCTTCAGCGCGTCGCCGGAAATCACCTCCAACCGGCCGGGATAGTGAGCGGAGACTTCGGCAAGGGCAGCCAGGCAGCGTTCATCGCGCTCGATGGCGACGACCCGGCGGGCGCCGTTGGAAAGCAGCGCCCGTGTCAGCCCTCCGGGCCCCGGTCCGACCTCGATCACCGTGGTGTTTGTGAGATCGCCAGCAGCGCGTGCGATCTTGCCGGTCAAATTGAGGTCGAGCAGAAAATTCTGGCCGAGCGCCTTTTTCGCCTGCAGCCCATGGCGCTCGATGACGTCGCGCAGCGGTGGTAACCCATCGATGCTCATGCGTTCGGACCCGAAACGGCAGCACTCATGCGGCCACGGCCTTTGCGTCGGTGTCGGCGAGCCTTCTGGCGAGCTTTAGCGCCGCGATCAGGCTGTCGGGCCGCGCAATACCCTTGCCGGCGATGTCGAAGGCAGTGCCGTGGTCGGGCGAGGTGCGGATGAAGGGCAGGCCGAGCGTGACGTTGACCGCCTCGTCGAAGGCCAGCGTCTTGGCCGGGATCAAGGCCTGATCGTGATACATGCACAGCACCACGTCATAGCCTACCCGCGCCCGGGCATGGAACAGCGTGTCGGCTGGCAATGGGCCGAAAGCATCGATGCCTTCGGCGCGCAGGATGTCGACTGCCGGGCGCACGATACGCTCGTCCTCCAGGCCCATCGAACCGCCTTCGCCGGCATGCGGATTGAGGCCGGCAATGGCAAGCCTCGGCCTGGCAATGCCGAAGCGGCCGGCGAGGTCGGCCGCGGTGATGCGCGCGGTCGCGATGATCAGCTCGGTGGTCAGGGTCTTCGGTACATCAGCCAGCGCGATGTGGATGGTGACGGGAACCGTGCGCAGGTCAGGACCTGCCAGCATCATCACCGGCATCGCGTCGACACCACTGTGCCGGGCTGCCAGATGCGCCAGATATTCGGTGTGGCCGGGAAAGCGGAACCCGGCGTCGTAGAGCGGCTTCTTGGCGATCGGGCAGGTGACGACGGCCGCGGCGTCGCCGGCAAGGCAAGCGGCGACAGCGCGGTCGATGGCCTCGACGGTGCCGGCCGCATTGGCCGGATCCGGTCGGCCGGGGCTGTCGACGAACCGGGCCGCCAATGGAACGATCGGCAAGGTTTGGGCGAAAACCTGCGCCGCTAGCGCCGGTATCGTCTCAACGATCGGCACCGACACGCCCAGTTGGCTTGCCCGCGACGCGATCAGCGTCGGATCGGCCAAAAGATAGAAGGCGGGCAGGCCAACTGCCTCGCGCGCCAGAAAGGCAGCGATGGCGATTTCGGGGCCGATACCGGATGGATCGCCGACGCTCAGCGCCAGCGCGGTCTTCGCGCTCTTCACGTCAGCGCTTGACGATGCGGGCTTTCGCCTTCAGCTCGTCGACATATTTCTTGCTGAGATCGTCGGCGGCCTTGTCGCTGGAGCCTTCGCTCTGGAACACCATCTGGGCTGTTTTGTCGTCGGACACTTCGCGCGATGAGCAGATGCCGATGAACTCGACGCCGCGCTCGGTCTCGCGCGTGACGGTGGCGCCGCCGACCTTCGTCGCCTTGATCTGCTCGGCCCAGTCCGGCGGCAATTGCGGCGCCAGCACCCGGCCAAGATCGCGAACGGTGACGTCGATGAGGCCCTTGGCGAACTCGCGCGTCGTGGTGCAGCCGTTGAAGCGGGCGCGCATGGCATCGGCCTCGCGCTTGCGCTTGGCCAGCGTCGCGCTGCGTTCGGCGGCCGGCACGACGAAGATGACCTGCTGCAGCATGTATTCGGTGGCGCTCGGCTTGGCCCCGCCCTTGTCGAGCATGCGCCTGACCGCATCCTGTTCGGTCACGCTGCCGCCTTCGCCGGAATGGTAACGCGCGCTCAAGGCCTGGTTCCAGGCCATCTGCGCGCGGATGAACTCCTTGAAATGGTCCTTGCCGACGCCGGATTTTTCCATCACGCCATCAAGCTGGCTGAGCTGCATCTTGTTGCCGGAAGCAAAGCGCTGGTAGGCCGCCTCGACCTGGGCGTCGCTGATGCGGATGCCAAGCCGCTTGGCTTCGGCCATACGCAGCGTCTGGTCGATCATTTCCTGGGCGGCATCGCCCTTCTTGCGCTGCAGCTTCAAAAAGGCGGCGCGATGCGCGATATCGCCTGACGTGATTGGTATGTCGTTGACGACGTATTTGATCTCGCTGGCGAAAGCCGGCGGCGTCATGACGGTCATCGACACGGATGTCGCCGCCACAAGCAGCGCGAACCCTGCTGAAAAGAGGTATTTCCTCATCATTAGCATCCCAATTCTATCCCGGTTCCGCCCAATTTCGTCCTCTCCCGGGTGCGCGAATCCGTGCCAGCCCTATGCGGCGAAACGATGTCTCGCCGGCTACTGGATGGTATCGACTGCGCTGGTCGACGAGCCGAAGTCGCCAAGGGTGCGGAACGACAGGTTGAAGCCGATGCTCTGCGTCACTTCCCTGGTGTTCAGGTCACGCGACTGCGAGTACGTCATCAGATAGGTGAAGCAGGAATCGTTGTAGGCGAAGCCGACCCCATCCTTGACCAGCAGGCTTTCCTGCAGATCATAGGTTCCTGTCCCGAACACACGCCAGTTCTGGGCCAGATGCGTGGACGCACCCAGCGTGACCTCATGACGGTCGGTGGTGAAACCGTAGAGTGGCTGGGCCTGGATGAAGGCGTATCTGGCACTCAACGACACCGGCAGGCCTGAATAGGCGGCCCTGAATTCGGCGCGGCGAACCTCGAAAGTCTGTTCGTCGAACCGGCCGCTGACAGAGGCCGCGAATCCATTCGGGCTGTTGACGCCGAACAGGCCGACATAGTCGGACTTGGTGGTCTGAAGGCCCGAATAGGCGCCGACATTGACCAGATCCGGCGCGGCAAAGGAGTTCTCGCCGCCAATCTGATAGGATTGGCCGAAGATGGCATTCGTGCCCCAGCCATTGATGTAGGAGCCGGAATAGCGGAAGCCGACATTGGCGCGCGAACCGCCTTCGATGCGGTCATAACCGGAGAACTTGTCGCGTTCGAACAGGGTGGTCGCGTCGAATACCATGCTCTGGGCGTCTTCGTTTGGGATGGAGAGGCCGCCGACATATTGTTCGTTCGGACGCATGAAGACCTGCGCCATCGGCTCGATGACATGGCTGGACCCGCTGGCCATGGAAAACAGCAGTGGCCAACGCATTTCAAGCCCAGCGGTTGCCATGTAGCGGGCGAATGACGAACGCATGTCGTCCTGCTCGCCCAAATTTGTCGCCATCTGGTTGACGGCGGCGAGCGACGCCGATGATGCATTCAGGTAGTCGACGTCGCCCTGCAGCGCCAGCAACGGTGTCAGCACCAGTCCGTCGTCGGTGACGAATGACCGCTTCCACTCGGCCTCGGCGGTCAGACGGCCGGATTCGCCTTCAATGCCGCGCACACGCTGGGTACCCGAAATGGGCACGTAAGGTTGAAAGTAGGTCTCATCCAGCTCATCGCGATGGAGCACTCGCGCGTTGACATTGAGCGACAGCTGGCCGCCGGCGACCGCTACGTCGGGGATGTATGCGTAGTCGAGCGACGGCAGCACCCAGGGCTGCTGGTTGCTGCGCGCGGAGATATTGCTGTTGAGCGTGTTCTCCTGCACATCGAAATGCATGGCACGCACGTCGAAATAGTTGCGGCCGTTGAGACCCGTCAAATAAACCGTCGACTGGTGGACGGCCGCATTGTACTTGTCGATGTTGTAGGTGCTCGAAAAGTCCTTGTCGGTCTGCAGCAGAACGTCCCAGCCGAAATTCCAGCGTTCGTTGATGGCGAACTGCCCCTGCGTGCCCATCATGCCGCGGAACTTGTTCGGATCGCCCATCGCGCCCGAATCGATGTTGCGCCCGGCGCTGTCGATGAAGGCGTCGGGGTTCTGCTGCTGGATCCCGGCGATCTTGAAACTGTACTCGCCATTGTTGAAACGCTGGCGCCACTCGGCCTCTCCGAGGAAACCCTGCTTGGTATAGCCGCTTCCCGTCACCGTCAGGTCATATGTCGGCGAAAGTGCGAAATAATAGGGAATCTTGACGCTGTAGCCCAGGTGGCTGTTGTAGTTGATGCTGGGGATCAGGAAGCCGCTCTTGCGCTTCACCGTCGGGTCGGCGATCTCGAACGCTGGCAGGTAGGCGAGGGGAAAACCGAAGAATTCGAAATTCGCATTCTCGAAGCGAACCGTTTTCTTCTCGCCGTTCCAGATGATCTTCCTGGCTTTCACGCGCCAGGTCGGCGCCTTGTCGGGCTTGTCCTCGCACGGTTCGCAGGCGGTGTAGACGCCATTGTGGAAGGTGGTCAGCACACCGCCCATGCGCTCGGCGCTTTCGGCGGCGAAATAGGCCTTGTCGATGGTTTCAACGCGGAGCGCGTTGACGAAACCGTCGGCGAAATCGTCGGTGATATCGATATGCTGCGAATTGATCTTGGTGCCGTCGCTGTTGACAATTTCGACATTGCCGGTGGCAACCATCCGCTTGGTGTTGCGGTCGTATATGACCTTCTGGGCGACGAGGCGGTTGCCGCCATAGTCGATCTGCACACCACCGACAGCGGTCACCGTCTGGTTGTCGTTGTTGTAGACCAGCGTATCGGCGGCCAGCAGCATCTGCGAGCCGGCCGGAACGTTGGTCGTCATTTTGCCGACTTCCTGAGCGAAGGCAGGCAACGGCACGCCGCAGGCAAGCAGGCACGCCAAAGCGCTCGCCGCATAGAGGCGCGCCAAATTAGCCTGCCTGTTGCTGGGCAAAAACGCCTCCCTCACTAGCCGTCTTCCTTGTATAGCAGGAAAGTCACCCCGAAGAACATAGCTACCACGACCGGCACCCAGGCGGCTATGGCTGTCGGCACGAATCCCGCCACGCCGAATGCCTTCACCAGCACCGAAACGACATAAAGCAGAAACCCGGCAACGACGCCACCCAGAATCATCGTTGCCGATTGCCCCATCCTCGCAAATCGCATTGAAACTGTTGCCGCAATCAGCGTCATGGCGACCAGAAGGAACGGCAACGCCACCAGCGAATCAAACTGCATGGCGAAGGCATTTGCCTTGAGGCCGAAGGAACGGGCAACCTCGATTTTTCCTGGCAGGTCGTAGAACGGAATGGTCTCCGGGCGCGCCAGCCGCTCCTGCACGAATTCAGGCTTCAGATCGGTCGGCACACGATCGCCGGCCGCGGGCTGGATGGTGCCGTTCCTGAAGGTCTTCACATCCTGCAAGTCCCAATAGCCGTCTCGCAGGTAAGCACGCGCGGCGTCCTTACGCTCGACGATGTTGCCTTTCGGGTCGAGGATGAAGAAGACGACATCGGCCATCTCGAGGCCCTGGTTGAGGATGGCCCGCGCACCGATGATGGTGTCACCGGTACTGGTTTTCTGGCGAATCCAGGGGGCGGCATCGGCCGAAACCGTATTTGATTTGCCGGAGCGCAACTGGGTCTCGATCTGCTCGGACAAGGAGAAGGCATGCGCGGCGAGCGGGTTGATGAGCCCGACCGAGACAAAGCCGAACAGCAACGCTCCGATGCAGCATGGCAAAAGGAATTGCCAGGCGGAAACGCCGGCGGACCGGGCGATGACCAGCTCGTAGCGGCGGTTGAGCGAAACCAGTGTCGCCATCGCCGAGAACAGGCCGACAAACGGCACCGTCTGCAGCATGATCATCGGCATGCGAAGGCCCGAAATAGCCACCGCCGTTCCGTAGGTGAAGCCGGGCAGGCCGGTGGTGCGGCCGGACAGCTCGGTGAAATCGATCAGGAACACCAGCGCCAGCAGGCCCAGGAAGAACCAGATCGTGATCGTCACATAGCGGAAGAAGAAATAACGGCCCAGTGTCCAGCCCATCAGCCGATCCCCTGACCTGAAGTGCCGCGCCTGGACCAACGCAGTTTGAGGGCATTCCAGCCGTCACCGACGCGGCTGGCCAGATTCGTCATCCAGTCCGCCCAGGCCACCGGCAGTTCCATGGTCCGGTTCGACACGATGAACCAGATAGCCACGGCGGAAGCCACAATGGGCACGCCATAGACCATATACGCGTATTGCGGCACTTCATCGGCCTTGCTGGCGGCAAAGAAACCCAGCCAGCGCACGAACAGGGATATGGTGATCGCCGTGATCAAAGGATTGACACGCGCCTCGCGATGCGAGCGCGCATCGCCGGCGACCGCGAGCGCGATCAGCGCGAAAACCATGGAATAGGTCCATTCGGAAAACCGTTGGTCGATCTCGGCCCGATATTCCTGCGGATTTTGCTGAAAACTCTTGTCGTTGGGGCTTGGATTGAGCAGGTACTGGGTGGTCTGATCCTTCGGCAACAGCGTCACCTCGGAAGCCGCGGCCATGAAAGCCGACATGTCGAAGGCATAGGAGGTGAACCGGATGACGCTGAGGTCGCCTGTCAGCGTTTTGCGGTGGATGACGCCGTCGTTCATCATCAGCACCTTTTCGCCGCCGCGTTCGACGACGCTGCCGGTTTTCGCGTAATAGACGAGGTTGACGCCTTCCTCGCGCGAATCGGCGACGAAGATGCCGCCCAGCTTGTTGTCAGGAAGCCGCTCGCCAATCTGCAGGAACAGCCCGTCTTCGATCTTTCGGAAAGTGCCTTCCTGGATGATCAGCGACAACAGATCGGCGCGCGACTCCGCCACCAAAGCGCGGTTCTTCTGTCGTGCATAAGGGTCGATGCCATTGTCGACGGCAAAGGAAAAAACACTGGCGGCAAGAGCCAGAAGCATGATTGGCCGCACGATCGTCCAGCGCGAGGCGCCGGCGGCGTTGACGACGGCGAGTTCGGAATCCGAATTCATGACACTCAGTGTCTGGGCGACCGCCACCACCAGCGCGAAAGGCACGACAATCGGAATGATCGACGGAAGAATGAGGGCGGCGACCTCGAAGAAGGTCAGCGACGACTGGCCGCTGTCGGTGACCAGATCGATCTTGGCCAGCACCTGCGTGGTCCACACGATGGCCAGCGTCCAGACCAGCGCTGCCAGGAAGACCACGAAAGCGCGGCGCATGATGTAGCGTTCAACGACCTTCATGAAGGCTTTACTCGATTTTCTCGAACGGCATCATGCCACCACGCTAAGGGTAGCCGCCCGGCGACGCCCGCACAACTGGCTCCGATGGGCTCGATCAGGCAGGCGATCCGGTTCCCGTCCCACGTCGCCTGCCGCAATGGACCGGAGTGTCGGAGGGAATGGATAAGAAAGGGAAAACATCGATGGTTAACAACATGTTGCGGCATGAAGCGGGGCCGTGCCGCGACGAATCGCCATCGATTCCAGGTGTCATATGGGTGGTCATTTTGGCAAAGTCTTGCCAAATGCCGGAAAACGACCAAATGTCGCGGATCACTTCAAAGCGCTTCGCGCACCATCGCGCAATTCCCGAAAGCAGGACATGATGAACCCGAGACCGTCGATCGCCTTTGCAAAATTCGCCGCGCCTCAGACGGCGGCGAACAGGAAGGGCACCGTCTTCGTGCTGTCGGCGGATGACGGTGGCCTGAGCGATCCGGCCAGGGCCTACGATCCCGGCAAGACGCTGGAACGGGCCTTTCCGGTGGCCGAGTTCACCGGCAAGTTCGCCGGCGTCGTCGAGATTCTGGCGCCGGACGCAACGTCGCTCGACAGGTTGGTCGCGGTCGGCGCCGGCAAGGCGGCGGGGCTCGATGAATATGCCTGGCTGAAACTCGGCGGCACCATTGCGGCGTCGCTGCGCAAGGCAACCGACGTCGCCGTGGTGCTCGACCTGGTCGGCGCCTCGGCTGATGGCAAGGACGCTGCCAACCTTGCCGCGGGCATTCTCCTGCGCAGCTATTCCTTCGACAAGTACAAGACCAGGAAGGACAAGGATGACGCAAAGGCCGATCCGAAAAAACCGGCCAAAGTCACCATCCACACCGCCGATCCCGCGGGCGCCAAGAAGGCTTTCGCCGAGACCGAGGCGGTGGTCGACGGCGTGCTTCTGGCGCGCGACCTGGTCAACGAACCGGCAAACGTGCTGGGACCGGTCGAGTTCGCCGCCCAGGCCAAGGAACTCGAGGCGCTCGGCGTCAAGGTCGAGATCCTGGCCGAGAAGGAGATGAAGAAGCTCGGCATGGGCTCGCTGCTCGGCGTCGCCCAAGGCTCGCCTCGCGGCGCCCGCATGGCGATCATGCAGTGGAACGGCGGCAAGCCCAAGGACAGCCCGATTGCCTTCGTCGGCAAGGGCGTCACCTTCGACACCGGCGGCAATTCGATAAAGCCGGCTTCGGGCATGGAGGATATGAAGGGTGACATGGGCGGCGCCGCCGCTGTCACCGGGTTGATGCATGCCTTGGCCGCGCGCAAGGCAAAGGCCAATGTCGTCGGCATCATCGGCCTAGTCGAGAACGCCGTCGACGGCCACGCCCAGCGTCCCGGCGACATCGTCACCTCGATGTCGGGCCAGACCATCGAGGTGCTCAACACCGACGCCGAGGGACGCCTCGTGCTCGCCGACGCGCTGTGGTACTGCAACGACCGTTTCCAGCCGAAATTCATGGTCAATCTGGCGACGCTGACCGGCGCCATCATGGTTGCGCTCGGCCTGCATTATGCCGGCCTGTTCTCCAACAATGACGAATTGGCGGAGAGGCTGGCGGCGGCGGGGCAGGCGACGCAGGAACGGCTGTGGCGCATGCCGCTCGGCGCCGAATACGACAAGCTGATCGATTCCAAGAACGCCGACATGAAGAACATCGGCGGCCGCTATGGCGGCGCCATCATCGCCGCGCAGTTCCTGCAGCGCTTTGTCAAGGACACGCCCTGGGCGCATCTCGACATTGCCGGCACGGCGATGGGTTCGCCATCGAACGAGATCAACCAGTCCTGGGGTTCAGGCTTCGGCGTGCGGCTGCTCGACCGGCTGGTGCGCGATCACTACGAAAGCTGACCTTGATCCATGGCCGACGTGCTGTTCTACCACCTGACCGAATCGACGCTGGAGGAGGCGCTGCCCGGCCTGCTCGAGCGCAGCGTCGATCGTGGCTGGCGCGCGGTGGTGCAGACCGGCACCGAGGAACGGCGTGACGCGCTCGACCAGCATCTGTGGACCTTCCGCGACGATTCGTTCCTGGCGCACGCGACCGATCGCGAGGCTTATCCCGGCGAACAGCCTATCCTGTTGACCACCGGCGACGGCAATCCCAACGAGGCCAGGATAAGGTTCCTGGTCGACGGCGCGGCGCCGCCTGAGCTCAGCGGCTACGAGCGTGCCGTGTTCCTGTTCGACGGCCATGACGCCGCCCAGGTCGAGGCGGCCCGGGCACATTGGAAGACGATGAAGGACGCGGGCCATGCCGTGACCTACTGGCAGCAGACATCAGACCGCCGTTGGGAGCGCAAGGCTTAGCCCAGCGGCTTCTGGCAAATGGCGATGCCTACTGCATTGCCTTGATTCGGTTTTCTTTCTTGGTGACGTAGTCGCCGGATTTCAATTTCAAGAACTCGTCCGCCATGTTGCGATGCGAACTCCTGAAGACGTACCAGACGCCATCCGGTGACTTGCGCTGGTAAAGCACCCTGCCTGCCTGGCGATGTTCGAAGCAGGCGAGTGCGTTGGCGTCGCCTCCTGCTCCATGCCATTTTGCGCGGAAGCAAAGTTTGCCGCCTCCGGGAATGAACCAGATGCCGTCACCATAGCCCAGCTTGCCCTTGTCCGAAGTCCAGGAGCTGAATTGACGGCGCTGCACAGCAAAGTAACCGGCACCGTTTCGACCCCAGAGCCACGAACGGTTCTGGTACATTTGGTAGATGCCTTCGTCGGGCACTACCTCGGCCTTCATGGCCTGATCGGCGATTTGCGCCGCCGTCTTGGCCGTTGCCGGAAGCTGGAAAGCAAAAAAAACCACGGAACAAGCGAATGCCGTTCCAATACAATTCCCCAAAGCTCGTTTCACGACCCTACCCCTACTATGTTACGCTACGCCCAATTTTTTACGCTATGCCCAATTTTACGCTTGCATTTGCACCTGATGCAGTAAGTCTAGGGCAGGACATGCTGGGTAACCCTCCAGTCGGGCAGCCCATAGCCACCCAACCATGGCCACACTTCCTTCTGGTTGAAGTAGACGACCGACGTCAGGGCCGGAAATTCCGAATAGGACTTGCGGGAATCGGCCGCCCATTGCGAGACATATTCCTGCTTCCCGACATAGCCGAGTTCCGCCACTTCGATCGGCTTGTTGAAACCCGCGACGCGGTCATAGCCTGGCTTCAGCGTCTCGGCGAACGTACGGTCACGACCGGCCTCGTTGTTGTCCTTTGTCTGCAGGCCGAACACCGACAGGCCGATGACGTCGACGTAGTCGTCGCCAGGGTAGTATTTCTCCAGTCCCTCTTCACCTTTGGGTGACCACATGTATTTGGCGGCCGGAGCAGCCTTGCGGCAGAGATCGACCTCGCGCTTGTAGGCGGCGATCCAATCCTTGGGGGCCCAGTTGGCCCATGTGAAGCGGCCGTTCTTATCCTCCATTTCCTGCGCCCAGCGAATGGTGACGGGGCTCTTCATGGCCCCCACCAGGTTGCAGATTGCCTGCATGTTGGCGTCATATTTGCCGCTCAATATGCCGTCGCGCAGTTCGTTCGGGGTGATGCGCCAGTCCTTCGACCAGGTCCAAGGCTCGATGGTGATCAAGAGCGACCGGTTCCGCTGAAGGGCATAGGCATCGGCCAAGGGGAGGGTCGCCAGATCGACGTCTTCCCAAGGCAGGAACAACTCCTCAATGCTGGCGGTCTTGTCGGCGCTGAAGTCGCCGTAGGGATCATAGGATCCGAACGCCGACGCGGCGCTGCTTGTCTGAACGGGATCCGTCGTGGCTGCCGAGCCGGCGCCTGCCGAAATCGGGAACGCTGCGCTTCCGCCCAAAGCCAACGCGATTGCAAGTGCACTTGCCGCATAGTTTTTCATGTTTGTTCTCCCATCGCCTGAACTTCCCGCGGAAGTCAAAGCGTCGCCACTGCGCATCGATGTGTACTCGATGCGACTGCCCAAGACCGATCGGCTCTATTGGCGGAATTTGTGGGATACGTAGCGACCATGGGGGCGTGCGAACCTTCGCACAGGAACTACCCAACAATTATCTCTCAAAGCACCGACATCGAGGAGCTACAGAGAGAGATTTCGCCGCGATACTCACAAATTCGCGTCAATATCCCGATATATCATCCCAAGCTAAATTAAGAGCCGGTCGGGACCAAGAGTCAAGTGCAATTAACGGTTGCTTAACCATGCCCTTCGCAACATGGTTAACGCTGCTTTCCGGCCAGAACCCACCAGACCTTCGCGGCCCCATCGAAGAATTCTCCAACGCAAAAAGATCGCCGGCTCGCCGTTTCAGAGGAGGTCGGTGGCGAGCGCCTCACGGAATTCCCGCTTCGATTCAAGGCGTTAGGTTAACCAGTTCTCAAGAAGCTTGGTTAACGAATACTTAATTTAGTTGACTCTAAGAGAGCGCAGGCGGATTCTATGGCGGGGTTTGAAGCTTGTCGGCCGTCGTTCGGCTGACGTTCAGAGTGCGGCGGTACCTGTATGAGTTTTTCCGCGGACGTAGGAACCATCAGGGGTAAGGCCAGGCCGACACGACGGCATGGGGCGGCTCTGGCCAAGGCAGCGGAGAAAGCTCCTTTCCTCGTACCGGTTCTGTCGGCCAACCAGCGGCGGGTCTGGAAGTTGGGACTTGCTTGCTGGTCAGCCACATTCGGGGTTTTCTGGGTCTGGTGGCTGCGGCCGGAGCACGTTGAGCACGTCGTTCCATACCTGTTGGCGACGCTCACCCTTGTTTGGCTCACGTTCATGCCGATGTACTTTCTCCTGAACGTGCACGCGATGAAAAAGCCGTCCGGGCTTCACATGATCCCGCGACATTCGCGTGTCGCCATGGTGGTGACCAAGGCTCCGTCCGAACCGTTTTTCGTGGTTGCTAGAACGCTCGAGGCAATGCTGGCGCAGGACTATCCGCATGATACTTGGCTGGCCGACGAGGACCCCTCCGAGGAAACGGTCGCCTGGTGCGGTGCCCATAACGTCATGATTTCGACGCGGCGCGGACGGGAAGACTATCACCGCAAGGTGTGGCCGCGCCGCACCCGCTGCAAGGAAGGCAACCTGGCGTTCTTCTACGACCAATACGGCTATGAGCGGTATGATTTCGTCGCCCAGATGGATGCCGACCACGTACCGACACCAACGTATCTCCGGGAAATTCTGGTTGCTTTTGCCGACCCAGCGGTCGGCTATGTCTCCGCGCCGAGTATTTGCGACAACAATGCCGCTGAAAGCTGGTCAGCGCGCGGCCGGCTGTTTCCGGAAGGAATGTTCCATGGCCCCTTGCAGTCGGGTCACACGCGCGACGGAACGCCGCTTTGCATCGGTTCGCATTATGCCGTTCGAACTGCTGCGCTCAAGCAAATCGGCGGCCTTGGCCCGGAACTGGCCGAAGATCACTCAACGTCCATGCTGTTCATTGCAGCCGGATGGCGCGGCGTGCATGCGACAGACGCTATCGCTCATGGCGACGGCCCGCAAACCTTCGCGGATCTTGTCACGCAAGAATTCCAGTGGTCGCGGAGCTTGATGACGATCATGCTCGAATACTCGCCCATCTATCTTTCGAAGCTGACACCGCGGCTGAGGTTTCAATTCCTGTTTCGCCAGCTCTGGTATCCGCTATTCGCCGTATTCTCGCTTTTCATGTACGTCATGCCGATCTATGCACTTCTGTCGGGGCAGAATTTCGCTAATGTGACTTATACCGATTTCTTATGTTATTACGCGCCAAATTCGACAGTCTTGGTTCTTCTCGTGATGCTGCTGAAGGCCTTCGGCCTGTCGCGTCCGCTCACCGCCAAGACGATCAGTTGGGAAGGTACGCTGTTCTCATTCTTTGCACGTTGGCCGTGGGTGCTGGCGGGCACACTGTCGTCCATTCGTGATTATCTGACCAAGTCGTTCGTCGACTTTCGCGTTACCCCCAAAGGCAGTGGCCCGAAAAACCTCCTGCCTGCCCGCGTCATCGTTCCCTATGTGGTGCTTGCGATCGGCGCTTCTTTGCCGGTTCTTCTTGTCGACCACGCTTCGAGCGCTACGGGGTTCTACTGGTTTGCTGCCTTCAATGCGTCTATCTATGCTTTGCTTGTGGTTGTGATCATTATCCGGCATCTCGTAGAAAACAGAATTTCGTTGCGTCGCAATGTAGCGAAATTCGCCTTGCAGGCTTCGCTCGCCGGTGTTGCGATCTCCGTGCCAGGCGCTGCTTTTTATGATCGCGGCCTCGAAGGCATATATGGGCTGCAGCAGGGTGCAGGCAGTCTACGCATCGTCAGCGTGGCCTATCCCGTCTCTGGCGCCGGCCGTGGTGGGGCCGGAACCCGGACATTCCACTTTGACCCCGGCTGGGATGAAGGACCCGTCAAATAAGTCAAATGGAAATGCCCGGAGACGGCTGTCGTTCAAGCGAGTAACTTTATGATGAGATTCTATCGATCGACTGCCGCTGTTTTTGGGTGACGATCGTTGCGCCGCCGGTGTTTTTGTGAGGCCCGAACGCCACCGCGGCGAGGGAAGTAGACCAGGCTGATGCCGCAATATCTCCCCCTACACGAGATGCAAGGTAATGCAACGTCATGACGCCTAAGCCTGAGTACAGGCCACAGCTCGACTCGCTGCGGGCCATTGCTGTATTCGCCGTCATGTACTCGCACTTTTGGGACGATACCTCACCATGGGGCCATCATGGCGTCCGGCTGTTTTTTGTCATCAGCGGTTACCTGATTACCGGCATCCTCGTCCGGTCCAAAGGAGCGGCTCGGTCGAAAGGCGCTCTTCAAGTCATTCTGGTGTTCTATCTGCGGCGAGCCCTCAGGATCTTCCCAGCGTACTACGTTATGCTGGCCTTGGCGGCAGCCCTCTTGCCCGAGGTTCGGACATCGTTGCCTTGGCACGTCACCTATCTTTCCAACGTCCTGTTTGCGCTCAACGGCAATTGGGACCCTTGGCCGCTTGCTCATCTGTGGAGTTTGAGCGTCGAAGAGCAGTTCTATTTGTTTTGGCCGCTGCTGATCGTACTGAGCCCTGGCCGAACAATGATCCCGACTTTGATCGGGATCATCTTCGCTGCGGTCGCCTTTCGGGCAGCGATTGTGTTTTATCTTCCCGAGGGCCCGGCCCGTTACGTCTTGACACCAGCCGCGTTTGACGCCTTGGGCGCTGGCGGCCTGCTTGCGGCGATTGAGGCCTCCGGTCGACTGACCAACGAACTGCAGTGGAGACTGGCAATAGCGAGCATCGTCGCCGTTGCAGTACTGGTTTCACTCACGTTGCAGCCAGCCATGTTCACCAATTTCAACTTTGTAGTCGGCGACTTCCTTGCGGTCGTCCCCCTGGTTGCAGTCGTGAGTTGGGCAAGTGTGGGCGCTAAAGGCCTGATCGGCCGAATGGCGGAGAACTCCGTCGTGCGGAATCTGGGTCGGATCAGTTACGGGATCTATCTGTATCATTTCCCCGCACTGGCCGCCGTTTTCCTGTTCTGCGGATACTACGACCTGCAGATTCCTGCGCTTGGCCCGATCCGTTTCGTCATTGCCAGTCTTGTCACGGTTGGGGTTGCCACTGTCTCATGGTTCCTGTTGGAGCAACCGTTGAACCGTCTGAAAGCAAGGCTGTCCTATGCGACCGTGCCGGCCGCAAATTGATGATCCGGCCAACAATCACAGTCCTCAACGGCGACTAAGCTGAGCCGGGTCGGAATGAATTCCTTTTTGATGGCATGCCGCGCAACCTTCAGCGAGAGCCTGCTTTGCGCTCAATCGGCCAATAGAGACGGCCAAACAATGTTGCATTTTAATAATATCCGATGGAAGCGCGAAATACTGTGCTGACCATGCCGTTTGGACGAATTTTAATAAGTATCACCTAATATTCGGACATGATGTGAAAGGCGGTTGGCCGTTCACACTGCGCGGAAGACACCAAAGAAAAATATCTCCGCGTCCAATCGACTTGCATTTATCGGCAGGGGATAGGTGATGAATAAATTCATGAGGGGTTTGGCTGCTAAGGGCAGAAAAAATGCCTGGTCTATAGCTGCCGTTGCATTGATCTCGATGGTTTCCGGTTGCCAGAGCATGGACGCGACCACGACCGGCTCACTCGCCGGCAAGCCTGCGGTGCAAGCGCCCGTCAAGAAGATCCATTACGTCGGCAAGAAGCGGTCCCATGTGTTCAGCCGCAAGCGCCTCATGCAGACGACCAGCGTGACGCGCACAACCGAAACGGCCTACGCCGCCTTCGTGCGGCCGCAGCGGGCCGGGATCATCAAGCCGGCGCCGGTGAGGGTTTCCTACAAGCTGGGCGGCGATGGCGGCCCATTCCTCGGTCATTCGCCCTGGATCTGCGGTCCGAGCGGATTTGGCCAGCGCGCGACTTGCCGGGCGCGCTAGCAAGAGTTCGGCGGGGGACTGGAATCCGGGCGCGAGAGGGGAGGCGGTGCGGGCCGGGCGTCCACCCCTCGCGCCCGGATTTCCATTCATGCCGATACCAATCGACGAACGCCTTCGATCCCTCTTCGATCGGCCCTCGTGGCTTGACGTCGAAGTCTCACCTCGGCCCGTGTTTGCGGGGCTTGTCGACCCCTCAGCCTGAAGCACTTCGTTACGGGGCAAAAGGTTGACATCGGTCTTTGCCCGGCTGTTAATGCTCGTAGCCAGCTGCTGACTGCGCGGCCTGGGAAACCCGGCGCTGCGTCGATGGGGAGAACGCTCCGTGGTGGCGCGTCTTGGGTCATGATTGTGTCGGCGCAACGCTGGATCGAGATGCGAAAACCGAAATGCGAACGCTGATTTTGCCGACAGTTTCAACCGGATTGCCCTGGCCTCGCGCAGCCAGAGAACGCGGCCAGTCTGCCAGTCGCATATGGCTTGTGCCTCTGCTGGTCGTTTGTGGCCAGTTGGCGCTTGCCGGAGCGGCTCACGCGACCGACGAAAAGAAGCCGAAGCCTGCGGAAGCAGCCACCACCGTGCCGACGGCTTTTGATCTGCAGCTTCTCTACACCGACCGCACATGGCTATGGAAAGATGGAGCGGCCTATTTCGGAAAGGCCGGCCGACCCCTCCGGGCGTGGACGTCGGGGCAGGATTCAGCCTCCGTCGCCGAGGGTAGGTGGCTGGTGACCAAAGACGGCCAGATGTGCATGGAAGTCGCCTGGCGGTCCAAGAGCTACAAGGGCAAGCTGCAGCGCACCTGCTACAGCCACCGCATCAAGGGCGAGACCATTGAGCAGCGCAAGGATCCGGATGGGGAATGGTACAGTTTTAAGCGAACTCCCGAGGACCCTTCCGATGAATACCGGAAATTCGTAGCCGGCGACGCCAAGAGCGCGCAGTTCGAAGAGACCCGCAAGCTGATCGATTCCAAGAATTAGGTCGTCTCTCGGCCGCTAAGCCGACAGTAGCATGCGGCGCATCAGCGTTGACACAGTCCGCATTGCACGAGCCGCTCCAGATCCATGTCGGCGGCAGAGCAGACCCCAAATCCGTCCCTGCTTTGACAGTGGGTTGCCTTTGCCGGCGCCTGTCAAGGAACCTGGGAATCGCATATGGTGAAGCATCAAGCGGTTCGGCTGGAGCAGTCGGCGCGCCAACCGCCGATTGATCGCATTCAATTGCATCTGACGGACGACGAGACGGTGGGCCTACCATAGGGGTTTCATTAAATTTAATAATTAGTGATGTCTAATGTTCATGCGCGATGTGCGAGTGATTGCCACGCGGCGTGGAAGCGACGGAGGCATAGTATGTCGCAATACGCCCTTGGCTTATACTTGATAACAAGGGACACATGATGAACAAATCCGCAATGGGCGCATTTCGCCCAAGCAAAAATATAGTATCTATTGTTGCGGTTATGGCGATGACCTCTGCGATTGCAGGCTGCCAGGGTATGGATGCGACCGAAACCAGTTCGGTCTTCATCAAGCCTGTGGTTCACCCGGTGCGCGGCAAACCCGTGGCCCAGCCCGTCTACGCCATGTCCACGGTGCATTCGCTCAGAATCGAGCCTCAGATTATGATGACGAGCGCGGTACAGACGACTGAAAGTGACCACGCTTTTGCATCACCACAGCCGATCAAGGTTCGCACGCCGGGGCCTGTGAAGGTCGCTTTCAATCCTGGCGATGATGGTCCGTTGCTGGGCGGTTCGCCTTATATTTGCAGTCCCAGCGGATTTGGCCAGCGCGCAAGTTGCCACCCCCGCTATCTCTGATCTAGCGAGCCGCGACTGATGCTGCCGCCTCGCTTGGCGGCAGTTTCACCGATTTTGTCTGCAGTCCGAAGAATGGCGCCGCCGTCCTGACGATAGTGTCGATGTCGGAAAGCTCAGGCACAAAGCCAAGCTGCGCACGCGCCTTGCCCGGATCGGCATAGAGCTCGGCCGGATCTCCCGGGCGCCTGGCTCTGAAGACGGCCGGAACCGGTCTCGACGTTATCCGGCTGACCGCCTGTACGATCTCCTTGATCGACACGCCTCGCCCGGTGCCAAGGTTGACCGCCAGGCTTTGTCCGCCGCCCTCGAGGTGTTGGAGCGCTTTCAGGTGGGCACGGGCCAAGTCGCTGACGTGGATATAGTCGCGCACGCAGGTGCCGTCCGGCGTATCATAGTCCGTGCCGAAGACCTCGATTTCGTCAATGATGCCTGACGCCGCCATCAGCACCCTGGGAACCAGATGCGTTTCCGGTGAATGCCATTCGCCGAGCTCGCCGTCGGGATCGGCACCGCAGGCATTGAAATAGCGCAGGATCGCGAATTTCATCCCATAGGCCGACGCATAGTCGCCAATGATGTGTTCGCCCATCAGCTTGGTGCGCCCGTAAGGGCTGATCGGATTTTGCGAGGAGGTCTCGCGAATGGGCAACGCTTCCGGCACGCCGTAGGTTGCGCAGCTGCTGGAGAAGATGATGTTTTCAATGGCGTGCGCGCGCGCCGCGTCGAGCACAGCGATGGTGCCAGCCACATTGGTCGAATAGTAGTCGGCGGGCTCGTGAACGGATTCCCCGACATAGGCCAGCGCCGCGAAGTGGATGACCGCCGTCGGCCGGTACGTCCCGATCGCCGATATCAGCGCATCCCGGTCGCGGATATCGCCGACGACAAGCGGACCCCAGGCGACGGATTTCCGGTTGCCGCGGCACAGATTGTCGAAAGCCACGGGCAGATAGCCGGCGGCGGCCAGCAGCTTGCAGGTATGACTGCCGATGAAGCCTGCTCCGCCTGTTACCAGGATCGCCGGTCGGCTCATGAAGCCGCTGCCCCCGAGATCATCCGGCCGCCGTAGAGCAGGGTGTCGAAATAATCGACAGTGTGCGCGAGCCCCTGGGCCAGGTTGATCCTCGGCTCCCAGCCGAGATTGTCCCTGGCGAAGGAAATATCCGGTTTACGCTGCCTGGGATCGTCGACCGGCAGCGGCCGATGCATGATCTTCGATCTGGAGTTGGTGTAGCCGACGACCAGCGTCGCGAGCTCCATGATGGTGAATTCGCCGGGATTACCGAGATTGACCGGATGGGCAGGCGCATGCGGCGTATTCATCAGCCGCATGAAGCCTTCGATCAGGTCGTCGGCATAACAGAAGGAGCGGGTCTGCAGGCCGCTGCCATAGACGGTCAGGTCTTCGCCTCGCAATGCCTGGACGATGAAGTTCGAGACCACGCGCCCGTCATCGGGCTGCATGCGGCGACCGTAGGTGTTGAAGATACGGGCAACGCGGATGTCGAGCCCATATGTCCGCGAATAGTCGAAGAACAGGGTTTCGGCCGAACGCTTGCCTTCATCATAGCAGGACCGCGGTCCATGCGTGTTGACGTTGCCGAAATAGCTCTCGGGCTGCGGGTGCACGATCGGGTCGCCATAGACCTCCGAAGTCGAGGCCTGGAAGATCTTGGCGTTGTTCCGGCGCGCGAGCTCCAGAAGGTTCAGCGCCCCGAGCACGCTCGTCTTGAACGTATGGATCGGGTCTGCCTGATAGTGCGGCGGAGAGGCAGGGCAGGCGAGATTGTAAATCTCGTCGCACTCAAGGCCCACAGGCAGCGGATCGACAATGTCGTGCTCGATGCAGGTGAACCTGGGATTGCGTAGAAGGGCATTGAGATTGTATTTTTTTCCGGTGTGGAAATTGTCCAGCACGACGACGTCATACCCATCCCGCAACAGCCGTTCGCACAGATGCGACCCCAGGAAGCCCGCGCCTCCAGCAACCAGGGCGCGACGTCGCTTTTGGTGGGGCTCTCTTTGATCGCTTCCGGAGCCCAGTTTTAGAACCTTGATGACCTTGCTCATGCTTTCCCCTTACGCAACGCGCACGCTGCCGCCGAGCCGGGACAAACAGTCCGGCCACGCCTTCAGAACGTGACAAACCCTCCGCATCAGCGGATTCGCCAACATGATGTGCGTTAATTGTTCTCTGGGTTCGCCGCGCTGGTGCTACACGGCTTTTACGTGCCGCTGCTCACACCCGTATCCACGCCCCAAAATCGCGATCACGCGCTCGGTGCCATCATCGTCGATTGCTCGCCCAAATTGCACATCCCAACACATTGAAAATATACCTGTGGAAGTCATAGTCAACTAAATTAGCAATTGGTTAACTACAACATTTTGCGAATGGTTAACCCTCGGGTCGGTCGGGCCCGCAACGCCGGACTGTGAGGCTCGAAGAGGATACTCTTTTCAAATCAACAATTTGGATCGGTCATTTGACGAAGTGCCAGCGGCTTGGCGCCTGGGGATGCGGAGGTCGCCACTCCATTGCGCATCTCGGTCTGTATCCCAAGAAATATCCTTAAATGAAAACCGGCCTGGGTGATCCCTGGCGGATGTCAAATTTTCAAAGTGCAACTAGATTGTTGGCCAAAACCGCTCGGGCTACAAACATAAACGTTTGGGTGTAAATATTTTGCCAATATTTCTTTATGGAAAGAGGATGCATCGCATCCGGCTATAGTAGAGAAGGTGCCGAGAGCCAAAAGATGAACGGAAAACCGCATCGTGAAGGCGGGCTTCGATTGCGATTTTATTCCACCGCACTGTTCGCGGGCTCTTCGCATAAGGGCCTCTCGTTCGCGTGGCGCGGATCGCCGGTCATTTTTGCCGGAAAACGCCCACATGTCCATTCTATGCCGAAATATCGGTCATTTCTGCAATGGCATTGAGCGCATAGGTAGAGTGCGCCATCCATTGCGCGATCGCGTATGCGCGGAACGGCACCCCGACACAACCGGTGGCAAAAAATGCCTGAACCAGGGGACGCTCCGCTATCCGCGGGCCGTCCCTGGCGAGTGCTAACAAAGCGGTCGCACTGTCCTGTCGTCGATTAAGCATGGATCGACCCGGAAGCGGTCGCCCGCTTCGGCCCGAACAGCCTACTGCCCGCCCATTTCCTTCTTGAATGTGTCGAAATCGACCTGCATGCCATTGAAGATGGTGCTCCAGTGGCGGGTCAGCGCGGCCATCGCCACGGCCTCCTGGATTTCCTCGTCGGTGGCGCCGGCGCGCTTGGCGTCCTGCGTGTCCGACCAGATGCAATAGTTGCACGGAATCTGCGCTGCCACCGCCAGCGAGATCAGCGACTTGACCTTTGGCGGCAGCGCCGTCTTGTCGCTGAGCTCGATGGCCTTGACCTCGGCCCAGGCACCGGGCAGACCGGCTTTGGGAAACTGCTTCACAAAGCTCGGCACGCCGCCCATGGTCGACTGGATGTCCTTGAGGGTTGCATCATAGTCGTCGGCATGGACAGGTGCCGCGGCCAGCGTCAGCGCACAGCCGGCAGCAGCAAGCAGGCAAGCGTGGCGTATTGACGAAAGCACGGATGAAAGAATGCGATTGGCAGACATGACATTCTCCTCTGGTCTTTGTTAGCCTTACGATGTAAGGTAATGCGGAAAATGAACCTTACAGTGTAAGTTGTCAAGCGGCGCCATGGACTCATCGATAAAAAAAACCAGAACCCGCGGCCGGCTGTCGCGCGAGATGATCGAGGACGCGGCCTTCGAGGTGATCGAGAAGGAGGGGCTCGCGGGCTTTTCGATGCGCAAGCTGGCGGCGGCGCTCGGCTGCGAGGCGATGAGCATTTATCACCACTTTCCTTCGGTGGCGCATTTGCATGAAGCGCTGGTCGACCGGCTGGTCGGTGCGCTTGAAATGCCTGACGCCAGCCTGCCGTGGCGGCAGAGGATGCGCATCGCCATTGAGGATTTTCGCCGCATCGGCCGCGACCATCCGGCCTATGCCACTTTCTTCGTGACTTACCGCATGAACTCGCCGACCTGCCTTGCCTGGTTGAACGGCGTTATCGGCCTGTTCAGGGATGGCGGCTTCGACGCCGAACTCAGCGCGCGGCTGTTTCGTGCCGTCGGTTACTATCTGATGGGCGCGGTGCTGGACGAGAACGCAGGCTATGCCAAGGGGCCGTCGGCGGTGAACACGGTCAGCGACGAGCAACTGGTCCGGGATTTTCCAAATGTCATGGCCGCCGGGCGTTTTTTTAGCACCGCCGAATTCGACAAGACATTCGAGCTTGGCCTAGACATGCTGCTGGACGAGATGGAACGCCTGCGCGACGGCGCCAACGCAAGCTAAGTTGTCCACCAAGGTGCGATACAAGGTGACTGTCTGAATGCGCTTTCTGTTTGTCCTGATCCTGCTCGCCGGCGCTGGCGTCGGCCTCATCTATCCCTGGGCGATGACCAATTTTTCCGGCCGCGAGATCGGCACCTGGCGGGTCTATGAGCAAGGCCGCTTCAAGCCGTTGACCGTGCCGCTCTCCGGCCGCGACGCACCGGTGCGGGTGCTGGTCGACCTCACTGCGCGGGCCGAACGCATCGTTTCGCAGCAGCGCACGGTGTTGACGCTGACCGCCGCCAACAATGGCCGCACGGTGCTTGCCTCGACGTTGCAGTTCAACCATGTCGACAACCCGCGCCAGGTCAGCCCGCAGCTGCCCGACAAGATTTTTCGCGATGAGGGCGGCGTGATCGCGACCGTCAGTCCCGGTCCTTACATCTTCACCGTCGGTCCAGGCGATGCTGAGGACATCCCGATGCGGGCGGTCGATCTCATCCTGCGCTCCGGTGTCGGCGAAACCGACCGGCGTGCGCGGCCGATCGGTTTCTCCCTGATGGCGATCGGTCTGATCGGTTTCCTGCTCTCGTTGCGTTCCGGTGGCGGTCGGCCGGACAACCCGAACTCGCAACCGCCGCCGCCGCGCTGGGGCAGGGGGGCCAAGTGAACTACCGCCACGCCTACCACGCCGGAAACTTCGCCGACGTCGTCAAGCATGTCGTGCTGGCGCGCCTGCTCGAGTATCTGAAGCAGAAGGACAAGGCGTTTCGCGTCGTCGACACCCACGCTGGCATTGGCCGCTACGATCTGTCGTCACTCGAGGCGCAGAAGACCGGCGAGTGGCAGGACGGCATCGGCAGGCTGATTAACGCCTCGTTCGCCGCGCCGGTGGCGGCACTGCTGGCGCCCTATCTGGAGGCGGTGCGGTCGCTCAATCCCGAGGGCGGCATCCAGAAATATCCGGGCTCGCCACTGATCGCGCGGCATCTGATGCGCAAGCAGGACCGGCTGTCTGCGATCGAACTGCATCCCAAGGATGCCGCGAAGCTGAGGACACTCTTTGCCGGTGATTTTCAGGCCCGCATCATCGAGCTCGACGGCTGGCTGGCGCTCGGCGCCCATCTGCCGCCGAAGGAAAAGCGTGGCCTGGTACTTATCGATCCGCCCTTCGAGGAGGCGGGCGAGTTCGACCGCCTCGTCGACGGGCTCGTAACAGCGCACAAGCGCTGGCCAGGCGGCATCTATGCGCTGTGGTATCCTATCAAGGATCGCCGGGCGATCATCGCCTTCAGGAAAGCGCTGAAGCAATCCGGCATCCCGAAAATCCTCGACATAGAATTCGAGATCAGGCCGGCCTCTTCCGAGCCCAGCCTTGACGGCAGCGGCATGGTGGTGATCAACCCGCCCTTCACGCTGGAAGGCGAATTGCGAACCGTGTTGCCGGCGCTGCACAAATTGCTCGCCGTGGAAAAGCCGGCGCACTGGACGCTGGAATGGCTGGCCGGTGAATAGGCGGGCATGGCTTCGGCTGCCTCGGCCGAGGCTATGCTCCGGTGGCAGCCAGCGCGGCCGGCGTGATGCCGGACAGCCGCCTGCTTTCTCGGATCAGATGGGCCTGGTCCGCATAGCCGGCCTCGATCGCTAAGACCGCGGTCGAGGTATCGCCAGAGACCTGCCGCAAGCGCCTGAAGCGGTGGAAGCGCAGGATCCGGTCAAGCGTCTTCGGGCCGTAGCCGAAACTTTCCTCGAAACGCCGCCGCAGCGTTCGCTCGCTCATATGCAGGGAGCGCAAGAGGAAAGGCACCAGCGGCTTGTCGGCTGGCAGACCTCGGTCGATAACGTCAAAGGCAAAGCCCATGACCGCATCGGGCGCACGGTGGTCTTGCGCGTGCGCGCCGATTGCCTTCTCCAATTGTCCCACCAGCTTGGCGAGATCGGGCGTGGCCTTGATGCGGCCAGCCAGATGGCGCGCCTCAGCGGCCCAGAGGTCACTGAGGTCAAGGCGTTCTCCCACGATCCGGTTGGCCGGCACGCCTAGCCAACCGGCGGCCGCCCCTGGCCGGAATCTGAACCCGACGATCGTCGCTCCCGACGGCAGTGTCTCGATCTGCGGCTCCCGGTCCGGTCCCGCGACCCGCAAGCGGCCGTCGATCCACTGCAGGTCGATCGTCGCATCCGGCGTTATCACGACGGGTGGAGCGTCCTGGTCCCGCATGCGGTGGACCCAGACGGATGCGAAAGCGGCACTCAGCCGCTTCTCGGCAGGCCGTTGCTGGAAAAAGCCGGTGGTCTGCGCCAGTACCGCTTCCATCCCTCAAGCCTTTGTCAGTCCGCTTGGCCCACAGTCTTATCGCCGGCTCGGTCTCTGGCCTCGGCTATTTTGGCCGAAATCTTCAAGGCGTGCCGCTCCCGCCATGGCAAACCGAACGAAGCCTTTCGGTGCCATTCGATGTCACCGACATCGCGCAGCCGTGAATATAGAAAGGAGAAACCAAAATGAAAGCTCGCATCAGCGTCATCACGCTTGGCGTCGACAATCTGGAAGCGTCGCTCGAATTCTACCGAAACGGCCTCGGGCTTCCGACAGAAGGCATCATCGGCAAGGAGTTCGAGCACGGTGCCGTTGCCTTCTTCGATCTGCAGGGTGGCTTGAAGTTTGCGATCTTCGAACGCTCCAACATCGCTGTTGACGCCGGCATCGCCCAAACCGGCCGCAGCCCGACCGAGTTCACCATCGGCCACAATGTCACGAGCGAGGCCGAGGTCGATGCCGCGATGGCACAGGCCATCAGCGCTGGCGCGCGCCTCGTCAAGCCGGCGCAAGATACGTTCTGGGGTGGCTATGCCGGCTATTTCCAGGATCCGGATGACCATCTCTGGGAAGTCGTCTTCAACCCCGCCTTTCTTCCCGAGGACTGATCCTTGAGAGGAACCCGTAGCCGGTAAAGGACGTTGGTGGATGCTCCAGCTCGTTTCTGGAAACCATTGTTTCGGCAACCGCTTGACCGCTGCCAAGCGAATCCGCACAGTGCGCGCAATCGACCTTGAGAGGCTGCCATGACTCGCTTCGCCAAATCCGCACTTGCCGCCCTGATTTCGCTCTGCACCCCGCTTGCCGCGCCTCTTGGCGTCACCCAGGCGGTGCAGGCGGCCGACCTCAGCGTCTATTCCGACGACGATGGCGGCGTCTGCGGCCAGCCCTGGGTGCTGAGCAAGATTTCCAGCCGCTTCTCCTACCAGGTGCATCATGTGCCGCATCTGCCGGATGTGCAGATCACCGATTTCCGGCGCATCCATCAGCACCGCTATCTGCCGGCCGACGACACTTGGCCGATCGGCCGCCGCTATTGCGGCGCCACCGTCAGTCTCTCCGATGGGCGCGACCGGACCATCTGGTATCTGATCGAGGAAGGGCAAGGCTTTGCCTCGATCGGCGACAATGTCGAATTCTGTGTCTCAGGCTTTGATCGCTGGATGGTCTATAACGGCCGTTGCCGCGTTCTGCGCTAGACGCAGCTTCCGATTATCGATTTCCTTTAGCGCCTGCGGCTCGATCGGCCACAGGCGTTTTTCCGTGTCGTGTTGACAGCAAGTGCGATCCATCGCATATGAGACAGACCTGTCTCATCACTTGGTGCGCACCATGACACCGTCACCTCCCTCCGACAAGCGCCAGCATGTCGTCGAAACCGCCTATGCGCTGTTCAAGCGCGGGGGCTTCCATGCCACCGGCATCGACCGGATCATCGCCGAGGCCGACGTGGCCAAGATGACGATGTATCGTCATTTCCCCAGCAAGGACGAGCTGATCGTCGCGGTGCTCGACTATCGCGCCGGGCGGTTTGACGATCAGCTCGACCAGCTTGCCCGGAAGAGCCTCACGCCGGAGCAGAAGATCGCCAGGATATTCGACTGGCATGGCCGCTGGTTCCGCAGTCCGGATTTCCACGGCTGCCTGTTCGCGCATGCGCTGGCCGAGTTCGGAGATCCCCGGCACCCGGTGTTCGCGGCTGTCGCGCGGCAGAAGAATGGCCTGAGGCAGCGCATGCAGTCGATCCTCGCGCAGGTGATGCCGCGCGGGCGGGCCGAGAACGTGGCGGCGACCCTGCTGATGCTGATCGAAGGCGCCACCCTGATGGCGCAGATGGGGCAGGCGGACACCGCCCTTCGGGAAGCCCGCAAGGCCGCTCTGGACATCGTCGCCGCCTCGCGCAGGCCGCAATGAGCCCGCTGGTCATCGGCCTCGCGCTGTTCGCGGCGATCCTGCACGCAAGCTGGAACGCCTTCCTGCGAACCGGCGCCGACAGATTGTGGACCGTCACCGTCATGAGCTTCTCCAGCACGGCGCTGGCCATTCCCCTTGCCGTCTTCAACGGTTTTCCCGCCACATCGGCCTGGCCCTATGTCGGGCTCTCCGCCTGCCTGCAGGTCGGCTACAGCGTGTTTCTGGTAGCCGCCTACAGATATGGCGAACTGGGACAGGTCTACCCGATTGTTCGCGGCAGCGTGCCTCTGCTCGTCACCCTCGGCGGCTTCCTGCTCGCCGGCCAGCAGATCACCGTTCTGGAGACCGTCGGCGTTGCCCTGGTCGGTGGCGGCATCATGGGTCTTTCGCTCGGACGAGGAAGAGCCGCCACGACGTCGATCCTTTATGCGCTGGCAACAGGCGCAATCATCGCCGCCTATGCGACGGTCGATGCAATCGGCGTTCGTGCGGCTGGCAATGTCGGCGCCTACACGGGCTGGGTCCTGCTCGCCTATGGCGCATTGCTGCCGGCGACCTTCGTCGCCAGTCGTGGCCGGCTCGCTGTCGACCCGCGGGCGCCGGAGACTTGGAAGGCACTGGGCGGCGGCCTGTTCGCGCTTCTGGCCTATGGTGTCGTGGTGGCGGCCTTCGCGCTCGGGCCTGCCGGTCCGATCACCGCGATCCGCGAGACCAGCGTCGTCTTCGCGGCCTTCATCGGCCGGCTGTTTCTCGGCGAGACGCTGACGCCGCGGCGGGTCGGTGCCTGCGCAGTCGTCGCGCTCGGCGCCATCTGCCTCGGTTATCAATCGTGACCAAAATGCATACGCCTGCCAACACGCGCGGCACTGCGATCGACAATGGCCTGCTTGCCATCCTCGCGATTGCCGCCGGCCTGACCGTCGCCAACAACTACTATAACCAGGCGATGCTCGGCCTGCTGGCGCATCAGTTCGCCCTGTCCGCCGGCGCGGTGTCAGTGCTTCCCGTCGTGACGCAATTGGGCAACGTCGCCGGCATCCTGTTTCTGGCGCCGCTCGGCGATCGGCTCGAGCGGCGTTCCCTCATCCTGGCGACGACGGCGGCGCTGGTCGTCGCTCTGGTTGCTGCCGCACTGGCACCCAGTTTTGTGTGGCTGGTCGTCGCCGGCATCGGCATCGGTCTCTTCGCCACGGTCACGCAGCAGATCGTGCCGCTCGCCGTGCATCTGGCGGCGCCGCATGAGCGCGGCCGTGTGCTTGGCATCGTCACCGGCGGCATCCTCGTCGGCATCCTGCTTGCTCGCACCGTCAGCGGCTTCATCTCCGACATCTGGGGATGGCAGGCCGTCTTCGCGGCCGCCGCCGCATTGATGCTTGCTACCGGCGCGGCACTCGCTTGGCGTCTGCCGCGCGTCGAGCCGGTCACCGATCTGAGTTATGCCAGGCTGCTCGGCTCGCTGTGGACGCTGCTGCGCACGCACCGCATCCTGCGGCAGTCGATCGTCGTGCAGGCGCTGATCTTCGCGGCCTTCATCGGCTTCTGGTCGACGCTCGCTCTTGCCTTCGACGCCGCTCCCTATCACTTCGGCGCCACGGCTGTGGGCCTGATGGCACTGGTCGGTGTCGCCGGCGCGCTTGCGGCACCGCTCGCCGGCCGCTTCGCCGATCGGCGCGGGCCTGGCGTCATCGTTTCGATCGGCGCCGGTCTGGTGGTTGCCGCCTTCGCCATCCTTGGCCTGTTCCAGGGATCGCTGGCGGCGATGATCGTCGCGGTGCTGATCCTCGATCTTGCCGTGCAGTCGTCGCAGGTCGCCAACCAGGCGCGTATCCATGCTCTCGATCCGACCGCCCGCAGCCGCCTGAACACCATCTTCATGGCGACCATGATTCTCGGCGGCGCCTGCGGCTCGGGTCTCGCAGGGCTTGCCTATTCGGCGTGGGGCTGGATCGGCACCTGCCTGTTCGGCGCCGCATCCGCCGCGACTGCGCTGTTGGTGTCACGAAGGCCGTGAATTTTTCGGGCTATCGCCGGCAGGCAAATCGGCTAACCCTCTCACCCGAGAGCAACGCATCACTTTCGGGAGCCTTCATGGACCTTGCCACCATCCTTGCCTTCGCGGCCGCCTTCTTCGTGTTCGCCGCCAGCCCTGGCCCCGACAACATGACGATCGTCGCCCGCACGATCTCCAGCGGTGCGGTGTCGGGCATCGCCTATGGTGCCGGCACGGTGGTCGGCATCCTCATCTTCCTGATGCTCGCCGCCTTCGGCCTGTCGATCATCGCCGCCAAGATGGCGATCGTCATGACGGTGCTTCGCTATGGCGGAGCAGCCTATCTGATCTGGATGGGCATCAGGCTGTGGACGGCCGTGCCCGTAGTGCCAGAGTTGCAACCCGTCTCCGGACGGCGCGGGCTGCTGACGATCTTTGCCACCGGTGTCGCGCTCAATCTCGGCAATCCGAAAATGCCGCTGTTCTACGTAGCGCTGTTGCCCAACGTTGTCGGAGCCTCGCTCACATCCGCGCATCTCGGCATTCTCATTGCGGTGATCCTGGCTGTCGAGATTGTGGTGATTGGCGGACATGTCGTTCTCGCCGGCCGCGCCCGCAATTTGTTGCGCACGCCCAGGATCGTGCGCCGGGTCAACCGTGCGGCGGGCGGCGTGATGATCGGCGCCGGCGTCGCCGTGGTTGCCACGCGTTGAAGGCGGATCGCTGTACTACTTCCCGCGCTGCACCGCCCCAGCCTGATCGATGATCTTTCGAAGATAAGCAATGTGACCGCGAAAGGCCCGCCGCCCAATCGTTGTTGCCTTGATCCGGGTCTGCGGCCGTCGCCCGACGAAGAGCTTTTCAACATCGACATAGCCTGCTCTGGCCAGCGTATCGATGTGTGCCCCGAGATTTCCATCAGTGACTTCGATCATGGCCTTCAACTGGCTGAACTCCAGCGCCTCGCGCCTTTCCAGCGTGTTCAGGACGGCCATGATCCTGAGCCGTGTGCTCTGGTGGATGATGTCGTCGGCGCTCATCGATGCGCTCCAATGCGGCAAGCTTTGGGCCGTCGCCATATAGCTCGGCAATCTCGGACAGCGGTAGTGCCAATGCAGAATACTCTGCCATGCAGAGTATTCTGTCAACCTGTCAGCAGTCGGCGGAAGCATGCTTGACAAGGTGATCTTCAGATCGGTCGTCGTGTCGCGCTCGTGATCCGCATGGGCCGTTCGTCTGCAGGAAGATGATCGCCTCGATGAGGTGACAGGTCATGATATTCACGACCGACGATCATGCGTAAAGCTGCTCGCTAGTCTTCGGCGTTCGATGGTGGGCTCGCATCAAGAATGCTGGTGTCAAATTGCTGGCGATATCAGAAGATCAGCGACGGATTTTTGCGATGATGAGTGTGATCGCGTCTCGATCTCAACGAAAATTTAAGCTGAGAAAATCATACCATTGCTTCGCTGGCTAGCGAGCCGCGAGTCAGATATGCATTGCGCGCCGGGGTCATTCACGGCCATCGGCATAACGTGAAGGGGCATGACATGGCTAAGCAGTCATCTAAAGCGCCGGCATCCAAGGCACCGGCAAAGAAAGCACCCGCAAAAGCAGTCGCGGCGAAGGCCGCAACGGCAGTGAAGAAAGCAGCGCCTGCGAAGGCGGCGGCAAAGCCCGCAGCGAAAGCAGCACCGGCCAAGAAGCCGGCAGCGGCCAAGGCTGTGGCGAAGCCCGCAGTGAAGAAGGCAGCGCCCGCCAAGGCAGCGGCAAAGCCTGCAGCCAAGGCAGCGCCGGCGAAGAAGCCTGCGGTCAAGGCGGCGGCAAAACCCGCGGCCAAGAAAGCAGCGCCCGCCAAGGCAGCGGCAAAGCCCGCCGCCAAGGCAGCAGCAAAGCCGGCGGCAAAGCCAGCCGCGAAAGCAGCAGCGGCCGCGACGAAGCCTGCGGTGAAGAAAGCCGCCGCGCCGAAGGCCAAGGCAGCGCCTGCGAAGGCGAAGGCTCCGGCCAAGAAGTAGACCGGTCGTTGGGGCGTCGCGTGTCCTTCGGGACTCGGCAAGGAAGCTCTGACGCACTGGATCGAAGCAAGTCCGGCAGCGGGTTCAGCCCTGAGGGCTGAACATCGGGATGGGACCGAGGGGCAAGCAAAGCGAGGCGCCGGTTGGCTGCCTCGCTCGCTCTTTGGATTGTCTCCTTGCCGCGGTTGGCGAAGGCCCCGGCGCAATGCCTGGGGTTGGTGAGATGCGAATGCAGGTTTGAATCCCATCGGCCTGCACTTGTCGCTCGCTCGCGTTTTCCAGCGTATCAATCTGTCGGCTTGTCGCGATGTCTGGGGCGGAAACCGCAACCGGTTTCTGGCAGTTGTTTTTTTGCGCTCTGGCGGTTGATCGCAAGCGCCTGTCCGTTCAACACTGGACGCCTGCAAACAGGAAACCGATCATGCCGAAGCTGCTCTACGCATCCACGTCTCCGTACAGCTCCAAGGTAAGGATGGCCGCGGCCTATGCCGGGATCGTGATTGATCTGGTGCCGGTCAAGACCGAGGACAAACCGGCCGAACTGATCGGCGCCAATCCGCTCGGCAAGATCCCGGTTCTGGTGCTCGATGATGGCCGTTCAGTACACGACAGCCGCGCCATCACCCAGCATCTCAACCGGATTTCGAAGAACGCTTTATTTCCGCGCAATGCCGACAAGCGGCTGGAAGCGGAAGTGCTGGAGGCGCTGGCTGACGGTATCTGCGATAGCGCGCTGTCGATGGTCTATGAGCGTCGCACCCGGCCAGACGAGATGGTCCATCAGCCCTGGCTCGACCGGCAGTGGGCGAAGATCACCGCCGCGCTCGATCTGCTCAATGCCAACCCGCCCAAACTGCCGAAGAAGATCACGGTGGGTCAAATGGCGCTGCGTGCCTGCCTCGGCTATCTCGCGCTGCGCTTCGCCGGCAAATGGGAAAAGGGCCGTGGCCGGCTGACCCGCTGGGCGGCGCGTTTTGACGAGAAGTTCCCGGAACTGAAGTCAGCGGTCCCAGGCTGAACCGCTGACCACAAAAAAAGCCGGGCGCGAGGCCCGGCTTTTTCGTGTCGTGGCTTGAACGACTTAGAACTTCATACCGACGCCGAAGGTGACGCGATTGTCGGTGGCCTTGACCTTGCCGATGCCGCTGAAGTCCTTCGAGCCGAAGTCGGTGTAGCGGTACTCGACACGACCGAACACATTGTCGGTCAGCTTGATGTCGGTGCCGACGCCGGCCGTCCAGCCGATCATGGTAGCGGTGTCGCTGGCGTTGAGGACGGAGTCCTCGACCTTCAGGCTTCTGCCGGCGAGACCGCCGGTGCCATAGAGCAGGATTTCCGGGGTCACAGCGTAGCCGAGACGGGCACGCAGCGAGCCTTCGAAGCCGCCTTTGGAGTTGATGCCGTTATCGTCGCCCTTGACGCCGTTGTAGCCGAGTTCGGCTTCACCGCCGTAGACGAAGTTCTCCTGCTGCCACTGATAGCCGCCGAAGACGCTACCGACGAAACCCTTGGTGTCGGTCGAATCGCCGAAATCCTTTTCCTTGGTACGGCCGCTAAAGCCGTAGCCAACATTCAGACCGGCGTAGGGGCCGGCCCAGGATGCGACGGGCAGTTCGGCAACCGGAGCGGGTGCCGGCGGCTCTTCCTGGACGACGTCTGCGGCATAGGCAGTACCACCGAGGGCGAAGAGCCCGAGCGCGACGACCAGCGGCCGTGCGAATTTAAGATTGGCTTGCATTGTTCTTTACTCCTTAAGCCACAGGACACAGGCTTGTTTCTCACGATCGCCATCAACCCGTCCGGGGGGTGAAACGGATCTGGCGTTCGTCGGTTCCAAATGTCGTGTCAAAATGCGGCTGAAGCGAACCTGAACTTAGGTCATTCCCCGGCGCGAATGAGGCGGAACCTTGACGTTGCATCTTCGCAACAGCGAAATGTCAGCAGCCATTTCATGCTGCGCTGCACACCGCTTGGTGCAAGGAGTCCAGCGTCCTATATTGCGCTCCAGCGCTTCCGACTCCAAGACGAGTCGGGATGCCGAACCGGGCACTTCGCCACAATGCTGCCCCAGGTGAGAACGCCATTTAACGCATGCCGGGCCATATTTCGTCGGCGTCGTGTTTTCGGGCCGAAATTGAGGATTGACAACAGATGAGCAAAGCCACTGCCGCGGCGCTGGTGACCGGCGGGGCGAAACGGATCGGCAAGGCAATTGTCGAAGACCTCGCCGGTCATGGATTTGCCGTCGCCATCCACGCCAATCGCTCGCGCGAAAAGGCGGATGCCTTGGCCGCAGGGATCAACCAGTCTGGCGGCCGCGCGGCTGTGGTAAGCGCCGACCTGACCGACATGGATGCCGTCAGTGACCTCATTGGCCAGGCGGAAGCCGCGCTGGGCCCTGTCTCGCTGCTGGTCAACAACGCTTCGCTCTTCGTCGATGATTCCATTGAGGATTTCGACTGGCAGGCCTGGGACCGCCACTTTGCCATCCATGTCAAAACGCCGGCGCTGCTGGCGCAGAATTTCGCTCGCTCCTTGCCGGAAGGGCAGGAGGGATTGATCGTCAACATCATCGACCAGCGCGTCTGGCGGCCGACGCCGCGCTACTTTTCCTATGCGCTGTCGAAGTCGGCTTTGTGGACCCAGACGGAGATGTTGGCGCAGGCGCTCGGCCCGCGCATTCGTGTCAATGCAATAGGACCGGGTCCGACGCTGAAGAATGCGCGCCAGGACGATTCCGATTTTGATGCACAGCTCGCTGGCCTGATTCTGAAGCGTGGCCCGGAATTGTCGGAATTCGGCGCCACCATCCGCTATCTCTGGGAGGCGCGCTCGATCACCGGCCAGATGATCGCGCTCGATGGCGGCCAGCATCTTGCATGGCAGACGCCCGATGTGACAGGCATGACGGAATGAGTCCTTTGGATCACAAGAACAAGGCGCGCGGCGGCGCTGACGATTTGCCTCCCGAAATCGACCTCGAGGACGAGGCGCTGGAAGAGATCGTCGAACCGGCCGGCCCGGATGTCGCCTTCACGGCCATCGATTGGACGCCGCATGCCGGCGACGCCGAAGGCATGGTCGGCGCCGAGGTGATCCAGACGCTGGTCAAGCGGCTGCCCAACGCGCCCGGCGTCTACCGCATGATGAACGCCGCCGGCGACGTGCTCTATGTCGGCAAGGCGCGCAGTCTGAAGAAGCGCGTCACCAGCTACGCGCAAGGCCGGTTCCACACCAATCGCATCGGCCGCATGGTGCGCGAGACGTCGACGATGGAGTTCGTCGTCACCCGTACCGAGATCGAGGCACTGCTGCTCGAAGCCAATCTTATCAAGCGCTTGCGGCCGCGATTCAATGTGCTGATGCGCGACGACAAGTCGTTTCCTTATATCCTTTTGACCGGCGACCATCTCTCGCCGGGCATCTACAAGCATCGCGGCGCGCGGTCGCGCAAGGGCGACTATTTTGGCCCCTTTGCTTCCGCCGGTGCCGTCGGCCGCACCATCAATTCGCTGCAGCGCGCCTTCCTGCTCAGGAGCTGCACCAACTCGTTCTACGAAAACCGTACGCGGCCGTGTCTGCTGTACCAGATCAAGCGTTGCGCCGGCCCTTGCACCGGTGAAATCTCACATGATGGCTATGCCGAGCTGGTCGCCGAGGCGAAGGATTTTTTGTCCGGCCGCAGCCAGAAGGTGAAGACCGAGATTTCGGCGGCCATGCAGCAGGCCTCGCAAGACCTCGATTTTGAGCGCGCCGCCATCTATCGCGACCGGCTGGCGGCCCTGTCGCATGTGCAGAGTCATCAGGGCATCAACCCGGCGACCGTCGACGAGGCCGATGTCTTCGCCATCCATCAGGAGGGCGGCCAGGTCTGCATCCAGGTGTTCTTCTTCCGCACCGGCCAGAACTGGGGCAACCGCGCCTATTTCCCGAAAGCCGATCCTGCCTTGGAGGCGGCCGAGGTATTGGGCTCGTTCCTGGCGCAGTTTTATGACGACAAGCCGACGCCGCGGAACATCCTCCTGTCGCACGGCGTCGAGGATCAGGAACTGCTGGCCGAGGCGCTCTCGACCCGCGCCGGCCGCAAGGTGGCGATCTCGATGCCGCAGCGTGGCGAGAAGAAAGACCTGACCGACAACGCCCTGCAGAACGCCCGTGAGGCGTTGGGCCGCAGGCTGGCCGAAACCTCGACGCAAGGGCGATTGCTTGCCGGTTTCGCCGAGACGTTCGGTCTGCCCAAACCGCCGGTACGCATCGAGGTGTACGACAACTCGCACATTATGGGCACCAATGCCGTCGGCGCCATGGTCGTCGCGGGACCGGAAGGTTTCGTGAAAAACCAGTACCGGAAATTCAACATCCGCTCGACCGAGATCACGCCGGGCGACGATTTCGGTATGATGCGCGAGGTCATGGAGCGGCGCTTTTCGCGGCTGCTCAAGGAACATGGCGATGTCGCCGTGGCCGACGCCGCGCCAGCAGGCGAGGCCGCCGATGCCATCGAGGACGATATTTCCGGCAACTTCCCGGCCTGGCCCGACGTCATCCTGATCGATGGCGGCCAGGGCCAGATGACAGCGGTGCGCAAGATTCTTTCGGATCTCGGCATCGAGGATCGCGTCGTGGCGATCGGCATCGCCAAGGGCCAGGACCGCGATGCCGGCCGCGAGCGCTTTTTCGTCAGGGGCAAGGACTCGTTTTCGCTGCCGGTGCGCGACCCCGTGCTCTATTTCGTCCAGCGCCTGCGCGACGAGGTCCACCGCTTCGCGATCGGCTCGCACCGGGCCCGCCGCAAAAAGGAAATGGTCAAAAGCCCGCTCGACGAGATCGCCGGCATCGGCCCCGGACGCAAGCGCGCGCTGCTGCTGGCATTCGGCACCGCCAAGGCGGTCAGCCGTGCGGCGATCGAGGATCTGAGGAAGGTCGAGGGCATTTCCGAACAGGTCGCCAAACTGGTCTACAATCATTTCCACGAGAGCTGACCGATTCCGGATATTTCGGCTGGCCAATCGATTTTGGCCTGTTGACCCCCTACAACAGCTTCTGATTTGAGTACGCAGGCAGAAAGAGTCTCCCAGACATGGCCAAGCGCGCGTTCAACCTGCCCAACATGCTCACCTACGCCCGCATCGTCGCGGTGCCGCTGGTCGTGCTGTGCTTTTTTCTCGAAGGCCATCTGAAATCGAGCGACTTCGCCCGCTGGTCGGCGTTGATCATCTTCCTGCTCGCCTCGATCACCGATTACCTGGACGGCTATCTGGCGCGCGCCTGGCAGCAGACCTCCAACATCGGCAAGATGCTCGATCCGATTGCCGACAAACTGTTGGTCGCCACCTGTCTGCTGCTGTTGGCCGCCGACACCGATCGCCATGCCGGCATCGCCGGCTGGTCGCTATGGGCAGCGATCATCATCCTGTGCCGCGAAATCCTGGTCTCGGGCCTGCGCGAATATCTGGCCGCACTCAAGGTTTCGGTGCCGGTGACGCAGCTCGCCAAATGGAAGACCGCCATCCAGATGGTCGCCATCGCCTTCCTGCTGGCGGGGCCGGCCGGCGACAAGATCTTCCCGCTGACCACGCAGACCGGCCTGGTGCTGCTGTGGATCGCGGCACTCGTTACGCTCTACACCGGCTACGACTATTTCCGCGCCGGCCTCAAGCACATCATGGACGAGTGAGATGACAACCCGCCTCATCTACTTTGCCTGGGTGCGTGAACGGATCGGCATGCCTGAAGAGGACGTCGAATTGCCTGCCGGCATCGAGACGGTCGCCGACCTCTTGCGCTGGCTGCAATCGCGCGGCGAAGGCTACGAGCACGCGCTGCAATACCCCGACGTGATCCGCGTTGCCATCAACCAGGAGCATGTCGATCACGGCGAGAAGATAGCGGGCGCACGCGAGATCGCGCTGTTCCCGCCGATGACCGGAGGCTGACACTCATGTCGGCCATCCTGGTGCCGACCGTGCGCATTCAGCGCCAGGATTTCGACGTCGCCGCCGAGATTGCCCGGCTGACGCAAGGCCGCGCCGACATTGGCGCGGTGGTCACTTTCTCTGGCCTCTGCCGGGACGAGCAGGGTTCACTCTCGGCACTCGAACTCGAGCATTATCCCGGCATGGCGGAGGCCGAGATTGGCCGCATCGCCGCTGAGGCGGTTCAGCGCTGGCCGCTGCAAGGCCTTACCGTCATCCACCGCCATGGCAAGATTCGACCGGGCGAGAACATCGTGCTGGTCGTGGCTGCCTCGGCGCATCGCCAGGCGGCGTTCGAAGCGGCGAACTTTCTCATGGATTATCTCAAATCGCGCGCACCCTTCTGGAAGAAGGAGCATCGCGTCGATGGTTCCGAGGGTGGCTGGGTCGAGGCCAAGGAAACCGACGCCCGGGCGGCCGGACGCTGGAAGTCGCCGTCCGAATAAATCCCCGTCGCAGCCATGCATTGACCGCAATCCTTTGGCCAATTGTGCGCGGTTGATCAGCCCGGGCATTGGCAGTCCGGGGCAAGGGAGGCGGTCATGCTGGACAGGCTCGCGGAGTTCTTCGTCTTCGGTTTCGTGCCTCTGGTCATCGGCATCCTGGCGGTGCCGGAACTGTCCGTGGCCGCCGAAAAGACGGTGACGGGCGAGGTGATCTATCGCGAGCGCATCGCCTTGCCGCCCAGCGCCGTGCTTTCCGTCCAGCTTGCCGATGTGTCGCTGGCCGACGCGCCGGCCAAGATCATTGCCGAGCAGACTGTCAAGCCGGCTGGCCAGGTGCCGATCAGCTTCGAGATCAAATTCGATCCATCGGTGATCCGGTCGCAGATGACCTATGCGCTGCAGGCCCGCATCACTGTCGATGGCAGGCTGATGTTCATCTCCGACGTGCGCCATCCAGTGGATCCGCTGACCGACGCGCCGCAGACCATCATGCTGAAGATGGTCACGCCAGGCACCGAGCCGACGGCTTCCGTCTTTGGTCAGCTCTGGGTGGTCGACTATGTCGACGGCATCGGCGCCATCACCGCGCCGCAGGCAACGTTCCGGGTCAGCGAGGCCGGCAAGGCCGGCGGCAGCGGCCCCTGCAACACCTATTTCGCCACAGCGAAGGTCGATGACCAGGCGATCGCGATCAGCGATATCGGCTCGACCTACAAGGCCTGCGCACCGGAAGTGATGGCAGAGGAAAAGGCCTTGTTCGATGCGTTGGCCAAGGCGGCGTCATACAAGGTCGATGCCGGCAAGCTCGCCATATCAGACAAGGACGGCCGCGAAATCCTGCGCTTCAGCGCCGCGAGCTGATTGATATGAAAAAGGCCGGCGAAACGCCGGCCTTTTGCATCAGATTTGGCAGTGTCGGCTCAGCCGACGATCTCGGTGTCCGAGAACCAGTACTTGATCTCCTGCGCAGCGGTTTCCGGCGCGTCGGAGCCGTGCACCGAATTCTCGCCGATCGACAGCGCATGCACCTTGCGGATGGTGCCTTCGGCGGCGTTGGCCGGGTTGGTGGCGCCCATCACTTCGCGGTTCCTGGCAATGGCATTCTCGCCTTCCAGCACCTGGACGATCGTCGGCGCCGACGACATGAACTCGACCAGCTCACCGAAGAACGGACGATCCTTGTGGACGGCGTAGAAGCCTTCGGCCTCACGACGGCTCATCCAGACGCGGCGCGAAGCGATGACGCGCAGGCCAGCGTCTTCGAGCATCTTGGTGATGGCGCCGGTGAGGTTACGCCGGGTTGCGTCCGGCTTGATCATGGAAAAGGTGCGTTCGAGCGCCATGGGTCGTCCTTGTCTGAGAATGGAATTGAGAGTGGCGGGCTCTATACAAGCCGCCCGGCCCATTGCCAAGGGGTGAGGAGCGGTCCGCAAAGCGGACGGGAAGCCAATTGCTTGGCTTTCCGAGCGACGAACGCCCGAAGCGGCAGCGAAAGGCCGGAACGGTGCGTGTTTCTATGCAAAGCTGGTGTCGACGAGGTGAGCCCGCGGGCGAGATCAGATGGCTGCACAGCAACGCTTTGCTTGCTATAGTCACGTGTCGGCGCCGCGCTGAAGTCGGCCCGAATGGAGACAACATGACCATGGCAGACGATCGTCAGGAGCGCATTCGCAACCGCGCACATCAGATCTGGCAGGAGGAAGGGCAACCGGCCGGTCACCACGAACGCCATTGGCACCAGGCGGCAGCCGACATAGATCGGGAGGATGCCACTGGCAAGTCAGCCAAGAAGCCATCCAAGAAGGCAGCCGGCGCCGACAAGGCAAAGGCCGAGCCCAAGGAAGAAAAGGCTGCCGCGAAAGCCAGCAAGCCGAAGACCAGCAAGCCAAAGAAGGCGGCCAAGTAAGGCCTGCCATCCCGCCGCTGATTTTCGCCACGGAATGACGGTGCGTCCAAGCTGCCTTGCGGGCAGGGCAGGCGCTCGCGGCCGTCAGGCTGCCGCGGGAACCTTTCGTCCCAGCCCGCCATGCAGGTCGAGGCAGCGGGCGAACCATTGCGCCACGACGTCGCTGTTTTCGAGCAGCTGATAGGGCGTGGCGATGCGCGCCCATTGCAGCGCGCCGAAGACGATATAGTCCGCAAACAGTGGCGAGGCGCCGCCGATGAAGGGCTGGTAGCCCAGCATCGAGCGCAGCGGCTCCAGCGAAGCTCGAAAAGCGGCCAAGCCGGCGTCGCGGGCAGCGACGACATCTTCCAGCCGCTTGCCCAGGCGTTGCTCACGGCTCCGGCGGAAATAGGTGGCGTTCTCCTCGTCCTGCATGGTGTGGAGATCGACGATCGCGGCGGTGGTGATGTAGGGGTGGATGGTCAATTGCGACCAGCGCTCGATGAAACGCGCCGTCGCCTTGCCGCCTTCGCCGCCAAACAGCGTCGGCCGATCCGGATAGGCTTCGTCGAGATAGAGCGCGATGGCGAAGGAATCGATGACAACCTTGTCGCCGTCGCGGATCACCGGAACGGTTTTAGAAGCGCCGCCTTCGATGCTGGGGACCTCGAGAAAACGCGTCGGCGCGGTCGAGATGTCGAGCCCCTTATGGGCCAGCGCCATCGTTGCCTTCCAGCAATGCGGGCTGAACGGACGGCTCTCGTCGCGCCCGACGAGATCATAAAGCAGAATGGTCATTGGCGCGGGTCCCTTTGCGGTCTAGGTATCGCCCCGACACCCCGAAACAGGCGCGGCGGGAGAAAAGATGAAACAACATTTCATGATGTTTGCGGCGTACAATCAATGGGCCAATGGCCGCATCTATGATGCCGCCACCGATCTCGACGATGAGGAATTCAATCGCGATGTCGGCGCCTTCTTCCGCTCGCTGATGGGCACGCTCAACCATCTGCTCGCCGCCGATCGCATCTGGATGAAGCGCTTCACCGGCGAAGGCGACGCGCCGACAGCGCTGGATGCCATCCTGCACCGGGCCTTGCCCAATTTGAGGACGGCGCGCGAGGCGGAAGACCGGCGGATCATCGACTGGCTCGCCGGCATGAACGACAAGGCGCTCTCCGGCCGCTTCACCTATATGACCGTATCGGACATGCGCACCGTCTCGCAGCGCCTGGCACCGGCCCTGGCTCATGTCTTCAACCACCAGACCCATCATCGTGGCCAGGCGCATATGATCCTGACGGTTCTCGGCCGCCCCTCCGTGCCGCTCGATCTGGCGCATTTCCAGCGCACCGAAGAGGGCAGGGCCTTCGCCTGATTGAGATTGTTTCGTTCTAAATCCGGGGGCGAGCGCGCCGGCTATCGCCGCTTTTTTGCTGCGGCATCAGGCCACTCGGAATTTCAGACAGCCTCGGAAGCCAGGTAGCTGATGTCGCTATCCAATTCGTGTTGTGTCTGGGCCGCTTCCGCCATCACCCATTGTTTGAATATCTGCACCTTGCGTGCGGCAAGGCTCTTGTGGGGGGAGACGAAATACCAACCGGCCGTGTTTGGGTGATGGACGGCAAAGGGCGCGACCAGCCTCTTGGCGCGGATGTCACTGGCCATATAGGCACGGTTGGCCACTGCAAAGCCCATTCCGGCATTGGCCGCCTCGTAGGACATCATGCACGAATCGAAATAGATGCTTTTGGTCTCGGTGAGCACGAAGCTGGCGCCAGCGAAACCAAGCCAGGATTGCCAGTTCTGGGTGCAGGTATCGGAATGCAGCAGCGTGAAGTACTTGAGGTCGTCCGGTGTCACCTTTGACAGCGGCCTGTCGCCGAGAACCTCGTGTAACAATTTGCGGCTGCACACTGGCGTCAGGTCTTCTCGAAACAGCAGATCGGATAGCAGCCCGTTAAAGTGACCGTCGCCATAGCGGATTTCGAGATCGAAATCGGAGGTCGCGAACTCGTGCGTCGCGTAGGAGGTCGAAACCCGCATCACGATATCGGGATGTTGCCGTTGGAACAGCGGCAGGCGCGGAAACAGCCAGCGCGCGGCAAAGGTCGGCAGCACGGATATCTTCAGCACATGTTCCTGCGATTGCCCGGTCGCTTCCATGCTGGCGGCGACGATCCGTTCCAGCGCCTCGCGAACACGCGAGACATAGGTCTCGCCCTCCGGCGTCAGCGACACCGCATTGCCGCCGCGCTGGAAGATCTTGAAGCGCAGCTGGTCCTCCAGGCTTTTGACGCGCTGGCTGACCGCTGAAGCGGTGATGAACTGCTCTTCGCCGGCACGCGTGAAATTCCCGTGCCTCGCAGCACTCTCCACGATTTTCAGCGAATTGAGGTTGACCTGACTGAGCAGACGCACTGGGTTCGACCTTAAGCTTGGCTTACGGTAGCACTAGCATTCCTAATTTTACAGGGGGGGCTAATTTAATCGACTGTTAACCAAGTGTTTGCCCCCCACTTGGAGAAGTACAATGAACGCACATACCATACCCGAACTGCGCTATGCGATGAGCCGCGAGGCCATTATCGGACACGAAACCGCCTGGAAAGTGTCGAGTTTCGGCGTTGCGCAGTTTCTGCATGGCTATGACCCGGCACTGCTTGCCGCAATCGAGGAAGCCGCCCTGAAGCTCAAGGCCAGCCATGCCGTGCACAAGCACCTCGACCTGACCTTCATCACCGGCGCCGACCGTTTCATCCCCGAAATCAAGGAGTTGCTGCACGACAAGCTGCGCCTGGAGCGGCTGTCCGACATGATGGGCACGAAGCTGGAGCCCTATCCGCTGTCGATCGTCGGCTCGACCGTCACCTTCATGAATCCCAGGGACGGCGCCGTCGAATGGCATTGCGACGGCGTTCCGGTCACCGAGCTCATTCCGCTGTCGATCAGCGATCCGCTGGTCGGCGGCCATCTCGAAATTTATTGCGACGATTCCGAGACCGGCCGCGCCATCCTCGAATCCGGACGCGAAATCCCGCGCAATCGCATCATGCGCATCGATCACAAGATGAAATACGCGACGCTCGGACAGTTCCTTGGCGTCCTGCATCGCACGGCGCCGATCCACTATGGCGAGCGCGTCACCCTGGTGCTCAACCAGCGCTCGGTGGCCAAGCCCTATGTCGACGACAACCGCATGTTCTACCTCGCCGCCGACAATGATCACGACCGCGAGTGGGTCAACGAATTGGCCGAAGACGTTTGGACCAACCAGTTGCCGGCCTATCGCCGGTTCGAGGCGGAGCATCCCACGCCGGCCGCCGTTGAAGCACCGGTTGCAGGCGGAGCGAGGGACACATGGTAGTCAGATCCGCGCTGGTCTTTGCCACCGGCGCGGTGGCTTTGTGGTCGACCAATGCGTTGGTCGGCAAATCCCTCTTGGCGAACCATCCGGTGTCGCAGGTGCAGTTCCTGCAATTTGCGGGGGCTGCACTGGTCTTCGCCGCCATCCGGCTGATGAGCCGGGAAAAGGCCGCGCCGGTCATGGCCGGAGCGGCACTGGCATCGCTCGCAGTCGGCTTCATCGGTCTGGTTGGCACCATGGTGCTGCAATACATCGCCTTCGCCTCGATGCCGGTGATCGAAGCCAATCTCGTGGCCTACACTTGGCCCTTGATTGTTGCCGCGGCAGTGATCGCCTTCGAAAATCCGCGGCGTCCGGCCCTGTTCGGCCTTGCCGCGGCCCTTGGGTTCATCGGCGTCGCGCTGGTGATTTCGGGAGGGCGTGAGAGCAACTGGTTCCAGGGGGATCTCGTCGGCTATTTCGCCGCGTTCGGGTCCGCGCTGTGCATGGCTTTCTATTCGGTGATGGTGGGACGGCTTGCAACTTCGCCGGAGCGGCTCTTGTTGCCCTCGTCGCTGGTCGGCGTCGCCTTGACGTTTTTGTGGTCCGCTGGCCAAGGCGTCGCCTGGCCGGCCGGCGTGGATCTGGCGCTTGGGCTCTATCTCGGCGCCGGCCCGATGGGGCTCGGTTATTACTTCTGGTCGCGCGCCCTGAAGCTCGAAGGCAGCGGCAAGGTCGCTGTCGTCGCCTATCTCACGCCGATTGCTTCGACGTTGCTGCTGACCTTGTCTGGCGAACGGCTGACGGCCACCGCCATTGCCGGCGCTGTCCTCGTCATCGGCAGTTGTATCGCGGTCGGCCTGGAACGTTCGGAGGCGCAAGACTATGTTTGACGAAAATGAACGTCTCGCCAGGCAGGAAGCAGATTGGCTGATCAAGGAATTTGGCGCCGAGGCACCGCTTTACGCGGCGATGAAGGCCGAGAAGGCGATTGAACAGAAGGATTTCGGGCGATGTGCCCGCTGGCGGCGTATTCTTGAGATATTGGCCGACGCCCGGACAACCAAGTCTGCTGTGTCCAAGTATTAGATTTTCTAATTTGCACGTCGTCGCTTTCCAATAAAAATAGTTGACGCCAAGTCTTGATTCGTTTTGGCGCTTGGCGGCCGGCTGGGGGACGCGGTTAAAGAGATACATCGACAAAAGTCTTCGCCGGGGTGGATGACTTTGTCGCAAATAGGGTGAAAGAATTGTCAAATATCGATGATAAGACCGTTATCGAGCTAACAGCCGATATTGTCTCGGCCTATGTAGGCAACAATCCGCTTCCGGCTTCCGGCCTGCCTGACCTGATTGCCAGCGTCAGCGCATCGGTTCGAAAGCTGGCTGGTGCGGCCGTTGTGGAAAGCCCGAGCCTGGTTCCGGCCGTAAACCCGAAAAAGTCGGTGTTTCCCGACTACATCGTCTGCCTTGAGGACGGAAAGAAGTTCAAGTCGCTCAAGCGACACCTCAGGACAGACTATGGTTTGAGCCCGGACGACTATCGGGCCAAATGGGGTTTGCCGCCGGACTATCCGATGGTCGCTCCGAATTACTCGGCGACCCGGTCGGCGCTGGCGAAGTCGACAGGACTCGGCCGCAAGCCGGCAGCAGTGCCGGCCGCCGTGGCCAAGTCAAAGCGCAAGGCGACTGCCTGAGCGCGGCTTGACTGGTAGGGCAAGCCACTGATCGGCTTGCCCTGACGCCGCAGTTGTGCTCGCCGTTTTCAGGCCTTGTGCGGCCAACTGGCCCGCAAGGTCTTGCGAAGCGTTGATGTCCAGTGCAAAAGCCCCGGCATGCTGATCATCAACGACCTTTCGCTCCGCATGGCCGGGCGCCTGCTTCTCGACCACGCCTCGCTGACCTTGCCGGCCGGCACCAAGGCCGGCCTTGTCGGTCGCAACGGCACCGGCAAGACGACGCTGTTCAAAGCCATCACCGGAGATTTTCCCTCCGAGACTGGCTCGATCAGCCTGCCAAAGAACACCCGCATCGGCCAGGTAGCGCAGGAAGCGCCGGGAACCGAGGAGCCGCTGATCGAGATCGTGCTCAAGGCCGACCTCGAGCGCACGGCGCTGCTCGAAGAGGAAAAAACAGCCACCGATCCGCACCGCATCGCCGACATCCATATGCGGCTGGCCGACATCGACGCACATTCCGCCGAATCCCGCGCCGCCACCATCCTCGCCGGCCTCGGCTTTGACGACGCCGCGCAACGCCGTCCCGCCTCGTCCTTCTCCGGCGGCTGGCGCATGCGCGTGGCGCTGGCAGCCGTGCTGTTTTCAGAGCCTGACCTTCTGCTGCTCGACGAGCCGACCAACTATCTCGATCTCGAAGGCACGTTGTGGCTGGAAAACTATGTGTCGAAGTATCCGCACACCGTGTTGCTGATTTCGCACGATCGCGACCTGCTCAACCGCGCCGTCAACTCGATCGTTCATCTCGACCAGAAGAAGCTGACCTTCTGGCGCGGCGGCTACGATCAGTTCGAGCGCCAGTATACCGAGCAGAAGGAATTGCAGGAAAAGGGTCGCGTCAAACAGGAAGCCGCCCGCAAGCATATGGAATCCTTCGTCGAACGCTTCCGCGCGAAGGCGTCGAAGGCCAGACAGGCGCAGTCGCGCATCAAGGCACTGGAAAAGATGAAGCCGATCGCGGCCATCGTGAACGATTCGGTGCGGCCGTTCTCCTTCCCGGAACCGGTGAAGACGGTGGCATCACCGATCGTGGCGCTGAACAACGTCAATGTCGGCTACACCGAGGGCCAGCCGATCCTGAAGAAGATGACGCTGCGCATCGACGCCGACGACCGCATCGCGCTGCTCGGCGCCAACGGCAACGGCAAGTCGACCTTCGCCAAACTGCTGTCCGGCCGGCTCAAGCAGGAGAGCGGCACGATGACGGTGGCGCCTGGGCTGAAGGTGGCGATCTTCGCCCAGCACCAGCTCGATGACCTGCGGCCGGAGGAAAACGCCTATGAGCATGTGCGCCGGCTGATGCCGGAAGCGCCGGAATCCAAGGTGCGCGGCCGCGTCGCCCAGTTCGGTCTTACCACCGAGAAGATGAATACGCCCGCCAAGGACCTGTCGGGTGGCGAGAAGGCGCGCCTTCTTATGGGCCTGTCGGCCTTCGAGGGGCCGAACCTGTTCATCCTCGACGAGCCGACCAACCATCTCGACATCGACAGCCGCGAATCGCTGATCCATGCGCTCAACGAATTTCCCGGCGCCGTCATCCTGATCTCGCACGACCGCCATCTGCTAGAAGCGACAGCCGACCGGCTGTGGCTGGTCAAGGACGGCGCGGTCAACCCGTATGATGGCGACCTGGAGGACTACAAGACGCTGGTCACCGGCGTGTCCGGCGACCGCCGCGGCAAGCGCGAGGCGGACAAGGCCTCAAAAGCCGACCGCCGCCGCGACGCGGCAGCGCGCCGTGCCGCCTTCGAGCCACTGGCCAAGGAAATCCGCGCCACCGAAGCGCTGATGGACCGTATCCGCAAACGCATCGACGGCATCGAGGATGAACTGGCCAACCCGGCGATCTACGAAAAGGATCCCTCGACGGCGACACGCCTGGCCAAGGAGCGCTCGCAGCTGGCCCAGACGCTGGCCGGCCACGAGGAAAAATGGCTGACCATGTCGGCCGAATATGAGGAAGGCACGGCGGAGTAGGGGAGCGTTCTTCCCCTTCTCCCCTTGCGGGAGAAGGTGGCCTCGCGAAGCGAGGTCGGATGAGGGGTGTTCCAGGGAACGCAAACGCCTCACTCCGCTGGAACACCCCTCAACCGTCTCGGCGCTGCGCGCCGCTTCCCCTTCTCCCACAGGGGGAGAAGGGGAAGGCCATCTGGCCCTACACGCCGCCGTCATAAACGACTAGTTTGCTCGCCATGAACCAGCACGCCAAGCTCCGCATCGGCCATTCGGCCTGTCCGCATGATTGCCCGTCGACCTGCGCGCTCGAGGTCGAACTGCTCGACGGCAACCGCATCGGCCGTGTCCATGGCGCCAAATCCAACAGCTATACGGCCGGTGTGGTCTGCGCCAAGGTGGCGCGCTATTCCGACCGCGTCCACCACCCCGACCGGCTGCTGAAGCCGCTGATCCGCGCCGGCGCCAAGGGCGATGGCGTCTGGAAGGAAGCGAGCTGGGACGCCGCACTCGACCTCGTCGCCGAAAAATTCGTCGCGGCCGAGGCAAAATACGGCTCGGAGACGGTCTGGCCCTATTTCTATGCCGGCACGATGGGGTTGGTTCAGCGCGACGGTATCCACCGGCTTCGTCACGCGAAAAAGTACTCAGGCTTCTTCGGCTCGATCTGCACCAATCTGGCCTGGACTGGCTGGATGATGGGGGCAGGCGCCTTGCGCGGGCCCGACCCGCGCGAGATGGCGAAATCCGACTGCGTGGTGATCTGGGGCACCAATGCCGTGGTCACCCAGGTCAATGTCATGACCCACGCCATCAAGGCGCGCAAGGAGCGTGGCGCTAAAATCGTCGTCATCGACGTCTATGAAAACGCGACCATGAAGCAGGCCGACATGGGTCTGGTGCTGAAGCCCGGCACCGACGGCGCGCTGGCTTGCGCGGTCATGCATGTGCTGTTCCGGGAAGGCCTGGCCGACCGCGTCTATCTCTCGAAATACACCGACGATCCCGCCGGGCTGGAGGCGCATCTGAAGACGCGCACGCCGGAATGGGCCGCCGCGATCACCGGCCTTGGCGTCGCTGAAATCGAAGCCTTCGCCCGCCTCGTCGGCACGACCAAGAAAACCTATTTCCGTCTCGGCTACGGCTTTGCCCGCCAGCGCAACGGCGCCGTCAACATGCATGCCGCGTCCTGCATCGCCGCGGTCACCGGCAGCTGGCAATATGAGGGCGGTGGCGCCTTCCACTCGAATTCCGGCATCTTCAAGCTCAACCAGGATGTGCTGGAAGGCTCCAGGATGCGCGATCCCTCGATCCGCTATCTCGACCATTCGCGCATCGGCCCGGTGCTGACCGGCGCCAGCGACGCGCTCTATGGCGGCCCGCCGGTGACGGCGATGCTGATCCAGAACACCAACCCGGTGAATGTCGCGCCCGAGCAGCGGCTGGTGAAGCAGGGCTTTCTGCGCGACGACCTGTTCACGTGCGTGCATGAGCAGTTCATGACCGACACCGCCAAGCTGGCCGATGTGGTGCTGCCGGCGACGATGTTCCTCGAGCACGACGACGTCTACAAGGGCGGCGGCAATCAGCACATCACGCTCGGACCGAAGCTGATCGAGCCGCCGGAGGGGCCGCGCACCAACCACTTCGTCATCGAGCAACTGGCCGAGCGCCTGGGGGTCGCCGACCGCCCAGGTTTTGGCCTCACCGAGCAGCAGCATATCGACATCATTCTCGGCAAGCGCGGGCTGGGCAGCTTCGACAGCTTGAAAGAGCAAAAATGGCTCGATCTGCAGCCGGATTTCGAGACCGCGCATTTCATCAAGGGGTTTGGCCATGCGGATGGAAAATTCCGCTTTCGAGCCGACTGGACCGGTCAGGCGGCTCCCAACCGGCCGCCGAAGAGCATGGGCCTGTTCGGACCGGTGGAACGGCTGCCCGAGTTTCCCGATCATGTCGACCTGATCGAAGTGGCTGATGAGGCGCATCCGTTCCGGCTGACGACCTCGCCGGCACGCAATTTCCTCAACTCGACCTTTGCCGAGACGCCGGTGTCGAAGGAAAAGGAAGGCAGGCCGGTGCTGCTCCTGCATCCCGACGACGCGGCTGACCTCGGGCTTGCCGATGGCGATCGTGTCGAGGTCGGCAACCGGCGCGGCGACCTGGTGCTGCATGCGAAATTCTTCGACGGCATCAAGCGCGGCGTCGTGATCGCCGAAGGCATCTGGCCAAACAGCGCCCATGAGCGCGGCGAGGGCATCAATGTGCTGACCGGCGCCGATGCGCCAGCACCCTATGGTGGTGCTGCCTTCCACGACAACAAGGTCTGGCTGCGCAAGGCGAGGGAGCTGGCGGCCTAGCCGGTCGGCGATCTCACCTGGCGCTGTACCTGGCCCAAGCAGCTATCGTCGCAACGGCCAACTCGCGCGGCTATAGAGGCATTCTCAGCATCGGGGAGGATGTCGATGGCAGGCGCGATTTCGCTTATGGGAATACCGCATGACGAGAACTCGTCCTATCTGCGCGGCGCGGCCGAGGCGCCGGCTCTGATCCGGCGGGAGCTGCACTCCGATGCCTACAGCTCATGGAGTGAAACCGGCTTCGATCTGACCGGCCGTTTCGTCGATCATGGCGACATCGACTTCGCTGGCGCTGGCGACCCCTGGGAACGGATCGAAAGTGAGGTTGGCCGCGCGCTGGATGTGGGCCATCCGCTGATCAGCCTGGGCGGCGATCACGCCATTGCCTGGCCGGTTCTACGCGCCGTGCGCCGCCGCCACCCCAGCCTGACGATCGTCCAAATCGATGCGCACCCCGATCTCTATCATTCCTATGGCGACAACCCGCGCTCGCATACCTCGCCCTTCGCCCGCATCATGGAGGAGCGGCTGGCAGTCCGGCTGATCCAGATTGGACTGCGCACCCTGAACGACGACCTTCGCGACCAGGTCAGGCGCTTCGGCATTGAGGTGGTCGAGGCGCGTCATGTCAGCGAGAGCTTGCAGATCGACCTGACAACACCAGTCTATATCTCGATGGACCTCGATGGGCTTGACCCTGCCTTTGCGCCCGGCGTCTCGCACCGCGAGCCGGGTGGGCTGTCGACCCGGCAAGTCATCAATCTCATTCAGGGCATCAACCAGCCGATCGTGGCCGCCGATATCGTCGAATACAATCCGCGCCAGGATCTCTCCAACATGACGGCGCTTGTCGCCGCCAAGCTGACCAAGGAGATCGCCGGCATGATGCTGAAGACTGCGCTGGGATAGGGCAGACCGCAAATCACACCGGCAGGATTTCGGCCGCCTTTTTCCTGTTCAGCCGGTGCCGGATGTCGTCGGCGATCGCCTGGGCTTCAATCCCGATTTCGCGCAGCAGTCCGGTGACTGCATTGTGGAAGCCAATGAGGTAGAGGCCGAGATCCGAAGCTTTGGGGGTAACGCCACTGCGGTCCGGCTGGATGCCGGGCTCGAGGAATCTGGGATAGCCCGGCCGGTAACCGGTCGCGAAGATGATCGCGTCGAATTCGCCGTGGTTGCCGTCTGTAAAACGCGCACCGCGTTCCGAGACCTCGGCGATGTCGGGCGCGATTTTGATGGCGCCTTCGCGGATCTTGCCGATGGTGCCCACGTCGATCACCGGAATGCGCGATGCAATCGCAATCTGTTCCAGCAGTCCCTGTCCCGGCCGTCTGAGCCCATATTTTTCCAGCCTGCCCAGCACGAGGTCGAGAATGACGGGGAACAGAGCATCATTGAGGCGCTGCGGCCCCAGGCGCGTCGCCATGCCGACCATCTGGATGGGCACGCCGAACAGTTCGCGCGGCACGATATGAACGCCGCCACGCACGGAAATCGTCGGTTGTGCGCCGTTTTCCGCCAGGTCGAGCGCAATCTCGGCGCCGGTATTGCCCATGCCGACGACCAGCACGGACTGACCGGCGAAAGGCACGGCATTGCGATAGTCGGCGCTGTGCAGTGTCTTGCCCGCAAAGGTGTCGATGCCGGCAAATCCCGGCCGCAGGGGCTCGGCATTGTAGCCTGACGCGATCACCACATGTTTGGCGTGCATCGGACCGGATGTCGCCTCCACAAGCCAGCCGCGACCCTCCCGGGTGATCGCGTTCACCGTTTCTCCAAACCGGGGCTTGAGGTCGAAGCGCTGCGCATAGGCATCGAGATAGTCGACGAAGAGATCGCGCGGCACATAGCGCGGATAGTTCTTGGGAAAGGGCACGAAGGGCAGCGACGAATAGCGCTTGGTCGTGTGCAGGTGGACGCGCTCGTAATGGCGCCGCCAGGCGGGCGCGGCCTGTTGCTCTTTTTCGATGATGATGAAGTCGATACCGGCCTGCCGCAGGCATGCGGCAACGGCCAGGCCCGCCGGCCCGGCACCGATGATCGCTACTGTCGTGGTGTCGCCCAAGCGCGCCTCCCAGCTCAATTCGCGTCCTGAGAATGTCAAAAGCATGGCGGGCGGACTGGTGCCTGCCTGCCGGCAAGCCTCAATCCGGCAACGGCACCGTCAACCCGACCTTGACGCGGTCCATGGCCACGAAGGTGCGGAACTTCCGGACATTGTTGCTGCCGAAAAACAGTTTTCGCGTCAGCGCCTCATAGGCGCCCATGTCGGCCACGGTGAGGACGAGGATGAAGTCAGCCTCGCCGGTGACATAGTAGCATTGCTGCACTTCAGGCGTTTCCGAGAATTGCCGCTTGGCCGCGTCGATGAGCTCGGTGCGCTCGCTCTCCAGCTCCACCTCGACGAAGATGGTGATCGGCTGGCCGACCGCCGCGGGTTCGATGATGGCGACATTGCTTGCAATGACGCCGGTCTGCTCCATGCGCTTGATGCGGCGCTGCACGCCGGCGCCGACAGATTAACCGCTTCGCCGATCAGGCGCTGCGGCGTGGTGTTGTCCCGCTGCAGGATGGCAAGGATGGCGAGATCGAAACTGTCGAGCGGAGGCGGCGGTTGAGGCAATGGAGCTATCCCGGCGAAACAAACTTGCATTTCGGAGGCTCAATTACAGCGCTCTTTGCGCCTGTCCTGCAATATGGTCTCGCTGACTGCCAAGGAGGTCGCCAGTGTTCCTGCCCAATCGCAATGCCCTGCACGGTAAGCCGCTTGATGCGGCCGACGCCGAAACCCTTGGGATTGCCGGAGCCGACACGGTCGAGCGCTTCCTCGCCCATCGTAACAACCATCGTGAAACGCCGCTGCACGCGCTGCCGTCGCTGGCCGGCGAACTCGGCCTCGCAGCACTGCATGTCAAGGATGAGGGTTTTCGTCTCGGCCTCGGCAGCTTCAAGGCGCTGGGCGGCGCCTATGCTGTCTTCCGCTTGGTGCTGGAGGAGGCGGCCAAGCGGCTTGGCCACGCCGTCGATGTCGAGGATCTCAACAGCCCCGATGTTCACTCGGTTGCGGCGAAGATGACATTTGCCTGCGCCACCGACGGCAATCATGGCCGCTCTGTCGCGCAAGGCGCCGAACTTGCCGGCGCCAGGGCGGTGATCTTCGTCCATGCCGGCGTCAGCGACGAGCGGATCGCCGCAATCGCCCGCTACGGCGCGGAAATGATCCGTGTCGATGGCAATTATGACGACTCGGTCAAGCAAGCCGCCAAGGTCGCGGCCGAGAAAGGTTGGACCGTGGTGTCGGATACGTCGTGGCCGGGCTACGAGCGCATTCCTGGCCTGGTGATGCAGGGTTATACGGCGATCGTGCGCGAAGCGCTGCGCCAGCTCCGCGAGCCGCCGACCCACGTCTTCGTCCAGGCGGGCGTTGGTGGCATCGCTGCCGCCGTGGCCGGCCATCTCGCCATCGTGCTCGGCGACGCCAGGCCAACCTTCATTGTCGTCGAGCCGGCCCGCGCGGCCTGCGTTGTCGCGGCTGCCCGGGGAGGGCATGTGGTCAAGGTCGCGCACGACCAGCCGACTGTCATGGCCATGCTTGAATGCTACGAGGCGTCGCAGGTCGCCTGGCGGGTGCTGGTGCGTGTCGCCGACGCCTTCATGACCGTGGACGAGGACGACGCCATCGCGGTGATGCAGCGGCTGGCACGGCCGGCCGGCAGCGATCCGGTGATCGTCGCCGGCGAGAGCGGCGGCGTCGGCCTTGCCGGACTGATCCGGGCGGTGGCTGATAACAGGACCGATCTCGGCCTCGGCGGCAAATCCCGCGTGCTGGTGATCAACACTGAAGGTGCCACCGACCCGCATCGCTATGCCGAACTGGTCGGCATGAGCCCGGCCGACGTGCTGGCCGGCAAGCTCGCTGCCGAGGCGACACCATGATCGCGATTGATGCACAGCGCTTGCTCAATCGCATCCATGAACTCGGCGCCACTGGCCGCGACGGTGAGGGCAGGCTGACCCGGCTGGCCGCTTCCGACACCGACAAGCAGGGCCGCGACCTCTTCGTCGGCTGGCTCCGGCTGGCCGGGCTCGATGTCGCCATCGACCGCATCGGCAACATTTTTGGCATCTGGCAGAGCGCCGACAATGCCGGCGAGACACCGCTGCTCATCGGCTCGCATATCGACACGGTCATCGATGCCGGCATCTATGATGGCTGCTACGGCGTGCTTGCCGGGCTGGAAGTGATCGAGACGCTGAAGGCCTCGGGGCTCTCGCCGTCGCGCCCGCTCGCCGTCGCCGCCTTCACCAATGAGGAAGGCGTGCGCTTTTCTCCCGACATGATGGGGTCGCTGGTCCATGCCGGCGGCGTCGATGTCGAAGCAGCACTTGCCGCTGTCGGGACCGACGGCAGCACGCTCGGGCAGGAACTCGCCCGCATTGGCTATGCCGGCGACCGCGAGCCCGGCTTTCTCAAGCCGCACATCTATGTCGAACTGCATATCGAACAGGGGCCAGTTCTGCAGCGCGAAGGCATCCCGATCGGTGCGGTGGAAACCCTGCAAGGGATTTCCTGGCAGCGCATCACCCTCGATGGCGTCGCCAATCATGCCGGCACCACACCGATGTCGATGCGCTGCGACGCCGGATATGCTGCGGCACGAATCGTCACCTTCCTGCATGACCGGGCAGCGGCCTCCAACGCGCCAACCGTTGCCACAGTCGGCACGATGCGCTTGGAGCCGAACGCCATCAACGTCATTCCATCGCGCGCCGTCTTCACCGTCGATCTGCGCGATCCCGACGAGCAGCGCTTGCAGGCGCAGGAGGCGGCGCTGGCTGCCTTTCTGCAACAGCTCGCCGCGGAGGGCATCACCGTGACGGTCGAAAGGCTGGCTCGCTTCGAGCCGGTTGTTTTCGACGGCCGAGTCGTCGAGCTGATCGAGGCCGCGGCGAGGAAGCGCGGGCTTGCCTCGCGGCGCATGACCTCGGGCGCCGGCCATGACGCGCAGATGATCGCGCGCATCGCGCCGGCGGCGATGATCTTCGTGCCGAGCGCCGGAGGCATCAGCCACAGTCCGCATGAGCACACCGAAGATGCCGAGCTTGTTGCCGGCGCCAACATCCTGCTTGATGTGATCACCGAACTTGCGGAGGGGCGGAGGAATGGCTGAACTCGATCCCGAAACATTGAAGCGCGAGATGACCGGGTGGCGGCGCGACCTGCATGCACACCCCGAATTCGGCTTCGAGGAGAAACGCACCGCTGCCTTCGTCGCGGCCAAGCTGCGCGAATTCGGCCTGGACGATGTTACGGAGGGTGTCGGCGGCACCGGTGTCGTCGGCACGCTGAAGCGCGGCACCGGCAACCGCGCCATAGCGCTTCGGGCCGATATGGATGCGCTGCGCATATCAGAGCAATCGGCCGCGTCCTATCGCTCCGGCAATCCCGGAGTGATGCACGCCTGCGGCCATGACGGCCACACCGCCATGCTGCTTGGTGCGGCAAAGCTGCTGGCCGGCGAGGGCGGTTTCGACGGCACCGTGCGCTTCATCTTCCAGCCGGCCGAGGAGTGGGGCAGGGGCGCGCTGGCGATGCTCGACGATGGCCTGATGCAGCGCTTCCCCTTCGACGAGGTTTTTGGCCTGCATAATATGCCCGGCCTTCCCATCGGCCACTTCGAGACCCGAGTCGGCCCCGTCATGTCGGCCGAGGATAACTTCGAGATCGTGCTCAGCGGGCTCGGCGGCCACGCGGCGCGGCCGCATTCGGGCAATGAAACGCTGGTCGCCGCCTGTGCGCTGGTCACCAATCTGCAGACCATCGTCTCGCGCCGTCTGAGCCCGGCCGACATAGCGGTGGTGTCGGTGACCGAACTGATCACCGACGGCACCCGCAATGCACTGCCCGGTCTTGCCCGCATCCTCGGCGACGCGCGCAGTTTCCGGCCGGAAGTCAGCGCCGAGATCGAACGGCAGATGCGCATTATTGCCGAGGGCACCGCTGCCGCCTACAACGTCACCGCCGAGGTCAACTACACCAGAGAATTTGTGCCTTTGCGCAACGATGCCGAACTGGTTGACGCGGCCTTCGCCGCCGCGGGAAACGTCTTCGAGCCCGGCAATATCGCGGTCGCCCGCGAGCCGATGACAGCGTCGGAGGATTTTGCCCGCTTCCTCGATCACGTGCCGGGCTGCTTTGTCTTCCTCGGCAATGGTGAGGCCTCGGCGCCGCTGCACAATTCCAGCTACGACTTCAACGATGACGGGTTGTTGTTCGGCACGAACTTCCATGCTGCCATCGTCAGGCAAAGACTGGGCAACGAGACCGACAGATGATCGTGGTTTGATTGGCTGCTCGAACCGGCTTTGTACGTTTTTATCAAACGACGATCCTCAATGACGCAACGGAAAGACTCAGCTAACCTCCGCTACGCGGCGGACCTCTTATCCGCTTGGCCGGCGCCTTCTCCTCCCAAGCGGCGCCGGCCTTCTTCGTTGCGGCGCTGGCCGCTAAATTAGTGCTCATTAAATTTGGAATATTCGCGCTTGCCGGACGTTAAAATCTTTCTGGCATGAAAGCCGCCGGTCTTTGGGGTTTTTGCGGGAAGACGGATGCGCGGGCGGGGCTGGATAAAGGCGTTGCGTCAGGACGAAGCGCGGCAGGTGCGCGCGCGCATCGCTGAACTTGAACGAAACCTGACCGCGGCGTCGCCCTCTTCGGGCCGTCAACCGCGGCAGGAAGCCGGACACGAACTGCGCAATGCCAAGTTTCGCCTCGAGCGCCTTGAGGAGTGCATCGCGGCAATGCCTGACGTTCCGACTGTCACCTGAACATATTCACTTGCCGACAATCCCGGCGTTCGGGACAGGATTGCTGGCGTGAGAACTTTGTTCGGCACCAGGAGCCTTCGTCGGTGGCAGTTTGTTGTCGCAGGCCGAGACAGCCAAAGCCACCAGAACGAGGCTTAATCCTAGCTTTTTCATCGCTACCGCCTCCAATCTCACAACGAACCTCCAATCCTCAAAACGAGGCGATGTTGGTTTGGTTGCGAACGGGAACAAAACGCCATGCCTGCGGTTGATCCCTATTAGAGGAGACCGCAGCATGATCCGTTTGCTTCTGGCCGGCACATTTGCCTTTCTCACCTACCGCCTCGCGCGCAGGATGATCGATGACGTGCCCGGCGACATCGATCCCCTTCTGTTGCCCGCATCGAGAAGCGACCGCGACGCTCTGCGCCGACAATCGGCGGCCATGGGTGTCGATCCCCGGCGCTAATTCGTCGTGCCGCTTCGGTGTTGCGAACAAAGCGGAAACGATGCTTGATGGGCGATGAACCTCGCCGCCCATGATTCGACCTTTGTGGAATCGACCGTCGCGCCTGCCTATCTCGCTCGCTTGAACGATGCCCAACGCCAGGCGGTCGAGCATGGCGACGGCAAGATCGCCGGTCCTTTGCTGGTCATTGCCGGCGCCGGATCGGGCAAGACCAACACACTGGCGCATCGCGTCGCCCATCTGATCGTCAAGGGCGCCGACCCGCGCCGCATCTTGCTGATGACCTTTTCGCGCCGCGCCGCCTCCGAAATGGCGAGACGCGTCGAGCGCATCGCCGGCGAGGTGCTCGGCCGCGACGCCGCGGTCATCACCGATGCGCTGACCTGGGCCGGCACCTTTCACGGCATCGGCGCCCGGCTTTTGCGCGACTATGCGCTGGAGATCGGCCTCGATCCGGCCTTCACCATCCATGACCGCGAGGATTCCGCCGACCTGATGAACCTCGTGCGCCACGAACTCGGCTTCTCCAAGACGGAAGCGCGCTTCCCGACCAAGGGCACCTGCCTTGCCATCTATTCGCGTGCCGTCAACGCGCAAGCGCCGCTGGGCGAAGTGCTGGGGTCAGCGTTCCCCTGGTGCGCCGGCTGGGCCGAGCAACTGAAGCAGCTGTTCGCCGGCTATGTCGAGGCCAAGCAGGCGCAGAACGTCCTCGATTACGACGATCTGCTGCTCTACTGGGCGCAGATGGCGGCCGAGCCGGAAATCGCGGCGCATCTCGGCGGGCGTTTCGATCATGTGCTGGTCGACGAATACCAGGACACCAACCGGCTGCAGGCTTCGATCCTGATGGCGCTGAAACCGGACGGTGCCGGGCTGACCGTGGTCGGCGACGATGCGCAGTCGATCTATTCGTTCCGCGCAGCCGAGGTGCGCAACATCCTCGACTTCCCCAACCAGTTCGCGCAAGCCGCCGATGTGGTGATGCTGGAGCGCAACTATCGCTCGACCGAGACCATTCTGGCCGCCGCCAATGCGGTGATCGGCGAGGCCTCGGAGCGTTTTACGAAGAACCTCTGGTCGGAGCGTAAATCAACCGACAAGCCTAGGCTGGTCAGCGTGCGCGACGAGGTCGAGCAGGCGAACTTTGTCTGCGATACGATCCTTGCCGAGCGCGAGGCCGGCACGGCGCTGAAATCGCAGGCGGTGCTGTTTCGCGCTTCGCACCACAGCGGGCCGCTGGAAATCGAGCTGACGCGGCGCAACATTCCCTTCGTCAAGTTCGGTGGCCTGAAATTCCTCGACGCCGCGCATGTCAAGGATGTGCTGGCGGTGCTGCGTTTTGCTGAAAACCCGCGCGACCGTGTCGCCGGTTTTCGCGTCCTGCAGCTGATGCCGGGCATTGGCCCCTCGGCCGCCGGACAGATCGTCGAGACGATGACCACGGCACTGGATGAGGCTATGGGCTTGGCCGGCTGGCGCCCGCCGCAGCGCGCGGCGGATGACTGGCCAGGTTTCGTCTCGCTCTATGCCGGCCTGCGAGCCGGCGCCAAATGGCCGGCCGACCTCGAACAGGTCAGGCTGTGGTACGAGCCGCATCTTGAGCGCATCCACGAGGACGCGATCACACGCCGCGCCGACCTGTTGCAGCTCGAGCAGATCGGGTCGGGCTATGCGTCGCGCGAACGCTTCCTGACCGAACTGACGCTCGATCCGCCGGACGCGACCAGCGACCAGGCCGGACCGCCGCATCGCGACGAGGATTATCTGATCCTGTCGACCATCCACTCGGCCAAGGGCCAGGAGTGGAAGAATGTCTTCGTGCTGAACACGGTCGATGGCTGCATTCCGGCCGATCTCGGCGTCGGCACCAAGGAGGACATCGAGGAGGAGCGCCGGCTGCTCTACGTGGCAATGACGCGGGCCAAGGACAATCTCAACCTGGTCATGCCGCAGCGTTTCTTTCCGCACGGCCAGGCGGCGCGCGGCGATCGCCATCTCTATGCCTCGCGCACCCGCTTCATCCCGGCCTCGATCCTTGCTGCGTTCCAGCAGGTATCATGGCCGAGCGCGCAAGAAGCACAGGGCAGGGCGCCTCGGCCGGAAGTGCGCGTCGACATCGGCGCGCGCATGCGCGGCATGTGGAAATAGCCGACGCCATGGCGCAGCCGCCGATCAGGATTGCCATCGCCGGGGCGCTCGGCCGCATGGGCCGCCAGATGGCCGAGGCTGTGCAGGCCGATCCGCGGCTGGCGCTTACCGCCCGCTTCCATCGCCCAGGCAGTGTCGGTGACGGGCTGGTGAGCCGCGACGAGGCGCTTGCCAAGGCCGATGTCGTGATCGATTTCACCACGCCTGCTGCATCAGCCGAACTGGCAACGTTTTGCGCAAACCGCGGCGGCCCCGCTTTGGTGATCGGTTCGACCGGTTTCGATGCCGCCGAACTGGCCACCATAGCGGATGCCGCGAAAACGGTTCCCATTGCCCGCTCCGGCAGCTTTTCGCTTGGGCTGAACATGCTGGTCGGGCTGGTCGAGCAGGCGGCGAGAGCGCTCGATCCCAAGGACTGGGATGCCGAGATTTTCGAGGCGCATCACCGCCACAAGATCGATGCGCCATCCGGCACCGCATTGATGCTGGGCCAGGCCGTTGCCGGTGGACGCGGCGTCGCACTGGACACGGTCGCAAGGCGCGTCCGCGACGGCGTCACCGGCAAGCGTCCCACCGGCGAGATCGGTTTCGCGGTGACGCGTGGCGGCAGCATCATCGGCGAGCACAGCGTCAGCTTCTGTGCCGAAGGCGAGCTTGTGACCTTGTCGCATGCCGCCGGCGACCGAATCATGTTTGCCCGTGGCGCCATCGCCGCCGCACTTTGGGTGTCGGGACGCTCGCCCGGCGAATACGATATGCGCGACGTGCTTGCGCTGAACGATTGAGCAGGCGTGCGTTGTCGCGGCATGTCCGCCTATGGTGGCGGACAGCCGCAGCTTACCAATCTGTAAGCTTTGATTTTCGGCTTTACCCTGAAAGCTGGATGAAAGGTTGGTGCCATAACTGTTGACTGGCGCCCCCATATTGTCGTGCAAAAGCGATGGGAGAGAGAGGGGCGCGGGAAACGAACAAAGGGAAGAGGCCATGTCGCTCGCGCGAATTCTGCTTGATTCAGCCGCCACAACCGCACTCGTCGCCACCATGGCCTTGTCAGCGCCGTCCGCACGCGCCGACGAAAAAATCTCCATCATGGTCGGCGGCTACGAAAAACAGATTTATCTGCCCGCCAAGCTGACCGAGGCGCTCGGTTACTTCAAGGACGAGGGCCTCAACGTCGAATTGCTGAATGAACCGGCTGGCGTCGACGCCGAAAACGAGATGCTCGCCGGTGCCGTGCAGGGCGTCGTCGGCTTCTATGATCACTGCATCGATCTGCAGGCAAAAGGCAAATTCGTTGAATCCATCGTCCAGTTCAGCCAGGCGCCGGGCGAGGTCGAGCTGGTTTCGACGAAACATCCGGAGATCAAATCACCCGCCGACTTCAAGGGAAAGAGCCTGGGCGTGACCGGTCTGGGCTCATCGACGAATTTTCTTACGGAATATCTCGCCGTCAAGAACGGCTTGAAGCTCGGTGACTTCACCTCGGTTCCGGTCGGTGCCGGCACCACCTTCATCGCCGCCATGCAGCAGGACAAGATCCAGGCAGGCATGACGACCGAGCCGACGATCACGCGGCTGCTGAAGACCGGCGAAGCGTCGGTGCTTGTCGATATGCGCACGATGGAAGGCACCAAGGCTGCCCTCGGCGGCACCTACCCGGCCGCATCCCTCTATATGCAGACCGATTGGGTCGAAGCGCATAAGGACGTCGTTCAGAAGCTGGCCAATGCCTTCGTCAAGACGCAGAAGTTCATCAACACGCATAGCGGCGCCGAGATCGCCGAAAAAATGCCGAAGGACTACTATGTCGGCGACAAGGAAGGCTATGTGAAGGCCCTCGATGCCGGCAAGGCGATGTTCACCCCCGACGGGATCATGCCTGCAGGTGGGCCGGAGACGGTGCTGACGGTTCTTTCAGCCTTCAAGAAGGAACTGCAGGGCAAGCAGATCGACCTCTCCAAGACCTACACCTCGGAATTCGTCAAGAACGCCAAATAGCAGACCGTGCCGGCGCGATGCGCGACATCGCGCCGGCAAATCGTCAGTTCTTGACGTCCGGCGGCCCTAGCCGACGGCTGGCGTCCGCTCGAACCCGGAGTTCCACCATGGCCCCTGAAAAGACCACACCAGCGATCGAGCTGATCAATGTCAGCCGTCGCTTCCTCTCGCCCACCGGCAAATCGCTGACGGCGCTGCGCGATTTCACCATGACCGTCGAGCGCGGCGAATTCGTTGCCGTTGTCGGTCCAACGGGTTGCGGAAAGTCCACCACCCTGAACCTCGTCACCGGGCTGGCCAGCCCGAGCGCTGGCGAGGTCCGTGTCATGGGTGCCCCTGTTAAAGGGATAGACCCACGCATCGGTTTTGTCTTCCAAAGCGATGCCTTGTTTCCCTGGCGAACCGTGATCGAGAACGTGATGGCCGGCCCGCTGTTTCGCGGCAGAGCCAAGGCCGATGCCTCGGCCGCTGCACGCGACTGGCTGGCGCGCGTCGGCCTGTCGCGCTTCGAGCACCATTATCCGCATCAGCTCTCCGGCGGCATGCGCAAACGCGTGGCGCTGGCACAGACCTTCATAAACGGCCCAGAAATCCTTCTGATGGACGAGCCGTTTTCAGCGCTTGACGTACAGACGCGCGTGCTGATGCACGAGGAATTGCTGCGCCTGTGGTCTGAGGCAAAGGCTTCCGTGGTCTTCGTCACACATGACCTCGAAGAGGCGATCGCGCTCGCCGACAAGGTCTATGTCCTGACCGCCGGGCCGGCCACCGTAAAATCGGTCTACACGATTGATCTGCCGCGCCCGCGCGTCGTCGCCGATATCCGCTACGAGCAGAGCTTCATCAATTACTCGCGCACGATCTGGGCCGATCTCAAGGAAGAGGTCGAGACCAGCTATGCGCGTGCGGCAGCCTGAGGAGGAACGCCATGACAGATGCCGCCATCGACATCAGAGCAGGGGCTTTCAAGCCTGGTACATCAGACGCGGAAATCGAAGCGGCCGCGGCAAAGGCATCGCAGCACCGTCGCCGCACCGTGATCTTCTGGCGGGTCGCCATCCTCATTGCCTTTCTCGGCCTTTGGGAAGTCGCCGCGCGCCTCGCCTGGATCGATCCGTTCTTCTACGCAATGCCGAGCGCGATCGCGCAGCGGCTCTATGAATGGACGACGGAAGGAACGTCCGAGGGGCCGCTCTGGTATCATCTCTATGTCACCATGGAGGAATCGGTCATCGGCTTCGTGACCGGCTCGGTCGCCGGCATCATCGTCGGCGTCGCGCTCGGCCGCAACCGGATGGCCGCCGACATCTTCTCCATCTACATCAAGGTGATCAATTCCATTCCGCGCGTGGTTCTGGCCCCGATCTTCATCATGATTCTCGGCCTTGGCCTCGCTTCGAAAGTGGCGCTTGCCTTCGTGATGGTTTTCTTCGTTGTCTTCCACAATGCCTTCCAGGGCGTGCGGGAAGCCGACAGGGCTATGATCGCCAATGCCCGCATCCTCGGCGCGTCCAACTGGCAATTGACCCGCTCGGTGATTGTCCCTTCGGCGATGAGCTGGATCTTCGCCAGCCTGCATGTCAGCTTCGGCTTTGCCATCATCGGCGCGATCGTCGGCGAGTTCGTCGGTGCGCGCTTCGGCATTGGCCTGCTGATCAACATCGCCAAGGGATCCTTCGACGCCGCCGGCATGTACGCTGCGATCGTCATTGTCATGGTGGTGGCGCTCGGTGCCGAGTACCTGATGACGATGGTCGAGAACCGCCTCGCAAAATGGCGCCCCCAGCCGTTGCACGAGACGCAGTGAGCGGCGACGTATACTAACTGCCCGCTAGCGGCAGCCGCACTTCAACCACCAGTCCGCCGGCCGCGCCATCTCCAAGGGTGACGCGGCCGCCGGCGTTTTCAACGACCTCGCGCACGATGGCGAGCCCCAGCCCGCTGCCTTCCTCGGTCGAGCCGGCGATGCGGTAGAAGCGCTCGAACACGTGATCGCGCTCGTCGATCGGGATGCCGGGCCCGTCATCGGCGACCGTCAGCACGGCTTCGCCGTCAACGGCCGCCAGTGTCACCGTGACGCTGCCGCCTGTTGAGGAGTAGCGCAGCGCATTGTCGACGAGATTGACGATCATCTCGCGCAGCATGGTGCCGTCGCCGATGACCGGCACGGGACCGGTCTCCTCGAGGCCGAGATCGATGTTGCGGGCAACCGCTGTCGGCGCCTGCGTTTCCAGCACGTGGCGGGCGGCCTCGGTCAGGTCAATGCGGTCGGCGCGCGGCCGCCGGCTGCCCGGCTCCGCCCGGGACAGGGTGAGCAACTGTTCGGCCAACCGCGCCAGTTTGCCGGAGCTTGCCTGCAGCGCCACCAGCGCTTCCTGGCGTGCGTTGGGGACAGTTTCGCGCAGCGCGTAGCTCGCTTGCGTCGACAGCAGTGCCAGTGGGGTGCGCAATTGGTGCGCCGCATTGGCGATGAAGCGGCGCTGCGCCGCCATCTGCGCCCGCACCCGCTCCATATAGGCGTTCAGAGCGTCGATCAGCGGGCGGATCTCGTTCTGCGCACCCGGCACTTCAACGGGGTCAAGGTCGCTTCGGCGCGGCGAGCGCACCGCGTCGCGCAAACGGATCAGAGGCGCAAGGCCACGATGCAGACCCAGCAGAACGAACAAGCCCGCAATCGCCACCAGGGCCAGCTGCTGGGCAAAGGCGCCAAACCAAAGACGGCGCACCATGGCGTCGTGTCCGGCAAGCGAGACGCCAACGGTAACGGTGATCGGCGAATCGTTGCCGGCACCGACCACCGCGTGGCTGAAGGTAAGCAGCCTCAGCCGATGGTCGCGATAGCTTGCCTCGCTGTTGGAAGACTTCGGTGCCTCAGGCAGGTCCGGGTAGCCGGTCAGCAGCCGCCCTCCAGCCGTCTTGACATGGTAGTAGACGCTGTCCTGGTCGCCGGTATCGAACATTTCGATCGCCGCCGGCGGTATCGTGGCGTCGAGCACGCCGTCGGCCACGGCGACACGTTCGGCAATAGCTCGCGCCGAGCCCATCAGCATGCGGTCGGTGACAAGGTCCGCGGTTGCCAGCGCGTTGCGGTGGCTGGTCCACAGATTGATGGTCGCGAGCCCGGCGAGCGGCAACACCACCCAGGCCAAAAGCTGCAAGCGGAGACTGTTAATCCTCATGGTGCCTAATCGTCATGGCGCCAAATCTTCATGACGCAACAGATAGCCGAGGCCGCGCAGCGTGACGATACGGACCCGTGATCCCTCGAGCTTCTTGCGCACGCGGTGCACATAGATCTCGATGGCACTGGGATCCGCATCGGTCTCGAAATCGTAGATCGCCGCTGAAAGTGCTGCCTTGCTCACCGTGCGCCCGGCCTTGACCATCAACTGCTCCAGCACTGCATGTTCGCGCGGCGTCAGCGCCAGTGTCTCGCCGGTCAGCGAAAACAGTCTTGTGTTGGTGTCGAAGACGAGATCGCCGCAGGCAACGACAGGTGCGGTTCGGTCATTGGCGCGGCGCAGCTGCACGCGGATGCGTGCCTCGAGCTCCTCGATCTGGAAGGGCTTGGCCAGATAGTCGTCGGCGCCTTCATTGAGGCCCTTGACCCGACCGTCGAGGCTGGCATTGGCGGTCAGCACGATCACCGGCACGGCATTGCCGCGCGCCCGCAGCAGGCGCAGCACCTCCATCCCGCCCATGCGTGGCAGCGCCAGGTCGAGGATGACGAGCGCATGATCGCCCGCGGCAAGCGCGTGCTCGACATCCTCGCCGTCATGGACAATGTCGACCACGTAATTCGCCTGACGCAGGGTCTTGCCCAGCCAGTCGGCCAGTTCACGATTGTCCTCAACAAGCAGCAGTCGCATATCTATGGCAGTCCGGATCTCATCCCCAGCGGTTCGCCTTGGGCCTGATCGGCCGTGGCACCCCTGATCTCTTCTGAATGAGCGACAAGATCGATCTCAACGCAAGACAAATGCGATCTTGGTCACGGCTGACAACAGGTCCTTGCAGGCTCAGGTAGGTCTGTTCTCACTCGTAAATAGAACCGAACGGTTCGGTTCTGATTGACGGATTGTATCGCAAACAGTGAACAATGGCCTCCAAAAGCACTCCGGCTTCGGTGGGTCCTCTGAGCTTAATATACTGAAATTATTACATAAATCGCCTCAAAATTGCTGCAGCGCAATATCCATTATCTATAATATAAGGAAAATCTGCAAAACCGGCGCGACTGGTAGTCCCAAAAACCATTCCCTACTTCGGGGTGGTCCGAGCGCACCTGTCCGCGGCGGATTTCTAGGTCAGATCCTTCGGGCGCAGGCAATGCGTCAGCCGCCCGGACGACAGGCCGGACCAATCGCCCTCGAAGACAAAGCGCGCAAGAGCCGTCGTCGGAAACTTTTCCTCGATCCTCTTGCGGGCTTTGGCCTCCGAGCCTGAACCGGCAAGCTGTTTGGCCAGATCTTCCAGGCCCGGATTGTGGCCTACCACCGCCAGGCAGCCGCTCGACGGGTCGGCCAGGCGAATCTGGCTCAGAACATCCGCCGCCGAAGCATCGTAAAGCGCATTGGCAAACACGACGCGGGGATGCGCCGGCAGTTCCGCGGCGACCAGCCGCCAAGTGTCGCGGGTGCGTAGCGCCGACGACACGAGCACCTGGTCCGGCAGCCAGTCGCGCGCCGCAAGCTCCCGCCCCATCAATTTGGCCGCCTTCAATCCGCGTTCGGCGAGCGGCCGGTCGAAATCATCGAGATCAGGGTCGTCCCAACTCGATTTGGCGTGACGTAGGAGAAGCAGCTGTTTCACGCCCGTGTTCTCGGCTCAGGGCGTAATCCGAGCCAGATGCTCGAGATCGGCTTCCTCGCGCAGCGGATCTGGCGCCATCACCACCGAGGTGCCGTTGTCGGCATCGTCGGCGAAGTGGGCAAGTACGGTGCGGCCGGCCTCCATGCGTGCCTTGCCTTCGGCGACCAGCCCCAGCGCCAGGGCATAGAGCCTGTGCTCGGCCTTCAGCACCCGGGCAGCCAGCGTATCGGCATTGTCGCCGACCATTACCGGCACGGCCGCCTGGGCGATAATCGGGCCGTCATCCATCTCGGACGTAACGAAATGCACGGTGCAGCCATGGATGCGCAGGCCGGCGGCCAGCGCGCGCGCATGGGTGTCGAGGCCCTTGAATGCCGGCAGCAGGGCAGGGTGGATGTTGATCATGCGGCCCTGCCATTTCTGAACAAAACCGGCGGAGAGGATGCGCATGTAGCCGGCCAGCGCCACGATCTCGGCATTGAAGGCCGTGAGTGCTGCATCGATCGCCGCGTCATGCGCCTGCTTGCTGCCATGGTCGGCGCGGGCAATGATCTGCGTGGCGATGCCGCGCGCCCGGGCGATGGCGAGGCCGGCGGCATCGGCCTTGTCGGAAATGACGCCGACGATCTCGGCCGGGAAGGCCGGGTCGCTGGCCGCGGCGATCAGCGCGGTCATGTTGGAACCGCGCCCCGAGATCAGGACGACTGTGCGTTTTCTGCTCATAGGCCGATCGAGCCCCGATAGATGACGCCGGCGTCGCGGCGCGGCACGATGCGGCCGATCGGCGTCACCGTCTCGCCGGCTTCCTGCAGCACGGCGGCGACCTGCGCCGCCTGGCCGGAAGCGACCGCCAGGATCATGCCGACGCCGCAATTGAAGGTGCGCATCATCTCTTCCGGCGCCACGCCGCCGGTCTTTGCAAGCCACGAGAACACCGCCGGCACGTCGATGGCTTCGAGATCGAGTTCGGCCGAAAAATCCTTGGGCAGCACGCGCGGAATGTTTTCAGGGAAGCCGCCGCCGGTGATGTGCGCCAGCGCCTTGATGCCATGCGTGTTGCGAATGGCCTTGAGGATCGACTTGACGTAGATGCGGGTCGGCTCGAGCAACGCTTCTGCCAGCGTCGCGTCATCGCTAAACGGCGCCGGATCGCTCCACGCCAGACCGCTGGTGATGACGATGCGGCGCACCAGCGAGAAGCCGTTCGAATGCAGGCCCGAGGAAGCGAGACCCAAGAGCACATCACCCTCGACGATGTCGTCGGTGGGCAAAAGCTGGCCGCGTTCAGCCGCACCCACGGCAAAGCCGGCGAGGTCATAGTCGTTGCCGTGATACATGCCGGGCATTTCCGCCGTCTCGCCGCCGATCAATGCGCAGCCGGCCTGTCGGCAGCCCTCGGCAATGCCGCCGACGATCGCCGCACCCTGGTCGGGATCGAGCTTGCCGGTGGCGAAATAGTCGAGGAAGAACAGCGGTTCCGCGCCCTGCACGACGATGTCGTTGACGCACATGGCGACGAGGTCGATGCCGATCGTGTCGTGTTTGCCGGCATCGATGGCGATCTTGAGCTTGGTGCCGACGCCGTCATTGGCGGCGACCAGCACCGGATCAGTGAAGCCGGCCGCCTTGAGGTCGAACAGGCCGCCGAAACCGCCAATCTCGCCATCCGCGCCCGGCCGGCGCGTGGCGCGCACCAGCGGCTTGATCTTCTCGACCATGAGATTGCCGGCATCGATATCGACGCCCGCCTCGGCATAGGTGAGCCCGTTCCTGCGCTTGCTCGTTTTGGGCTGGCTCGTTTTGTCCTGGCCCGTTTTGCGCTGGCTTGTGTCGCGCTTGCTCATCGCAATTTTCCTGCTCGTTTGCGGGCTCTTCGCATGAATGGTTTCGGGGGGCAAGGATAACGGCGGAACCGAGCGCCATTTAGCCTGACAAAAGCGTGGATAGCATTTCCGACATTCGCGGCGAACAACGTGACGGCCGAATTGCGTGGCAAGGAACTTGCGGCGCCTCCCTATCTCCATCATCTATCCCTGACCTGAGAGGACGGGCCGAGCATTTGACCATCCCCAACCTGATCACCATCCTGCGCCTACTTCTGGTGCCTGCCGTGGTGCTGGCGATGCTGCAGGCGCGCTGGGATTGGGCCTTTGCCGGCTTCGTCATTGCTGGCGTCTCGGATGGCGTCGATGGCTTCATCGCCCGCCGTTTCAACCAGCAATCCAGGCTCGGCGCCTATCTCGATCCGATGGCCGACAAGCTGCTTTTAGTGTCGGTGTTCGTCGTTATGGGCTTCATCGGGCAATTGCCGCTGTGGCTGGTCGTCACCATGGTGTCGCGCGACGCGCTGATCGTCTGCGCGGTCCTGTTGTCCACGGTGATGGCCCATCCGGTCGAGATAAGACCGTTTCTGGTGTCGAAGGCCAATACCGCCGTCCAGATCGTGCTGGCGGCTGTCGTGCTGGGCGAACTTGCCTTTGCCGTGCACCTCGACCCGCTGCGGCCGGCCCTCATATTGCTGTCCGGGGTCTTGACCGTGGCTTCGGCCGCAGCCTATCTCGTGGCTTGGCTGAGGCATATGAGCGGCTATGGCGAAGGCTCCCATCCGGACATCTGAGAAAGAAGCGGCAGTGATCGAGGCTGCGGCCGCCGATCTTGCTGCGGCCTCCGCGTTCCGCCGCCAGATCTCCTTCTGGGTGGCTGGCGTCGCCGGACTTGCGCTGTTCCTCTATATCTTCAGCGATATCCTGCTGCCCTTCGTCGCCGGCATGGTGCTTGCCTATTTCCTCGACCCGGTCGCCGACCGGCTGCAGCGGCTTGGCCTGTCCCGCTTCATGGCGACGGTGGTCATCCTCATCACCTTCCTGATCGTGCTGGTGCTGGCCTTCGTCATCCTCATTCCGGTGCTGGCGACGCAGATGGCCGATTTCGCCGGCAAATTGCCGGAGTACCTGACCCGGCTGCAGAGCCTGATCACCTCCTTTGATCCGAAATGGCTGGAGCAGAAGTTCGGCGTCAACGCCAATGGCTTGCGCGACGGGCTGAATTCGCTGCTGACCTCCGGCTTTGGCCTGATCACCACGGTCTTCACCTCGCTGTGGAGTTCCGGCATGGCGCTGGTCTCAGTGGTCAGCCTGTTCGTGGTGACGCCGGTCGTCGCCTTTTACATGCTGCTCGACTGGGACCGCATGGTGGCGGTCATCGACAGCTGGGTGCCGCGCGACCATGTCGGGACCGTGCGCGCCATCGCGCGTGACATCAACACCGCGACCGCTGGCTTCGTGCGCGGGCAGGGCACGCTCTGCCTAGTGCTGGGCGCCATGTACGCCACCGGCCTGACGCTGACCGGGTTGAACTTCGCCATCCTCATCGGTCTGTTCGCCGGGCTGATCTCGTTCATTCCCTATGTCGGCTCGCTGACCGGTCTGGTGCTGGCCGTCGGCGTCGCCTTCGTCCAGTTCTGGCCCGATTGGACGATGATCGTTGCCGTCGCAGTAGTGTTCTTCATCGGCCAGTTCATCGAAGGCAACATCCTGCAGCCCAGGCTGGTCGGCAAAAGCGTCGGCCTGCATCCGGTATGGTTGATGTTTGCATTGTTCGCTTTCGGCGCGCTGTTCGGTTTTGTCGGCCTGTTGATTGCCGTGCCGGCGTCCGCCGCCGTCGCCGTTCTGGTGCGCTTCGCCATCGCCCGCTATCTGGAATCGCCGCTCTACAAGGGCCACGCGATGGAGCCCGCTCCGCCGCTGCCGGCCGACCGTGGCGGCGGCCACCGCACGCAACCGCGTCGCTGAAGTGACCGCCGAAAAAACCGATCCGCCGCGCCAACTGCCGCTCGATCTCGGCCACGGCACCGGCTATTCGCGTGACGAGCTTGTCGTCTCCGGTACCAACAACCAGGCGGCCGCACTGGTCGACCGCTGGCCGGACTGGCCTTCGCCGGTGGTGGTGCTGGCAGGTCCCGCCGGCTCCGGCAAGACGCATCTGGCCGCCATCTGGCGTGCGCGCGCCAACGCCATGGCTGTCGACGCCGGGCGCATTGGCGACAGCATCGCCAGTCTTGGCGCCCGGCCGGCGCTGATCGACGATGTCGATACGCGCGCGATCGACGAACAAGGCCTGTTCCATCTGATCAACGCGGTGCGCGGTGCCGGCTCGACGCTGCTGTTGACCGCACGGCGTTTTCCCTCCGCTTGGGGCGTCTCGCTACCCGATCTGGCCTCGCGGTTGAAGGCGGCGGCCACGGTCGAAATCCACGAGCCCGACGACCTGCTGCTGGCCGGTGTCATCACCAAACTGTTCGCCGACCGCCAGGTCGAGGTCGAACCGCATGTCGTGCAGTATCTGGTGCGGCGCATCGAACGCTCGCTGGCGACAGCCATGCGCGTTGTCGAGCGGCTCGATCGCACCGCGCTCGAGCGCAAGACGCCGATCACGCGGGCGCTCGCCGCCGAAACGGTCAGCGCCATGGATGAGGGGCAGCGCGAGTTCGAGATTTAGAGAAACTCGACGTGCAGACGACCGGCAAACGGACTGCCGTGTGCCATTTCGGGAAACAACAGCTGGCATCCATCTTGCTACACCAGCTTGCCGGCTGACCCCGGTCCTGATTGCGTTCCAAATCAGGTTGTAGGCTCGCCGGGAATGAGGTTGTTGGGGTTCTCGCCCGGCGAGCTTGCCTTCTAGATTTATCGTCGCGGCAAGGCCCGTGGCTGGAGCGGCGCAAGGTGGCCACGCACTATCGATACTGCATTTTCGAGAGGGATGGTCGGAGTGGAGAGATTCGAACTCCCGACCCTCTGGTCCCAAACCAGATGCGCTACCAGCCTGCGCTACACTCCGAACGGTCTGTTGCCTATTCATTTCGGTGCTACATGGCAAGTGCAAAAACCTTGCCGCCATGCGCATTGCGCAGTAATGACGGGCGAAGGGTGGCGATGCTGCCTTGCACAACAATGAGGTGGCCATGTCCGCGCGCATTTTCAGCCCAGCCAAAACCGCTATGCAGTCCGGCAAGGCCAAGACCGGCCACTGGGTGCTGGAATTCGACCCCGAGATGCGCAAGAAGATCGATCCCTTGATGGGATATACGACGTCGGGAGACATGAGAAGCCAGATCAGGCTGACCTTCGACACGCGGGAAGAGGCCGTGGCCTACGCCGAAAAGGAAGGGCTTGCCTTCCGCGTCGAGGAGCCGAAAGAGACCAAGCGTCGCCAGATTTCCTATGCGGAGAATTTCCGCTATGACCGCAGGACGCCCTGGACGCATTGAACGGCGGCCAGCGCCAGATATCCAGCCGGCCCCTTGGGCCGGCCAGCGGTCCCGTAGCTCAGCTGGATAGAGCACCGGCCTTCTAAGCCGATGGTCACAGGTTCGAATCCTGTCGGGATCGCCAATATTTCCTTGTTTTTGCTACTATATTTCGTATGACCGACTGTCAGCGGCAAGGGCATTATCCGTCGTGTCAGCAGAAAATTGAAAAGCCCACCACCGTGAGGTAACACGATTGTGGCGGTGCTTGACCTTGATCCAACCGCCTTTTTAGGAAACTCTAATATTGCCGCGTTGCAATCGGCATTCTAGGGAGGGGAAGTCTCGTGCCTAAGGTTTCGGATCTTTTCTTTAAGACGGCTGTCGTTTGGCTCATTCTAGGGATTAGCGCTGGCTTGCAAATGGCGATATCCGGTGACCACGGCGCCTTTCCAGCGCATGCACATATCAATCTGCTCGGATGGGTCACAAGTGCGATCTTCGGCGGCTATTACGCCCTCAACCCGGCAAAGGCAGATCGGAAAATAGCGATGGTCCACTACGGCCTCTACAACGTCGGCTTGGTGGTGATGTTGCCGGCGCTGTATTTGATGCTGCAAGGCAATACAGCGCTTGAGCCTGTTGTGGCCGTCGGCTCGCTAATCGTGGCCGCCGCAGTGCTGCTTTTCGCCTTTGTGGTTTTCACAAATGCCAACGTGCGCTCGGCGTCTGAATTATCGCCGGCCACCCATTGAAAATCAGCGGCACTTCACTTTAGCACGGATGGCCCGCCACCGTGAGGCAGCGAGCTCGAGTTTCGGGTTTTTGTTCAACCCTATGGGTATAGAGTCGCGGGCCTGGCCTATTCCAAAGGCGTTTCTTCATGGACGGGCAGCCCGCGCGTAGTGATGCACGCGTGTTACCAGTGCCAAATCGTCAATCACCACCTGCGGGGGGAGAGCCCCGCTTGCGTGTGAGTCGGCCCTCTAGGAAATGGTCTTCAGGAGCCCGAGCCGCGCCTGTTCGTCTTGGGCGAAGGCTTTGGCGTCTCCCTTGGAACTGAAGCCCTTGATGTTTACCACACCGTCCTCGATTACCCGCACGTAATACCTATCTTCGACTTCCTCGATCTCGACCGAAGTCTTCCACGGTTGCTTGTTCATCAATTCCCCCCTGATGTCGCTGAAACGTCATCACCGGGGAAAATGTTCCAATCCGCCCGCTGCCGCAATGTGACAGGCTTTACACTTTTGATCTAACTCGGCGCGCCGTATCGCTGCCGGCGCGTCGGGCCTTCTCAGATAGAGTTCCGATCTTGGCGCCCTTTGCCGATTCTCATCGCCGTTGCCACCACAATTTCCTCGATTTGCCGAGGTCTTCATCCGCATGGGAAATGATCAAGAAGAACGCGGCCCGAACGATGTTCTTCTTCGAGGCGTGTGGATGCACCCTGCGTGCCGCTTTGATCAATTGCTTGGGCGTCATCTCGGGCCTCACAATCCGGATGAGAGTGTCGCTAATCGCCCGCAATTCGGCTGCTTCCATAAGAAACGTCCATCCTTTTTTGTGCGGTCGGCAGGCGATGGCGCGATGATCGTACAGACCCAAAGTGTTGCAGGGAACTGCAGAACCTTCAGCCTTTACGTCTGTCGATTGTAGAAATAGTGAGGTGCCCTATTCATTTTGCCTTAGCTGCGCGATCGCGACCTACCCCAACAGACTGTCGACCTGATGGTAAGCGTGCGCTAAGTAGGCGCGTGTCAGCAAAGGCAAGTGGTTTAAGCCGGCCTTCTAAGCCGATGGTCACAGGTTCGAATCCTGTCGGGATCGCCAATAATTTTGGGAGCGCAGGACGTCTGTTGTCGTGCCTGCACGGTGTCGGTCTGCGCCGTGAGAAACGACCAGTGGGAACCTGATGCCCGCCGGCGCGTTGCCTCGCATGCTCAAGAAGATCGCCTTCGCCGCCGTGCTGTTCCAGGTTGCCGTTTTCTCGGCGCTGATAACGCAGACCGTTCTTTTCGCATCCACGGCCACTCAAGCGGCCGATGTCCAGCCCAGTGAACGCGTTGCGGTCACTGACAAGGAATGCGTCACCGCGACCTGGCCGAACATTCCGGGTCGGTGCCTGAAGCGGGTCGAGGCGCGGAACTCTGTTGTGACGCTCGTGCTGATGGCCGGGCAATAAGACAAAGCTCGCGGGCGGCCCGTAATTATTTCGTGATCTGCCGGGATTGGAACCTTAGCCCCTATGAGGCGTTCGGGGCCTTGTATTCGCGGTGCCTCATAAAAAGGGCAATGTGGCTGGCGGATGGGGCGGGGCAAAACAAAAGCGGGTTGGGGGAGGAGAAAACAAGGCCATGTCGAAACGTGAAATTGGAACGTCCCCTGCCTTGGGGCGGCGTATCGCCGAACTCAAGGCCAGAATGCAGGATGCCGAAATATCCGATCATGAGATGAAGACCTTCCACAAGGTCGCCGCCATCATGGGGGCAGGCGATGGTTCGCTACGACTGGATGCAGACGACCTGATCGCGGCCTCCTTCGTCGTCGCGGCGGGTGGACCGACGTCCAGCCGTTGACGTTCGGGATTCCCTGCACCTGCAATTCAGTGAACGAGCTTGCTTTCATCGCCGGAGCACGGCCGCCTATTGGGTGGAGCATGCTCCGGCTTCCGCTCATCTGATCTCGAATTGAAAGGAAAGTCTTATCATTTTGTTTGCGTTGGTGCGTCATAGTAGCGACGGCTAACGGAGTTGAACGCAATGAGGCTCGATCTGTCGCCGACGAGCTGGGGCAGGGTGATCGCTGTCACCGCCGCCGGTACGGCATTCTTCATTGCCGTGGCGTTTTTCGTTGATTCGTTCAATTTCCCCTATCTCTCGCCCGAGGCTGTCTGGCGCGCGCAACTGACAGATCTCATGCTGCCCCTCGTGCTGGGCGGGTCGTTTCTATTTTTTCTCATGTGGAAAATCCGCCAGCTGGCCATAGCCCAGCGTGATCTCAGCATTGTTGCCGCGACGGATAGCCTGACGGCAGTGCTGAACCGTGGCGCCTTCTCGATGCTGGTCGAGGCCTATCTCGAGCAGACCCGCAAGCAGGAGCAGACCCATTCCGGTGCGTTGCTGATCATCGACGCCGACCATTTCAAGTTGATCAACGACCGGCTCGGCCATGATTGCGGCGACCAGGCGCTCAAGCTGATCGCGCAGGCGATCAAGGGACAGCTGCGCGGCAGCGATATCGTCGGCCGCATCGGCGGCGAAGAGTTCGGCGTGTTTCTGCCCGGTGTCGACCCCTCGCAATCCTGGCTGGTTGCCGAAAGCATACGCCGACGGATACGCGAAATGGACTTTTCGCCCGGCGGCCGAGCCTGTCCGCTTTCCGTCTCGATCGGCGGCACCAGCTTCAGTGGGCCGACGACTTACGAGGCGATCTTCTCCGCCGCCGACAGACGGCTCTATGCCGCCAAGTCGAATGGACGCGATCAGGTCAGTTTCGACCCGACGGAAGCCGCCTCGCAGGTGCCCCAGCCCAGCGTCGCCACTGTGCATTGACCGCTGCCTTGCCGTGCGTGATGGCTGACGCCGACCGCTTTCCTTGACGCTTTCTTGTCGGTGTGCTTCCTCCGGCATCCGGGCGGCCCAGGTAAGCGCAACGCATGATCCATTTGTTCAACGGCTTTCAGAACCCGTTTGGCGGCAGTGAGCGCGAAACCCTGGAACTGTACCGGCTGTTGGGCGCTGACCGACAGGTGCGCCTGTGGGCAACCTCATCGCGCGTCTCCGAAGAGCTGATGCGGCAATTTCCGATTCGGCGTGTCTCGCCAGCAACGCGCGACGTGCCGGACGGCGGCACCTATGTCTTCCTTGGTGCGCATTGGCGCAACAAAATCTGGCCTTACCTGATCGCGCGGCCGCGCCGGCTGATCTATGTCTTCAACACCTTTCACCCGAAGATCATCGCGCTGACGACGCGGATGCCGCGCCTGCTGGGCTGGCCGGACGCCGAACTGGTGCTGATCTCCGACTTCCAGAAACGCGTGCTGCACGTCGAAGGCACCGTGCATCCGTCGCCGATCGATATCGAGCGTTTCTCACCACGGCTGGCAAGGCCTGATATCCCGTTCACGGTGGGGCGGCTGAGCCGCGACACGGCAGACAAGCATCATGCAGACGATGTGGCGCTCTATGAGTCCTTGCTGGCCGATGGCGTCGCGGTGCGGATCCAGGGCGGCATGCCGCTCAAGGACAGGCTCGCGCCACATCCGCAACTCGAACTCCTGCCGCAGGGCCAGTTTGCCGCCGAACAGTTCCTGCCGACGCTCGACGTGTTCTACTATCGCACCGGCTCGCATGTGGAGACATTCGGCCGCGTGGTGTTCGAGGCGATGGCGTGCGGTTTGCCCGTGGTCTGCCATTCGCATGGCGGCTATGCCGATCATATCAGCCATGGCGAAAACGGTTTTCTGTTCGAGACGACGCAACAGGCGGCGCGGATCCTGGCCGAGCTCAAAGCCGATCCGGCGCTGCGGGCAAGAGTGGGCCACAAGGCGCGGCAGACCGTCGAGCAGCTGTTTTCGCCACAGGCACAGTTGGAGCGGCTGGATTTCTATCGACGTTAGCGATACCGACCTGCGGAACCACGGTCTGCCTACTCCGTTTGTCACCAATCTCGACATCGCCAAAGCTGACATGCAAAGGAACCATCGGGCGGACCGCATCGGCGCCACCACATCGAGCGGGGCTCCTTAGCGATGACATTGATGGGCGCGGCGGCACTGCTGATCCTGGTCCTGACCTATGCCGGCGTCGCCATTGGCCGCATCCCAGGCCTGCGTCTCGACCGGGCGGGGATCGCGCTGCTTGGCGGCGCGGCGATGATCGCCATCGGCGCGATCAGCATGGAGGATGCCTACCGCGCGATCAATTTCGACACCATCACGCTTCTGCTCGGCATGATGATCGTGGTGGCGCATCTGAAGGTATCGGGCGCCTTTCGCGGCCTGGGTGCCATCGCCATCGAACATGCGCACGCGCCGTTCATGCTCTTGGTGATGGTGACGCTGCTCACCGGCGTGCTGTCGGCCTTCCTGGTCAACGATGCCATCTGCCTGGTCATGGCGCCGATCGTCGTCCACGTCACCCGCGTCATCAACCGCAATCCGATCCCCTATCTGATCGCCACCGCCACGGCGTCGAACTGCGGCAGCGTCGCCACCATCACCGGCAATCCGCAGAACATGGTCATCGGCGCCCTGTCGGGCATTTCCTATCCCGCTTTTTCGGCCGCACTCGCGCCGGTCGCGCTGTTCGGTCTCGTCGCGGTCATCGTCATTGTGCGCATCGTCTATCGGGCCGAATTCACCCGCACCGGTGAATTGACGCCGCATGTCGCGCGCGGCCGCATGCATCGGGGGCAGGTGCTGAAGGCGGTGATCGTCTGCATCGGGCTGGCCGTTGCCTTCTTCGCCGGCGTTCCCGTTGCCAAGGCGGCGTTGATCGGCGGCGCCATTCTCCTGCTCACCCGCGCCATCAAGCCGGAACGCATCTACCGTGAGATCGACGGTCCGTTGCTGTTCATGTTCGCCGGTCTGTTCGTGGTTGTTGCCGGCGCCGAAAGAACGCTGCTGACGCCTGATCTCATCGCCTCGGCCAAGAATCTCGGCCTCGACGACGTCTGGCGCTTGTCCGGGTTCACCGCGGTACTCTCCAACATCATGAGCAATGTCCCGGCAGTGCTGGCGTTGCGGCCGTTCATACCCGGAATGGAAAACCCCGAACGCGCCTGGCTGGTGGTGGCGATGAGCTCGACGTTGGCGGGGAATTTCACATTGCTCGGCTCGGTCGCCAACCTGATCGTCGCCGAGCAGTCCAAGGCTGCCGGCACGCCGTTGTCTTTCGGTGCCTTCTTCAAGGTCGGCTTGCCGCTGACGCTTATCACGCTCGTGGTCGGGACGGCATGGCTGGCGTTTGGGTTCTAGAGGGAGCGGCAAGGCAATGGTGAACGCCAATCAAGGTGAAAGCGGAGATCTGATCCGCCGCGCCGTGGCGGCTTTCAATTCCGGCAATCACGGGCAGGCGGTGGATCTGTGTGAGCTGGGGTTGAAGCAGCATCCGGGCGATCCGGCGCTTTGCCATCTGATGGCCGCGGTCCTCTTCGCGCGGGCCGACTTGCCGGAGGCTCGTACGCGCATCGAAGCGAGCCTTGCCGCCCGTCCGAACAATGGGCCAGCCTTGATTCTCGCATGCCGGATTGCCCGGGCCGAAGGCCGGTTCGAAGCGGCGTTGCAGCTTCTGGATCGCGCGGCAAGGCAATCGTCGCAGGCGGAGATCCTCCTCGAGCGGGCACGCACCCTCGATCAGGCCGGCGATGCCTCGGCTGCGCGCGAATGTTGGACGCTTGTCTTGCGGCAGGATCCGGAATCCGCGGAGGCTGCGGCGCGCCTCGGGCGCCTTGCCTGGCAGAGCGGTGCGTCTGTTGAGGCGGAGGGCTTCCTCGAACGCGCCGTCGCCGGCGGTGGGCATCCGGCCGCCTGGTTCGACCTCGGGCTGGTGCGCCAGGACATGCGCAAGTTCGGCAGCGCCGCCGAAGCCTATCGACGGGTGCTGGAAATGAACCCGGACGCACCGGAGGCTGCCGTCAATCTGGGCGTCGTCTTGCAGGAAACCGGCGACCTCGACGGGGCCATGGCGGCGTATTCGATGGCCTATCGTCTGCGCCCATCCACGTTCGGCGTGATCGCCATGGCGCTTACATCGGCGCCGAACGGCCGTCTATGGCTTGATGAGGCGGCGTTGCGTCGCTCACTCGGCGGTGGCGCGCCCCCGCCTGGCCCGAAATCGCTTGCGATAGACGCCGGGCGTTGACAGGACATCCGCGACCGTCTGCGCATAGGATACCCGCCGTTTCTCGTCGAACACCTCGTATTCGAGCTGAAGCGCAGCTCGCGGAACCGCAAAGCATTGCGCGACCGGAGTTCCTTTCCGGAGCACGCCGGAGAATTCGGGCTCCGTCCAGACCGCCGGGAAATTGATGCCGCCGTCGCTGAATCGGTCGGAATCCACCAGGCCCGTCACCAGCCTGAACGGAAGATCCTCGCGATTGACAGGGTGTGTCGCGAACAGTGACCAGCCATCCTCGACCTCGATGGTCCAGAAGCTGTTGAATTTGAGGGCGGCTTGGCCGGGCGTGGCAAACGGGCTTCCGGCGAGCTGCCCCGGCGTGTGAAAGCTCAGCGGCGCCCTTGGGTGGTTTTTAGTGACCGGATCTGGGATGTTCCAGTCCCAGGAAAAAGTTCCCTTGTCGACGACGACGTCGCACGGCAGCAGGATCATGAAGCCATATGTCATCGCGTCAACCACCGGCGGGCACTGCTTGAGCGTGCGAATGTCGCGGCCATGGATCGCCGAGTAGGCGGTGGCGGGCATTGCGCGCAGCCAATCCGGCAGAGCGCCGCGCGCCAGGATCGGGCGCGGCAAATGCTCGACCAGCATTGGATCGCATCGGAAAATCACACGCATCGCCGCCTCCTGGCCTTGCGATACCATGCTTGCCGGCCACGCTCCAAGGGGCGGCCAGTCAGTCATTGTTCCGGGATCTCGCGCGAACGAGCGTGGCCGCAGCTCGTCCTGCTGCCTCGACGTAGTCAGGATTGCGGTGGATCAGCATGATCGAAAAGCAGCCATCTATCAGCAGCACGATCTCGCGGGCCAAGGCTTGCGGCTCCTCAATGTCATGCCCGGACAATTCGCCAGCCAGCCATGTTTCAAAATTTGACTTGTGGCGCGACCCGACCTTGACCGCCGGATGGCCGGGCATCGAGGCAAGTTCCGCGGCCGTGCGCAGGAAGCCGCATCCTTTCCATTTCGGATGGCGCGCAACCCGCGCCAGATTGCTGAAGATCGCCTCGACCCTGCGGTCCGCCCCACCTTCCGCCGCGTCGAACCAGCCGGCCATCTGCTGCAGATTGGGCTGGTCGCGACCATCGAGATAGGCGGCGATGAGATCGTCCTTGCTCTTGAAGTGGTAGTAGAGCGTACGCTTGGTCAGCCCTGCCTTTTCGGCAATGGCATCGACGCTGACGCGACCGATTCCCTCGGCATAGAACAGCTTCGTCGCGGCATCGACGATGCGTTTACGGGTCGGGCTGGCGGCTTCAGGCATGAAGCAAGTATACCGACTAGTGAATATACACGCAATCGAAGGCATGATCCCTTTCCGTCGTATCTGGAAAGGAAGAACAATGGCCGATCTTGTCCTGAACGAGACCCGCGACGGGGTGAGCGTCCTCACACTCAACCGCCCGGAAAAGCTCAACGCGCTGAACTATGCCCTGATCGATCGCCTGCTCGCGATCCTCGACGACATTGAAGTCGATGGCAGCATCCGGGCTGTTATCCTCACCGGAGCAGGGGAGCGGGCGTTTTCGGCGGGCGGCGATATCCACGAATTCTCGTCGAGCGTGGCTCGCGGTGCGGATGTGGCACTGCGCGATTTCGTCATGCGCGGCCAGCGCCTGACAGCAAGGCTTGAAGCCTTCCGCAAGCCCATCATCGCCGCGGTCAACGGGATTGCCTTCGGCGGCGGCTGCGAGATCACCGAAGCCGTGCCGCTGGCGATCGCCAGCGACCGCGCCCTGTTCGCCAAGCCGGAGATCAACCTTGCGATGCCGCCGACCTTCGGCGGCACGCAGCGCCTGCCGCGACTTGCCGGGCGCAAGCGCGCGCTGGAACTGCTTTTGACAGGCGACTGGTTTCCGCCGCCGCGGGCGCTCGAACTTGGTCTCGTCAATCAGGTCGTGCCGCATGCCGAGCTGATGCCGGCGGCGCACGATCTTGCCCGCCGCATCATCACGCATTCGCCGGCAGCGCTCGCCGGCATTCTCACCGCGGTGACGCGCGGGATCAACCTCAGCATCGCCGAAGGGCTGCTGGTCGAAGCCGAGCAGTTCGCCCGCATGGCCCCGACCGCCGATCTCAGGGAAGGGCTTGGCGCCTGGATAGAACGGCGCAAGCCCAGCTATGACGGCTCCTGGACGCACATCGCAAGGCCGGACGAGGCAAGGCGCGCCTCGCTGCGGCTCGACCAGGCGGTGGGTCAAGGCAAAGCGTCGAGGTGATGCGTCATGGCAAGTCTCCTCTTTTGGTCAGCGCAGGAAGTCGCGGATCGCCGCGGCGATCTCGTTGGCATGCGTTTCCAGCGCGAAATGGCCGGTGTCGAGGAAACGCACCGCCGCGTCCGGCATGTCGCGCTTGAACGCGTCGGCGCCGGGCGGCAGGAAAAACGGGTCGTTCTTGCCCCACACCGCCAGGAACGGTGGCTTGTGGGTGCGGAAATAGGCCTGGAAGGCGGGATAAAGGGCAACGTTGCTCTTGTAGTCGCCAAACAGGTCGAGCTGCACTTCCTCGGCGTCCGGCCGGCCGAAATAGAAGCTGTCCAGAGAATAGCCGTCGGGCGAGACCAGGTCGGCAGGCGCGCCATGCGTGTACTGCCAGGCGATAGCGTCCGGCTTGAAGGCGGGGCGCAACGCCTCGCGGTTGGCCGGCGAGGGGTCGCGCCAATAGGCGCGGATCGGGTTCCAGTCCTCGCCGAGACCTTCCTCATAGGCGTTGCCATTCTGCGAGATGATGGCGCTGATTCGCTCGGGGTGCTTCACCGCCAGCCGGAAACCGGTCGGCGCGCCATAGTCGAAGACATAGAGCGCGTAGCGGTCGAAGCCGACCACTTCGGTGAAGCGGTCGATGATCTCGGCAATGTGGTCGAACGTATAGGTAAATTTTTCGCGCGCCGGCATGTCGGAGCGGCCAAATCCCGGCAGGTCGGGCGCGACGATATGGAAGCGGTCAGCAAGCAGCGGAATGAGATCGCGGAACATATGGCTCGAACTCGGGAAGCCATGCAGCAGCAGCAGCTTCGGCGCGCCAGATGTGCCGGCCTCGCGATAGAAGATGTTGAAGCCATCGACATCGGCGTTGCGGTAGGCGGTCATGTTTCTCTCCATTGCTGTAACCGAAAAATCGACATTGGGAAGGTTATTGAGAAAGGGCGGGAGGCTCACCGGCGGGCTTAGCCTTGGGCCTCGCCGGCACGCGCCGCTTCGACGACGATGACCCTGGCCTAGCTCGACCGGTCGGCCCAGGCGCCATGGACGAGCAGTACACTGACATCGTTCGAGGACATCGCGGTGTTTCCTTCCTAGGTGGAGTTGATCTAGTAACCTGTCAAAGCGCTACAAGAGGGTTATGAGACATGAAGGTAACTTGTCAACCGATGTCGAGAGGGTTATCACTGATTTGTGTTTAGGGCGCTCGGCGGAGCCGATGCGCGATCGGAGTTTACGAATGACCGCAGCGATCTTTGTCGGTGACGCGCTCGGCCTGGATTTCCTCAATTCGATCGCAACGCCGCTCGATATCCCCGTCGATTGGATCAAGGACGGTGAAGGATTGCTGGATTGGGTCGAACAGGCGCGGCTGGCGCCGCCCGAAGCGCTTGAGAACATGCGCAAGCAAGCCCTGCCGGGTGAACTCGACAAGGTCGCCGATCAGGCGCGGCGCCTCAGGGAGTGGTTTCGCGGGTTCGTGCGCGAACACAAGGGGCGTCCATTGGCCGCTGAGAATCTTGCGCAGTTGGAGCCGCTCAATCGCCTGCTCGAACGCGACGAGATTTTTACCCGGATCGCCCCCGTCCCTGCCGGCAAAGAGATGCCGGGCGGCAACGCGATTCCATTTGAGCTTCAGACGGCTCGTAAGTGGCGCACGCCCGAGGCGCTTCTGCTGCCGATCGGCGAAGCGCTGGCGCGGTTCGTCTGCAGCGAGGATTTCTCACATCTGAAAGCCTGCGAGGGTCCGGCCTGCACGCTGCTGTTCGCCGACCACACGCGCGGTCATCGGCGCCGCTGGTGCAGCATGGCGCAGTGCGGCAACCGGGCAAAGCAAGCCGCGCACCGCCACCGCGTCAAGGCGCATCACGACTAGAGCCACGGCTCCTTGCAAGAACCGGGATCGAGTCCTGCGAGGGCTGGCGGCTTTCGCCGCCAGCCCTCGCAGGACATCATGGCACCACGGTCACATGACCTTTCATATTGGGGTGGAAACGGCAGAAATAGTCGACCGCTCCCGCCGCCTTCAATGTCAGGCTTGCCGCCTTCTTCGGCGGGATCATCACCTCCCAGCCGCCCTTAACGGTGGCGGTGTGGGCGATCACGTCCTTGTTCACCCACTCGATCGTGTCGCCGACCTTCGCCTCGACGGTCGCCGGCGAAAAGACCAGCTTGTCGATGGTGACCTCTATGGTTGCGGCCTCCGCCGGCACCGCCGTAAGGGCCAGCGCCAGCGTGGCCAGCCATGACAGGCGATTCAAGGCGCTCGCTTTCATTTCAGCATGCCGGCGACATGTTCGGCGTGCTGCTCATGCCCCTGGAAGATCTTCAGGCCGGTTTCCAGCAGGCTCTTCAATTCGGCGTTGCTGGCCGACGGGATGAGCAGGGTTTCGAGCGCGCCGTCGACCTGCTTGTGATAGGCCACCTCGTTGTCGACATAGGCCTTGTCGAAGGCTGCGCCCTTGAGTTTGGCGAGTTTGGCCCGCTCCTCCGCCGCGGCTTTGGTCAGCGCCTGGCTGGTGGCATTATCTTCCGGCGTCACCTTGAGTTTCTTCACCAGGTCGAGCGCCTGCACATTCACCGCCTCATGGTCGCGCACCATGTCCTTGGCAAAGGCAAGCACCTCCTTGTTCTTCGATTTCTTCAGCGCTTGCTTGGCTGCCTCGACATCGATCACGCCGGCTGTGTAGGCAATGTGGGCGATCTGCGGGTCGGTCGGCTTGTCGGCCGCTTGCGCGAACGGGGCAGCGCCGACGAAAAGCAGGGCGGCAAGGGCCGCGGTATATCGGGTAAACATGGCATCCTCCTTCGCCCGGCCGCGAGGAGGCGCCGAGCTCATATTTTCAGTTGACGCTGATTGGATGCGCAGCGGAGCGAAACGTTTCCGAAAAATCGGCAAGGATCATTCGAAGCCCAGTCGCCCCATCACGGCCTTGGTCAGCCGATCGCAGCGCCGGCCCGCGAAGGGGAAGGCATCTAGCAGCACCGGACCGACCTCGTCGTCCAGTGCCTTGCGCAGCAGGACACGCGCCCGGTGCAGCCTGGTCTTGACGGTCTCCGGCCGGACGCCGAGTAGATCGGCGGTTTCCTCCATGCTCAGGCCCTCGATGACGCGGGCCACGAAGACCATGCGGTAGATGTCGGGCAAGCTGTCGGTCGCCCGTTCGACAAGTGCGAGAATCTGCCGCTGCGCCATCGTCCGCTCCGGGTCGTCGCTTGGGTTGAGGGGAAAGCGGATGATCCGCGCTTCCGGATTTTCGGGCATCGCCGCGGTGCGACGCCTCTTGCGCAGGCGGCCGAGCGCTTCGTTGATGACGATGCGCGACAGCCAGGTGGCGAGCGAGGAGTCGCCGCGAAATGTCGCCAGACTGGCGAAGGCGCGGACATAGGCCTCCTGGACGACGTCCTCGGCTTCGGCGTCGTTGCGCAATATGCCGCGCGCGATGCGGTAGAGCCGCTGGTTGTGCGTCTTGATGATGACACGGAAGGCGTCCGCCTCGCGTGCCAGCGCGCGGTGCGCCAGCAGAAGGTCGCCGGAGTGGCCTTCAGCCGCCTCGGGTGTTGTGGCGGGCATTGCGAGCTTGCTCATCGCGACAGGATCTCCCCGAACAGACGCCCGAATAGACGCCCGAATAGACGCTTGACTGCCCGTTGGATGCACCTGCCGACAAAAGGTTCCCGGATTTCAGCAATCGGGCTTCGCTATCTTAAGCCGCCGCCAGTCCCTTGTCTGTCGTTTGCACGCGTGCTGCCGCCGCCAGAAGGTCGGTCTGGGTGATCAGGCCGAGAATGCGTCGCTCACCGTCGACGATGACCACGGCATGGCTGCGGCCATCGGTCAGCACGGGAAGCAGGCTCATCGCCGGTGTCTCGGGCGAGGCGGTGCCGGCCTTGGACATCACGCTCTTCACTGTATCGATGGCTTTCGTCAGCTCGCGCAGGCCGACGGCGCCGACCAGCCTTGCATCCGCATCGACCACCGGCAAGGTGCGGATATTGTGATCGAGCAGTTGCTGGCGCGCCTCGTTGGCCGTGGCTTGCTCGGGCACTGAAATCACGTCGCGCGACATGATGTCCTCGCACAGCAGTGTCCGGTGCGAGCGCACCATGGCCTGCAGCTCGACTTGCCTCAACAGCCGTTCGAGGTCGTTGCGGTCGATGTCGAAGGTCTCGTCGAGCGTGGTCAGCGCCGCATCGACATCCTCGGGCCGGAAGCCGACGCGCTGCCGCGCCGGCGGATCGGCGGTGCCGTGGCTGTTGGCGGCGGCTGCGGCGACATGCGGGTAGTTGCGCCGCGCCAGCCTGTGGAAGAGCAAGCCGAGCGTGACCAGGATGATCGAATTCAGGGCCACCGGCACGAACGGAAACAGGAAGCCGGCGCTGACAACGGCCGGCCCGCCGAGCACCGCGGTCAGTGCTGCCGCTCCGCCCGGCGGATGCAGGCAGCGCGTGAACGACATCGCCGCGATGGCGAGCGCCACGGCAAGCCCCGAGGCAAATACCGGATCATGGACGAAATGCGCCACGGTCACGCCCACCAGCGCCGATATGGAATTGCCGCCGATGATCGACCAGGGCTGCGCCAACGGGCTCGCCGGCACGGCGAACAGGAGCACGGCTGAAGCGCCCATCGGCGCCACCAGCAGCGCCACATGCGGACCCCCACCCATCGCCAGCCCGCTGATCACGCCGGTCAGCGCGATGCCGATCGTAGCGCCGATGCAGGCAAGCAGCCGCTCGCGCAGCGTCGCGCCAGCAAGGATGGGGACAAAAAGGCGAAAGGCCATGGCAAGCTTCGTGACAAATGGATTGGTGAATACCGTGCAGCACGCAATGCAGCCGAACCCACGGATTTGAAAGTCAAACAAATCCGCAAAGTCGCGGCCCGGCAGAATAATATTGCGCGACGCCCCTCGCTGGGATGCTGCGAGCGGCTCGCGCTTTGTCATCAGCGTCAGGGCCTTGCGTCCCTTTGCTGATTCTGTCCGGTAGTTAGCGCGTCAGCCAGCGGCGGCGGCCAGACCACCCAAAATGTCGGCTTTCAGGTCGTCGACATCCTCGAGGCCGATCTGCAGGCGGATCAACGGACCCTCGTAAGGGGCTTTGGCGACGACGCGGTCGCCGAGCCAGACCGGCACGGCAAGGCTCTCATACCCGCCCCAGGAATAGCCGAGCCCGAATATCCTGAGCGCGTCGAGGAAAGCGTGCTGCTCCTTCTGGCCGCCACCGGCAAGCACGATGGAAAAGATGCCGCTCGAACCGCAAAAGTCGCGCTTCCACAAATCGTAGTCCGGATGGCTGGGAAGGGCAGGGTGAAGCACGCGCGCCACGCCCTTCTGGCCTTCGAGCCATGACGCGATGGCGAGTGCGCTGCGCTGATGATGCTCCAGGCGCACGCCCATGGTGCGCAGGCCGCGCAGCACCTGGTAGACATCATCGGGTCCCGCACAGCAGCCAAGCGTGCAAAAACTCTCATAGAGCTGCTTCCAGTGGCTCTCATTGGCCGAGACGGTGCCAAGCAGCACGTCGGAATGCCCAGCCGGATACTTGGTCGCCGCATGGATGGAGATGTCGACACCATGGTCGAGCGGCCGGAAGTAGAGCGGCGTCGCCCAGGTGTTGTCCATCATGACGATGGCGCCGGCCGCATGCGCCGCCTTGGCGATCGCCGGGATGTCCTGTAGCTCGAACGTGTTGGAGGCTGGCGATTCCGTGAACACCACTTTGGTGTTGGGCTTGATCAGCGCTGCGATGCCGGCGCCGACATCGGGAGCGTAGTACTCGACCTCGACTCCCAACCGCTTCAGCATCGTGTCGGCGAAGTTTCGAGTCGGGTGATAGACGGTATCGACGATCAGCAAGTGATCGCCCGCCGATACGAAGGCGAGCAGCGGAATGGTCACCGCCGCGAGCCCGGAGGGCACCACGATCGTGCCCGCCGAGCCCTCCAGCGCGTCAATGGCGTGGGCAAGGGCGTCCGTCGTCGGCGTGCCGCGCGTGCCGTAGGTGTATTTCTGGTTGCGGTCCGCCATTGTGGCGGCATTGCGAAAGAGCACGGTCGAGGCATGCACGACAGGCGGGTTAACGAAGCCGAAATAGTCGTGCGGATTGTTGCCCGAATGGGCAAGCCGCGTGTTGATGCCCATCTTGCCGCTGAGCTGGTCGTTGCCGTCTTTCGCCATTCTTCGTCGCCCTGTTTGACAAGCGGCTAGCCATAGTGCGGCGTCATGGACCGTGCAACAGCACACCGTCCGCCAGGGCGCGGACTTCGGATATGCCAATTCTGCGCCTGAAAAACACCGTAACCGAGGTTGCGCCCTGACCGAAGCGCGCCGGCCGGCCTATTGTGGGCGGTCCTGAATGGTATATAATAAACTTCTAATATTAATCGCCGGACTGCTTCGATCAGATGCTGCCGGATGGTTTTTGCCGGCTGGCCTCTTGGTCCCTTCGATCCGGATATCGCGCTTGCGGAGTATGAGCGCGGCAAGGGGAGGAATGCCATGCCCGACGTCAAATGGACAATGAAGGCGCGCGAATTCATCAACTGCAATTGCGCCTATGGCTGCCCATGCCAGTTCAACGCCTTGCCGACATACGGCTTCTGCCAGGCGGTTGCCGGCATGGAGATCGAGAGCGGCCACCATGGCAGCACCAAGCTCGATGGATTGCGGTTTGTCGGGATTTTCCGCTGGCCCGGCGCGATACACGAGGGCAAGGGCGAAGCAGCGGTGGTTATCGACGAGCGGGCGAGCGCACCCCAGCGTGAGGCGCTGCTGCGCATACTGGGTGGCCAGGACACCGAACCAGGCGCGACAATATTCCAGGTGTTTTCGACCACGCTGGAGAAATTCCATGACCCGATCTTTGCCCCGATCGAGTTCGAGGTCGACGTCGGCGCTCGAACCGGACGGCTGCACGTCAAGGGCGTGACCGAAGGTCATGGCGAACCGATCAAGAATCCGGTCACCGGCGCTGAGCATCGGGCACGCATCGACCTGCCGCACGGCTTCGAATACGCGATTGCCGAAATCGGCCGTGGCTGGACCAAGACGACGGGCCCAATCAAGTTCGAGGTGGCCGATACGCATAGCCATTTCGCCAATCTGCACCTCACGCAGAGCGGCGTCGTCCATTGACCTGATCCAATGAGTGACACAGCCCTCGAGGCAGTGCTGCGGCGCGACCGCGCGGTCGTGATGACCGCGCTCGTCGTGATTGCCGTGCTCGCCTGGGCCTATGTGCTGTGGCTCGCCACCGACATGGCCATGCCCGCTTCCCCCATGCCGGCCGGAGCGAGCGGCGGCATGGCCGGAATGGACATGTCGAAGACGGACATGGGCGGCATGAACATGGGCGACATGGATATGGGCTCGGCCGTGGCGCCCGGTTTCCGGGCCTGGGCACCTGCCGATTTCGCTTTCATTTTCACGATGTGGGCGGTGATGATGGTCGGCATGATGACGCCTTCGGTCGCGCCTATGCTGCTGCTCTATGCCGGCGTTGGCCGCAAGGCACAGGCGGATGGCCGGCCTATCGCTTCGACCGGATGGTTCTTTACAGGCTATCTTACCGTCTGGATCGTCTTCAGCATCATGGCAACCGTTGCGCAATGGCTGCTCGCGCGCCTCGCCTTGCTCGATCCCTCAATGGCGACCGGCAGCACGATCCTCGGCGGCCTCGTCCTGATCGCCACCGGCCTCTATCAATGGACGCCGATCAAGGGTGCCTGCTTGCGCCAATGTCAGGGGCCAATCGCGTTCCTGGCCAGTCACGGCGGGTTTCGCTCGGCGCCACTCGGTGCGCTTCGGCTGGGCATTGATCACGGCCTCTATTGTCTTGGCTGCTGCTGGGCGCTGATGGCTCTGCTGTTCGTCGGCGGCGTCATGAACGTCCTGTGGATCGCCGGCATCGCCATCCTCGTTCTCCTGGAAAAGACAGTCATGGTCGGGCAGTGGATCCCGCGCATTTCCGGCATGTTGATGGTGGCGGCGGGGGCGTGGCTCATCTCTCGCGCGCTTTGACGGCGCGTGTCTGATAACAGTCTTCGGACGTGCCAATTCATCCCGCATCCAGATCAGTCACGCCAGGCTGGTGCCAGGGATGGATTTCGCCGCTGGTCCGCATTTGCGTTGAATGAGCTTTGCCGACTTTATTCGCGCCGTGACTAAATCGCGGGCGCGTTTGTCTGCAATTCGGGCATTTCAGGCAATCGATTTTCAAACACGTTCGGATTCGGTCATTTCCCTTGACCTCACGAGAATTATCGCCTTCGATGCTGTTCGTGAATGGGAGGTGGCGCGTCGGTTACGACGTGGGATTCCGGGAATGGGCTGGAATGGGAGCTGCGTTCACACGGGAAAAAAGATCAGGGTTTGCCTGAAAAACAGAGAAAAGGGTCTGTGGGTCATGAAACATATCGCTATCGGCATTCTTGGCGCCGCTACGCTTGGACTGATGGCGTCGGCCGCCTCGGCTACGACGCTCGATACCGTCAAGGCGAAGGGCTTTATCCAGTGTGGTGTCTCGACCGGTTTGGCCGGCTTCTCGGCGCCGGACGACAAGGGTGAGTGGCAAGGCATCGATGCGGATTTCTGTCGCGCCGTGGCCGCCGCTGTCTTCGGTGACGGCACCAAGGTCAAGTTCACGCCGCTCAGCGCCAAGGAACGCTTCACCGCGCTGCAGTCCGGCGAGGTCGACATCCTGTCGCGCAACACCACCTGGACCATCAATCGCGACACCGCACTTGGCCTGAACTTTGTCGGCGTCACCTACTATGACGGTCAGGGCTTCATGATCAACGCCAAGAAGCTGCCGGGCGTCAATTCCGCGTTGCAGCTTTCCGGCGCCGCGGTCTGCGTGCAGAGCGGCACCACCACCGAGCTCAATCTCGCCGACTACTTCAAGGCGAACAAGATGGAGTACAATCCGGTCGTCTTCGAAAAGCTCGAAGAGGTCAACGCCGCTTATGACGCCGGCCGCTGCGACGTCTACACCACCGACCAGTCGGGCCTATACGGCATCCGCCTGACGCTGGCGTCACCGGCCGATCACGTCGTGCTGCCCGAGATCATCTCCAAGGAGCCGCTCGGCCCGGCCGTGCGCCAGGGCGATGACCAGTGGTACCACATTGTCAAGTGGACCTATTTCGCGCTGTTGCAGGCGGAAGAACTCGGCATCACCAAGGCCAACGTCGATGAAATGAAGAACTCCCCCAGCCCGGAGATCAAGCGTGTGCTCGGCCAGGAAGCCGACACTAAGATCGGTACCGATCTCGGTGTCTCCAACGACTGGGTCGTCAACATCGTCAAGGCTGTCGGCAATTACGGAGAACTGTTCGACCGCAATGTCGGCTCGGGTAGCCCGCTCAAGATAGCCCGCGGCATCAATGCGCTGTGGACCAAGGGCGGCCTGCAATACGCTCCGCCGATCCGCTGACCGAAATGTGATCCGGGAGGCAGATCGTCTGCCTCCCGGTTTCTCTTTCCAGGGGATGGTCGAATGGCATCGCAGGAAGTTCTTCGCGAGGCGCCAAGTCGCGCTTCTCTTATAAACGACCCCAAAGTCCGTAGCATTTTCTACCAATGCCTGGTCGTTGCTTTGCTGGTGTCGGGTGTCTGGTGGATTGTCCACAACACCATCGTGAACCTCACAAACCTCCACATTGCCTCCGGTTTCGGCTTTCTGAGGGGACGCGCCGGCTTCGACATATCGGACACGCCCATCGCCTACACGTCGGACTCCACCTATGGCCGGGCCATCATTGTCGGCTTGATCAACACGTTGATCGTCGCCTTTGTCGGCATCATCACCGCCACCATCATCGGTTTCATCGTCGGCATCGGCCGGCTGTCGAAAAACTGGCTGATCCAGAAGATCTGTACCGTCTATGTCGAGGTGTTCCGCAACATCCCGCCGCTGCTGGTCATCTTCTTCTGGTACTCCGGCGTGCTGGCCGTGCTGCCGGCGCCGCGTGACAGCTATCATCTGCCTTTCGGCTCCTTCCTCAACCAGCGCGGCTTCTATTTCCCGCGCGCTATCTGGGGTGACGGCTCCTGGCTGATTCTGGTGGGTCTGCTTGTCGGCATCGCCATGGCGTGGTTCGTCGCCCGCATGGCGCATCAGCGCCAGATGGCGACCGGCCAGCAATTCCCGGTGTTCTGGACATCACTTGCGCTGATTGTCGGGCTGCCGCTGCTCGCCTATGCGCTGAGCGGCTTTCCGCTGACTTTCGATTTTCCCAAACAGTCGACTTTCAACCTGAGCGGCGGTTTCGTCGTCAAGCCGGAGTTTCTGTCGCTCTATCTGGCGCTGTCGTTTTATACCGCCGCCTTCATTTCCGAGATCGTGCGCGCCGGCATTCGCGGCGTCGCCAAGGGCCAGAGCGAGGCCTCGGCGGCGCTTGGCCTGCGTTCCGGCCAGGCGTTACGGTTGGTGGTCGTGCCGCAGGCCATGCGCATCGTCATTCCGCCACTGGCTAGCCAGTATCTCAACCTGACCAAGAATTCCTCGCTCGCCATCGCCATCGGCTATCCCGACCTGACGGCGACGACCGGCACGGTGCTCAACCAGACCGGCCAGGCTGTGGAATGCGTGGTCATCATGATGGCGATCTATCTGGCCATCAGCATTCTGACCTCGCTGCTGATGAACTGGTTCAACGCCAAAATGGCGCTGGTGGAGAGGTAAGGACATGCAAGAACATGATATGTCCTGGGTGCGCACCGAAATGATGCTGGCGCAACCGGCGCCTGCCGGCGTCACGGGCCCTGGTGCCTGGGTGCGCAAGAACCTGATCGCCTCCACGGGCGATGCCATCATGACCACAGTCGGTATCGCGCTTGTGGTGATGATCCTGCCGCAGATCATCAACTGGGCCTTCATCAACGCTGTCTGGACAGGACCGAACCGGACCGTATGCGCCACGGTAACGCAAGGCGGAATTCAGCCGGACGGCTGGTCTGGCGCCTGCTGGGCCTTTGTGAACGCCAAGTTCGGCCAGTTCATGTTCGGAACCTATCCGATCGAGGAGCGCTGGAGGCCGATTCTGGTCGGCATATTGCTCGTCCTGCTTATGGTGCCGATGCTGATGCCGAGCGTGCCGCGCAAGGGCCTCAACGCCCTGCTGCTGATCGTCGGTTTACCTGTTGTGGCGTTCTTCCTGCTGGTGGGCGGCATGTTCGGTCTGGAGCATGTCGAAACCGCGCGCTGGGGCGGCTTGCTGGTAACGCTGTCGCTATCTTTCGTGGCCATCGTCGTGTCGTTGCCGCTTGGCATCGTACTGGCGCTTGGCCGGCGCTCCAAAATGCCGATCGTCAAGATGCTGTGCGTCATCTTCATCGAAGCCGTGCGCGGCATTCCGCTGATCACCGTTCTGTTCATGGCCAGCGTCATGCTGCCGCTGTTCCTGCCGCCGGGCGTCACCTTCGACAAGTACCTGCGCGCGCTGATCGGCGTATCGCTGTTTGCCGCCGCCTATATGGCCGAAGTGGTGCGCGGCGGCCTGCAGGCTATACCCAAAGGGCAGTATGAAGGCGCCGATTCGCTCGGTCTCGGCTATTGGCAGAAGATGTATTTCATCGTCATGCCGCAGGCGCTGAAGCTGGTCATCCCGGGTATTGTCAACACCTTCATCGGCATGTTCAAGGACACCAGCCTGGTCACCATCATCTCGATGTTCGACCTGCTTGGCATCGTCAAGCAGAACTTCTCTGACGCCAATTGGGCGACGGCGCAGACGGCCAAGTCCGGCCTGATCTTTGCCGCCTTCATCTTCTGGCTGTTCTGCTTCGGCATGTCGCGCTATTCAATGTACACCGAACGCCGGCTCGACACCGGCCACAAACGCTGATGCATGTCGCCCAAAAGTGTGTTGCGGTTTTGGGATAACGACATGCATCATAACCAAAGATAAAAGAAACAAGGGGACCCTGTCATGGCCACCGAAAACGCCGTCAGTGCGGAAGAGATCAAGGTCAACGCCGCCAAGATGCACATCTCGACCACCGATGTCGCCATCGACATCATCGCCATGCACAAATGGTATGGCGAGTTCCACGTGCTGAAGGACATCAATCTGAAAGTGATGCGCGGCGAACGCATCGTCATCTGCGGGCCGTCAGGCTCCGGCAAATCGACCATGATCCGCTGCATCAACCGGCTGGAGGAGCACCAGAAGGGCAAGATCATCGTCGACGGCAAGGAACTGACCAACGATCTGAAGAAGATTGATGAGGTGCGCCGCGAGGTCGGCATGGTGTTCCAGCACTTCAACCTGTTCCCGCATCTGACCATCCTGGAGAACTGCACGCTGGCGCCGATCTGGGTGCGCAAGACGCCGAAGAAGCAGGCTGAGGAAATCGCCATGCATTTTCTCAAGCGGGTGAAAATCCCCGAGCAGGCCAACAAATATCCCGGACAACTGTCCGGCGGCCAGCAGCAGCGCGTGGCGATCGCGCGCTCGCTGTGCATGAACCCGCGCATCATGCTGTTCGACGAGCCGACCTCGGCGCTCGACCCGGAGATGATCAAGGAAGTGCTGGAGACCATGGTCGGCCTGGCCGAAGAGGGCATGACCATGCTGTGTGTCACCCACGAAATGGGCTTTGCCCGCAAGGTCGCCAACCGGGTGATCTTCATGGATCAGGGCCAGATCGTCGAGCAGAACACGCCGGCCGAATTCTTCGACCACCCACGCCACGAGCGCACGAAACTGTTTCTCAGCCAGATCCTGCACTAGGCCTTTCAGTGAACTGAAGAGAGCCCGGCCGAAACAGTGCCGGGCTCTTTTGCGTATGGGTAGGCAGGAGGGCGGGCGGTTCGTGTCGCGCCGGATGCGTTTGCAGGGCCGCCATTCATGAAAAAGCTCGGCCGTTTTCTTGGTCTGCTGTTGATCGCGGTCGTGCTCGCCGTGACGCTCGGTACTTTGGTGCCGCGGCCGCTCTGGCAAACAGCCGCCGCCAAGTCTGCGACGCGTCATATCCTGGTGCTGAGAAACCCTATTCATACCGACATCGCCATTCCGGTCGACGATGCCGTGCGCCAGCGCTTTCATTTTCTGGTCGAAGCCGGCATCCCGGCCGACATTCCTGAAGTACGCTACATCGTCTTCGGCTGGGGCGGCCGCGCCTTTTATCTAGAAACGCCGACCTGGTCTGAGCTCAAAGCCGTTCCAGTGATGAAAGCGCTGACCCTCGATGCGTCGGTCATGCATGTCGATGTCGCCGGCGATATCGTCGAGCCGCATCCCGATGTCGCCGGCTTCGACATCGGCGAGGAGCGCTTTGCGGCGCTGCTCGATTTCATCCAGGCCAGTTTTCAGCAGGGTCCGGGCGGTCCGGTCGTCATCGAGAACGCGGCCTATTCCAGGTTCGACCGCTTCTTCGAAGCCAACGGCCATTTCAACGCACTGGTCGGCTGCAACACCTGGACCGCCGCCGCGCTGCGTACCGCCGGCCTGCGCACCGGCTGGTGGAACCCGCTGCCGGTTTCGCTGGGGCTGTCGATGCGGCTCTATAACTAACTCGACAATGCGGATCAGCGTCGGATGATTTTCTGCTGCTCCCAGCTATAGAGCCAGTCGAGGTCGGCGGCGAGTTTATCTGAGGAGCGCATGGTGATGAACAGATTGCGGGCCATAGCGACGGGGCCGGCGGCATGCCAGGCAAGGCGGTTGATGGCGCCGCGGCGAGCCACTCTCGCCACACGCGGCCGTCGCAGGTTCTCCCAGATCCGAAGACTTTCCACTGGATCGGCAGGGAAGTCGGCTACGATATTGGCAAGCGTCGCTGCATCCTCGATCGCCATCGCTGCCCCCTGTGCCGCGAAGGGCGTCATCGCATGCGCGGCATCGCCGATCAGTGCGATGCCGGCTGGCGTTGTCCAAGGCTGCTTCTGCTCAACGGTATGGAGCGGCCACGTCAGCCACGGACCGGCCTCTGCCACCAGCTTTGTAAGGCCCGACGCGGTGCCGCGCATGGCGGCGGCGAGGATGCTCGGATCGGCACGGCCGGACCAGCCCTCGGCAATGCGCTCGCCTTTGGTGAAGGCGACGAGATTGAAGGCGTCGCCCTTGCTGACGGGATAGGCAACCATGTGGAAACCCGGATGCAGAAAAGTCGTGACGCAATCGACCACGCCGATCGCGGCAAAGGCGTGCCCGGCGGGGCTGTCGGCCGCAATGGTGGCGCGCCAGGCCAACTCTCCCGAAAAGCGGCTTCTTGGCGATGCCATCCTGTTTGAATCGACAAGCGCGCGCACCGAGGACCAGACGCCATCGGCACCGACCAGCAACGAGCCTTGTTCCTCTGCCGTCTTGCCGCCGATCTCGACAGTCGCCGTGACACCATGGCTGCCAGTCGCAATCTTTTCGACGCGCGCCCCGAGGCTGAGATGGATATCAGGCATCTCAGAAGCACGCGCAATCAGCGCCTCTTGCAGGTCGGCCCGGTGCGCGACGAGATAGGGAGCGCCCCAGCGGATTTCCCCGGCTTGTCCCAACGGCACCCGCGCCAGTTCGCGCAACGTCCTTGCATCTTTTATCACCACGGCCTCCGGCCGCACCGCCGCCGGCAGCAGCCGGTCGAGCACCCCAAGCTGGCGAAGGATGCGTGTTGCGTTGGGGGAGAGCTGGAGGCCGGCCCCCACGGCTTCCAGGCGCTGTGCTTGCTCGAACACCTGTACGCAATAGCCGCGTTCGGCAAAGGCGATGGCTGCGGTCAGCCCGGCGACGCCCGCTCCGGCGACGACGACTTGCCGGGAGCGCGTGTCGTCCATCAGCTCTGTCGCGAAAGAATCAGGCGGCCTGGTCGATGTAGAGGCAGCCGGCCGGCAGCGTTTCCGACGCCTTCAGCTCCGGCGAATAGCGGTAGAGCGTCGAGCAATAGGGGCAGACTTTCTCATTGTCGTCGCCCATGTCGAGAAACACATGCGGATGGTCGAAAGGCGGGTTGGCTCCCGTGCACATGAATTCCTTGACCCCGATGTCGATCGCCGGATGGCCCGCATCGTTCTGGAAATGGGGAATGGAACCGCCTGCCATCGTCGTCTCCTTAACGCAGTCTCGCATGCATCTGGATCATAACAGCTCTCTTTGCAAGATCGATGAAATCAAACTGTCGCAAAAGCCTGTCAGAGGATAAGTTAAGCCGGTTAAGCGCGTGAGCGCGGACGCAAAGCGATTCCGCGACCGATCGTGCGTCACAAAAACATCTTAGAGCGTCCATCGCCATCTGGCGGCGCTGCAAAAGGAACGGTTACGGGCAGGGACCATGAACGAACTGAAGCCGGTGCAGAGCGAATTCGTCAATGTCGAGGTGGCCAGTTCGGAAGGCGGCAACCCCGATCGCTTCGTCAACCGCGAGTTTTCCTGGCTGCAGTTCAATCGCCGCGTGCTCGAGGAATCGCTGAACACCCATCATCCGCTGCTGGAGCGTGTCCGCTTCCTGTCGATCTCGGCAGCCAATCTCGACGAGTTCTTCATGGTGCGTGTCGCCGGCCTCGCCGGCCAGGTGCGCGAAGGAATCACGCTGAAAAGCCCCGATGGCCGTACGCCCGAGCAGCAGCTCGAACAATTGCTGCGCGAGGTTGAACGGCTGCAGGAAGACCAGCAGAAGAGCCTTTCGGCACTCACCGTGCTGCTCAACAAGGAAGGCATCGAGAGCATCACCCGCGACGCTCTGACCAAGGACGAAAAGGTCTGGCTGGAGGACCATTTCCAGGACCAGGTGTTTCCGGTGCTTACCCCGCTGTCGATCGACCCGGCGCATCCGTTCCCGTTCATTCCCAATCTCGGCTTCTCGATGGCGCTGCAGCTGCGCCACCGGAAGAATGGCGAGGAGATGAGTGCGCTCTTGCGCCTGCCGGTGGCGCTGAAGCGCTTCATCCGTTTGCCCGATCGCAAGCACCATGTCCGCTTCATTCCGCTGGAAGAGGCGGTCGGTCTCTATATCGGCAAGCTGTTTCCGGGCTACGAGGTCAAGGGCTCCGGCACGTTCCGCATCATTCGAGACAGCGATATCGAGGTCGAGGAAGAGTCGGAAGATCTCGTGCGCCTGTTCGAGACGGCGCTGAAGCGCCGCCGCCGCGGTTCGGTGATCCGCATCGAATTCGACAAACTTATGCCTAGCGAACTGCGCGAATTCGTGGCCGGCGAGCTTGGCGTATCGTCGAGCCGCATCAGCGTGCTCACCGGACCGCTGGCGCTCAGCCAGATCTCCGAGATTGTCTCCATCCCCCGCGATGACCTGAAGTTCACGCCTTACAATCCGCGCTTTCCCGAACGCATCCGCGAGCATGGCGGCGACTGTTTTGCCGCCATTCGCGAGAAGGACATCGTCGTCCACCACCCCTACGAATCCTTCGACGTCGTGGTGCAGTTCCTGCGCCAGGCGATGGCCGATCCCGAAGTGGTGGCGATCAAGCAGACGCTTTACCGCACCTCCAACGACAGCCCGATCGTGCGCGCGCTAGTCGACGCGGCCGAGGCAGGCAAGTCGGTGACCGCACTTGTCGAGCTCAAGGCGCGGTTCGACGAGGAAGCCAACATCCGCTGGGCGCGCGATCTGGAACGTGCCGGCGTGCAGGTCGTGTTCGGCTTCCTTGAACTCAAGACCCACGCCAAAATGTCGCTGGTGGTGCGACGCGAGGACGGCAAGCTGCGCAACTACGTGCATCTCGGCACCGGCAACTACCACCCGGTCACCGCGCGCATCTACACCGACCTGTCCTTCTTCACCACCGATCCGACGATCGCCCGCGACGTCGCCCAGCTGTTCAACTTCATCACCGGCTATGCCGAGCCGACCGATGAAATGCGGATCGCGATCTCGCCGTTCACGCTGAGAAGCCGCATCCTCAAGCACATTTCCGACGAAGTCGCCCATGCGCTGGAAGGAAAGCCGGCGCGCATCTGGATGAAGATGAACGCGCTTGTCGACCCGATCATCATCGACGCGCTTTACGATGCCAGCCGCGTTGGGGTGGAAATCGACCTCGTCGTGCGCGGTATCTGCTGCCTGCGGCCGCAGGTGCCGGGCCTGTCGGAAAACATCAGGGTCAAGTCGATCGTCGGCCGGTTCCTCGAACACAGCCGCATCTATTGCTTCGGCAACGGCCACGGCCTGCCCTCGGATGAAGCGATCGTCTACATCTCCTCGGCCGACCTGATGCCGCGCAATCTTGACCGCCGCGTCGAGACCATGGTGCCGATCACCAATCCAACTGTGCATGAACAAATCTTGGGCCAGATCATGCTGGGCAACATCATGGACAATCAGCAAAGTTTCGACGTATTGGCAGATGGAACCTCCCGGCGCGTGGTGCTGGAGGAGGGCGAGGAACCGTTCAACGCGCAGGAATATTTCATGACCAATCCGAGCCTGTCGGGACGGGGTGACGCGCTGAAGTCGCATGCGCCCAAACGCATTGCGCAGTTCAAGCGCCGCAAGAAGAACGCCGCAGCGTCCACCTGATGCTGTCTGATTCCCAGGGCCGGCTGCAGGACCGCCGACCGCTGTCCATCATCGACATTGGGTCGAATTCGATCCGTCTTGTCGTCTATGAAGGGCTGGCGCGCTCGCCGACCATGCTGTTCAACGAAAAGATGCTGGCCGGTCTTGGCCGCGGCATCGTTTCGACCGGCAAACTCGACCCCGAGGCGGTGACGCGCTCGATGGAAGAGTTCCGCCGCTTTCGCGCGCTGTCCGACCAGGCCGGCTCCGAGCATATGTATGTCTTGGCCACCGCCGCCGCGCGTGAGGCGATCAACGGTCCCGATTTCATCCACCGCGCCGAAGAGGTGCTGAAAACCGAAATCCGCGTCATCAGCGGGCGTCAGGAGGCTTACTATTCGGCTCTTGGTGTCATTTCCGGCTTCCATCCGGCCAATGGCATTGCCGGCGACCTGGGTGGCGGCAGCCTCGAACTGGTCGACGTCAATGGCGAGGCGATCGGCGACGGCATAACTCTGCCGCTGGGTGGCCTGCGCCTGCAGGACATGGCGAAAAACTCTCTCGCCCAGGCGCAGAAGATCGCCCGCGACGAGCTGGCGCGGGCCAAGCTGTTGAAAGGCGGGCAGGGCCGGCCCTTCTACGCCGTCGGCGGCACCTGGCGAAACCTCGCCCGGCTGCACATGGAGATGAACAACTACCCGCTCGGCGTCATGCACCATTACGAGATGTCGGCCGACAGCGCGGCAAACTTTCTCAAGCAGGTGGCCAAAGCCGAGATCGAGAAGGTCAAGGGTATCGAAGGCGTTTCGAAGAACCGCCGCTCGCTGCTGCCCTATGGCGCCATCGTGCTGCAGGAGATCATGGCGGCGATGCAGCCGTCGAAGGTCATCGTCTCGGCTCTCGGTGTGCGCGAAGGTTTTCTCTATTCGCTGCTCGACGAGGCCGAGCAGAAGGCCGATCCGTTGATCTCGGCGTCCGAGGAGCTCGCCCGGTTGCGCTCGCGCTCCGTCACCCATGCGCATGAGCTGGTCGACTGGACGGCCAAATCCTTCGCCGCCTTCGGCATCGACGAGACCGAGGACGAGGCGCGCTACCGCCACGCCGCCGCATTGCTGGCCGATATCGGCTGGCGCGCGCATCCCGAATACCGCGGCAGGCAGTCGCTCAACATCATTGCCCATGCCTCTTTCTACGGCGTCGACCATCCCGGCCGCGCCTTCCTGGCGTTGGCCAATGCCTATCGTCACGACGGCATCTTCAACGAATCCATCGCGCCGGAAATCAAGGCGCTGGCAACGCCACGCTACCTCGAGCGGGCTCGGGTGCTGGCGGCGATGATGCGCGTCGTCTACCTGCTGACGGCCTCGATGCCCGGCATCATGCCCAGGCTGAAATGGGAGCAGCGCGCCAATGGCGTGCTGGCGCTGGTACTGCCGGCGTCGCTCTCCGATCTCTACGGCGAGCGCCCGGCCGGCCGCCTGGCGCAACTGGCGCGGATCACCAACCGCCGCCTGGTGCTGGCTGTGGAGGGTGGGCCGAGCGTTTCGGTGAAGTAGGGCGTTCTGGCGGACTGAGGCTCAGGTCACGTCGGCACCGATACCGAAACCGCGTCCATCGGCCGACCAGGCGCCCGCACCAGCCATCGCCAGCGCCAGGAAACCGCCTGATATCGCAATGTCCTTCATCAGCATTTGCTGGTGCAGGAAGGCGAGCATCGCATCGCCGGCGCCCTGGCCGTAATGGCCGATGAAGCCGGCAACGACGCAGAAGGCAGCCAAGAGCAGCGCCACGATCCGGGTCTGGAAGCCAATGAGGATCAGCAGGCCGGCGATCAGCTCGAACAGGCCCGTGCCCCAGGCGGCGAGCGTCGGCAGCGGCAGGCCGAGGCCGGCGAAATAGTCTGATGTACCGGCGATGTTGGCGAGCGCCTGGAAGCCGGATGGTACGAACATCACGGCAAACAGCAGCCGCGAAACCAGAAGCAATGCATTGCGAGCCATGGCCACCTCCCTTGCCGGCGCCTGATTGGGTCCGAGCCGGCCACCGCGCAGTCTACGCCTGCGCGGCTGCGGCCGAAACCGGCGAGCCGGCTACTTCAGACAACGAAAAAGCGGCGCGGAAAATTCCGCGCCGCTTATGTCAAAGCCCGGGAGGGAAGCTTGGGAGGGAGGTTCAGCCGCGCTTGGCGTCGATCGAGTAGGCGCCGGCGCCGGAGGAAGCCAGCAGCAGGAAGCCGCCGGTGATGGCGAGGTTCTTGAGAAACTGGATCATCTGCATCTGGTCGGCCCAGCCGGTGTGGGCGACAAGCCCGGTGGCGATGGTGAAGACCGCGAGCACCCAGGCTGCGATCCTGGTCTGGAAACCGACGAGGATGGCGAGGCCGCCGAGCAGTTCGATCAGGCCGACGACCACGGCCGTTACGGTCGGAAGGGGTAGGCCGAGGCCGCCAAAATAGGCAGCGGTGCCGGAAATGGCGCTGAGCTTGCCGAAACCGGAAAGCAGGAAAATGACCGCGAGCAGGATGCGGCCGAGCAGGATGGTGACAGAGCTGTTGGACGAGGTGCCGGCGCCGGCGGTGGAAGTGTTGATGGACATGGGGACTCTCCGAATGGGTTGAATGACCCAAGAGATAGACGATGCCGACTGTTCACCAAAGCCGCCTATCCGGCGACACATCGTTCACAGGCCGTACATTTCCGTGATCGGCCAAGCAGCGCGAAATTCGTGTCGGGTGATGCGGTCACGGGAGTAAATTATCCCGCCGAAAAACACCTTACCCCGGATGCGTCATGTCCTCCGGCCGCACCAGCCGGTCATAGTCGGCCTCGCTGACCAGTCCTGTGGCCAGCGCCTCCTCGCGCAGCGTCGTGCCGTTCTTGTGCGCCGTCTTGGCGATCTTGGCGGCGTTGTCGTAGCCGATGGTCGGCGCAAGCGCCGTCACCAGCATCAGCGAGCGGTCGAGCGCCGCTTTGATGTTGTCTTCCCGGGCCTCGATGCCGACGACGCAATTGTCGGTGAAGGAGACCGAAGCGTCGGCGAGTAGCTGCACTGACTGCAGGAAATTGTAGGCCATCAGCGGGTTGTAGACATTGAGCTCGAAATGACCCTGGCTGCCGGCGAAGGTCACTGCAGCGTTGTTGCCGAACACCTGCACGCAGACCTGTGTCATCGCTTCGCACTGCGTTGGATTGACCTTGCCCGGCATGATCGACGAGCCGGGTTCGTTTTCGGGCAGCGACAACTCGCCAAGGCCCGAACGCGGGCCCGAACCGAGGAAGCGGATGTCATTGGCGACCTTGAACAGCGCGGCGGCCGCCGCGTTGATGGCGCCGTGCGAGAACACCATGGAATCGTGAGCGGCGAGCGCCTCGAACTTGTTCGGCGCGGTGACGAAGGCGATGCCGGTGATGGCGGCAATGCGATCAGCCACCCTTTCAGCAAAGCCAACTGGCGCGTTGAGGCCGGTGCCGACGGCGGTGCCGCCTTGCGCCAGTTCCTGCAGGCCGGGCAGCGTCAGTTCGATGCGCTTGATCGACGAGGCGACCTGCGCCGCATAGCCCGAGAATTCCTGGCCCAGCGTCAGCGGGGTGGCATCCTGCGTGTGCGTGCGGCCGATCTTGATGATGTGATTGAACTCCCTGCTCTTGGCGGCGAGCGCCTTGTGCAGGTGCTTCAGCGCCGGCAGCAGGTCGTGCACGATGCGCTCGGCGCAGGCGATATGCATCGCTGTCGGGTAAGTGTCGTTCGACGACTGGCTCATATTGACGTGGTCGTTGGGATGCACCGGCTTCTTCGAGCCCATGACGCCGCCCAGCATCTCGATCGCCCGGTTGGAGATCACCTCATTGGCGTTCATGTTGGATTGCGTGCCCGAGCCGGTCTGCCAGACGACAAGCGGGAAATGGTCGTTGAGCTTGCCGTCGATGACCTCTTGCGCTGCCTCTACAATCGTCTTGCCGATTGCCGGATCGAGCCGCTTCAGCTCCATATTGGCTTCCGCCGCCGCCCGCTTGACGATGCCCAGCGCGCGCACGACCGAAACCGGCTGCTTTTCCCAGCCGATCTTGAAATTGCCCAACGAACGCTGTGCCTGCGCGCCCCAATAGCGGTCGGCTGCGACCTCGATGGGGCCGAACGTATCGGTTTCGGTTCTGGTCTTTGGCGTGCTCACGGCAAATCTCCGGTCTGTCGATTTGGGCAAGGGCGTATCGCGTTGCACAAATCGCTTCAAGCGGAGATTGCGGATGCCGTGGATGCAAATCGGTTGAAGGAACGCACCTCGTTACCCGTACGTCCGATCGTTACCTCAAGGCCGCCTTGCTCCTTGTCAAGCTAAGGGTGGGCCAACGATGTCGATGCCATTGTTGGCGCAGAGCTGCACCAGTGCGGCGATGATTTCCGGCGTTGGTTCCGTCTGCGGCGGCAGTTCCGGCCGTTCTGCGGGACGGCTCGCCTGACGCAGCATTGTCTCGAAATCGGAGCCGCGCGTGATGGTGAGGCTGCGCGCGCCTTCGGGCGACTCGACCCGGTAGGTATGCGGCAGGCCTTTCGGCGCGATGACGGTCTCGCCTGCGACGACAATCCGCTCATGGCCATCGATCTGAAAGCGCAGCCGCCCTTCGAGGACGTGAAACACCTCGTCCTCGTTCCGATGCACATGCAACGGCGCTGAGTCACCATGGGGCATACGATGTTCGACGACGCAAATGCCATCCGCTCCTGCATGCGATGAAATTTGGATCGCGACGAGCGTGTTGTTGAACCAGAAGAGTTCCTTGCCTGTGATTGTCCCGGAGGTCATTGTCATGGGTCTCTGTTCCTTTAGTCGCTTTTGCCGACGGGGCGGCGCCGACAACGACCTAATCAGGGACATGCCGGCGATGGAAATCCAATGATCGTATGGGGCGAATTGATGCGATGAATTTGAATGGCCTCGATCTCAATCTCGTCAGGGTGCTCGACGCGCTGCTGCGGGAAAGAAGCGTGACGCGTGCCGGTGAGCAGATTGGCCTCAGCCAGCCGGCCGTCAGCGCGGCGCTCAATCGCTTGCGCCACGCTCTTAACGACCAGCTGTTCGTGCGGCGCGGCAACGACATGGTGCCCACGCCGCGCGCGGAGAGCCTGGCGGAGCCGGTGCGCCTGGCACTGCGCGAGCTCGAGCGAGCCTTCCATTCGGCGCAGTCGTTCGTTCCGGCGGAGCTCGAGCGAACCTTCACGCTCATGGGCGCGGATTTCTTTTCCATGCTGCTGATGCCGACGCTGGCGGCGCGCGTCGCGGCTATCGCGCCGCGTGTATCGTTGAGGTTTCTCGATAGCGCGCGCGGCGATGTTTCGCGGCTGCTCCAGGATGACGAAATCGATACGGCACTGGAACGTCCGCTGGAGGTCTTGGACTGGGTCTCCAGCGTACCGCTGTTCCATTCGCCATTCGCAATCATTGCGGCGCGGGACAACGCTGCGATCAGACAGGCGGGGATCGCAGACGGCGAGCTGCTGCCGCTCGAGCTTTTCTGCGAACTACCGCACGTTCTTCGCTCTATCGACGGCTCGATGTCGGGCTCCACCGACGAGGCGCTCGGCAAGATCGGACGAAAGCGTCGTGTAAGCCTGGCACTGCCGCACTTTCAGGCTGTCGCATTGGCCGTGGCAAACGGAAAGTACCTTTCCGCGGTTCCCAGGCAGTTCGCGGTTTGGGCGGCGAAGACCCTGCCACTCGCCGTGTTTGAACCGCCACTTCCCATTGCTGTCCCTGAAATCAGGATGTATTGGCACGCGCGCCACGACGACGAGCCACCTCATCGCTGGATTCGCAATCAGATCCTGGAAGTTGTCGACGCTCTTGGATTTGTCGAAGGCGCTGCCCCGTGAAGTTGCCGGCACGTAACGGCCAGACAGTTCACCCTGCCGTATACCCGCCATCGATGGCAAAGATCCCGCCACTGGTCCATGCCGCCTCGCCACTGGCGAGATAAACCGCTATGCCGGCGAGGTCGTCCGGGCGGCCGATGCGGCCCAGCGGATAGCTGCGTTCGACATAGGCCTTCAGCTCCGCCTGCGCCTCGGCCGGCAGATTGTCGACCGTCTTGCGCCGCATCGCCGTATCCACTGTGCCGGGTGCAATGGCGTTGACGCGGATGCCGCGGGGACCGAGCTCGAAGGCAAGCGATCTGGTCAGCGAATTCAGCGCGCCTTTCGACAAGGAGTAGAGGCTGGAGGGCCGCTTCGGGATCATCTTGCTGGCGAAATAGGAGGAGATGTTGATGACGGATGCGCCGGCCCCGAAATGCGGCAGCAGCCCCTGGGTGAGGAAGAACGCCGCCGTCACATTGAGCGCGAAGGAGTGCTGGAACTGCGCCTCGCTGACCGTCTCGAACGGCACGAGGTAGGCGACACCGGCATTGTTGACGAGAACGTCGAGCGGCCGGCCGGTCTCTTTCACGTGCTCGATAACAGTTGCGATGCCCGGGCTGGTGGCAAGATCGGCCGATACCGTCTCCACTTGGCCGATCGCGCCGGGAGCAGTCAGCTTCTGACGCGCGGCTTCGAGCTTGCCTGCGTCGCGTCCGACGATGAGCACATCGGCGCCCTCACGCAGGAACGCTTCCGCGATCGCCAGGCCGATGCCGTCCGAGCCGCCGGTCACCAGCGTGCGTTTGTCCTGAAGTCTCATCGGGCACTCCGGGGTTGCCTTGGCCAATGCCAGAGCACCGCATCGTCGCGGCCCGGGTCAAGCCGCTGGCCTATCCCACGGTATGAACTTCGCCAGTTGCCGCGCCGGGACCGTCTGCCCTTGCATCCGCCGCGCCAACGGGATAGCCGCGTTGATCGAAAACGGGTCGCGACGAAAGCGTCTTTAAAAAATGGCACCACTCAAGACCAGCCTGAAGGCGCTTCCCAGGGATGTCGACGTCGTCGAGGTCGGCAGGCGCTTTCTGCCTGGTCTCAATCGCGGCGAGATCCACTGCCGTTTCGAAGGCGGGAAGCTCAAGGTGCGCTCCCGCGCCGCCTGGCTTGAAAGGCATGTGCAGGTCCTGACTTTGATAGCCGAGGCGTTGGCATCCCTGGGCGTCCGCAGCCTGCCACCCTTCTATATGCTGCTTGGCGATACGCCGTCGCGCCGAAGGCATCGCCATTTCCGCACGCGTTTCGCCTTCTCCCAAGCCGACGGCTATGGCGAGGTGGCCGCGCCCGATTTCGTCTTCGATGGCTGGCCGGACGCGAAGTTCGACGATTATGACCAGAAGACGCTAGCGATGGCGGCCGCGTCGGAAGCCCCGCCGCGTGATGCCAGGTTGTTCTGGGCGGGGCGCTGCATGAACGCTGCCCGCAAAAGGATTGTCGAGATCGCGTCGGCCCGCCCTGACCTCGTCGAGGCGTATGACACCGAGGCGAATTACGACGTCGCCACTAACAGGTATTCCACCAAATTCCTGACGATGGAAGACCAGGTCGCCACCTACAGATACATGATCGATGTCGAAGGGGCGGGTTACAGCGGCCGCTTCAAGATGCTGCTCCACACCAAGCGCGTCGTGCTGCTGCAGGATCGGCCATGGCGCGAGTGGTTCTTTGACGATATCGAACCGTTTCGCCACTATGTCCCGGTGGCGCGCGACATGTCGGATCTTGCCGAACGCATCGAGTGGCTGCGCGCCAATCCGAAGCAGGAAACCGAAATAGCAGCCGAGGCGCGGCATTTCGCGCAAACCCGCCTGACGCGCGCGGCGGCCGTCGCGGCATGGGCGAAGCTGCTTCGGGATCACATCGCCGCCGGTGGCAATCTCAAATCCGGTCTGCAGGGGCGCAAGCGTGCGACCGGCTGGCCGCCCTGATAGACCGCGCCGGTCACATCGTATGAAACCCCCGCTGACCAGCCCTGGGCCGGTCTTATGCGCCGATGGCAGGCTGGCGCATGGCCAGTCGGGCGGCGACAAAATCCTTGACCTGGCGGATCGCCTGTTCGCGCGACACACTGCCCGGCTCCAGGCCGAGGCGCAGCCAAAGCCCGTCGATCAGCGCGGTGACGCCAAGCGCGATGTCGTCGGCATCGCCGGGCGAGGCAAGGCCGTGCAGGCCAGACAACAGGTTCGAGCGCATGCGCGCATGCAGCACCTTCTGGATGCGCGCCAGCTTCTCGTCGCGCGGCACCTCGGCGCAGAGCGAAAGCCAGGCATGGCAAAGAGGCGGCAAGAACAGATGCTCCTCGAAATTGCCATCGATCACCGCATCGAGCCGCTCCATTGGCGTGCGCGCCTGGCGAAGCCGGGCGACCACCGCGTCGCGCAACACGGCGTTGGCCTCGCGCATCGCATGCTCGAACAATTCCTGCTTGTTGCGGAAATAGTGCAGCACGATGCCCTTGGAGGCGCCGGCATGGGCGGCCACCTTTTCCAGCGTCGCACCCGCAATACCCTCGCGCTCCAGCACCGCGAAGGCGGCCTGCCGCAACTCCTTGCGGCGTATGTCACTGAGACGCTTGAGTTTCACGACTTCGATCCATGCATTGCGAATCCACGTTGACATTTTCGTCCGCCTAGATCAACAATTGACCAGTGGGACAATAAAAAGACCAGTTGGTCAATTTAGCGATGGCGAGGAGAGTCGAAATGGTCCGCATGCTTGCAAATGGCGTCTGTCTTGCAGCCCTGATGCTGGCCGCTCATGCGGCTCAGGCGGCAGAGGCCGAGCAGTGCAGGGCGGTCCGCATGGCCGAACCGGGCTGGAACGATCTTGCCTTCACCACCGGCGTCGCCAATGTCTTGCTCGGTGCGCTCGGCTACCAGCCGCAAAGCTCGGTGCTGGGCATCAACGTCATCTACGAAGGCATGAAGAATAACGATCTGGACCTGTTCCTCGGCTATTGGGACCCGGCCATGGTCACCTATTACGAGCCTTACAAGAAGGATGGCTCGGTCGAGAATGTGCGCGTCAATCTCGAAGGCGCCAAATACACCTTCGCCGTGCCGACCTATGTATGGGATGCCGGTGTCAAGGATTTTGCCGACCTGCACAAGTTTGCCGACAAGTTCGGCAAGAAAATGTACGGCATCGAGCCCGGTTCGAACCAGCTGATGATGGATGCCATCGCCGACCCTTCGCTTGGTCTTGACGGCTGGCAAGTGGTCGAATCGAGCGAAGCCGGCATGCTTTCCGAGGTCGGCTACGAGATCAAGGAAAAGCAGTTCATCGTCTTCCAGGGCTGGGCGCCGCACCCGATGAACACCATGTACGACTTCAAATATCTGACCGGCGGCGACAAGTTTTTCGGTCCGAACTTCGGCGCCGCTACAGTGACGACGCAAGTGCGCAAGGGCTATCTTCAGCAATGCCCGAACGTCGCGCAATTCCTGAAAAACCTCGCCTTCGACATCGATTTCGAGAATGTCGGCATGGGTTATCTCATCAATGACGGCATGAAGCCGGAAGACGGGGCGCTGAAGGCGATCACGGCAAACAAGACCCGCCTCGATGCATGGCTCGCTGGCGTCACCACCTTCGACGGCAAGCCCGGCCTTGCCGCGGTCAAGGAGAAACTCGGCCTGTGACATCGGTCGCGCTGGAAGCGGTCCCGGATGCCCAGGCGGAGCAGGACGCATGGGCCGGCCGCAAGCAATTCGTCGATCTCGCCGGCGTCGAGATCGCCTATGTCGAGATCGCAGGCGCCGAACCGGCGCTGTTGCTGGTGCATGGCTTCACCGACACCAGCCGCAGCTTTTCACTGCTGGCGCCGCATCTTGCCGGCCGCCGGCTGATCATGCCCGACCTGCGTGGTCACGGCGCGTCACAAGTGGGCAGGGGTTTCGGCATTGCCGACTTTGCCGACGACATTGCCGGGCTGATTCTGCATTTGCGGCTCAACACGCCTGTCGTCGTTGGCCATTCGCTGGGCTCCATGGTGGCCATCGCCCTGGCTGCGCGACACAACGATCTCATCGGGGGACTGGTGGTCCTGGCGGGCACGCTGAAACCCGATTTCGCGCGCGATCATCCGCTTGTCGCGGGTGTCCAGGCTCTGCGCGACCCGATATCGCCGGCCGACCCGTTCTATGATTGGTGGCATGCCTGCAGGCCCGGTGTGCCCCAGCCGTTTCTCGCCGGCCTGGCGAAAGATGCATCGGCAATGCCCGCGGCGCTCTGGCGCGTCATTCTGGAAGAGATTTGCCGGGCTGACCTGACCAGTGTGGCGCAAGCTGTGCGGACCCGAACGCTGATCATCGCCGGCGCGTACGACCCGCTGTTCGGCGAAGCGCATCAGCAGATGCTGTCGCGTTGCCTGGCCGGGGCGAGCCGCGTGCGTGCCGAAGCGTGTGGCCACAACCCGCATTGGGAGGCCCCGGCCTTTGTCGCCGGGGCGATCGTCGAGGCATTTGAAGCCTAACGCGCGGCTAATCGCAGCCGCGCTACGCGCGCTTGACGATGGCGTTCGAGGGTGGGCCGACGGAGCCGCGCTCAAAGATCGATGTCGGCAAAATCAGCCTTTCCGCCGGGCGCGAATCTCCCTTCAATCGCCGGATGAGCAATTCCGCGACACTCTTGCCAAGCGCGTAGACGGGCTGGTCGATGACGGTAATGGGTGGTGTTGTCACACTCGTCCAGTCCGCATCATGGAAGGTGATCAGCGAAATATCCTCGGGAACCCGCAAGCCGCGCTCGCGGATCACCCTGAAGATCTCCAGTGCTATGACGCTGTCGGAGGCAAGGATCGCCGTCGGCCGATCCGGCCCGGACAGCATATCGCCGGCAACCCTGCGCGTTTCGGCGGGGCTTGTCGCACCAAGGCGAACATAGCGTTCTGGCCGATCAATTCCAGCATCTCGGCACACGGTGAGGAAACCATCGATGCGCTCGCGAACCGATGAGGTGTAGATTTGCCCGAGATCGCGGTACTCATGCCCTTCGGCGTCGACGGCGGTCACATAGGCTATGTTGCGGTGTCCGGCATCCACGAGAATGCGGGTCGCCCGCATGGCGATGCCGCGATCGTCGACCGTGACCGTGTCGACATCCAGATCGGGCAGTGCCCTGTCAAGCAGGGCAAGCGGCCGGCCTGAACGATGGATGTCGCGCAGGTGCGAGATGTCGCGCGATTCCGATGGCGTGACGATCAGCCCGTCGACGCGCTTGCCGATCAACAGCCGCACGGCTGCCTTTTCAACCTCGATCCTCTCGCCGGAGTTGGCCAGAATGACGTTGAACCCGGCTGCCCTTGCCGCGTCGCTGATGCCGCGCACCGCGAGGCTGAAGAACGGGTTCTCGATGTCGCCGACAACCACACCGATGATGCCGGACCGGCCGGTCGTCATGCTACGAGCCAGCTCGTTCGGACGGTAGTCCAGCGCCTTGGCCGCGGCCATGACATCCGCGCGGATCATATCGCTGACGACGCCATATCCGCCGAGCACGCGCGCGGCCGTCGCTTTCGATACGTTTGCCGCGCGGGCGACATCGCTGACCGTTATCGACTGGGTCTTGGGCGCGGTTCTTTTCATCGGATGAACGACTACAAGAGTTGTTGACGGAAGGTCAATCTGGCGATAACGATTATCAAAGAGACCGGTCTCAAGCAATAAGAGACCGGTCTCTTTTAGAAAATCGCGAGCCAGGAGGCGTAACGAACATCCCCGCCTCTGCCGCGGTCGCGGCGGCGGGCGATGTCAGGCGTGAGATGGCGGCTCGGCGTAAATACCAAGAAGAACAGACCTTCAGAGTGGAGAGAAGACATGAGCAGGATAGGAATTCTCAAGTCGTTGATGTCACCGGTCCAGATTGGCGCGATGGCTCTTATGGCCGTGTGCATTGGCGCCGGGTTGGTTTCGGGAGCAGCCGCCGCGGATGACAACCCCTATGGTCTTATTGATGCGAAAGTCATCAGCGTTGGTACCATGGGCGATGCCAAGCCCTACGCTTTCACCCAAGCGGATGGCACGTTCACCGGCTTCGACATCGAATTGTTCCGCAACGTCGCGAGCCGTCTTGGCTTCAAGCCGGACCAGGTGATCTTCACCGGCCAGGAATTCTCGGCGCTGATGCCTTCGGTTGCGAACGAACGCTTCGATGTCGCGGTCGCGGCGATCGGCACGACGGAAGCCCGCAAGAAGACCGTCGACTTTTCTGACGGGTATCTTGCAGGCTATCTCTCCGTGCTTACCGCCGACAAGGCGATCACGTCGGCGGACGGGCTCAAGGGCAAGCGCCTCGGCGTCGTGCAGGGGACGCTCCAGGAAATCTACGCGGCGAAGAATTTTGTCGGAACCGATCTCGTCAAATTCCCCGACAACAACTCCGCCGTTTCAGCACTCAACAACGGAACTGTCGACGCGCATTTCCTCGACTACGAGGCCGCCAAGGACTACGGCGTTCGCTATCCGAACCTGAAGATCGCGGTCAATATTCCTTCCTTTGACGCGCCGGCTGGCTTCGTGGTGCGCAAGGGCAACGACAAGTTCCGCGAGGCATTGAACACTGCCCTTCATGCGGCCATGCAGGACGGCACCTGGAAGACACTTTACGAGAAGTGGTTCCCCGGTTCGCCGATGCCCGACCAGTATCTCCCCAAGAAGTAAACCGCACCCGGCCGCTGGCCTTTACGCTGGCGGCCGGACCTACGCTGCCGTCCTTGATGTCGGACGATGCGGACAGCGCAACCGAAAGGGGACTGAATGGACTGGCTCGAAAACCTGCGGCGCAGTTTCCTCGACTGGCAGGCCATGGCGGACGTGCTGCCGAGCATGATCACCATCGGATTGAAGAACACCTTGATCCTCGCGGCCGCGTCCACCGTACTGGGTGTCATTCTCGGCATGATCCTGGCGGTCATGGGCATTTCGCAATCGCGCTGGCTGCGCATTCCCGCCCGGGTCTACACCGATATTTTCCGTGGCCTCCCGGCGATCGTCACGATCCTGCTGATCGGCCAGGGCTTCGCCCGCATCGGCCGTGAAGTCTTCGGGCCTTCGCCCTTTCCGCTCGGCATTCTCGCCCTCAGCCTGATCGCCGGCGCCTATATCGGCGAAATCTTCCGGTCCGGCATCCAGAGCGTCGAGCGCGGGCAGATGGAGGCCTGCAGGGCGCTCAGCATGAGCTACGGCCAAGGCATGCGCCTGATCGTGATACCGCAAGGCATCCGCCGCGTTCTGCCGGCCTTGGTCAACCAGTTCATCGGCAACGTCAAGGATTCGAGCCTCGTCTATTTCCTCGGTCTGCTCGCGTCGGAGCGCGAGATTTTCCGTGTCGGTCAGGACCAGGCGGTGGTCACCGGAAACCTCTCTCCATTGCTTCTGGCCGGCGTTTTCTATCTCGTCATCACCGTGCCGTTGACCCATGTGGTCAACTACATCGACAACTCGCTGCGGGTCGGAAAGCAGAAGGCCGGTCTCGTCACCAGCGGTCTCGCCGAAGTGAGCGAGTTGGAGAGCGCCATCAGCAGCCCGCCCTCTGAGGCCAGCCCTGAAGGCAGCCCGGCGCTTCCCCGGTTCAAGGGTGGCAGTCTCGCCATCACCGATCTCGACATGGCCTACGGCGATCTCGATGTTCTCAAGGGCGTCAGCCTGGCGGTCAAGCCGGGCACGGTCACATGCGTCATTGGTCCATCAGGTTCGGGCAAGTCGACCTTGCTGCGCTGCCTCAACCGGCTGGTCGAGCCCAAGGGCGGTGACGTGTTGCTCGATGGTGCGAGCATCTTGGCGATGAAGCCTGAAAAATTGCGCCGGCGTGTCGGCATGGTTTTCCAGCAATTCAACCTGTTTCCCGATCACACGGCTCTGGAAAACGTCATGCTGTCGCTGACCAAGGTAAAAGGCCTTCCGGTGCAGGAAGCTGAGCGCATCGCCGAGGCGCGCCTTGCCGATGTCGGCTTGGCTGCCCGCAAGAACCATCGTCCCGGAAGCCTATCCGGTGGCCAGCAACAGCGTGTGGCGATCGCTCGTGCACTGGCAATGGACCCGGAGGTCATCCTGTTCGACGAAGTGACGAGCGCACTCGATCCCGAATTGGTGAAGGGCGTGCTCAACCTCATGGCGGACCTTGGCCGGCGCGGCATGACAATGGTCGTGGTGACTCATGAGATGGGCTTTGCCCGCAAGGTCGCCGATCAGGTCGTCTTCATGGATGAAGGCCGCGTCATCGAGGCCGGCACGCCTGCTGCGATCTTCGATACGCCGAAAAGCACGCGTCTGAAGCACTTCCTTGCCGAAGTGCTTTGATCGCGCATGAGCCTTGAGACGGCCGCCCAATCCAACTTCCACCAGTGAAAGAATATCCCATGGCTATGTTACATCAGGTCTCGAAGGTCGTTGTTGTCGGCGGCGGCATTTTCGGTGTCTCCTCGGCCGTTCATCTTGCAAGGCTCGGCATTGAAACCGTTCTGGTCAATGATGGACCGCTCGCCAAGGGAGCTTCCGGCCGCTCGCTCGCCTGGATCAATTCGGCACGCAAGCGATCGGCTGAATATCATCGCCTGCGCATGATCGGTATCGACCGCTACCGGACGCTGTCGGCGAGATATCCGGGTGCTGCCTGGCTGCGTTTCGACGGTGGCCTGACATGGGATGCGGACGACGCCTCGAACGAGATCGCGGATGTCTTCGCTCATGAAAAGGGCCTCGGCTATGATGCGCAACACCTCTCCGCGGACGCCATAGCGTCAGTCACGCCAGGTGTCTGCGCGAGCGCTGTCACGCCTCAAGGCGCGATCTTCAACCCAGGCGAGGGCTGGGTCGACCTGCCGTCGCTGATCGAGATATTGATCGCGGAATTCGTGGCTCGTGGCGGGCGACTGGTCATCGATGCCGGAAGCGCCGCGGTCACGGTCGTCGACGACCGCGCCACTGGCGTCATCACGACAAGCGGCATCAGCCTTGCTGCCGACGCGGTGCTGTTGGCGACCGGCGGTGATGTGCCGCGAATGGTAGCGGACGCCGGCCGGTATATCGCCGACGGGACGCCGATCGCTTTGCTGGTCAGGACCAAGCCCGCCGCCTTGCCGCTTCGGGCCGTTCTCAACACACCGCGCGTCGCCATCCGACCGACGCCAAATGGAGCCCTCGCGCTCGATTCCGCCTGGTCGGAAGAAGAGGTGGTCGTCAATTCGGATGGCACATATAGCGTGAGGGATTCGACTGTTCAGGGGCTTCTCAACGAAGCCTCGAATGTTCTCGAGGGTCATCCAAAGTTGGAATTGGAGAGCTACGGTGTCGGCCCCAAGCCGATCCCCGGAGACGGCGAGCCGGTCTTCGGCCAGTTGAAGGACATCGAGGGATATTACGTCGCCTTCAGCCACAGCGGCGCAACGCTTGGCCTGATTGCGGGCGAACTGCTTGCCGGCGAGATCGCCGGCGGCAATGAACATCCGCTGCTTGCGAACTTCCGTCCAAGCCGCTTTTGACGAGACCCGTCTAAGGGCTTCCTACGCACCAGCGGAGTGCTTACAGCTTTAAAAAGATCATGCTCGAACAAGCGGATAGGACCTTCATTCGGCCAGCGGCTTGATCGTCTCATAGCCGTTCACCGCTTCCTTGCTGGTGCCTTCATCATAGCGCCGGGCGAGGGCGGCTTGCAGATCGGGCGCATAGAGCGCGGTGAATGCATCCAGTGTTTCGCCGGCCCCGTTCTTGAAGGTCTCGTTGACGGCGAGCACATTGTATTTGCAGTCGCCCAGGCTGAAGGTTTCCTTGCCCTTGACCACCAGGGTCAGCGTCTTGGTGGCCTTAGGCTGCTTGTCCGGCGACAGCTCGACGAACTCGATCGTGCTCTTGGCTCCCGTCTTCAGCGGAAACAGTTTTCGCAGATCGGAAAACGGGATCATCGCCAGCCGGCCGGTGTCGCTGTCGCGAAAAACCTCGATCAGCCCGGCAAACAGGAACTGCTTCTGCGGCGATTGCGACTCGTAGGTGTTGACGACGGAGACCATTCCGCCCGCCACAGGCCGAAACTCGCTTTGGATGCCGGGCCGCGCCAGGATGAACCCATTTTTCGCGGACTTCGCATCGACGCACGGGCCGGCAAGCGCAACACTTGCCGGCAGCAAAACCGCCAATGCCATGCCGATAGACGCGCTCTTCATAACACTCCCCCGTATCTTCCAAATAGAATGCAAGTGCAGGTAGAAGTGGCAGACGTTCATTGCGATGTCGATGGTCAAGGCAGTCGCGATAGTGCCGAAACTGGACGGACAGACGCCGCTTGTGCTGAATTCCGCCGATGATGAATCACCGGTGGCCAAAATTGCTTTCACGACGCAGCTTTCTGATGCAGGCCGCTGGCCTTGCCGCGGCTGGTGCACTTTCACGCCCGGCATTCAGCCAGACGGGGCAACGCATCCAGCCGATCGACGTCACTTTCCTGTTCATCGCCGATGTCCATGCCTGCCGCATGGCAAGCGGCCTGAGCCCCAATTGCCTGCAGGAGGGCAAGACCGACGCGGCACTGTTGCGCAACGTCGCGGCATTGAACGCCGTCGGCGGCAAGGACTGGCCGGTTGAGATCAATGGCGTCGCCACCGGCCTGCGTTCGGCCGGTAGCCGCATCGGCATGCCGCTCGGCCTTGTCGTCGGCGGCGACATCACCGACGATGGCGGCGGCCAGATCACCCAACCGAGCGAAGGCACGCAGCTGCTGCAATTCAGCCAGCGCTACAGCCAGGGCGTTGGCCCGGATCGCGTCCACATGCCGGTCTATGTCGGACTCGGCAACCATGATCTCGACCAGAATGGTCCGTCGCACCATGTCGACTGGTATCGGCGCGAACTGCGCGATTATGTCGAGGTCAACCACCGCGCCGGCGTGTTCTTCAAGCCGCCCGTGCCGGCCACCGACTACGATGTCGACACCGACTGCTATTCATGGGACTGGGGCGGCCTGCATCTCGTCCAGACGCATCGTTTCGCCGGCGATACCGGCCACGGCGCCGAAAGCAGCCTGCCGTGGCTCAAGCAGGATCTGGCGACCTACGCGGCGGACGGCCGTCCTGTCATCCTGTTCCAGCACTATGGCTGGGACACGTTTTCGACGGAGCGGTGGGATCCTGCCAGGCGCACCTACGACGATGACGGCGCCGGCCCGCCGCACTGGTGGGGTGATGCCGACAGGCAAGCGCTGCTGGCGGCGCTGAAAGGCTACAATGTCGTCGGCATCTTCCACGGCCATCAGCACGATGCCTCGCTGATCTATCGTCGTGACGGGCTCGACCTGTTCAAGCCGAAGGCCGCTTATATCGGAGGTTTCGCCGTGGCCAGGGTGACCAGAGATGGCATGGATGTCGTGTTGGGCGAGGCAACCGATGACCATGGCGGGGTCACCTTCACCAACGCCTTCAGCAAGGGCTGGAGCACATGAAAAACGCGGCCCTGGCGGCCGCCTTTTCGATGGGAGCATTTTTAGATGCGGGATCAGAACGCCTTCTTAACCCTGTCCTTCACGTCGCCATAGGCTTTCTGCACCTTGCCGGCGACCTTGTCGGCTATGCCTTCAACCTGGGTCCGCCTGTTGCCGGTCGCCTTGCCGGCAGCCTGTTTGACCGAGCCTTTGATTTGCTTGGCCATGCCGGCAATCTGATCCCTGTTCATCACTTTCGCATCTCCTGGGTGTCCTTGAATTCCGGGGAATTCATCCGCGCGAATAAACGGACTGGCATCGTTTAGGTTCCAGGCATCCCACCGGAAGCAGACGAAACGCGCGTGGCCGCTTCCGGCCGCAAGGCTGGCAGGCTAGGCTGTAGATATGCGCCGACCAATCGTGCGCACGGGGAGAAAAATGGCGGAATTCACACTCTACATCGGCAACAAATGCTTCTCCTCATGGTCGCTGCGGCCATGGGTGGCGATGAGGCATCTGGAGATCCCGTTCGAGGAAGGCTTCGTGCGGCTGCGCACGCCCGAGACCTTTGCCAACCTGGCGAAAGTGTCGCCGACCGGCCAGGTGCCGGTGCTGAATCACAATGGCCGGATCATCTGGGAAACCCTTGCCATCCTTGAGTATCTTGCCGACCTGTTTCCGGACAAAAAACTCTGGCCGGGCGACATCGGCGCCCGCGCGCTGGCACGCGCGGCGGCGACCGAGATGCATTCCGGTTTTCGCGAGGTCCGCTATGGCTGGCCGATGAATTTGCGCCGGCCGAAGGGCCACAAGCCGCTCGATGCCGAAGGGGAAGTACAACGGGCGCGCATCGAAGCGCTGTGGCGAGAGTGCCGCGAACAATACGGCAAGGGCGGCCCCTTCCTGTTTGGCCATTTCACCGCGGCCGATGCCATGTACGCGCCGGTCGTCACCCGCTTCGACACCTATGGCGGCGAACTGGCCCTGGATACACGCGCCTATGTCGATGCCGTGCTGGCAACATCGGCGATGCGGCAATGGTACGCGGAAGCGGCGAAAGAGCCGTGGCCGGAGCCAGGCCCGGACGAATAGGTCAAGTCGATGCGGACGTCGACCGACGGTACTCTGGAGGAGACCCATGGCCAGCAATGACGGGCCGCGTGAAGCCGCAACGGCAAAAATCTTCCATTGCCGGCTGATCCCGCCGCGACCGGACTTTGCCTTCACCATGACGGAGGAGGAGAGGGAACTGATGGGGCGGCATGCCGACTACCTGCGTGGCAAGCTGCGCGAGGGCGTGATGATTATGGCCGGTCCCGTTGCCGATCCGGCCGGGCCCTGGGGCCTGCTGATCCTGCGTGCCCGCAGCGAGGCCGAGGCAAAGGCGGTGACCGATGGCGATCCGGTGGCAAAGTCAGGTCGCGGCTTTCGCTATGAGATCCTGCCGATGATCAGCACGATCATGTAGGCAGCCGGCATTTTTGGAAACCCGATCTTTCAGTCGGTTCGCTAGTTGAGGTCCCATTTGCAAGGCAATCCATGGTTGAATTCAGGCCGTTGGAAAACCAGAAATTGACTCGGCACCAAAACAAGTCTACAAGAAATATGTCGATATTTGTTTGACTGACTTTTGTTATCCGCGCACGTATGCGCGCCTTTGACGAACTTCCCCATCAAAAATCGAGACAAAAATCGTTGTGCAGTCGCACCGCGATTAACGAATATTTGCCATGGAAAGGGTTCGTTTATGAGCACCGGCACAGTTAAATGGTTCAACGCCACCAAAGGTTTTGGTTTTATTCAGCCTGACGACGGCTCGGCCGACGTTTTCGTCCACATCTCGGCCGTAGAGCGCGCCGGCATGCGCGACATCGTCGAGGGCCAGAAGCTCGGCTACGAGATGGTCCGCGACAACAAGTCGGGCAAGATGTCCGCCGACCAGTTGAAGGCGGCCTGAAGAAAGAATTCAGCTGTCCCGGTGACCACGGATGTACTGGCACCGGTGAATGGCGAATTCTGGCGCGTGGCCTTGGAAACCTGAGTTTCCAAGGCACATTATGCGCATAGAGGAGTTTCTCCTGCGCATACATCTGGATGCGCGGTGCTCCCATGGAAGGTCAGGCGGTGCCTGGCCTTTTTCATTTTACGCTTGTTGCCGCCGAAAATGCGCTGCGCATCGGGCTGAACGTGCTAAGGGACGCTCCAGCAATGTGAATCTGCTGCCGTATTGCCCCCGCTGCCGTGTTGCTTTGTGTGTGGTCCTGACCGAAGACCCGGTCTCGCCCTATCGGCACCAGGCTCCTGACAGGAGAAAGATTTTGACCGCCCATTCGAAAACGACCGCCGAACCGGCGGTGTCACTGTTCAGCAAGACGCAAACTCAGTCGATGTCGCTCGGCCGCATCATGTCCGAGCGCGATGCCGTCAGCGAGGCGCGGGAAGCCAAGACCGCCCGCCTGCGCGAACTGCGCCTGGAAAAGGAAGCCGACGAGATGGCCGCGGCCGCAGCACTCGCGGCGCTGCCGAAACGAGCCGGAAAACGCTGATGGCTACCAAGCGCGTACCGCCAACGCCGATCGCGGCCGATGCGACCATTGCCGACATGGTCGAAGGCCTCGACAAGCCGGTCGAATTTGTCCGGCGTGTGCTGGAAAAACTCGAGCGCTGCAAGCGTGCCCATGGCGATGCCCAGGTGCGCGTCGGCGTACGCGGCCGTGCCGAAGCCCCGAACTACCTGATCGAATATGTCCGCGAGGACAAAAAGACCCATGAGCGGGTGACTTATCAGGATGCCGCCTACAGCGGCAGCACGCATCGTGAACTGGCGCCGCATCACATTGAGGCGGCAAAGAACTGGTCGCCCGAGGAAATGAACATCACGGCGGTTTCGGCGCTGATCGGCCGCCTGCGCAATCCGCGCGCACCATCATCGCGTTTCGTCGACGAGGACTGACATGGCCATAAAATTCTCCACCAAGGATCAGCCGGCAGCGCCGGCCCCCGCTGCAAAGCCGGCCAAGCCGGTTGCCGCGAAGGCCGGTGAACCCGCCGACGCCGCGACCGACCTGTTCAAGTCGCCGGCGGACGCTCCGAAGGCCAAGACGGCTAAGAAGAAATAGCGCCTTGCCGCAGGACGCCGATCGCAATCCGGCCATGCCGGGGCTGCTCGCCCTGGTCGCCGCCGCAAACTTTTCGTCGTCGCAACGCGAGACTGCTCCGCTCTTTGACTGCCAGAGCTGCGGCGCCTGCTGTTCCTATTCGGCCGAATGGCCTCGCTTCTCCACCGAGGATGAAGCGCAATTGGAGCGGATCCCAGAAAAATATGTGGCAGCCGACCTGTCCGGCATGCGCTGTGACGGCGCGCGCTGCTCGGCACTGTCGGGCGAAGTCGGCAAATCGACCGCTTGCGGCATCTACGAATTGCGCCCCGATGTCTGTCGCGCCTGCATGCCTGGCGACGAGGAATGCCTGATGGCGCGCCGGGCGCACGGATTTCCGACCTCTTAGCAACGGTTGCCGGTGGCTTGTGCGCAACCTCCTTGCTGGCTACGCTGCAACAGGGCAGGGCGTCGGAGGAAATCCATCGTGAGCATCGAATTTCTGTTGACGTCGCTGATCGTCGTGGCCTCGCCCGGCACCGGCGTTCTCTACACCCTGAGCGCCGGACTTTCGCGCGGTGCGCGGGCCTCGATCATTGCCGCTTTCGGCTGCACGCTCGGCATCATCCCCCACATGGCTGCCGCCATCACTGGCCTTGCGGCACTGCTGCACACCAGCGCGGTCGCCTTCGAGACGTTGAAGTATCTCGGCGTCGCCTATCTGCTCTACATGGCCTGGAACACGCTGAAGGAGAAGGGCGGCCTCAGCGTCGAGGACAATGTCGCGCCGCGCTCGGCCGGCAAGGTGATTGCCACCGGCATCCTCGTCAATGTGCTCAATCCGAAACTGTCGATCTTCTTCTTCGCCTTCCTGCCGCAATTCGTCAGCACCACCGAGCCCAACGCGCTGTCGAAGATGCTGGAACTCAGCTCCGTCTTCATGCTTTTGACCTTCGTGGTTTTCGTCGGCTACGGCATCTTCGCCGCTTCAATCCGCAGCCATGTCGCCTCGCGGCCAATGGTGCTGACCTGGATGCGTAGAACTTTTGCCGGCGCCTTCGTCATGCTCGGCGCCAAGCTCGCGCTCGCCGATCGGTAGAGCAGCGACGGGCGATTATCCCTTCACATAGCCCATCGCCTCGACGATGCGGCCGTCCTCGACACGCATCAGATTGACGCCGCGGACGGAGTTGCCGTCCGCCATCCAGTAGCGCCAGCGGATCGTCGCCCGGTTGCCGGCGACGAAGGTCTCCTCGAGATCGAAGCGCGTGCCGGCCTGGGTCGCGATCGCCGACCACAGCCGCACGCATGCTTCCCGGCCTTCATGACGGGCTCCCTCAGGCGCCGGCACGGTGTTTTCGATGACGCAGTCTTCCGCAACCAGGTCTGGCAGTGCGGACGGGTCGTGCAGCTGGAACACGTCGTTGAAGCGCCGCATGATTTCGGCCGTCTGTCCGGAGTGGCCCTCGGGGTGGAGGGTGATAACGCTGTCCTGTTCCATCTTGTCTCCTGATGTCATTGCGCCGCGCCGGCGGTTGCGGCGAGCTCTGCCGTGAGCGTGATGGTGGCAACGCCGGCCAGGGCGCGCGAGACAAGGCATGTCGTTTTCGCCGTCTCCGCAAAGTTCCGGAATTCACCCGGAGCAAGACCCGGAATCTCGGCTTGCGTCTCAAGCTCGATGCGGGTGATCGTGGGTCCGGCAGCGGTTGCGCCGAGATGCACCTTGGCGACGGTGCCGATGTTTGTCGGTATATGACCGGCTGCCCCCAGTATTGCACTTAGCGCCATCGAAAAGCAGCCGGCATGCGCCGCTGCCATCAGCTCTTCCGGGTTGGTGCCAGGACCATTCTCGAAGCGCGACGGAAAGGAATAGGCGCCTTCGAAGACGCCGCTGCCGAGCCGCAAGCGGCTCGAACCTTCCTTCAACGTGCCTTGCCACTCGGCCGAAGCTTCCCGAATTGTCATTGGGTCCTCCTGTGTTGGGGATTGAGATGTTGTGTCGTCAAAACACGGTCAGGCGGCATCAATGATCACTTTCCCGAACACATCGCCCTGTTTGAAATAACGGTAGGCTTCGGCCGCTTGTGCGAAGGGGAAGACCTTGTCGACGACCGGTTTCAGGCGATGCGTTGAAATGGCGCGCAGCATGGCTTCGAGATTGGTCCGGCTGCCGACGAAAAGGCGGCTGATGGTGGTGAGGCTGCGCTGGTAGAGCGCTGCCGGCATCTCGATCGACCGGCCTTTCGAATCCTGCAGCGTCAGCAGCACGATGTGCCCATAGAGCGTGCTGGCAATCAGCGACTGCGCGAAGGTCGCCGGGCCGCCGGTCTCGACGACGAGATCGATGCCGCCGGTCTGCTCGCGGACAGTCGCACCCCATTCAGGCTGGTCTGAGCTTGAGATGACGAGGTCGGCGCCCAGCGCCCGCAACCTGTCGGCTTTCTCGCCACGTGAAGTCACTGCCACGACGCGGCAGCCGAGCAGCTTGGCGAACTGCAGTGCAAACAGCGAGACGCCGCCCGAGCCGATGACCAGAACCCATTGGCCGGGCTTTGGACTTCCGGCGCCTGTCCCCGCATTCCAGGCAGTCACGCCGGCACAGCTCAGCGTCGCCGCCTCATGCCAGTCGAGATGATCGGGCAGGCGCACGGCCCATTGTTCGTCGAGCATCGCGTATTCGGCCAGCATGCCGTCCAGCGTGCAGCCGAGCTGGTCGATGAGCCCTGCATTGACGCGGCCGTCGATCCAGCGCGCGAAATAGCTACCGGTCACGCGATCGCCGATGGCAAAGCGGGTGACGGCATCGCCGATGGCAATGACTTCGCCGGCCCCGTCGCTCAATGGAACGATGCCTTGGCGTGGCGTCAGCGGATAAGTGCCGTTGAGGATCATCGTGTCCCGCCGGTTGAGCGATGTGGCGCGAACGCGCACCACGATCTCGTGTGGTTTCGGCTGCGGTTGTGGCTCTTCGCGCATCATCAGGCATTCGGTCCCTTCGAGACGGTAGGTGCGCATGTCTGTTCCCTTCACATAGTATGTAGACTGATCTACATATTATGTAGACCGATTGTCATATTATGCGCAAGGCCTATAATGGCCACTGCTGACAGAGGTTGACATGGCGAACGACACCCGCACCCGCATACTCGAGACGACGGCGCTGCTGCTCCGCAAGCGCGGCTACCACGGCACTTCGCTCAACGACATATTGAGCGCCAGCGGTGCCCCGCGCGGCTCGCTGTATTTCCACTTTCCCGGTGGCAAGGATCAGCTGGTCATCGAAGTGACGCGCGACAGCGTCGCCGGGGTCACCGAGAGGCTCGGCGCGGCGCTGGCCGCCGAACACGACCCCGCGGTCGCTGTTCATCATATCTATCAGTCGGTGGGACGCATGCTGGAAGAGAATGAGTTCTCCCTCGGCTGCCCGATCGCGCCGGTCGTGCTGGACTCGCCTGACAATGTGCCCGAGCTTGCCGAACTCTGCCGCTCGGCCTTCGAGCAGTGGATAGGCCTGCTGCGCGAGGCCTTCGTCAGGGCAGGAGTGGCCGAGCGCCGCGCGCACGCTTTGGCGCTGCTGGTCGAATCGTCGCTGGAAGGGCTGATGGTGATCGCGCGCGCCACCCGCGATCGGGCCCCACTGCAGGCGGTTGCCGATGAAGTCGCTGCACTGATCGAGGCCGCTGTACTTGCCGGAGAGGTCCGGCAACGCGCGGATGCCGCCAGCTGACGACAGACGACGGCGTGGGGCGATCTAGGTACGCGCCAAACAAAAAAGGGCGGCATCGCTGCCGCCCTTTCTGTATCTGAAGGCTGATAGGGGCTGGATTAGAAGTCCATGCCGCCCATGCCGCCCATGCCGCCGCCGCCCATGCCGCCAGGCATGCCGCCGCCAGCCGACTCCTTCTTCGGAGCCTCCGCGATCATGGCTTCGGTGGTGACGAGCAGGCCGGCGACCGAAGCCGCGTCCTGGAGAGCCGTACGGACAACCTTGACCGGATCGACGATACCCATGGCGATCATGTCGCCATATTCGCCGGTCTGGGCGTTGTAGCCGAACGTCGCGCCCTTGTTCTCAAGGATCTTGCCGGCAACGATCGAAGCTTCCGCACCGGCGTTCGAGGCGATCTGACGGGCCGGAGCCTGCAGTGCGCGACGCACGATGTTGATGCCAGCAGCCTGGTCGGCATTGGCGCCGGTGGCCTTGATGTTGGCCGAAGCGCGCAGCAGCGCAACGCCACCGCCAGCAACGATGCCTTCTTCGACGGCCGCACGGGTCGCGTTGAGGGCGTCATCGACGCGGTCCTTCTTTTCCTTGACTTCGACTTCCGTCGCACCGCCGACGCGGATCACCGCAACGCCGCCCGCCAGCTTGGCGAGACGTTCCTGCAGCTTCTCCTTGTCGTAGTCCGAAGTGGTCTCTTCGATCTGCTGCTTGATCTGGGCAACGCGGCCCTGGATCTCGGCCTTCTTGCCGGCGCCGTCGACGATGGTGGTGTTCTCCTTGGAGATCGACACCTTCTTGGCGCGGCCGAGCATGTTGAGGCCGACGTTCTCGAGCTTGATGCCGAGGTCTTCCGAGATGACCTGGCCACCGGTCAGGATGGCGATGTCTTCCAGCATGGCCTTGCGGCGATCACCGAAGCCCGGCGCCTTGACGGCGGCGATCTTCAGGCCGCCACGCAGCTTGTTGACGACCAGCGTGGCCAGAGCCTCGCCTTCGACGTCTTCCGAGATGATGAGCAGCGGCTTGGAGGTCTGCACGACGGCTTCGAGAACCGGCAGCATGGCCTGGAGGTTGGAGAGCTTCTTCTCGTGGAGCAGGATGTAGACGTCCTCGAGCTCGGCAACCATCTTGTCGGCGTTGGTGACGAAGTAGGGCGAGAGGTAGCCGCGGTCGAACTGCATGCCTTCGACGACTTCGAGTTCGGTCTCGGCGGTCTTGGCTTCCTCAACGGTGATGACGCCTTCGTTGCCGACCTTCTGCATCGCTTCCGCGATCATCTTGCCGACCGACTCGTCGCCATTGGCCGAGATGGTGCCGACCTGGGCAACTTCCTCGGAGGTCTTGATCTTCTTGGCAGCCTTGCCGAGAGCCGTGACGACCTCGGTGACGGCCAGATCGATTCCGCGCTTCAGGTCCATCGGGTTCATGCCCGCGGCAACCGCCTTGTGGCCTTCCTGGACGATCGACTGCGCCAGAACGGTCGCGGTCGTGGTGCCGTCGCCGGCGATGTCGTTGGTCTTCGAAGCAACTTCGCGGACCATCTGCGCGCCCATGTTCTCGAACTTGTCTTCAAGCTCGATTTCCTTGGCGACGGTGACGCCGTCCTTGGTGATGCGCGGGGCGCCGAACGACTTGTCGATGACGACGTTGCGGCCCTTGGGGCCGAGTGTGACCTTCACCGCGTCGGCGAGGATGTTGACGCCGCGCAGCATGCGCTCGCGGGCATCACGGGAGAATTTTACGTCTTTAGCAGCCATTTTTTAGCTCCTGGCAGGGGCTTGGGGTAAGCCCGAATTCAGTTGACGGTGAGGCCGATAATCAGCCGATGATGCCCATGATGTCGGATTCCTTCATGATCAGAAGGTCTTCGCCATTGAGCTTGACTTCGGTGCCCGACCACTTGCCGAACAGGATGCGGTCGCCAGCCTTGACGTCCAGCGGGACCAGCTTGCCAGCTTCGTCACGAGCGCCGGAGCCGACGGCGATGATCTCGCCTTCCTGCGGCTTTTCCTTTGCCGTATCCGGGATGATGATCCCGCCGGCGGTCTTGGATTCGGATTCGACCCGGCGAACGACCACGCGGTCATGAAGCGGGCGGAACTTCGACTTTGCCATTTTTTCTTCCTCGATGAGAACGGTGAGAAACAGTTCCTCAATCCGGCGAAGCCGGACATGTGGTTAGCACTCACCAAGGGCGAGTGCTAACGTGGCGCTGAAATAGGCCGCCGACCTGCGAGAGTCAAGGCGCGCGGGAAGGGGCAATCGCAGGAAATTTTTCTCGTGCCGCCGCGCGGTTGCGCAAAATAAGGGCTGCCGCCCGAACGCTGCCCGAATGCTGTCCTGTTGATCGGCAGTCAGTGCCCGAGACGCAAGCCGATCTCCCGGGTTTCAAATCGAGCATTGGGCGATCCAAGCACCAGAAGCGGGCACCGTTCCGCCAGCGGGTAAGAGCCGCTCGGCACGACGCGTACGTCGCTGAACCAGGTGTTCGCCTCGTCGACCAGCATGGCCAGCGTCGCGAAGCTGTAGCTAGTGTCTGAGCCGGCATAAACATCGATCGTGTTGATCGACGTCACGCTCCATCCCGTCCGTGCGGCAAGGGCTTCGCGGTCGGGGAACAGGCTGTCGAAGGTGTCGCGGATCGTTCGCACCTTGATTGCGAAATCGCAGTCGTCGCTCGTGCACGCCATCGCGATTCGCCATTTGAGCGCGTGGAAATTCTCGACCCCGCCGGCCAGGACCAGCGCCTCGATGCCGCGCAGGTTCTCTGCCGTTTCCGGCCGTGCAAAAACGCGGATCGCCGCACGCTTGCCGGGCTTCAGCACCCTCGCGATTTCGGCGAACAGAGCATGGCGTGCGGCTTTGGAATCGACCGCCGACAGGCAGCCGTCGCCGATGACGGCGTCGAAACTTGCCCGCTCCAGGGGAAGGCTGAGCCAGTTTCCGGCCATCGCCCTTCGCGAGGCGTTGTCGCCGGCCCAAACCCCGGAAATCATGGTTGCCGATTGATCGATCGCCAACATCGATCTGCCCAGGATTGCCAGTTCGGGGGTCACGCCTAGCAGAAGGACATCGGCATCCCTGAGATCAAGTTCGCGATCGAATATGCCGACAGTTTCCGCGGTTGGCCGCAGCGGGGCGTCCAGCAGCTTCCAGTGCCGATGATAATTGTCCCAATGATTTGTCATTCAAACCCGTTGGAGCCAGGAAAGTCTGGCATCGATCGATTAGAGCCGCTTAATAGAAGCGGGCATTGAAGCCAAGGGGAAAGCCGTGTCGCGCATAGTCGTCATAACGCATGAGCACGACCGCTTCCTCGGCAAGCGCAACCTCCTGTTGCGCAGGGGCAGCCCCTATTTGCTTTTCGATGTGCTGCAGGATCTGAAAAGGCGTGGCCATTCGGTCCGCATTCAGCAAGGCCCGTCAAAGACACAAGACGCAGATATCGCGGTTCTGCATGTCGATGCGACACTGACACCGGCAGATCATGTCGCCTATGCCAAGCGGTTTCCGTTCTGCCTCAATGTCGGGGCGTCCGATATCTCCAAAAGGCGGATCAGCGGGGCTCTGATAACAGAACGCAACGCCTGGCAAGGCCCGGTCATCGTCAAGAGTGACCTCAACAATCTGGGCATTCCAGAGACGCTGCTCAACCGGAGATCGAAACGCGCGGGGAAGCCGCCGCCTTTTCCGCATCTGCCGACCCTGCAGCCCTATCAGGTCTATGGATCTCTCGGCGAGGTTCCGGAGGGTATCTTCGAGAGCGATGACCTCGTCGTCGAAAAATTCATTCCGGAACGAGAACCCGATGGTTTTGCCGCGCGTTTCTGGGTGTTTTGCGGAGAGCGTGAGCGCTGCACCCGCTATGTCTCGCCAAACGGCCTCGTCAAGGCATCGGAAACGATCCGGCGTGAGCCCGTCCCGGTTCCCGACGAGATGCGCGATCGGCGGCGTGAACTCGGCTTTGACTACGGGAAATTCGATTTCGTCATGCATGAGGGCAGGGCCATCCTGCTCGATGCCAACAAGACTCCCGGCCGTCCCCAGAACCTCGTGAAAATGTTCGCGGCCGGCGCTGCCGATCTGGCTGACGGCTTCGAAGCCCTTATCCGCCAAGCGAGATAGGCCACAACGGACTGATCCGTCATTGCGCCGGTCTAAAGAAATAGCCGCAACTGAGTGTGGATGATCGACCGGTAATCCTCGATGGTCCGGCGGCTTTCCGCTTCGCCCTCCGCAAGCGCCAGACGCACCACACCGCCGGCGAGCTGGAAGATCAACAGAACCATGCGCTCGAACTGCTCGTGTTTCTGAGGCTCGAGCAAAGCGATGACATGGTCGCAGAACATCCTGGCCTGATGTCGTGTTTCGGCGATGTCGAGATTCTTCAGCGCCTTGTCGGCCTGGATGGCGTTCTGCAGATCCTGGATGGCCGGATCGCCGGCGACACGGCTGAGGTAGTCGTCAAGCAGTCGATCGGCGGCGGCGATGACGTCCTTGGCTTCGCGGACATCGGCGATGATATCAGCCAATCGCGCGCGGCTGACCTCCGAGAACCGCTCGTAGAGCATCGCCAGGATCGCCGACTTGTTGGGGAAGTAGTGGTAGACGGTGGCGATCGGCCCGCCCGCCAGCATGCCGACCTCCTTCATGGTGACGGCGTCGATGCCCTTCTCGCCGATCAACCGCATGGTCGTCGACAGGATGGCGTCGATGCGCTCGCGGCTGCGCTCCTGCTTGGGTTTGCGCCTCGGTTCGGTCCCTGTTCGCCTTGCTTCCGTCATGCACCGGTCTTTCGCACGCATTGGCAAATTCTGGTTGACAAGAAATATGATCAAGTATCAGTTTCTGAAATGCTGACAGGTTGTCAGCTTTTTTGCGATCCGGCAAGGGACGTTGGGAGGCGGCTTTGGCATCTGGTGACGCGCATACCGGAAGCGGCGATTGGCTGGTCGGCAATCCGACCGGCGGACAGCTTGCCTCCGCCCTGTGGATCGGCTCGGTCGGCCTGCTCATTCTCGGCCTGCAGCCCGTCCTGCTCGGCGCCCTCTACACCGAGGGTCATGTCAGCGGCGACGAACTGGCGCTGGTCGCCACCGCCGAGATGATCGCCATTGCGATCGGCTCGGCGATCGTTGCAATGCTGCTCTCCGCCCACAACATGCGCTGGAAAAGTGCGATCTTGCTGCTCCTGCTGGCGCTGGCGAATGTCTGGACAGCCTATGCCGCCGGCGCCAATACGTTGATGGCGGCACGCGCCCTGGCCGGTCTTGCCGAAGGCGGCCTGGTCGCGGTCGCCACCGAACTGATCGCCCGTTCGCGGCGTGCCGAACGCATCGGCGGCTTTTTCGTCACCATGCAGACGCTGGCGCAATGTGCGCTTGCCCTGCTGCTGGCGCTCTATGTCATCCCGGCCGCCGGATCGGCTGGGGGCTTCATCGTTCTCGCTGTCGTCTGCGTGGCGTCGCTGGCAGTAGCCTTCACCGTCCCTGGCGACTATGCCGACCTTCCCAAGGACGAGAACCTGGCCAATGTGCTGACGGTTCCTTCGATGACAGCGCTATTGTGCGTCTTCTGCTACTTCATGTTTTTCGGCTCGGTCTGGGCGTTCCTGGAGCCGCTTGGCGCCCAATTCGGCATCGATGGCCGCACCGTCGGCCTGATCGTCTCAGCCAGCCTCGCGGTGCAGGTGCTGGGCGCGATGACGGCGACCGTGTTCGAGGCGCGTATCGATTATCGCATTGCCATTATGGTGATCGGTGTGGTGGCGCTTTTGTGTTCGCTGGTTCTCGCCAGCGGACCTGGCCTCACCACATTCTGGGTCGCTGCCCTAGTCATGGGTTTTATCCTGCTGTTCATCGTGCCCTACCAGATCCGGCTGGCGATCACGGCGGATGAGACACGTACGGCCGTGCTGCTGGTGCCGGCCGCGCAGCTCTTCGGCCTGGCGATCGGGCCTGTCGCAGCGTCCGTGCTCATCGACGGCAAGGATTTTCGCCCGGTTCCGGAATTCGCCGCCGGCAGTGCCCTGGTCAGCGTGGCGCTCCTCGGCGTGTTTGTCTTCGTGGCGCGGCGTCGCCGGGTTGTTGCGTGAGCGCCATGTCGAACATCTGGAGCAACTGGTCGGGTTTCGTCACTGCCGAACCGCGGCTGATCGCCAGCCCCGCCGATGCCGGCGAACTCGGCGATCTCGTGCGAACGGCACCAGGCCCAATCCGCGTCGTCGGCGCTGGTCATTCCTTCACGCCACTGGTGAAATCCGAGGGCACGATCCTGTCTCTGGACAAGCTGGAAGGGCTGGTCTCGCATGACGCTGAAAAGCATCAGGCGCGCGTGCGGGCAGGGACGCGGCTCGGTTCGCTGATGCATATCCTGCAAGGTATCGGCCAGGGCCTGCCCAATATGGGCGACATCGACCGCCAGGCGATTGGCGGCGCGCTGGGAACCGCCACTCATGGCTCGGGACCGACGCTCGGCGCCTATCACACGCAATTGGAGACGGTGCAGATCGTCGATGGGCTTGGCAAGGTCCGCGACTTCACCAGGGCAGGGGATCAGGACACGATCCACGCCATCGGCGTCGCGCTCGGTGCCTTCGGCGTCTTGAGCGAAGTGACGCTGAACAACATCCCGACCTACCGGCTGCGCCGCCGCAAATGGGTGCTGCCGATCGCCGACATGCTGCGCGATTTCGAGAAGATGATGACCGCGCACCGCTCGGCCGAATTCTACTACATTCCGTTTTCCGGCTATGCGCAGTTCATCGCCAGTGACTTCAGCACCGAGGCGACCACCGCGCGCCCGACCGAGGATGATGAGGGCTCCTTGCGCACGCTGCGCCGGTTGCGCACCGGGCTCGCCTGGCTACCGTCGCTGCGCCGCCGCCTGATCCTCGGCGCTGTCGCGAAAGTGCCGGCCGAGGATTATGTGCAGGATTGGCTCAACGTCTATGCCAGCGACCGGCAGACCAAATTCAACGAGATGGAATATCACCTTCCGTTCGAGGAAGGACCGAAGGCGCTGGCCAAAATCATCGAGCTGACCGAAAAGCGCTTTCCTGAAGTCTATTTCCCGATGGAGGTGCGCAGCGTCGCGCCCGACCAGTTCTGGCTGTCGCCCTTCTACAACAGGCCGACCTGCTCAATCGCCATCCACCATGACGCGGCGAGCGATCCGTTGCCCTTCATGCAGGCGGCCGAGCCGATTTTCCGCAGATATGGCGGCAGGCCGCATTGGGGCAAGATGCACAGCCTGAAGGCGGCGGACTTCAAGAAGCTATACCCGCGCTGGGACGATGCCATGGCGGTGCGCCGCGACATCGATCCGCAAAACCGCTTCGTCTCGCCCTATATGGCCGGCCTGTTCGGCATCGAGCCATGAGCGCCTACTTTGCCACGCTTTCGCAGGTGCTGAAGCAAGCCGGCATCTTCCAGCCCTGCCTGCTGCTTGATCGCGATCGGCTGGACAGCAACATTGCGCTGGTCAAAGCGAGGCTTGATCCCGGCCTTGCCGTGCGGCTGGTCGACAAGTCGCTCGCTTGCCTGCCGCTGCTTTCGCATATCGGCAAGGCGCTCGGCACCGATCGCTTCATGACCTTCCATCCGCCGATCAGCGAGGCGGTGTTGAAAGCGTTTCCGGACGCGGATCTCCTCTACGGCAAACCGATGCCGGTCAGCGCGGCAAGGGCGGCGATGGCGAAGGGTGCCGCCGGCTGGTCGCGTGTCTGCTGGCTGATCGATACCCAGCAGAGGCTGGCGGAATATGGCGCTCTCGCAGCCGAACTCGGCATCGACCTGCGCATCGCCTTGGAAATCGATGTCGGTCTGCATCGCGGCGGGTTCGCCGAACCGGAGGCCTTGTCGCAGGCGTTGAAGATGCTGCCGGCCCAGAAAGGGCTGCGCTGCGAAGGCGTCATGGCCTATGAGGCGCACGCACCGCACATTCCCGGCCTGTTCGGCGGCCCGGCCAAGGCGTTGGCACAGGCCTCGGAACGGGCCGCCGCTTTCGTTGCGTGCCTTGGTGCGGACCAGCGCCGCATCCTCAACATCGGTGGCAGCAAGACTGCGCTGCTTCATCATGGCGGCATTGCCAATGAAGTGTCGATGGGTTCGGCCTTCGTGCTGCCCAGCGATTTCGACACGACTGGTCTCGAAGGTTTCCAGGCGGCGGCCTTCATCGCGACGCCGATCCTGAAGGTGGTCGAACCGATGCTGCCGGGTCCGCCGGCCGTTTCCCGCCTGCTGCAGGCGCTCGGCCGGTTTCCGCGCAAGGGCTGCTATCTCTATGGCGGCAAATGGATGGCCGAACCGGTCTTTCCCGAGGGCATGAGGACGAACGGCCTGCTCGGCCTGTCTTCCAACCAGCAATTCATGGGTCTGCCCGCCGATTCCCTCGCCAGGCCCGGCGACTACGCCTTCCTGCGGCCGACGCAGAGCGAGGCCGTGCTGCAGCAGTTTGGGCCGATCGCGGTGTTTTCCGGTGGCAGGATCGTCGATCGCTGGCCGGTGTTGCCGATGATGTGATCAGTCACATGGTTGACTGCGTCAAGTAAATGGTTGATCCTGTGCGAACAGGAGATACCCATGACGACCCACCATCAGCCCAGCAACGATGCGCCCAACAAGCAGCTGATCGATGCGGTCAGGGCGTTCAACCGCTTCTACACCCGCCAGATCGGGCTGCTCGACGAAGGGCTGCTGAAGAGTGCCTTCTCGCTGACCGAGGCGCGCGTGCTGTACGAACTGGCGCATCGCGACGGTCTGACCGCGACCGACCTTGGACGCGATCTCGGCCTCGATGCCGGTTATGTCAGTCGTTTGCTGAAGAAGTTCGAACGCCTTCATCTCATCTCCAGATCGACGCTGGTTTCGGACGCCAGGCAATCGTCGATTGCGCTGACCCAGGCGGGCAGGAATGCCTTCGCGCCGCTGAACAAGGATTCGCACGACCAGGTCGCGGCGCTACTCGACCGGTTGCCCGCGTCGGAGCAGGACCGGCTGGTGAAATCCATGCGCACGGTCCAGGCGCTGCTGGACGAAACCGCCGAGCCAAAAATCCCCTATCTGTTGCGGCCGCTGCAGGTCGGCGACATTGGCTGGATCACGCGCCGGCAAGGGATGCTCTACGCGCAGGACTATGGCTGGGACGAAACCTATGAGGCGCTGGTCGCCGAAATCCTCGCTGCCTTCGTAAAATCCTTCGACCCGAAATGGGAGCGCAGCTGGATCGCCGAGCGCGATGGCGAGATCGTCGGCTCGGTCTTCGTCGTGCGCAAATCGCCCGAGGTGGCGAAGCTGCGCCTGCTTTATGTCGAACCGTCGGCGCGCGGCCTCGGCATTGGCAAGCGGCTGGTCGAGGAATGCATCGGCTTTGCCCGCGCCAGGGGCTACAAGACGGTGACCTTGTGGACCAACGACATCCTGGCCGCCGCCCGGCACATCTACCAGGCCGCCGGCTTCAAACTGATCGAGGAAGAGCCGCACCATTCCTTCGGCAAGGATCTGGTTGGCCAGAACTGGGATCTCGAGCTGTAGGGAAACCTTCCCGGCATCCGCTGCCATGATGCGCGGTTGTTGGCGGCTTGCGCCGATGCTATGAAACGCGGGTCGAAAAGGACCCTGGAGCGGCAAACGGTAAGCCCGCTCCCTTCCACCAGCTGGAAGCTCCGTTCCCATCTCATATGGGAACCCACGGCAAGCCCACGGCGTGCTTTTACGCCCGGCTTGGCGTTCGGGGTTTCCGCGGATCGGCGTTCCTTCGCTTGCCAGGCACCAACGAAGGAGAAGCAGAATGCCCATCATTCGCGCCGACACCGGCATCATCACCCAGATCAACGTTTTCACCGTGCCCGAAGGCGGACAGCAGGCGTTGATCGACCTGCTACGGGAGGCGGCAATGAGTTGCCGCAGCGTTCCCGGCTGGATGTCTGCCAGTCTACATCGAAGTCTCGACGGCACGCGTGTCGTCAATTACGCCCAGGCGCAGGATCAGGCGGCCATGCGGCGGGTCTTCGAGCATTTGCGGAATGGCAGGTTTCTCGATCGCAACCAGGCCCTGGGTCAGGCCCATCCCGGCCTCTATGAGGTCGCTCTCACCGTGGAGTAGGCGGAGCGCCAGGAGCCGTGCCTTGGTCTCATGTCAAGGTACGGCCTGCTCGGTACTTATGACTTCACCGGTATCCAGATCTCCAGCCCGCCATTGCCGCTGCGCGGATCGAACTCCGGGCCATAGCGTTCGAATTCGGGCGCGTCCGCTATTTCGTGCCCGGAGGCCGGCAGCCATTTGTTCCAGATCGTGTTGACGGTGCGGCGGATGGTCGAGATGTGCTCGCGATGCGAAAACACCGCATATTTCTGAGCGGGTATGCGCACGCGGCTGAATTCCCTGGGAAGGTCGGAAAAGTCCAAAACCTCGACACCGGCGATGTAATCGAAATTGCCGGCATCGTCGCCATTGACGCAGACGCCATAGGCAACGTCGCCGGTCTCGCCTGGGATGTTGCCGATGTAAGGGCCGAAGCGTTGCCATTGCATTGGAATGGCGGCGCTGGTTTCGCAGCTGTAGCGTTCGCCGAGGCCCGCGATCAGGAACGACCGGCTGGTCTCGAAGCGTGGCGGTTCGAGGTTGGCGAGAAGGGATTGGTCCATCAGGATCGGCTCCACGAGGTCGAGGGTCTTGGTCGAGCCTTGCGCGCGCACCAGTTCCGGCGTGGTGCCGAACTGGTCGCGGAAGGCTCGGGTGAAAGCCTCATGCGAGTTGTAGCCGGCGTCGAGCGCCACCGAGAGGATGTCGGGCGCCCCGCCAGCCAACTTGCGCGCTGCTTCGGTCAGCCGACGTGCGCGCATGTAGCCCATGACAGAGCGGCCGGTGGCGGCGCCGAAGGCGCGCGTCACATGAAAGCGCGACACGCCGCTGCTTTGCGCGACGTCGTCGAGTGTAACAGCCTCCGGCAGATGGCTCTCGACAAACCACAGCGCCTTCTCGGTCGGGTTCATGGGGCTCCTTCGCGCATCGGCCGGATCATACTGCCGCCTCCGCACGCGGCCAGTTTGATCGAAATTGCGCAGCGCGCAAAGTGATGCCGACTAGCGCCGCCGACGCTGGAAGAACCGGCGAAGCCAGCGCCCGATCTCGCGCGGCAGATGGCGCAATCCGAACAGTGATGGCTTGTGCCTGTGCGCAATTGGCACGATCGGCAGGGAGAAGGCCGGGTTGAGTGGCTGTTGGCGCCCCAGCCGTTCCCAGTGGATCAGCCCGCGCATGATCCGGTCCCAGGCAAGCACGGTTGCCACTGCGGTGGAAAGTTCACCATCCTCGGCAGGCTCATGGCGCCGTTCGAACTCGGCATAGGCCTCGGCGACATAGGTGCCGAAATCGAAATTGTCGGGATTGGGATCGTAGGAATCGCTCAGCGCATAGCGCGCCTGCCGGGCAATGAACGAGGCGATGTCGACGTAGTTCTCGTGGTGGATGTGGAGGCAGTTCGGCGCATCCAGCCGACGAAGGCGCTTGGCACCGGTCAGAACCTGCGGCACGCGATGATGGCCTGGTTGCCAGGCGACGGTCCCCTTGCGGAAAAACCGTATCTGGTGATCCGGGTAAAAGCCGGAACCGCGCATGACATGGCCGGCGACGGAGTTGAACCTCGGCAACGCAAAGGCGTCGGTGCTTTCGCCATGGTCGCGCACAAGGCCTCGCAGCGCCTCATATGCGTCGTCAGCGAGATACTCGTCGGAATCCAGCACAAGCACCCATTCGTTTTGCGCCTGCGGCAGGTATTGGTTGCGGATTGCGTCGACGGCATCGACGATGGCACAACTCAGTACCCGGCAGCCGGCGGAACGTGCGATCTCGACGGTCGTATCGCCGCTTTGCATGTCGACGATGATGCGCTCCGCTGCCCAGGCGGTGGTCGCCAGCAGCCGGGGCAAGGTCCGTGCCGAATCCCGCGTATGGACGATCAGCGATATCTCGTTTGCCTGCGTCACCCGGTCTCGTCTCCGTCTATGGTGTAGCGCCCGCGCCAGCGCTCGAAGAACAGGTTGCGCGAGGCCTTGTGGCGGTCGGGCCGCCGGTCCGATGTCGATTCCAGATGCAGTGAATCCCTGCGCTGGCCACATGCGATTCGGATTCCCAACTGCCGTGCCCGAAGACAGAGATCGACATCCTCATAGCCGAAAGGGAATGTCTCGTCGAAACCGTTCAAGGCGTTGAAGGCCGCATGGTCGGTCATCAGGGCCGCCGCCGTAACGGCCTGCGGGAAAGTCGTCGCCCGGTTGACGATCGCGCTTCGCCTGCCATGATCTTGGTGATAGGGGCCACGTTCTCCGGCGTCAAACCGCACGCCACAATGCTGGATCGTGTCGTCGGGCAAGACTAGCCTGGTGCCGCATATGCCAACCTTGTGGTCACGGAAGATCTCAAGCATCTCCACCAGAGCGTCCGGATGCAGAAGCACGTCATTGTTGAGGAAGAGGTACCGTGTGGCTTCAATCTCGCGGGCGCCGCGATTGCAGGCTGCCGAGAAGGAATGCCTCAGGTCCAGCCTGACGATCCGCACGTGCGGCGGCGCTAGATCATCGGCGAGGTAGGGTATGGCGGAGCCATTGTCGACGACGACGACACAGGTCTTGCCAAGCTGTGTCCTCGCCAAGGCATGCTCAAGCTGCAGCAAGCAACTTCGCAGCAGCGCCGTCAGACCCCATGATGGAACGATGACGCTTAGCTCCATGACAAGGCGTCCTTCAACCCCGCCTCCATGGCAGATCGCAGTTTCTTTCTCTGAACCGCGATGCGGTAACGGGATGCCATCGCCGCGCCGCCGTCGCGCAGGGCAGCACGCCGCGAGCTTGCGCCTTGCTTGCTGATTTCGGCAAGCGCGGCTGGCAGTTCCATCGGCTCGGCGATGCACGCAGTGTGCCCATGTCTGAGATACTCCATCCCGCCGACGACTGGAACCGATACTACAACGCAGCCTGCCGCCATCGCCTCGAGCGCCGGCAGTCCGAAGCCTTCAGAGACTGCCGTGCCCAGGAAGAACCCGGAGCGCTTAAGACTGTTCGCGCAGATATCTTCACTATCGCCGTCAATCGGCAGGAAGCAGAGGGAGCGCACATGCTTCATCGCCGATTGGGCTATAGCGGCGCCCCTGCGCGGCATGAAGGCCGCGCACCGCTCGTCCTTGGGAGACCCGTCATGGAAGAAAACGTCGGAGATCGATATGCCGACATCGATCGAATCGCGCCGGGCGACGAACAGTGCATAATTCGTCGCTTGTTCCCAACACGTCAGCACGGTGACATCCCTGTCGTGCAGAATCGGGTTGATGAGGGGATCGGTACCTTGGCAGTGGAAGATCAGCCGCGCCCCAGTTGCCTTCAATTCGGGATAGTCGTGCGGCAATGAGAAGATGAGCGTATCACTCTTCCCGGCATTCGCGACGACCTGCTGCCTGTCCACCACAGGCTGACTGCATCGGAACCATGAAGGCGCAAGGTTGCCAGGGGTCGCGACCGCCATCGGCACGCCGGCGTCCGTCAGCAACTGCGCGAACTGGAAGCCAACCTTGATGCCGCCATATATACCGACCCCGGGCAGAACATAGTAGTTCATCGGCTTTCCAGCGCACGCCGCCGTTTGCGGCGCAACGCGTCCCTGATACCGAGGCGGCGATGGAGAATCCATCGCAGACCGCGAAGCGTAGCCTCAAAGGCACGGCCATAATGCAGCCGCGCGAACTTGAGCCGCGCATTGTCGATCAACGAGATCCTGACGGAGGTCGGGATATGCGCGCCGTACCGACCGAGATGCGGCAGCACATGTTCCAGTTCGACGATTTCGAGCCCACGCCGTGCCATTTCAAATCCGACCGCGACATCTTCCATGTAGCAAAAGTATCTCTCATCGAAACCGCCGATAGCACGAAAAGTCTCTCGTCGAACGAAAAGAGCGGCCGCGAGCGGCCAGCTCCATTTATGGTTGTGATAGAATGGGAGACATCTCAGGCGCCGAGCCCATTTCGCCATGCCGTTATTGTGAAGAAGGTCGGCTGTCAGCTTGAGCCGGGAATAGCCGGGCTGGCGACCGGCTGTGACTCCGCCATGCCAGTCGACATAGTCGGGAACGAACATCGCATCGGGTTTTCGGCAAAGCATCGAGAGCGCCGTCTCGACCGCGGCCGATGTCATGACGCAGTCCGGGTTGAGGAAGCATAGATATTTGGCGTTAGCGGCGGCGGCGCCTCGGTTGGCGGCGGCGGCGAACCCCTCATTGCTTTTGTTCCGGATGATGGTCACGCCCTCATGCGTCACGTGATCGAGTGTCTCGTCGGTTGAGGCATTGTCGACGACAATGATCTCATGCTGGTCCGGCAGGGCGTCGAGGCAGTAGCCGATTATCTTGGACGAGTTGTGCGTGATGATGATGAACGCAAGGTCGGCAGGCTGTCCTGGCGCTGTGCTGTCTAGCAAGGGGCCGGCGGAACCGTCGGCAAGAAGGTTATGCATCGCGAGCACGGTTTCGAATTCGGGGCCATTGCAGAAGTTGCTGAAGTGGGCGATCAGCGCATCCGGTCGGGGAAAGCCCGTATCCCAGTGGCTGCAATGGTTCCATTGCCAGGAGAGGGAGGCGCAGCGATCCGGCACCACTGTGTTTGCCCACACCTGGAAATAGTCCTGGTCGGCGATCATGTGCGCGCCAACCGAGTGATCGGCAGGCAGAAGCAACCGTCGGGCGGCTACCCACTCCAGCAAAAGCTGCAGTTCGTCCCTGAAAGCCAGCACCACGCCACTGTTGAAGTAGCGAAACGATATCGCGGGTGGCGCCGCCGCTGACTCGTCGATGAACGCTAGCGAGCGCTTGCTGTAATGTTCCTGGAAGTCCCCCAGCGTCATGCCCGAACCGGCGATCCCGGTCTGTTCAACCATTGCCATCCGCTGTTCGCCCAGCGCCGTCAACACCTCTGCCGCCACAAGGGGGCGCAACAGGATGGTATCGGCATCGACCTGAAGAATGATCTCGGCACTGGCCTGGCCGAGACACCAGGCCAGTGCGTCGAACTTGGCCAGAAACCCATCTGCCCGGTGTTCCTGCCGTGCGGCGTCGAGCAAGTTGAGATGGATGCGCGGCGAGGCCGGCAGCATTGGGGCGGAGAACCGATCCGTGACTATATAGATTTCGAAATCCGTGTTCCGGAGAAAGGACGTAATGGCTTCGCGCGCCGCCAGCGCATAGCCTGGTTTGCCGATCGCGAGCATGCAGATTGCTACCGTCCGCTCGTTCATTCGGCTGGGTCACCACGCATCATGCCGGGTACCTCCGATGTGCGGACCCGTCGCGCCAGAGAACGCGCCGGCTTCCTGCAGACTCCCATCTGCGTCTCCGCTGGCGAGCGTCGCACCGAGCTTGGCACGGGGATAGGTTTGCCCGGTTTCGTGAAATCTCAGGCTGGGAATGCCGGCCAAGGACGACCTTGCGTCGATCCAACGCCTGATGCGGAAAACCAGCCCCTCGCTCGTCCGACGCTTCAACGACCCGCCGGGCTCCGGAAATAGAAAATACCAGCCATTTCAAGCGCGCCTTTCTTCGTGAAGCGGGAACCCAGATGCTTCTGCAATCTCGAACGATGTCCCAATGTGTTCTCACGAGTATCGGCAGGTCAACCTTGCCGGCACGCTCTATTTTCCGCTTAAGACCAGATCGCGCAATCTCGATGGCACCACGACAGCCGATCTCGGTAAAAACCGCATCGAAGCGATTGCGCAAACGTTTCGATGACATTATGGTTTGCCAAAATCCGCCCAGATCAACGAGAGCGGAGTGGAACGCATCATCAGGGAGGAGCGCTTGCCAGCACTCCATTTGAGTTGCCATGCCGACAATGGCTGAGGTCGCGCGCCGCGCCGGCGTGTCGGTTTCGACCGTCTCGCATGTCATCAACCGCACCCGTTTTGTCTCGCCGGAGAAGGCGCGGCTCATCAATGACGCGATCGCCGCGATGGGCTATCAGCCCAACGAGTTGGCGCGGTCGCTGAAAGTCGCCTCGACCAACAGCGTCGGCCTGGCGATCTCGGCGATTTCCAACCCCTATTTCACCGACATCATCTGCGCGGTGGAGGCCGAATGCGCGCGCCTCGGCCTCATGGTGTTCCTGTCCGATACGCAGGAAGACCCCGACCGCGAGCTTTCGGTGGTGCGTGCCTTCCACCAGCGTCGCGTCGACGGCGTCATCCTGGCGCCGTCGGGCGCGCCGCAGCGCGCCATCGATTACCTGGCCGAGAAGAAGCTGCCTTGCGTACTGATCGACCGTTTCGCCGACGAACGCTTCGACCAGATCGGCGTCGAGAACCAGTCGTCGATGCGGGCGCTGATCGACCACGTCGCATCCTTCGGCCACAAGCGCATCGGCTATATCGCCGGCCAGCCGGGCCTGGCGACGACGCGTGAACGCATCGAGGCTTTTCGCGCCTCGCTCGCCGCCAATGGACTTGAGTGCCTGCCGCGCTATGTCTCGCCGGATAATGTCGATACGGCAAGCGCGACAGCATCGACGCATGCGATCCTGTCCCTGCCGTCGCCGCCCACCGCATTGGTCACGGGCAACAACATGACGACGATCGGAGCGGTGCGGGCAATCCGAGAACGGGGCCTTTCAATACCGGGGGACCTCTCGCTTGCCGGCTTCGACGACTTCGAATGGGCCGATTGCTTCGAGCCGCGGCTGACGCTGGTCGCGCAGCCCTGCACCGAGATCGGACGTCAGGCGGCGGCCTTGCTCTGCGCCCGCATCGCATCCACCGGCCTGGAGCCGCAGGCGGTGCGGCTCCAGGCAGCGCTGCAAGTACGACAGTCCTGTGCGAGGCCGGCCCCCATGAGGTTAGTATGAGCGCGCCGCTGCTTTCCGTCACCGGCGCGGTCAAACGCTTCGGCGGCGTCCAGGCGCTGCGTGGCGTCGACTTTGACCTCAAGTCCGGTGAGATCCATGCGCTGCTCGGCGAGAACGGCGCCGGCAAATCCACGCTGATGAACCTGTTGTCGGGCGTCTACACGCCAGATGAGGGCACCATCCACATCGACGGCAAGCCGGTCACCTTCAACAACCCGCGTGAGGCGCAAGCGGCCGGTATCGCCACCATTTTCCAGGAACTCGACCTGGTGCCGACGCTCGACGTCGCCGCCAACCTGTTCCTCGGCCACGAACTGATGCGGCCGGGCGGTTTCCTCGATGTGCCGGCTATGCGCGCTGAGGCCCGCAAGCGGCTCGAAGCCATCGAATTGGCTATCGATCCGGCCAGCATGGTGGCGAACCTGTCGATCGGCCAGCGCCAGGTCGTGGCGATCGTCAAGGCGCTGTCCTATGCCTCGCGCGTGCTGATCATGGACGAGCCGACGGCGGCTCTCACGGTGGGTGAGGTCGACAGGCTGTTCGACATCATGCGCAAGCTCGCCGCCAGCGGCGTCGGCATCGTCTACATCTCGCATCGCCTGGAAGAGGTGCCGCAGATCGCCGACCGGGTGACGGTGATGCGCGACGGCCGCGTCGCCGGCGTCACCGAGCCACACGCGCCGCAGGCCGAGCTGGTCCGGCTCCTGGTTGGGCGGCCGCTGGACGAACTTTATCCCGAACGGTCGAGGACGGCGGGCAAAACGCTGCTCAGCCTGCGCGATGCGAGCTTCAAGCTCGCCCATGAAAGTGCCGGATGGCAGCCGCCGGCCGGTATCTCGCTCGACGTCAAGGCGGGCGAGATCGTCGGGCTGGCCGGCATCATGGGGGCAGGGCGTACCGAACTGCTCAGCGCGCTCTACGGCACCGGCCTGTCCGGCCGTTGGGAAGGCGAGGTCGCCATCGATGGCCGACCGGTAAGGCTGGATTCGATCAGGGCGGCCCGCGCGGCCGGCATCGCGTTCGTCACGGACGACCGGCGCGGCAGTGGCCTGATGCTCAGAATGGCGGTTGGCCTCAACCTCGTCATGTCGGTTATCCGCCGCATCTCGCCGGCAGGGCTGATGTCGCCGCGCCGCCAGGCGGATGCGGTGAAGCAATCCTTCGGCCAGTTCGACATCAGGCCGAAGAATCCGGACATCGCGGTAGGCGCGCTTTCGGGCGGCAACCAGCAGAAGGTGGTGCTGGCCAAGGAGATCCTCGGCAATCCCCGCCTGCTGCTGCTCGACGAGCCGACACGTGGCGTCGATGTCGGCGCCAAGGGCGAGATCTATGCGCGGTTGCGGGCGCTCGCCACACAGGGGTTGGGCATCCTGGTCGCCTCCAGCGAGATGCCGGAACTGATAGGGCTCTGTGATCGCATCGTGGTGCTGCGCCAGGGGCGCAATGTGGCGGAATTCATCGGCGGCGTAGACGAGCACACGGTGCTTGCCGCGGCAAATGGCAGGGAGGCCTGATGTCTGAACAGAAGATTTCGGAAGCAGGCGGCCCGGTGGCCGCGGCACCGGCGCATCGCGATCCGCTGGCGCTGATCGTGCGCTTCCAAAGCCTGATCGGCTTGGTGCTGGTGGCGATCGGCGGTGTCATCTTCTCGCCGCGCCGTCATGGAGCGATCCTGTTCCTCGACCCCGACAACATCGCCAACATCGTGCGCGCGGTGTCGGAGACCGGCATCATCGCCATCGGCATGACCTTCGTCATTATCACTGCCGGCATCGACCTTTCGGTTGGCGCGGTGCTTGGGCTGTCCAGTGTCGTCACCGCATCGATGATGATCTCTGGCGGCTTCGGGCTGGTCCCCACCATCCTCGCCGTGCTCATCATGGGCATCGTCTTCGGTGCGATCCAGGGCACCATCTCCACCCGGTTCCGACTGGAGCCGTTCATCGTCACGCTCGCCGGCTTGCAGGCGGCACGCGGCCTGGCGCTTGTCGTGTCGGGCAATCAGTACATCAACATTTCCTATGGCGACGGGCCGGGCCTGGCACCGCCGGTTTTTGCGATCCTCGGCGAGCGGCTGTTCCACAACACCGTGCCGGTCGCCACCATCGTCTTCATCGTCTTCGCCGCGATCGCCACGATCGTGCTCAACACCACGCGCTTCGGCCGCTATGTCTTTGCCGTCGGCGGCAATGAGCGCGCGGCGCGCATTTCCGGCGTGCCGGTGTCGATGGTCAAGATCTCGGTCTATGCCATCACCGGCTTTGCCGCCGCTCTTGCCGGTATCGTTCATGCCGGCCAGTTCAATTTCGGCAGCGCCAATGACGGCATGGGCTATGAGCTCACCGCGATCGCCGCCGTGGTCATCGGCGGCACCAGCTTGTTCGGCGGCGCCGGCTCGATGGTCGGCACCGTGGCCGGCACCATCATGCTCGGCGCGCTGGCCAACATCCTTCAGCTCAACAACATCACACCCGCCATACAACTGCTCGCGACCGCCGCGATCATCGTGCTGGCGGCAGTCATTCAATCCCTCGTTCGCCGCCGCGAGGGTTTGGGTCGTTAGGAGGAAGACGGCAGCATTTGGAAGGCAGTCAAACCAAGGTCTGGCCCCGGGCCCGACGAGGAGGAGAGTAAGTATGAAAACCACAAGACAAGGAACAAGGCGCGCCCTTCAGGTCGCCCTTCTGGCAGGCGCCGGCCTGTGCATTGCCGGAGCCGCTCAGGCCGCCGACCCGCTGGTCAAGGCCTGTGCCAAGGACGGCCAGTTCATCATCGGCTTTTCGCAGGCGAACAATGCCGAGCCCTACCGACAGCATGTCAATGACGAGCTGACGGCGGCGGCCAAGGAAGTGCCGGGCTTCACGCTGCAGATCGCCGACGGCGCCGGCAACGTCAACACGCAGACCTCGCAGGTCGACAACTTCATCACCCAGAAGGTCGATCTCTTGCTGATCTCGCCCTTCGAGGCGGCACCGCTGACGCCGGCGGTGAAGCGCGCCATGGATGCCGGAATTCCGGTCATTGAACTTGACCGCAAGACGGTCGGCGACCCCGGCAAGGACTACACCGCCTTTATCGGCGGCGACAACTATAAGATCGCGCTCGAAGCGGGCAAATACACCGCCAAGACCTTGCTGCCGGAGGGCGGCGAAGCAGCGGTGCTCGAAGGACTGCCAAGCTCCACGCCGGCCGTCGAGCGGCTGAATGGCTTCAAGGACGGCGTCAAGGAGAATGCCAAGATCCAGGTCGTTGCCGAGCAGGCTGCCGACTGGGTGCCGGATAAAGCCCAGACCGCTTTCTCGGCCATGTTGCAGGCGCATCCCGACATCAAGGTGCTCTACGCCTCGAACGACATGATGGCGGCCGGCGCGCTGCTCGCCGCCAAGGGTGCCGGCAAGGACGTCAAGATCATCGGTACTGATGGCTTGCCAGGCCCGGCAGGCGGCATCGAAGCCGTCGCCAAGGGTGACTGGGCGGCGACCTTCACCTACCCGACGGGTGCGAAGGAAGCGATCGAGATGTCGAAGAAGATCTTGCTCGATTGCGCCACTTCGGTGGATACGACGGTCACTGTCGAGACGACAGCGATCACGCCCGAGAACGCCAAGCAGCTGTCAGGTAAGTAAGCACGTCTGCCTGCAGACTATCCGATCCGGGGCGGGGTTCACGCGAACTCCGCCCCGTCTGCGTTGGCAACCCTCACCGGCAGCTCGCGGTGGCAAGGGATTGACAGCGGCGGAGGATATCTCGTATCAGTTCTGTTATTACATTACAGACGGAGATATTGCACGCCCCTATCTGATGAGGTCGCAGGCCGGTGCCGAGATGGTGACAGGTCCGGTCGAAAAGAATCGTTGCGATGCGCCCGGGGCAAAACTACCATGGCCCGGTGATGGTCCCCGCGCCGAAAGGCAAGGGGTGAAAGGGAACACGGTGAGATCCGCGAGGGATCGAGACCGTGGCTGCCCCCGCAACTGTAAGCGGTGAGCAAGATCCGACATGCCACTGGCCGGCAAGGCTGGGAAGGCAGGATTGCGCCGAGACCCGCGAGCCAGGAGACCTGCCATCACTGAGTTGACCGGACGGGGTGTGCCGGGAGGAAACGTGGACGTCGGTCTTGTCGGCCGGCTCGCCAACATCCTTCCGTCGCCAGTTTTGGAAAGTGACGGAAAGTTGGACGGCGCCAACGATCATCGCATCATCGTGTGCACGCTTTGCCGTGACGTCCCGACCGGGGTCAGGTCGGGCGAAGCCTTGTGCAACGATTTGCGTTCCCGGCTCTCCGCCCACAATGAACCGGCCGTGGCGCACGGCTTCACGGTCGAAGGCGTTGAATGCATGGCGGGCTGCGCGCGGCCGTTGACGGTGGCCGTCCAGGCGCCGGGCAAGGCCGCTTATCTCTTCGGCTCTATCAACGCCGAGGCCGACGCCGGCGATCTCGTGCGATTTGCCAGGCTTTACGCCTCGCTCGCCGACGGCTGGTGCAATTCCGGACAACGTCCACCGCGACTGGCCGGCAAGACGCTGGCCCGCATCCCGGCACTGGGCAAGCCTCCGGGGGACGGCCGATGACAACGCCGCTCCTCGAAGCGCGCGACCTCAGCGCCACGGCAAATGGCCGGGCTCTGGTCGATGCGGTCAGCCTGTCGGTTGCCGCTGGCGATCGCCTCGCCATCATCGGCCCCAACGGCGCCGGCAAGACGACGCTGCTGCGCATGCTGTCCGGCATGCTCAGGCCAAGTTCCGGCGAGGTGAAGCTTGGCGGGCGCCGCCTGGACAGGATCTCGACGGCCGAACGGGCATTGCACATCGCCGTCGTCGGCCAGACCGACCAGCCGGATCCGCGGCTGGCGGTGATCGACTATGTCGAACTCGGCCGCGTCCCGCATGCCGGCCTGAGGCGCAGGAGCGAGGAACGCGACATTGTCGTGGACGCGCTGCGCCGGACCGGCTTGTTGCCGCTGCTTGGCCGCAGCATCGGCTCGCTGTCGGGCGGGGAACGCCAACGCGCCCAGCTGGCGCGCGCCATCGCACAGCAACCGAAAGTGCTGTTCCTCGATGAGCCGACCAACCATCTCGACCCGCGCGCCCGCGGTGAGCTTCTCGAACTTGTGGCCGGCTTCGGCATGACGGTAATTGCCGTGCTGCACGATCTGGCGTTGGTGGCGCCCTTCGCCACCAGGGTCGCGGTGATGCACGAAGCCCGGCTGCATGCGCTGGCGGCACCGCGCGAAGCGCTGACGCAACAGCTGATCCGCGAGATTTTCGGCGTCGACGTGTTTCGCCTGCGCCATCCCACCGAGGACCGCGAACTGACGGTGTTCGATGTTCCGAACCGCGCCGCGCCGCCATCCTGATCAAAACCATCCCTGATCCGCCACTGTTCAACCAAGGAGCAAAATCCGTGAAACGTCTCGCTTTGTCGCTCGTCCTGTCGCTGCTGGCCTCGACAACCTTCGCCTTCCCGGTCACGGTAGATAGCTGCGGCAAGCCGCTGACCTTCGACGCACCGCCCAAGCGCGCCGTCATCCACGATCTCAACATGGCCGAGATGGCCTTCGCGCTGAAGCTGCAGCCGTCGATCGTCGGCCTGACCGGCATCACCGGATGGTACAAGGTCGGCCCCGAATTCAAGGCCGAGCAGGGTTCTGTTCCCGAACTGGCGCCAAAATACCCGACGCTCGAAAACCTTGTCGCGGTCGAGCCCGATTTCTTCTTCGCCGGCTGGTATTATGGTATGAAGCCGGGCGGCGACGTGACGCCCGACACGCTCGCCCCGCACGGCATCAAGACGCTGGTGCTGACCGAAAGCTGCGTCCATCTCGACAAGAACCGGCCCGCCGCTTCGATGGACCTGCTCTATGGCGACGTCGAAAAGCTGGGCAAGATTTTTGGCAAGGACGCCGAAGCGGAGAAGCTTGTTGCCGGCTGGAAGGCGCAACTGGCTGACATCACCGCCAAAGTCGGCAGCGCCAAGGGGACGCGGGTGTTCCTCTATGACTCAGGCGAGGACAAGCCGTTCACCGCCGGAAAATTTGCTATTCCCAGCGCCATGATCACCGCCGCTGGCGGTGACAACATCATGGCCGACATGGACACCAGCTGGGGCAATACCGACTGGGAAACGGTAGCGTCGCGCAATCCGCAATTCCTCATCCTGCTCGATTACCAGGATGGCGGCGGCTACAAGAAATTGCTCGATTTCCTTAAAGCGCATCCGGCCATGAAGGAAACCGACGCGGTCAAGAACGAGCGCTTCGTGGCCCTTCGCTATGCCGAATTGACGCCCGGACCGGCAAACATCGAGGCGATCGCCAAGATCGCCAAGGCGATGCATCCGGAAGCGTTCTGATGCTATTTGCCCCCGGGCATGAATCCGGCGCGCTTTCAGGGCACAAGGCATTCGCGCTGGCCATGGCGGCGGGCGCGGTGGCGGTCGCCGCTCTTGTGCTGCTGTCGATCGCCTATGGTTCGACACTGATCCCACTGACCGACGTCATTGCCGCCCTTGGCCATGCCGTCGGGTTGAATGAGCACCAGGTGTCGGGTCCGGTCGGCAAGATCGTCGTTGATCTCAGGCTGCCGCGCACGATCCTGGCGGTGTGTGTCGGCGGCGGCCTCGGCATAACAGGCGCACTGCTGCAGACAGTGACCCGCAACGATCTTGCAGATCCCTTCCTGTTCGGCCTGTCGTCGGGAGCCGCCGCGGGTGCGGTTTCCGTCATTACCGTCTTTGGCGACAGCTTTGGTATATGGACCTTGCCGGTTGCGGCCTTCACCGGCGGCATACTGGCCGCCTGCATTGTCCTGCTGCTGGTCGCGCGGGTGAGGGGGCAAGGGCCGGAACGGCTGATCCTTGCCGGGCTTGCCGTTTCCTTCCTGTTCACGGCATTGACCAATTATCTGGTGTTTGCCGGAGACCAGCGCGCGGCCCACTCCGTGCTGTTCTGGACGATGGGCGGGCTCGGGCTGGCGCGTTGGGATAATGTCTGGCTGGGCGCGTTGGGAGCCGGCACGATCGCGGCCTACGGGCTGTGGAACCACCGCAGGCTCGACGCCTTCCTGGCCGGTGAAAGTGCCGCCGAAAGCCTTGGTGTGCCAGTTGCGCGGATGCGCAGGACGACGTTTCTCGTCGCCGCCTTCTCGACGGCAATCCTCGTTTCGGTCGCCGGCGTTATCGGCTTTGTCGGATTGATGATCCCGCATCTGTCGCGGCCGCTGGCGGGGCCCTTGCATCTGCGCCTGATCGCAAGCTGTGCGCTGTTCGGAGCGGTGCTCCTGCTGGCAAGCGATCTCTTGGCGCGGACCTTGCTGCCGCCGCAGGAACTGCCGATCGGCATCATCACCAGCTCGCTTGGCGCCTTCTTCGTCGTCACGCTGGTCGTGCGAAACCGCCTGTGAAAAAACAGCTGGCTCCGCTTCCAATGGCTCGCGACGTTCACCGATCGCTAACCACGATCGCGTTGCACAACCGTCATGCCCATTTGCCGGATTCCGCCGCAACATATCATCTTGAATAGTAAGCACGCTTATTATATATATCGCTCATGGTTTCAGATGGCATAGATAGACTGGGATTTTTGATCCACGACGTGCAGCGCCTGATGCGCAAGCGTTTCGAGACGCGCGCCAGCGGGCTTGGCCTGTCGTCCGCGCAATGGCGGCTCATGGTGCGTGTCGCCAAGGAGGAAGGCGTCACCCAAGCCCGGCTTGCCGAACTGCTCGAAATCGAGCCGATCAGCGTCTCGCGCCTTGTCGACCGGATGGAGGAGGGTGGCTGGATCGAACGCCGCGCCGACGCAGCCGACCGCCGCGTGCGCATGATTTTCCCGACCGCCAAGGCGAGCGCTGCCTATGCCGAGGTCAAGAGCCTCGCCGGCGAAGTCTATGAGGAATCGCTTGTCGGCGTTTCGCCGGAGGACCGTCGCGTCCTGATCAGGGCGCTCGATGCGATGGCGCAGAATCTCGGGGATGGCGATTCATCATCTTCGGACAAAGTCGAGACTACGAAAGGCGCAGCAGCATGAACGCGGTAGCCAAGGTAGACGAAAACGCCGCCAAGGTGGAGATGGAAGCGCCGGCACAGCCGGTTGCCGCTGCTGTCGCGGTCGCTCCTCCCGTACAGCCGGCCGCGGAGCCGAAGAAGAAGCGCCGCATAGGCCGCTTCTTCTTGATGTTTGCCTTGCCGGCGGTGCTGATCGTCGGTGGCGGCTATGTCTGGGTGACCGGCGGTCGCTATCAGGAGACGGAGAACGCCAATCTGCAGCAGGCCAAGGTGTCGATCGCCTCGGATACGGCGGGCCGCATCGTCCAGGTTGCCATATCGGACCATCAGATGGTCAAGCAGGGAGACCTTCTGTTCACCATCGACCCCGAGCCGTACCGGATCGCGCTTGCCCAGGCCGACGCCGCGGTTGCCGGCGCGCGCCTTAATGTCGAGCAGCTGCGCGCGGCCTACAGCCAGTCGACGGCGCAGGAAAAGTCCGCCAGCAGCGAGGTCGACTACGCCCAGTCGCAATACGATCGCGCCGCCGATCTCGCCCAGAAAGGCATCAACGCCAAATCGTCGCTGGATGAGGCCCGCAACGACCTCGACAAGGCAAAGCAGCAGGTCACAGTGGCCCAGCAAGGCATCATCAGCGCCAAGGCCGCGCTCGGCGGCAACCCCGACATCGAAACCGACAAGCATCCGACCGTGATGGCCGCACTCGCCGCGCGCGACAAGGCTGCCTACGACCTGGCGCAGACCACGGTGAAGGCGCCCGCTGATGGCGTCATCTCCCAGGCCTCGTCCTTCAAGGTCGGCCAGTTCGTCGGCTCTGGCACGCCGCTGTTTTCGCTGGTCGAGACCAACGACACCTGGATCGATGCCAATTTCAAGGAAACCCAGCTTACCAACATGAAGCCGGGCCAGAAGGCCGAGATCGTCGTCGATACCTATCCGGGCAGGACCTTCGAGGCGACGGTCAAGGCGATCGGTGCGGGAACGGGCGCGGAATTTTCGCTGCTGCCCGCCCAGAACGCCACCGGCAACTGGGTCAAGGTCACGCAGCGCATCCCGGTGCGCCTGGAACTGACCGATCCCGACGCCAAGATGGCGCTGCGGACCGGCATGAGCGCCAGCGTCACCGTCGATACCGGCGTTGCCCGCGGTTTTCCCGCCATATTCGGTCACGCCACGGCTGGCGAGGCCGCGCAGTAAAGTAGGCAGACGCCCGCGAGGACCAGGCGGGCGGAAGCGGATAGCAGGATTGGTCTGATGGGAGGAGTGGGAAGGATCAGCGTTTGGTTCGAGCCGCGCCGCGGTCTGGCCGAAATCTGAAATCTTCGACACGGACCCGTCGGTCCTCATGTTTCCGGGCGGCAGGCATCCGCTCATCAGAGACTTTCGGTCGATGTAACCCCCACATCGATACTCGCGTCCCACCGCGATGAAGGTCTCTCAACGGAAGGCTTTGCCGCCCGGAAACCCTGTGTACACGTTTTTGTTATCTGCTGGAAGTTCCGCATCATGAGCACACCAGAACCATTTCGAGAAGTGCCGCATCGCGGCCTGATCACGGTTGCGCTCATGCTGGCGACCGTCATGCAGGCGCTCGACACCACCATCGCCAACGTCGCGCTGCCGACCATGACCGGCGATCTCGGCGCCTCTCCCGACAACATCAACTGGGTGCTGACCTCCTACATCGTCGCCGCCGCCATCATGACGCCGGTCACCGGCTGGCTCGCCGACCGCTTCGGCCGCAAGGAATTGTTCCTGACGACCGTGGTCGGCTTCACCGTCTTCTCCATGCTGTGCGGCCTGGCATGGAGCCTTGAAACCATTGTGCTGTTCCGGCTGATGCAGGGCGTGTTCGGCGCCGCCATCGTGCCGCTGTCGCAGACCTTCCTGCTGGACATCAACCCGAAGGAGCGTCACGGCCAGGCCATGGCCATCTGGGGCGCCGGCATCATGCTGGGACCGATTCTGGGCCCGACGCTGGGCGGCTGGCTGACCGACAATTTCAACTGGCGCTGGGTGTTCTTCATCAATTTGCCGGTCGGCATCGTCGCCTTCCTTGGCATGGCGGCCTATCTGCCGGCCGTTGCCCGGCGGGTGCGCAGCTTCGATTTCTTCGGCTTTGCCATGATATCGCTCGGCGTCGGCGCGCTGCAGCTGATGCTGGATCGCGGTGGCGAGGTCGACTGGTTTTCCTCGGTCGAGATATGGATCGAACTCGGCCTGGCCATCACCGGTTTCTGGGTGTTCATCATTCACACGGTGACGGCGGAACATCCCTTCATCGACCCCAAGATATTCCTCGACCGGAACTTCGTGACCGGCCTGGCGTTCATCTTCGTCATGGGTGTGCTCATCCTGGCCTCGATGTCGCTGCTGCCGCCGATGCTGTCGACCATTTTCGGCTATCCGACTGTCACCATCGGTATCGTCATAGGCCCACGCGGTATCGGCACGATGATTTCGATGCTCGTCGTCGGGCGGCTCATGAACAAGATCGACGCCAGAATTCTCGTCGTCATCGGCTTTCTGCTGACCGCGCAGTCGCTCTACACAATGGCGAGCTTCACGCCGCAGATGGACAACTGGCTGATCCTCAGCTCCGGTGTGATCCAGGGCCTGGGCATGGGAATGGTGTTCGTGCCGCTGTCGACGGTCGCCTTCGCCACGCTCGACGCGCGCTACCGCACCGACGCAACCTCGTTGTTCAGCCTGGTGCGCAATCTTGGCTCATCGATCGGCGTCTCGGTCGTGACGGTGCTTTTGGTGCGCAACACGCAGATCAACCATGCCGAGCTTTCGGCCTTCATCAACCCGTTCAATCCCAACCTCTGGGCGGTTTCGCCGGCGGCCGCGGGCGGCGATCCGATGGCGCTGTCGGAGGTCGATCGCATGGTCAATCTCCAGGCCATGATGATCTCCTATGTCAACGACTTCAAAATCCTGATGGTGATGACGCTGGTTGCCATCCCGTTCGTCTTCCTGCTGCGCAAGCCAGCGCGGGCGCCAGCCGGTGGCGCACCAGCCGCGCATATGGACTAGCAGGCACCGTCGCAAGACGGGAGAGAATCAGGCAACGACCAGACGGGCCGGCAAGCTCTATTTGCCGAGAACCAGCGACCAATAGCGCAGGTTGGGGGCACGTCCGTCGCGGACATAGGCGAGCCCGAAGCGGCTGAAATCCGGATCGAGTATGTTGCGCCGATGGCCGGTTGAATGCATCCAGATGTCGAACAGTTTCTGCTGGTCGAAGCGGCCTTCGGCGATGTTCTCGCCCGAGGCTCCCCGCACGCCATTGTCCTTCATGCGCGAGGCGAAATCCTTGCCCCAGCCTGTCGTGTGGCTCATACGCTCGCGCGAGGCCATGTAGCCGGCCTGCTGCAGCGCCGCCTGCTCGAGCTGCGCGTCCGGCGTCAACGGGCCGAGCCCGGCCGTCGCGCGTAAGCCCGCCAGAGTGGCCGTGGCGGAGGACGAGACGCCCGCGCCTTCGCCCGTTGGTACAGAAACGGTGCTGCAGGCGGAAAGCACGGCAATGGCTGCGAAGCCGGCCGTCTTGAACACCGCGCGCCTGCTCAGGCCTGCTGGACGTATTTCATTTTTTTCAGCTGTCATGCCTGCCTGACATAGTCCCGATCATGGCTTTTGCCGGGCAGGGCGGTGAAAATCTGGGATCGAAAGGGGGATTAACCGCCTAGTTCACAAGCTTGATGAGGCGGCTGGCATACATCTCGCGATTTCCAAACACGGCCGAGCAGTCGGTTTTGATGGATGAGTTTCCTGTCATTTGCACGGTCAGGCCGACAAGCCTCAGACAGTCGCCCTGACCGCTCATATCTGAGTTGCCGGCAAAGGAAATGGCCGCGTCAGGCGCATAGACGAACCCGCTGATCACGGAATTCGCGCCGCCATTCAGCGTCAAGGCCGATGTGTTGCCGTGATTCTCGAAAATGGTGATGCCGGCGTAGGGACCGCTGGTGGGCGGGGAAAGGTTCACCTGTTCATTGGCATTTATGTAGATCTGCGCGCCCTCCATGAGGAATATAGTCACGCCCTGGCCGGTCAGGCTGCCGTTGCCGCCCGGTTTTAGGGTGACGCCGCGCAAGATGTAGACGCCCGGATTGAGCGTGATGTTTCCCGACAACGTCTTGTCGCAATAGGTTCCGGGCGACAGCGTATAGGTTTTGCCGTTCGGGACCTGCTGGCACAACGTGTAGGGGGGAGGGACGACGTCCGCCAGAGGATCGAAAGATGCATATTGATGTTCGAGCGGGGCTCCGCAGGTGAGATTGGCGCTGGGCGGCAAAAGCCCGGAAGTGCTGCCGACGGTTGAGACGCAACCCGCCGACACCTGCGCGGAACCGCCTCTGCTGACGGCATCGGACGCGTCCGAGTTTGCCGCGATCACACAGCTGCTCATGGAGACATCGGTCGAGCCCTGCAGGCTTACGGCGGCCGACGCATGTGGATCGAGGGCCAGCACACAGGCTTGCGCACCAGGGTTCATCTTGACCGTAGCCGAGCGATGAGCTGGCCAGGGGGCCGCGCCATTGATGAAGCTCGGACGGTTGATGCTGGACGAAAGCGAGATGTAATAGGCGCTCGGGTCGCCGCTGGCGGTCGCCGAAAAAGCGGAGACGCTGTCTGCATATTCCTGCTGGTCGGCGACGTTCATATTGGCCGTAAAGAATGTCAGCCCAAGCCCCTGGACATCACCCGCGGTCATGCTGGGGAGGTACTTTGTGCCGACGGCAAGCCCGGCCGCATCCAGCGAGTTCTGCAATTGCGCGGCATCGTCACTCGTGCCCGTCAGATCGATCGTGCCGGCCACGACAACCATTATCGGCAGCATCGCTATGGCAGTCGCCATGGCAAAGTTGCCGCGCTCCGAAGGCCAGAAGCCCTTCAATCTGAACATCGCCCCTCGCCAAGGTTTGTAATGCTCTGGTGATACGCCTGGGGTCTCTATGAGTAATTTAAGCAATAGCTAAAATGCGTAGATTCTAAAATGAAACGCGATGGTTGGCCAACGAGGGTCTCCCTGCATGCCCAAGAGAGTAGTCAGAGACGACAACGACTGATTGCCATTGACGCGGCGACAATTGACGCCAGATTTGCTATCGTCACCCTCGTTCTTGCATTGGCACCTACGGGCGGCCTCCAGGCGGTGACCGCCCCGACACACGGGAGGATGGTTATGGCCGGCTTTCATGTCATGGCGGACGCGTATGGGATGCATGTGCAGCCCACGGTGCGCCGCATCACCACGACGGATCTCTGGGACGCGCTGAAGCTCGGCGCCGAGGATTTCTGGGCAAAACCGTCCCACTACGTGTTCCTGTGCCTGATCTATCCGGTCGTCGGCTTGATCCTGACGCAGTGGACCTCGGGCTCCAACGCCATCCAGCTTGTCTATCCCTTGATGTCGGGGTTTGCCCTGGTCGGGCCTTTTGCCGCGATCGGGCTCTACGAGATCAGCCGCCGGCGCGAGCTCGGCATGAACACGGACTGGCGCCATGCACTGGATGTGCGCCGTTCACCGGCGTTACCGTCGATCGCGGTCATCGGCATCATGCTGTTTGCGCTGTTCCTGTTGTGGCTGTTCACCGCGCAATCGATCTACACCAGCCTGTTCGGCGACCAGCCGCCGGCTTCGATCGGCGCCTTTGTCCGCGACGTGCTGACGACCAGCAAGGGCTGGACGTTGATTGTGCTTGGCAATGCGGCCGGTTTCGTCTTTGCCGTGGTGGTGCTGGCGACAACGGTGATCGCCTTTCCGTTGATGCTCGACCGTGATGTCGGCGCAGTCTCGGCAATCGAGACCTCGGCCCGCGCGGTGATGGCAAACCCGCTGCAGATGGCGCTGTGGGGGCTATTGGTCGCCGTGCTTCTGGTGATCGGCTCCATCCCGCTGTTTGTCGGGCTGGCCGTGGTCATGCCGATCCTGGGTCACGCCACCTGGCATCTCTACCGCAGGGTGATCGAGCCGGCGCAGATCCGGCCGATCCGCCGGCCGATGTAGGAGCCATATCGTTCCGGCAGCGCAGCAGCCTGCAACGCCAGCGAGGGGCGCTGCCGGCAATGGCTGGAGTCTACCGATGGCGTGCAAGATGCTGGCGTGCTTGAAAAAAATTGTTTGGCTGGCCTGTTTTGGCATTGCAGGGCACCTCAATTCGGCGCATGCGGCTGCCAACCAGCCGGTGCAATTTGAAAGTGCGGCGGTAACGCCAACGCCATTTCAACAACGCATTGCACAACAGCACGGGCAAGCGCTTAAGGCTGTACCCGGCACGCCATTGATCGGGTATCTGACACGGCCGCCGGGTGAGGGGCCATTCCCGGCCGTCGTCGTTCTCCACGGTTGTACGGGTCTATCCCCAAGCGTAAGGAAAACCTGGTCCGAGCGGCTGTCTTCCTGGGGTTACGCAGTCCTCTTTGTCGACAGCTTCAGCACGCGAGGCATCCACGAGACGTGCGATCATCGCGGCCTGCTTGCTGATCGCGTCTATGATGCCTATGGCGCTTTGGAGTTCCTGTCGAAATTGAGTTTTGTCGACCCGCGGCGCATAGTCTTGTCGGGATCCTCAGCCGGCGGGACCACAACGCTCGAGGCTGTGCAAGCCGGGGGCGCCGAGCGGCTCATGGAGCGCAAGTTCAAGGCGGCGATTGCCTACTATCCGAATTGTTCGGCTGCGAATGGCGACATGTCGGTCCCGACCTTGATCCTGATCGGCGAACTTGACGACTGGACACCCGCCAAGAAATGCCAGGAGATGATGGCGCAGAGCAGCGGCAAGGGCAGCGCCGTGCAGCTCGAGGTCTTCAAAGGCGCCCGTCATGCATTCGCCTCTCCGGGATCGAAGACCGGCACCGAGGCCTATGGTCACCGCATGGAGTACAATGCGGCTGCGGCCGACCAATCCGTAAGCGATGTCCGTGCTTTTTTGAAAAAAGCATTCAGCGGCTAGTCTAAGAACGAAGCTTGGCGCTTTGGATATCAGCGCTGTGCGTCGGTCGCCATCTTCAGCGCCAGCGCCGTCAGCACCCCTCCCATCATCCAGCGCTGTATGACCAGCCACAATGGCCGTCCGGCAAGGAAGGTGGCGATCGAACCGGCCGTCACGGCGATGATGGCATTGACGGTCAGGCTGATCGTGATCTGCGTCGCGCCCAAAACCAGCAGCTGCGACAGGACATGGCCTTTGCCGATGCTGATGAATTGCGGCAGCAGTGACAAATAGAGCACCGCCACCTTGGGATTGAGCAGATTGGTCATCAGCCCCATGGCGAACAGCTTGCGCGGCCCGTCTTTCGGCAGGTCGCGCACCTGGAACGGCGAACGTCCGCCCGGCTTCACCGCTTGCCAGGCAAGCCACAAGAGATAGAGCACGCCGGCAAAGCGCAACGCGTCATAGGCGAAGGGCACGGCGAGCAGCAGCGCGGTGATGCCGAACGCCGCCGATACCACATAGAACAGGAAGCCGACCGCGACTCCGCCAAGCGAGATCAGTCCGGCCTTCGGCCCTTGCGAAAGCGAACGCGAGATCAGGTAGATCATGTTCGGGCCAGGCGTCAGCACCATGCCGAGGCAGACCAGCGCGAAGGCGAGGTGATTGGCGGTATCGGGCATTGTCGTCCCCAGGCATGCCGCGATGGATGTACGATCTCGCGAGCGGCCAATATGTGCCCGTCACGGCAGGTGGCCGCAAGGGCTTGGCGGCGCCAGGCGTTGCGCCAGAGGTTCGGTCAGCCGACCACCCGCAGGTTCGACAGTTCGTTGCCGATTTCCTTGAAGTCGTTCGACAGGCTTGCGCCGGTCGCATTCCAGAACAGTTTGGCCGGCTTGGTCGGATCCGTCGGATCCTTGCGGAAGCGCGAGTCCGACGAGCAGGATTTCAGCGCATCGATCGCCAGCTTGTCGCTGGTCTTGGTCGTCGACAGGTCGAGCGCCACCGTCATCACCATGATGTTGGCCGCCTTGGCGTTGTTGCAAAGCGTCGCCATCTGCTCGTTGAGCGCATTGGTGTAATTGCCGTTTGAATAATCCAACTGGCCAATGGCGCTCGACGTGCCCATGAACATGCGGCCGACCGAGGTGCCGTTGTAGCCGGGTTTGAGATAGCCGTACGACGCATAGGTCGATTTCGAGCTGGCGGGGTCGGAATAGCCCAGCGAGGACGGGGTATAGTAGGTGTTGGCGCCGTCTGTCAGCACGATCACCACCTTGTCGTTGCCTTTCTCCGTTTCGAGGCGCCCTTGCGTGAATGGTTCGCCGCTGGAAACCACCCGCCAGCCCCACGCCATGCCCTCGGGAACATTGGTGCCGCCGTTCGGCTGCATCAGGTCGATCGCGGCTTTGATCGCGGTTTGCCCGTCGGCGACGCTGACATCGGTCAGCGGTGTGATTGCACCGGTGGTGCAGCTGTAGTTCGGGCCGTTGCCGGTGGGCAGCGCCGGCGCATCGATCGGCCGCGGTTGGAAATATTTGGCCATGTTGCGCAACCGCGATTGACCGCTGCTGCTCGAAGGATCGTCGTTCCACCAGCTGTTCACCGCGCCGTAGGTCACCGGGGCGGCTTCGTCGGGATCCTGGGTGAGCTTCCAGTGATTGCCGGGTTCGTCGGGGGCGAACATCGGCACGAACATCGTTGCCGGATCGCCGACGCCTGTGCCGGTGTTGGCCGAGCCGCCGGATGGCGGGGTGTCGTTGACATTGTAGGGGTAGGGCCGGGCCTCCACACAGCCCTGCCAGCTGGCGAACGGACCGTAGGAGTCGATGTAGTCATATTCGTCGTGGCTGCGTTTGCAGGTGTTGTTCGAATTGTATTCGTCGCAAACCACCCGCTTGCTGTTGACGACACGCTCATGGTTGGTGACGACCTGCATGTCGCGGTAGAGCGAAAACCGGGTCAGCATCTGGCCTTCCGCGCTGCCCCAGCCGGTGCCGCGCTTGTACCAGATGCCATTGGTTTGCTGGGCGTATTTGTTGGCCGCGTTCAGCGTCGACCAGTCGAAATTCTCGTTCGACACCGGCGACAGGCCCTCTGTGTCCATCCACGACGCGTTGCCATTGCCGGGGCCGACATTGACCGAAGCGGCAAAGGGCACCAGACCGAATTGTACCGGCTTGTCGACCTGCTTGATCATGACCGCCTGCGCGGCCAGCGTGTCGACCAGTTGCTTGGACGCGGTCTTGAGAAGATCGATGCGCGCTTGCCCCGAGCCTGTGCCAAGCGTGGTCATCGATCCGGAATTGTCGAGCACCAGGGCAACTTCCAGCGTGTTCTTCAGCCGCACCTGGGAGGTGACGTTGAAGCTGATCCTTTGGTTCGCATCGGTTGCGGATTTGCCGACGAGCTGGGCGAAGGCAGGATAGAAATAGGGCTTGTAGGCAAGCTGCGCCGTCATCGTCAGCAGACCGCCGCCGCTGGTGTTGCTCGGCAAGGTGACGTTGAGCGTCGTGCTGGCGGGATCGACATCGTTCAGATTGGCATTGAAGAAGTCGAGCGCATAGGCTCTCAACTGGTCGTCGGTCGCACCTTCCGTCAGCCGGCGCGCCGTGGCGAAGTTGGCGGCGTCGAGTGCATTCGTCACCATCTGCTTTTCACGGTTCATTTCCGTGAAGTCGACCGCAACCGCCAGGCCGCCCATCAGCGGCACCATCGCCACAACAGTCAAAAGAGCATAGTTGCCGCGACTGTCGCGGCGGAACTGGCGCCAAAGTTCATGCATGTCTTGCAGCGGCCCCGCCGGCGGATTCTCGATTGACGCCAACTTTCCACAAAACGCTGAAGGACGGGTTTGGGAAACCGCTCTATTGCTTGGTTGGCGCTTCACCAACCGCTAACCAATGCAAGGGCCGCGGCCCCCGATCCCCTCCAAAAACAGAACGCCCTGCCGAGGCAGGACGTTCGCAAGCAAACCTGTCGATCAGCCGGCGATGCATGAAAGCTGGTGACAGCATGGACCGGTTCGGATAATTCGAACCGGCTGCGGCGAACCGTCGGCCGCGGCACTCGCAACGCTCATATTGAAGGACACCGCATGGCGGATTCGCCTGAAATCGTCGGCTCGCTCGAAGACGTCTCGAAGGCTTATTCGGCAATTCTTTGCGATGTCTGGGGCGTGGTGCACAATGGCGAATGGCATTTTCCGGCGGCCGCGGCGGCGCTGGCCACGGCAAGGGCGGCCGGTATTCCCGTTGTCCTCATCACCAATTCGCCCCGCCGCAGCGCCGATGTCGTCGCCCAGATGAGCGCAATCGGCGTTCCTCCATCAACCTACGACCGTGTGGTGACCTCGGGCGACGTGACCCGTGACCTGATCTCGGAAGGCCCGCGAAAAGTCTTCCACATCGGCGCAGAGCGCGATCTGACCCTCTATGACGGTCTCGATGTCGAACTCGTCGAGGAATTCGAGGCCACCGGCGTCGTCTGCACCGGGCTTTTCAACGACGAGGTCGAAAAGCCTGAGGATTATGCGGACCTTTTGCGCCGATTGCGGGCCAGGAACCTGCCGTTCATCTGCGCCAATCCCGATATCATGGTGGAGCGCGGCGAACGGATCATCTGGTGCGCCGGCGCCTTGGCGCGGGACTATGCCCAGCTTGGCGGCCGCACGCTGATCGCCGGAAAGCCCTACGCGCCTGTCTACGATGTCGCGGTGAAGGAGGTGGCGGAGGTGCTTGGCCGGCCGGTTGAGCGTTCCCGGATATTGGCCATCGGCGACGGCATGATGACCGATGTGAAGGGCGCGGCGGACAATGGTTTCGACGTTCTCTATATCTCTGGCGGCATTCATGCCCGCGACTACGGTGATGCATCCCGGCCGGATCCGGCAAAGCTCGGGCTCTTCCTGGAACGGCACGGCTATCGCCCGGTGGCCGTCATGGTCAGGCTGCAGTAGGTGGCAATGGTAGCCTTCCAGCATCTCTCGGCAACCGCGCCGCTGCCCGCAGACCTGCGTGGCGGCGTTGTCGCGATCGGCAATTTCGATGGCGTCCACCGTGGCCATCAGGCGGTGCTCGAACGGGCGTTGGCCGAGGCTGTGCGGCGTGACGTGCCGGCCCTGGTGCTGAGCTTCGAACCGCACCCGCGAAAGGTCTTCAGGCCCGACATGCCGTTGTTCGTGTTGACGCCGCCGCCGATGAAGGCGCGGCTCTTGTCTTTGCTGGGCTTCGCCGCGCTCGTCGAGCAGCCGTTCACGCGCGACTTCGCCTCGCTGTCGGCGGAAGCATTCGTCACCGATGTGCTGGAGAGGACGCTCGGCATTACCCATGCCATAACCGGTTTCGATTTCCATTTCGGCAAGGACCGCCAGGGCGGACCGGCCTATCTGATGGCAGCCGGCGAACGCCATGGCTTCGGCGTGACGCTTGTCGACGCCTTTCGCGACGAGGGGGCGGAGGTGGTTTCGTCAAGCCGGATCCGGGCTCTGCTCTGCGATGGCGAGGTGGCCGAGGCCGCCGGTCTGCTCGGCTATCGCTTCACGGTTGAAAGCGAGGTCGTCGGCGGCCAGCAGCTCGGACGAACGCTCGGCTTTCCCACCGCGAATATGAGGCTTCCCGCGGAAGCCACCCTCAAGGAGGGCATCTATGCCGTACGCTTTCGGCGCGCCGACGGCACGCTGCATGACGGCGTCGCCAGCTTCGGCCGCCGCCCGACCGTCGACGACAATGGCGCACCGCTGCTGGAAACCTTCGTCTTCGATTTTTCCGGCGATCTCTATGGCGAGACATGCCAGGTCTCGTTCTTCGGCTTCCTGCGCAGCGAGATCAAATTCGACGGGCTCGATGCGCTGGTCATGCAGATGAAGCGCGACGAAGCCGAGGCGAGGGCGCTGCTTGCCGGCGTCAAGCCGCTCTCCGACCTAGACGCCGCCGTCGCGTTTTGAGCTACTTTTTCAGCGCCAGGCCGACGGCGATGAAGGTCCAGCCTTGGAAGATCAGGTCGATCGCCAGGAACATTCCGAGCACCCACAGGCTGTTGACCGGCCAGCCCATGGCGATGATCAGGCCAGCAATGACGCTGATGACGCCCGCCGCGACGATCCAGCCCCAGCCGCGTTCCGGACGGTGACTGTGGCCGACCCAGGCCCGCAGGGCGCCGGAGGCGACGAGCGCAACGGCCAGCAGGAAGGTCAGCACCGCCGAGGCCAGCAGCGGATTGTCGAAAGCGAAAAATCCAGCGACCGCATAAAGCAGTCCGCTGAGCAGCCAGTAGAAGAAGCGGCTCCAGGTCTTGACGCCGAAAGCATGCATGATCTCGATGACGCCGGCCACCAGCATCAGCCAGCCGACGACATAGACGGAAGCCACCGTGGCGATGAACAGATTGCCGAAGGCAATGCCGCCGAGGATCAGCAGCAACACGCCCAGACCGACAAACCATCCCCACTTGTCTCGTGTCTGGCCGATCGCGTTCTTCAGGGCATCGCCTTGCAAGGTCATGTCGCCACCTCCATTGAGGGCCGCCAGCATGCCGGGAAGTTACCCCTGGTGCCTGTCCGCGTCCAGCCGATAGCGGGCTCGATGGTGCAGGCAATGCGAGGCGGATGTCTCATCCTTAAACCAAATTTTACCAAAGCCTCGTCAAAGCTGTCACCGAGGGGCAGTTGTATCGTGTTAGTGGAGTGGCCATGAGTCCGGTCGTGAAGATTTCTGCAGCCTTGGCTACCCTGATGCTGGCCACGTCAGGCGCGGCCGAGGCCGGTGACGGCGCTTTCGGCTGGCTGTCCGGCGACTGGTATCTGACGGTCGGCGCCACCGGCCTTGTCGCGCCGAATTTTGAGGGCGGCAAGAAATACATGCTTAGCGCCCAGCCCATCATCTCCTTGGGCAAGGCCGGTCCCCAGGCACGCTTCACCTCGCGTAACGACAACATTTCGCTGGCGCTGGTCGATGATGGCGGCGTCCGCGCCGGTCTGACCGGCAAGTTCCTGTTCTCGCGCGATGACAGCAATGCCGACGAACTCAAGGGCCTCGATCCGGTCCGCTGGGGTGGCGAAGTCGGCGGCTTCTTCGAATTCTATCCAACGGACTGGCTACGCGCGCGTGCCGAACTGCGACATGGCATCCGTGCCCATAATGGCTTTGTCGCCGATATCGCCGCCGACGCCTTCTATGACGTGACGCCGACGGTCAGGATTTCGGGTGGCCCACGCGTGTCCTTTGCCTCGGCCAACTATTTCGACGCCTATTATGGCGTCAACGCACAGGAAGCCGTGGCCTCGGGTCTCAGCCAATACAATCCCGGTGGCGGCCTGAAATCCGTCGGCCTCGGCGGCGCGGTAACCTGGAAGGTGACCGATCCGATGACAGCCAGCCTGTTCGGCGAATATTCGCGCCTCGAGGGTCCGGCAGCTGATTCCAGCTTGGTCAGAGAGCGCGGCGACCGCAATCAGTTCACTGTCGGTGTGTCGACCACCTACCGTTTCGACTTCACGATGTAGGCGATTCGACGCTTTATTCCTGCCGCCGCATCGGCTAAAAGCCCGGTGATGACGCACTTTATCGGCGCTTTCGCGATTGCGATACGAATTATGAGCCCGGTGTTCCGGGCGGCCTGAGCGCCGTCGGAGCCGCCGGGAATGTTGCGCGCGGCCTCTCGCGCTTTTTCCAAATCATGATAGTTCAACGCCCGAGCTTCTTTGCCGCCGGGCAATGCATATGGCAGACCAATGACCGATACCGCTGAAACGATCGACTATTCCAAGACCCTTTACCTGCCGCAGACGGATTTCCCGATGCGCGCCGGCTTGCCCGAGAAGGAGCCGGTGCTGGTCAAGCGCTGGCAGGACATGGACCTCTACCGCAAGCTGCGCGAGAGTGCCGCCGGCCGCACGAAATACGTGCTGCATGACGGCCCGCCCTACGCAAACGGCAACATCCATATCGGCCATGCGCTGAACAAGATCCTCAAGGATGTCATCACCCGCTCGTTCCAGATGCGCGGCTATGATTCCAACTATGTGCCCGGCTGGGACTGCCACGGCCTGCCGATCGAATGGAAGATCGAGGAGCAGTACCGCGCCAAGGGCAAGAACAAGGACGAAGTGCCGGTCAACGAATTCCGCAAGGAATGCCGTGAATTCGCCGCGCACTGGATCTCGGTGCAGGGCGCGGAATTCCAGAGGCTCGGCGTCGTCGGCGACTTCAAGAACCCCTACACGACGATGGCCTTCCACGCGGAGTCGCGCATCGCCGGCGAATTGCTGAAATTCGCCATGTCAGGCCAGCTCTATCGCGGCTCGAAGCCGGTGATGTGGAGCGTCGTCGAGCGCACCGCGCTGGCCGAGGCCGAAATCGAGTATCAGGACTACGAGTCGGATACGATCTGGGTGAAGTTTCCTGTCGCCAGCCTGGTCCGCCCGATCGATGACGGTGAGGCCAGACTGACGGAGGGCGCGCTCGATCTGCTGCAGGCGCATGTCGTCATCTGGACGACGACCCCCTGGACGATTCCTGGCAACCGCGCCGTCAACTATTCGCCGCGCATCAGCTATGGCCTCTACGAGGTTACGGCAGCGGAGAATGCTTTTGGCCCACAGCCGGGCGAAAAGCTGATCTTCGCCGATGCATCGGCTGAAGATTCTTCGGCGAAGGCCAAGGTGACCTTGAATCGCCTTCGCAGTGTTTCAGCGCAAGAGCTTGGAAGCCTTACGCTTTCGCACCCCTTCGAGGGCCTCGGCGGCGGCTATGAGTTTCCGGTGCCGATGCTCGCCGGCGACCACGTCACCGATGACGCGGGTACGGGTTTCGTCCACACGGCTCCCGGCCATGGCCGCGAGGACTTCGATGCCTGGATGGATGCGGCGGCGGATCTGCGCGCGCGCGGCATCGATGCGGCCATTCCCTTCACTGTCGACGATGCCGGCTTCCTGACCAAGGATGCACCGGGCTTTGGCCCGGACCGTGAGGGTGGAGCCGCGCGCGTCATCGATGACAACGGCAAGAAAGGCAACGCCAACCAGGCCGTCATCGACGAGCTGATCAAGCGCAACGCTTTGTTCGCGCGTGGACGCCTGAAGCATTCTTATCCGCATTCCTGGCGATCGAAGAAGCCGGTGATCTTCCGCAACACGCCGCAATGGTTCGTCTATATGGACAAGGACCTTGGCGATGGGACGACGCTGCGCAGCCGTGCGTTGAAGGCCATCGACGACACGCGCTTCGTGCCGGCTGCCGGTCAGAATCGCATCCGCGCGATGATCGAGGAACGCCCAGACTGGGTGCTATCGCGCCAGCGCGCCTGGGGTGTGCCGATCGCCGTCTTCGCCGACGAGGACGGCAACGTGCTGAAGGACGAGGCGGTCAACCAGCGCATCATGGATGCTTTCGAGGAAGAGGGTGCCGACGCCTGGTTCGCCGCCGGCGCCAAGGAGCGTTTCCTCGGCAATCACGATGCCTCCAAGTGGAAGCAGGTGATGGACATCCTCGACGTCTGGTTCGATTCGGGCTCGACACATGTCTTCACGCTGGAAGACCGTCCGGATCTGAAATGGCCGGCCGACGTCTATCTCGAAGGCTCGGACCAGCATCGCGGCTGGTTCCACTCCTCGCTGCTCGAAAGCTGCGGCACCAGGGGCAGGGCGCCTTACGACACCGTCGTCACCCATGGCTTCACCATGGACGAAGACGGACGCAAGATGTCGAAGTCGCTCGGCAACACGGTCGTGCCGCAGGACGTCATCAAGCAGTCCGGCGCCGACATCCTGCGCTTGTGGGTGGTGACGACGGACTATTGGGAAGACCAGCGGCTCGGCAAGAACGTGCTGCAGACCAATATCGACGCCTACCGCAAGCTGCGCAACACCGTCCGCTGGATGCTGGGCACGCTCGCCCATGACGATGGCGAGGAGGTGCCGCTGGAAGCGATGCCGGAGCTGGAACGGTTGATGCTGCATCGGCTGGCCGAACTGGATGAAGTGGTGCGCCAGGGCTACGACGCCTTCGAGTTCAAGCGCATCACCCGCACGCTGCTCGATTTCATGGTTGTAGAGCTCTCGGCCTTCTATTTCGACATCCGCAAGGATGCGCTCTACTGCGACGCGCCGTCGAGCCTGAAGCGCAAAGCCTCGGTGCAAGTGGTGCGCCATCTCTTCAAGTGCCTGGTGAAATGGCTGGCGCCAATGCTGCCCTTCACCATGGAAGAGGCCTGGCTCGACCGGCATCCCGATGCGGTATCGGTGCATCTCGACCAGTTCCCGGAAATCCCGGCGGACTGGAAGAATGAGGCGCTGGCGGAGAAATGGCGCAAGGTGCGGCAGGTGCGCCGCGTCGTCACCGGCGCGCTCGAGATCGCACGTGCCCAGAAGGTGATCGGCTCCTCGCTGGAGGCGGTGCCGGTCGTCACCATCAACGACGCAGCGCTCGAGGCGGCGATATCGGACGTCGACATGGCCGAGATGGCGATCACCAGCGATCTCGTCATTGCCCATGGCGAGGCGCCGGAAGGCGCCTTCACGCTCGACGACGTCAAGGGCGTCGCCGTTGTTGTCGAGAAGGCAGAGGACCGCGGCCTCGTCAAATGCGCGCGTTCCTGGCGCTACACGGCCGATGTCGGGCAGGACCCTGCATTTCCCGATGTCTCGGCGCGCGATGCCGCCGTGCTGCACGAACTGAAGGCGCTCGGCCGACTTTAGATGCATGTCGCCCAAAAGTGTGCAGCGGTTTTGGGAAAACGACATGCACCGGATCAATAAGTGCATGTCGCCCAAAAGTGTGCCGCGGTTTTGGGACAACGACATGCACCCGATGAATAGTGCACAAATGCCACGCCGGGCGGTGCAAATCCGCCCGTGCGTTGCCCTTAACGAGTGGTTGAGGTAAACACGCGAAACTCCGGAAGACAAATTGTCGCCGGATTTCCGTCGCAAGTGCTTGGACGATGGGGATCGGTCATAAGACCGGTGGCGATCGAGAGGCTGTCTAGAGTGGGACTTTTTGGCATGACCGAGAGATATAACGCGCGCCTTGCGCTGCTGGCGCCGCTTGTCGCATCGGGCCTCGCTTTATCCGGCTGCATGGGCTCTCCGACCTACGGTACCGACAAGACCGCGGCCGAACAGCTGGCCGGCGATCTCACCGGCGCCGTTTCCTTCGCGCCCAAGCGCAAGGACCCGATCGACTATAAGCCGCGCCCCACCTTGGTGAAGCCCGCTCCCGGACAGAAGGAAGCGCTGCCTGCACCGCAGGACAGCATCCAGTCGGCAAGCGCCGAGTGGCCCGAATCGCCCGAGCAGCGACGCGCGCGGCTGCGCGCCGACGCCACCGCCCACCAGAATGACCCAGCCTATCAGGCGCAGATTGTCGATGATACGCAGGGGGATCCGGCTTCGGTGAAAAAGGCACTGGCGGACACGATGGATTCAGGCTTAAAGCACCAGCCGTTCCGGCCGTTATGGACGTCCGCTGATTCCGACAAGGGTCGCGCGGCCGAGATTCAGCGCCGTCTTGTAGAGAGCAGGCAGGGCGATCCGAACACTCGCAAATATCTCAGCGAGCCGCCGGTGGCCTATCGTGTCGCGTCCGATACGGCGCCGCAGAACGAACTCGGCGAGGACGAGTACAAGAAGGAGCGCCGCCTGAAGAAAGAGGCGGAAGGCAAGAAGGGCGGCTGGTTCGACTGGTTGCCGTCCCTGTAAGAACGGCCGCGCTGCCCTTTTCGGGCGGTATGGCATGGTTTAGTCGCGACGTTCCCTGAAGAAATCCTTCAGCAGCAGGGCCGCTTCGGTCTCGCCCATGCCCGGATAGATGTCGGGCGTATGGTGGCAGGTCGGCGAGGTGAAGAAGCGCACGCCATTGACCACCGCACCGCCCTTTTCGTCGGCGGCGCCGAAGTAGAGACGGCGCAGCCTGGCGAAGGAAATGGCGCCGGCGCACATGGCGCAAGGTTCCAGCGTTACATAGAGATCGTGGCCGGTCAGCCGCTCAGCTGACAGTTTCCCGCAGGCTTCGCGGATGACCAGCATCTCGGCATGCGCCGTTGGATCGGCAAGCTCGCGGGTACGGTTGCCGGCTTTTGCCACGACTGTGTTGCCCGTGGCGATGACGGCGCCGACCGGCACTTCGCCACGCAAGGCTGCCGCTTCGGCCTCCTTTAGCGCCAATGCCATGAAATCAGGCCGCTTCAAGCGGTTTCCATTCCGATTATCTCCTCGCCACTCCCGGCTTTTGGCTTTCGTTTGTCTTTCCGGGAAAACCGGTCTCCACTTTTCCCTGACAAACTCTGATGATCCTGTTATTGAGCGCATCAACCCGAAAATCGGACTCGATTTTCGGAAAAGATCATGCGCCAAATCAAAGTGCACCAGCGTTCGTTGCGCGCCCGAAAGGATGCGCCACGCTGTAGCAGCGCAAACGGACAAAGGCCACATGGACGACAACGACAAGAAATCTCCGCGCCAAAAAGGCCCGGGCAAGAAACCTGCGGCGTCGCGGGGCGACAGGGGCGGCAAGCCGTCCTTCGGGGCGAAGAAGCCTTATACCCCACGTGGCGATCGGCCGATGGCCACCGAGGGCGAACGCCCGAAGCGCGACTTCAAGAGCGGCGACAAGCCATTCAGCAAAGGCCCGCGCAAGCCCTACGCACCGCGCGGCGACCGCCCAGTGGCCGCCGAAGGCGAACGCAAGCCCTACGAGAAGCGCGAAGGACCGCGCAAGCCTTACGCACCGCGTGGCGATCGGCCGATTGCGGCCGAGGGCGAGCGCAAACCCTATGAAAAGCGTGAAGGACCGCGCAAGCCTTACGCACCGCGTGGCGATCGGCCGATTGCGGCCGAGGGCGAGCGCAAACCCTATGAAAAGCGTGAAGGACCGCGCAAGCCTTACGCACCGCGTGGCGACCGCCCGATGGCGGCCGAAGGCGAGCGCAAGCCTTATGAGAAGCGCGAAGGACCGCGCAAGCCTTACGCGCCACGTGGCGACCGTCCGATGGCGGCCGAAGGCGAGCGCAAGCCTTATGAGAAGCGCGAAGGACCGCGCAAGCCTTACGCGCCACGTGGCGACCGTCCGATGGCGGCCGAAGGCGAGCGTAAGCCCTATGAGAAGCGCGAAGGACCGCGCAAACCCTATGCGCCGCGCAACGACCGTCCGGTTGCTGCTTCGGTGGAGGGTGGCGAAAAGCGTTTCGACCGCCCCAAGCGTGACTTCGCTGACCGTCCCAAGCGCGACTTCGGCAGCGACAGACCCAAGCGTGATTTCAGTGATCGGCCCCAGGGCGCATCGGGCGGCGGTTTCAAGCCGCGCCCGCGTGCTGCCGAGGCAGCGGAAGAGGCCGGTGAACGCATCGCCAAGCGGCTGGCGCGCGCCGGCCTTGCCTCGCGCCGCGACGCCGAGGAATTGATCGCCGCCGGCCGCGTCAAGGTCAACGGTCGCGCTCTGACTTCGCCGGCTTTCAACGTCATGCCGGGCGACATCATCCATCTCGACGGCATGGAAATCCCGCCGATCGAGCGCACCCGCCTCTTCCTGTTCCACAAGCCGGCCGGCGTCGTCACCACCAACCGCGATCCCGAAGGCCGCAAGACCGTCTTCGACGTGCTGCCCGCCGAATTGCCGCGGCTGATGACCATTGGCCGGCTCGACATCAACACCGAGGGCCTGCTGCTGCTGACCAATGATGGCGGCCTGTCGCGCGTGCTCGAATTGCCGGCCACCGGCTGGCTGCGCCGTTACCGCGTGCGCGTCCACGGCAAGGTCGAGGAAAGCGCGCTCGCCGGCCTGCGTGAAGGCATTGCCGTCGACGGCGTCTTTTACGGCGCCATCGAGGCGACGCTTGACCGCGAGCAAGGCACCAACGCCTGGCTGACGCTTGGCCTGCGTGAAGGCAAGAACCGCGAAGTCAGGAACATCCTTGGCTCGCTCGGCCTCGATGTGACGCGGCTGATCCGTATTTCTTACGGCCCGTTCCAGCTCGACGACCTCGCCGAGGGGCACGTGCTGGAGATCAAGGGCCGCGTGCTGCGCGACCAGCTTGGCGAGCGTCTGGTCGAGGAATCCGGCGCCAATTTCGATGCCGAGGTCACCAAGCCGTTTTCCAACAAGCCGGTGCGGCGCACCGAAGTTCGTGAGCCGGAACCGGAACGGCCGAAGTTCACCCGCGATGGTGAGCGCCGGCCGATCGGCGAGGGCGGGCTGATCAAGAACCGCAAGCGTAGGGAAGGCAGCCGCGACGAGGCATTGGGCAAGCTGTCGACTAGTCCCGACAGAGGCGAGAGGCCGGAAAAGAGCTTCGGCGAACGCGGGCCCAGGCCCGAACGCGGCGGCTTTGGCGACAAGCCACGCGGCAGTTTTGGCGACAAACCGCGCGGTGGCTTCGGGGACAAGCCGCGTGGTGGTTTTGGCGGCAAGAAGACCGAGCGCGAGCAGCGGCCGATCGAGCCGCCCGGCCAGCGCAAGGCCAATGTCTGGATGGCGCCAGGTGCCCGGCCGATCGGCAAGGGCAGGGCGGAAGCCGACGCCGCCAAGGCGGCTGACGCCAAGGCGCGCAAGGCCTCGTTCAAGCCGTCCTATGGCAAACCCGGTGGCAAGCCAGGCGGTGCAAAGCCGTTCGGCAAGCCGCGTGGCGAGCGTCCGGCCGGTGGCGGTGAACGGCCGCGTGGCGGCCCCAAGGGCCCCCGGACAAGATGAGAATCGTCGGTGGTGAGTTTCGCGGGCGTCCACTGGCGACGCCCCGCAGCAGCGCCATCCGTCCGACGACCGACCGCACCCGCGAGGCCGTCTTCAACGTGCTGGCGCATCGCTTTGCCGAACAGCTGGACGGCGCGCGCGTGCTCGATCTGTTCGCCGGCACCGGCGCGCTTGGCCTGGAGGCGCTGTCGCGCGGCGCTTCCTATGGCGTCTTCATCGAGGAGTCGGCCGAAGGCCGTGGCCTGATCCGCGATAATGTCGAGGCCTTCGGCCTGACCGGCCGCACCAAGATTTTTCGCCGTGACGCTACCGGCCTTGGCGAGGCGGGCACGCTGGCGCCGTTCGGCCTCGTCTTCGCCGACCCGCCCTACGGCAAGGGCCTTGGCGAGCGTGCCTTGCAGTCGGCGAAAGCCGGCGGCTGGCTGCGGCCCGGCGCGCTCTGCGTGGTCGAGGAGACGGCGGCAGCGCCCTTCGAGCCTGGCCCCGGCTTTTCCGTGCTGGATGAACGCAACTATGGCGAAACCATCATCCGCTTCATCGAGGCAGCCTGATCCGCCGGCCTCTTTGCCGCCGCCTTTGCCGGCAACAACAATTCACTTTGCTTGTCGCCAGCACCTTGGCCTATCGTCGTACCCAAGCAATTCCAGGAAAAGTGTTATGCGGTTTTCCGTCCGGAATTGTGTCAGAACAAAGAGATAGAGCAGTTCAGCGTTTCCGTGAAACGATGAACCGCTCTACGAACCGGAGCCATTGATGACATTTCAGGCTGAATGGCTGCGCGGAACACTGTTGGCAACGTCGCTGGCCTTCACGCTCACCGGCCCCGCGCTGGCAGATAGCGCCGTGCCGGCCAACATGAAGCCGGCCGAGTTCAAGGTGACGGATTTCCTGCTCGACAACGGCATGGAGGTGGTCGTCATTCCCGACCACCGCGCGCCGATCGTCACCCATATGGTCTGGTACAAGATCGGCAGCGCCGACGAGCCGCCGGGCAAATCCGGCATCGCCCATTTCTTCGAGCATCTGATGTTCAAGGCGACCGCCCATCACGCGGCCGGCGAGTTCGACCGCGCCGTCTCCGACATTGGCGGCTCCAACAACGCCTTCACCTCCTACGACTACACCGCCTTCCACGAGACGGTGGCGCCCTCGGCGCTCGAGCTGATGATGAGTTTTGAAGCCGACCGCATGCGCAACCTCATCCTCACCGATGACGTCATCAAGACCGAGCGCGATGTCATTCTCGAAGAGCGCCGCTCGCGCATCGACAACAACCCGCAGGCGGTGCTCGACGAGGAAGTCGATGCGACGCTGTGGCAGAACCAGCCCTACCGCATCCCGGTCATCGGCTGGATGCAGGAAATGGAGCAGCTGAACCGCATCGACGCCACCGCCTTCTATGACAAATACTACCGGCCCAACAACGCCGTGCTGATCGTGGGCGGCGATGTCGAACCGGATACGGTGAAGGCGCTGGCGCAAAAGACCTATGGCAAGGTGGCGCGCGGGCCGGACCTGTTGCCACGCATCCGCCCGGTCGAGCCGGAGCAGAACACCAAGCGCACCGTCACGCTCACCGACGCCCGCGTCAGCGTGCCGAGTTTCTCGACGCAATGGGTAGTGCCGTCCTATCACACCGCAAAGCCGGGTGAGGCCGAAGCGCTCGACCTGCTGGCCGAAATCCTCGGCGGCGGCAACCGCAGCCGGCTCTACCAGGCGCTGGTCGTCCAGCAAGGCATTGCTTCCAGCGCCGGCGCCTATTTCCAGGGCACCATGCTCGACGACACCAATTTCACCGTCTATGGCGCGCCGCGCGGCGACGCCAAGCTTGCCGACGTCGAGGCCGCGGTCGATGCCGAGGTGGCGCGCATCGCCAGCGGTGGCGTCACATCCGATGAGCTCGAGAAGGCCAAGGACCGCTATATCAGGTCGATGGTCTTTGCCCGCGACAAGCAGGACTCCATGGCCGAAATCTATGGCTCGACGCTGGCCACGGGCGGCAATGTGCAGGATGTTCAGCAATGGCCGGACCGCATCCGCAAGGTCACGGCGGACGAGGTCAAGGCCGCCGCCGCGCGCTATCTGGTGCTGGCCCGCTCGACGTCAGGCTATCTCTTGCCGCAGCAACAGGCGGGGAATTGATGATGACGAACCAGCACCGCGGCTCTTTCCCTTCTCCCACAAGGGGAGAAGGAAGAACGCGCACCGCCCTCGCAACCCTCTTCCTCTCCATCCTCTTCTTGATCCTGCCGGCGCTGGCCGCTCGCGCCATGGACATCCAGTCCGTCACGTCGTCGAAGGGCGTCACCGCATGGCTGGTGGAGGATTATTCCGTGCCGATCGTCGCTGTCCGCTTCGTCTTTGGCGGCGGCTCGACGCAGGATCCGGTGGGCAAGGAAGGTCTGGCCAATCTGATGACCGGCCTCTTCGACGAGGGCGCTGGCACTCTTGATTCGGAAGCCTTCCAGATCAGGCTCGACGATGCCGGCGCCGAGATGAGCTTCGAAGAGAGCCGCGACGGCATCTACGGTTCGATGCGCATGCTGGCCGAGCAGCGCGACGAGGCGTTCGACCTGTTGCGGCTGGCAGTCAACGAGCCGCGCTTCGACCAGGCGCCGATCGACCGCATCCGCGCCCAGATCCTGTCCGGCATCATCGCCAACGAGAATGACCCCGACACGGTAGCGCAGAGCAAATGGGCGCGGGCCATCTATGGCGACCACCCCTATTCGCGCTCCGACCAGGGCACCAGGCAGAGTGTCGCCGCCATCTCGCAGGACGATCTGAAGGCTCTGCACAAAGCGGTGTTCGCACGCAGCGGCCTGCATATCGCCGTGGTCGGCGCCATCGACGCCGAGACGCTGAAGAAGAAGCTGGACATGGTGTTCGGCGACCTGCCTGAGAAACAGGCGCTTGCCCCGGTCGCCGATGTCGAGCCGAAGCTGGCGCAGCGTCTCGAGGTCAATTACGACCTGCCGCAGACCTCGCTGCAGCTTGCCTGGCCGGGCGTGAAGCGCAAATCGGCGGATTTCTTCCCCGCCGTGCTGATGAACGAGATCCTCGGCGGCGGCACCTTCACCTCGCGCCTGTTCCAGGAGGTGCGCGAAAAGCGCGGGCTGGCCTATGGCGTCAATTCCTCGCTCGTCAACCAGGACCATGCCGATGCACTGATCGTCACCACCGGCACGCGTTCCGACCGCGCGGCCGAGACGCTCGGCATCGTGCGCGATGTCGTCAAGCAGTTGGCGCAGGACGGCCCGACCGAGGCTGAACTGGCGGCGACCAAGAAATATCTGATCGGCGCCTATGCCATCAGCAATCTGGACTCTTCGAGCTCCATCGCCGCGACGCTGGTCGAATTGCAGATCGACGATCTCGGTATCGACTACATGCAGCGCCGCGCCGGCTACATCAACGCGGTGACGCTCGACCAGGTCAAGGCGGCGGCGAGAAAGCTGCTGGCGGCCGAGCCGACCATCATGGTGGTCGGGCCGCCGCTGGCCGGGGCCGGCAAGGGATGAGCCCGACCTTCGGCATAGCCTTCGGCGGCGGCGGCGCGCGCGGCCTGGCGCATATCCATGTCATCGAGGCGCTGGACGAGCTCGGCATCAAACCGGTGGCGATCGCCGGCTCGTCGATCGGCGCCATCATGGGCGCCGGCATGGCCGCGGGCATGACCGGCAAGGACATCCACGACTATGCCCGCTCGATCCTCGGCCGCCGCGCCGAGGTGGCGAGCCGCATGTGGCGCGCGCGCCCGGGCACGATCGCCGAGGCCATGCAGAACGGCATCCGTGTCAGCCAGTTCAATGTCGAGCGCATCCTGAAGGCCTTTCTGCCCGAGGCCATTCCCGAAACCTTCGCCGCGCTGAAAATCCCGCTGAAGGTGACCGCGACCGACTATTTCGGCCATAAGCTCGCCGTCTTTGACGAAGGCGATCTGCATTCGGCCCTTGCCGCCTCGGCCGCCATTCCCGCCGTGTTCCGCCCGGTGATGCGCGACGGCAGGCTGCTTATCGACGGCGGCATCTACAACCCCGTGCCGTTTGATCTCATAGAGAACGACGCCGACATCATCATCGGCGTCGACGTCGTCGGCGCGCCCGAAGAGGTCGACCGCAAGCAGCCGACCTCCGTCGACCTGATGTTCGGCGCCACGCAGCTGATGATGCAGTCGATCATCGCCAACAAGCTGAAACAGTGCAGCCCCGACATATTGGTCCGCCCGGCAGTGTCAAAATACCGCGTGCTCGACTTCCTGAAGATCGACGCTTTGATGAACGATACCGCCGACATCAAGGATGAGCTGAAGCGGCAGGTGGAAAAAGCACTGGAGGCGCGCTCCGGCGCCACCAGGCTCAAGCGCAGCAAGCGCGGTTTGGACTGAGACTTGGGGCGGCCAATGCCTGTGGCCCTGATCCTGCTCTGATGCGCACGGTGCTGATCACAGGTGCTCGGGCGCCGGTGGCGCTGCATCTGGCGCGGCTGCTGGATGGCGCCGGCCTGAGGGTGATCCTGGCCGACAGCCCGGCCTGTCCGATTGCCGCAGCGAGCACCGCCTGCGCCTCCTATCATCGTCTGCCGCCGCCGCGTTTTGCGCCGCTGGCCTATTTCCAGGCGGTGGCGGACCTTGTTCGCACCGAGGCGGTGGAACTGGTCATCCCGACTTGCGAAGAAATCTTCTACCTCGGCGCACTGTGGCGAGACCGGGCCATGCCCGCCCGTCTGCTCGCGCCGGACATGGAATTGCTGACCCGGGTTCATGACAAGCACGCGTTCATCGGCTTGGCGCACAGTTTTGACCTTGCCGTGCCCGAAACGACGCTGCTGCGATCCGACGATGATATCGAGGCCGTGCGCGGCCGTTCGCGCGAGCTGGTGTTCAAGCCGGTCTGGTCGCGTTTTGCCAGTCATGTGCTGCTGCGGCCGCCGCCTTCCGCGCTCGATGCCATCAGCCCTTCGGTAGCGGCGCCGTGGGTGGCGCAACGTTTCGTCGTCGGCGAAGAGATCAGCGCCTATGCGCTGGCGCATGACGGCAAGCTCAAGGCATTGGCGGTCTATCGTTCGTGCTACCGTGCCGGCAAGGGCGCCGGCATCTGGTTCGAACAGGTCGATGATGCCGCTGCTCACCATTTCGTCGAAACCTTCGTTGGCAGCACCGGCTGGACCGGCCAGATTTCCTTCGACCTGATGCGGGAAAGCGATGGCACGGTGCTGCCGCTGGAGTGCAATCCGCGCGCCGTCAGCGGCCTGCACTTCTTCCGCGATCCGGAAGCCTTCACGGCGGCGCTATTTGAAGGCGCCGAGGTGAGGCCTGACGTCGGCAGACCGCAGACGGTGCGACTGGCCATGTGGGTCTACGGCCTGCCGTCAGCTCTTCGGTCCGGTCAGATCGGGAGCTTCCGTCAGGCGATGCGTGATGCGGACGAATTGCTCGACTGGCCGGACGATCCTGCGCCCAAACGGGCGCAGTGGCGGGCGCTTGCCGAGATCGCCAGCAAGGCGCTGCACCAGCGCATCAGTCTGCAAGCCGCCTCGACGCGCGACATCGAATGGAACGGGCCGCTTCAAAGCTCGATCTGATACACGCGTGGCGTTGCGGCTGCCGGCGGCATTTCGCCTGCCATGATGGCCGCCATGTCGCGGCGCAGGAAATCCAGCGGGCCGATCGCCGGCGGGGCAGGGGGAGCGTGGCGTGCATTGTCGCTAGCCGATTTCAGCACCTTGCGGTCCTGTGCCAAGGCGATGTTGAACAGCGGTTTGAAGGCGAGCGCCTTGAGGTGACCGAGCCGGCCCTGACGCGGGCCGATGAGCCAGCCGACACCCTCGACTATGTTCTCATCCGCCTGGCGCAGATGGAACGTCGTGGCCAGCGCCAGCCCGTCCTTGCCCCAATATTCCAGCTCCGCGATGCCTGGATGGCGGAAACGGCCGATGGTTTTCGTGCGTTCACCCTCCAGCAGCCGGCTGATCAGGCCCTGCTGCCGCTCCTCGCCGGTATAGCAAGCCTCGACCCAACCTTCGCCGCCGGTCACATCGACACGCACAAGATGGCGCCTGGCGCTCAAGCCCCGCAGCAGGCCTTTATGGGTGAAATGCGTGTGGGTTGCGTCGAGGATGTTCTCGGCCGCGTCGAGCACGGTTGATTGCGTCGAGGAGCGCACGCGCCGCACGAGCACGTCCTGGCCCTGCATGCAGTGGAGATATGGCTCCGCCTCTGGCGTGCCCTCCGAGACGAAGACGACGCCATCGCGCTCGATCGCGCCGTAGCGTCGCACCCGGTAGCGCGGCATCTCGCCGACATGGCCAGGAATGGCGGTGCAGAGACCTTCGCCATCGTAGCGCCAGCCATGGTAGGGGCACTCGATCTCGCCATTGACGACTTTGCCGGTCGACAGTTCGACCAGCCGGTGAACGCAGCGGTCAAACAGCGCGGCGATGCCCTTGTCGGAACGGAACAGCACCACTGGCGAGCCTTCGAACAGGATGCGCCTCGGCCTGGCGCCGACATCGGCTGAAAGCGCCACAGCCTGCCAAAAATCCTTTCGCGCGGCCTTGCTCAAAGTTCGAATCTCCGAAGCAGCGGTATCCCGGCCAGCGCCAGAACCCGCGCCATTGTCCACACCGCGAGGCGTTGGCGGCGTGGCAGATGCCCGACATAGCAGGCGTTGTACTCGATCGCCGGTACGGCGCCGCGACGGCGTTTGAAACCGGCCGCACCGGCGCTCATGTTGAAGAACAGGCCGTGTGCCGTGGCATGGTCCTGCGCCATTGCCATCGCCATCCGGTAGAGGCCGTCACTGATTGGCCGGCTGGTGTCGTAGCCGACGATCGGCTGCGTCAGCGTCCCGCCGTTTTCGAACAGGCCGGTGACGGCAACGAGTTGTCCCGCTTCGTCTCGCAAGCCGGCAAGCCGCAAAATGCCGCGCCGGTGCATTTCACCGATATAGCGGGCCGTGTAGTGCGGATTGAGTGGCGTGTATTTCCTGATGTAAAGCATGGCGTAGAGTTCTTCGCTCCTGACATAGTCGGCCTGCGTGAAATCGTCATCGCCGACGATACCCAACGATGTCGCGCGCAGCCGGGCACGGTCGCGCTTCATGTCGCGTGTCATCGGCGGTACTGAACTGCGGTCGGCGAAGATGTAGACCTGACGTGCAGCGAGCATGTGAAATCCCTCCGCCTTGAGTGACGCGATGGTCGAGGGATCGGCGATCTCGTTCAGCGAGCGGATGACTATGGCGCGGTCGGGAAACCGGCTCGTCAGAGCCGTGCGCATCGCCGCGATCGAGCCGCGGTCGAGCAGCGGCACCGGATTGGTCGAATAGAGCCAGTTGTTGACCTGAACCTGATGATCGAGGCCGCTTGCCTTCACCAGCGGGCCACACAGGCCGATAAGCATCCGGATTGTTTTTTGCAGCCAAGGCTTTGAAGCGAAATTGCGGGTCTCGTCGATCGCATAGTCGATATAGGCGCTGGACGGGCAGCAGATGTAGCAGTTCGGCGCTTCGCTGGCATCGTTCAACGTCAGCGGAAAGGCTCGGCCCGCGATGTCGAAAGTCTCGACGCGAACGGTCAGGTTGGCGATGAGATCACGCACCGGCATGGCGTTGAACAATTGTGTGAACGCGTCGATCTTATGCAGGTCGTTCTCGACCCGGTCCGCTTGCTCCGAACCCTGCTTGGCGGCTGCTGCCACGACCCGGCTCACCTGGCGGCCCCGGTGGGAAGCCGGCACTCGACACGGCGCAGCTTGCGGCCGGTTTCCAGCGGCAAGGCCGAGCGCACGGGTTCGACCGCGACCCTTGCCTGGCGCGAGGCGAACAGCCGTCGCACCGCCTCCAGTGCGGCCTGTGCGGCATCCCCGGCGAGGTCTGGCTTGAGGTGCAACTCGACCGTCTCGGGCGCCGTCTGGATCAGCCGGAAGTCGTCGATGCGCCGGTCCGCCTTCAGCACGGCATTGCGCAGGATGTCAGGCGTGATCAGGAGTGGCTCTTGCGCCGAAGTAAGACGGAAGGCGTCGTCCGTGCGGCCAACGATTTCATCCACCACGCGCAACGGCGAGCCGCATCGGCATGGTGTGGGCGACAGGCGCAGCAGGTCGTTCATCCGGTAGCGCGCCATGATCTGGGTCTGTCGGCGGAAAGCGGTGATCAGCGGCGTCACCAGCCCGTCGCCAGCCGTTTCGAACTCGAAGAAGATGGAATCCTCGGCCAGATGCAGGTTGCCTTGCCGGCAGGTGACCGCGAACAACCCCTCGGTCGCCATATAGATCTGGTCGAGCCGGCGCCCGAAGAACGGTTCGATAACAGGCCGGTCGACCGGATCGAGCGTCTCGGCGGCGCTGAACACGCGCAGCGGCGAAAGCCGGAAGCGTTCTGTCGCAAAGTGCCGCAGAATCTTGGGTGGGCCGATGACCACCGTCGGCGCGAACGCCTCGAGGGTCGCCCGCCAACGCTCCGGCCCGAGCGTCAGGTCGAAGAACCGCAGGTCGATGCGCCTCGACTGGCGAGCGGTGTCATAAAGGCCGGTGTTTTGCGGCAGGATCACCGCCACGCGCTGCCGGCGCCAGAGCAGGTCAGGAATGGCTTTCGCCAGGATTGTCCCCAGCCAGCGGTATTTCTCGGCTTCGCAGATGACGAAAAGGCCACGATTGCCCGAGGTGCCTGTGCTGGCGCCGACCGTCAGCACGCCTAGGCGGCCGTAACCAGTCGCCGCGGTCCAGGCGTCGCTAGACGACACGCCGGCAATGTTGAAGCGCTCGAAATCGGCCATCAGCAGTGCCTTGTCGGTCACCGGAAGGTCACTGAGATGGTGTGGCGCCACGCCATAGAACGGCGCCAGCGGCAGGTCGCGGTCGAGCCAGCGCCGCAAGGCGCGCGCCTGCCAGCGTTCGAAGTTTTCGCGGCTTTTGCGTGACACCCACAAGGTGAGGGCAAAAGAGCGGATCGCTTCGCCGAGCCCTGTCATCCGCCCTCCGGTGTCAGGTCGTATGGCGTCAGCCCCGGATCGTGGCAGAAGATCACCTCGCCGCCGGCTGCCAGAAAGCGGCGCAACGCCGCGCTGGTCCGATCGATGGCGGCGAAATCCTCGGCCAGCAGGAGTGCGGGAAAGCCGGGCGTCCGGTTCTCGACCAGTGCCTTGAGCAGCCACTGCACGTCGACCGCATAGAGCAGCGGCCGATCCATTTCAGCAAACAGGAGCCCGAACTGGCCATCGGCATGGCCTGGCAGGTCGACTGCGATGACGCTGCCGTCGCCGAACAGATCGGCTCCGCCGGGAATATCGCCGCGCGGCACGATCTGTCTCATCGCTGACAGCCCGTCGAGCCTTGTCTCGAAATCCGCCGGAAAAAGCTCGGTGAAGACGCCATGACGCAGGTTCTGCCGGGCCGTCCGCGCCTTCAGCCGCGACCAGGCGGCATCGCAGGCGATGAAACGCGCATTGGGAAACAGGGGCAGGCCCGAGATATGATCGGCGTGAAAATGCGTGACGATGACGGTTCTGATATCACGCGGTGTCAGGCCAAAGCGGGCCAGGACAGACGTGGGTTGCCCGGCCTCGACGAGTTCGGGCCCGAGCACCGCGCCGTAGAAGCGCAGCATGGCGCTACGCCGGGCTCCGGTGGTCACATGCGGCGTATAGCCGGTGTCGATCAGCACCGGGCCGGCCCGCGGATGGATGATCAGCCCGTAGCGCACGCGCAGCCGGATTTTTTGCCAGCCGCCGCCGCGCAGGATCAGTCTTTCGGCGGCGCCAACCCAGGCGCTGTTGGCGAAGACGATCTTCAAGCCGTCCCCCAGGCTTCACGCCCCCTGGCAAACGTACGGTCGAGCCCATCCTCGAACGGCACTTTCGGCGTCCAGCCAAGGATCCGCCTGGCCTTGGAAATATCGAGGCTCTGGGCATAGGCGAACAAGCCCAGGCCATAACGGGTGACTGGCGGTTCGGGCCGGCGGGGCAGAAGCAGCGCCACAGCCTCCATCACGCCCGCTGCCAGCATCGCCGGCGCCAGCGGCGTTTTTCGCCATCGCGTTCGCAGCCCGGCGCGGGCGCAGGCACTGTCGGCAATGTGGCGCACGGCCAGCACTTCGCCGCCCGAGATGTTGAATATCTGGCCTTCGGCGGCGCTGCCGGCCGCCAGCGCCGCGAACACCGCATCGACGACATCGTCGACATGGGTGAGATCGATGCGTGCCTGGCCATCGCGAAACAGCGGCAGCGGCCGCCGCGCCGCCTGCAGCAGGCGTGGCAGCAGCGCTCGGTCGCCTGCTCCGTAGATACCGCGTGGCCTGAGCACGACAGGCCCTATGTCCGTCGCCGCGAGCACGATGTCTTCACCTTGCCGCTTGGTGCGAGCGTAGTGGTTGACCGGATCGGGCAAGGGGCTGTTTTCGGTGACGCCGAGCTGGTCGCGAAAAGCGAAACAGACCGAAGGGGTGGAGATCTGGACAAAACGCTGCACACCCAGCTGCCGTGCGAAATCGACGAGATTGCGGGTCGCCGTGACATTGGCGGCCTCGAAATCAGCGAGCCGGCCGAAAGGCGAAGACAGTGCCGCGCAATGGACGATGGCATCGATCTCGCCAAATCCGGCGTCGGACTTCGCATCAAACGGCTGCGACAGGTCGCGACGCATGACCATATGGCCGGCGGCTTCGAGTGCGGCGCTTCGCCTGATATCGCGGCCTTGCGCCAACACCGGCGTGCCCGCGGCGGCCAGCCGCGCCACGACATGGCCGCCAAGAAAGCCGCTTGCGCCAGTGACGAGCACGCGTCCCATCACGCCTCCAGCGCCATGCCGCCGAAGGAGACACCGGCCGAGGTGCCGAGGAAGAGCACCTTGGTGCCCTGCATGACGCGGCCTTGCCGGCGCGCAACGTCGAGCGCGAAGGGAATGGACGCCGCGATCTGGTTGCCGTAACGCGCCGAAATGTCGACCAGCTTCTGTGCCGCGAACCCGGTCTGTCGTGCCATGTGCGCCAGCGCAAACGGGCTCGCCTGGTGCGGCACGACGAGGTCGACGTCCTCATGACGCCAGCCGGCACGTTGCAGGAGTTCGCCGACGAAGCCATTGAAATGGCGCGCGGTCACCCGAAACAGCTCCTTGCCGTCCATGTGAAAGAGCGCATGGCGGGAAAACTCCTCCGGCTGGTGGTGGAAGTCGAAGCGGGTGCCGCCGGCCCCGATGCTACAAGCCTCGTAGGCCGATGGATAGGTGCGCATGAGATTGGCCAGCACCTTACCCTCACCGGGCGCCGCCTTGCGCAGCACCGCGGCGGCCGCACCGTCGCCGAACAGGGCGGCGATTTGAGGCTGTTCTTTCCAGGGCAGGGCGCGCGACGCAATCTCCGCCGAGAACACCAGCGCGGTTTCGCTTTGCCCGGCCTCAATCATCCGGGCGGCGGTTTCGAATGCGGTGAGGAAGCCAAGGCAGGTGCTATTGACGTCGAAGGCAGCGGCCGAGCCATCGGTCAGCCCCAGGCGCTGCATCACCAGTGGTGCCGTCGAAGGCAATGGCTGGTAAGGCACGCCACATCCGCCGATGATGAGGTCGACCGCATCAGGCTCTATCCGGGCATCAGCCAGTGCCAGCCGCGCCGCCGTGCAGGCCAGATCGACTTGCGATTCGGTCTCGCAGACATAACGCTCGATGACACCGGTAGCGGCTTCGATCTGGCCTTGGCCAAATCCCAGCCGCTCGTCGAGGCTGCGCGATGTCAAGCATAGCGCAGGCACTGCGCGCCCGGTTCCAACGATCTTGATCCGCATGCTCAGCCGCCCAGTGAGTTGCGATTCCCAACTCATAATGCGGACCGATGGTAACAGTGAGGCGGAGTGTTAGACAGGGCTGTGCGGTTTCCAGGCAGCGAGCCGCCAGGCCAAATAGCTGACGGACAGGGTCGCCCTCAGTCCTTCGCCCGCTCCACATAAGCCCCGTCGGCCGTCATCACCACCACGCGGGTGCCGGGCGCGATATGAGGCGGCACGGTGGTGCGAACGCCGTTGGAGAGCACGGCGGGCTTATAGGAGGACGATGCCGTCTGGCCCTTGGTCGTCGGCTCGGTCTCGACCACTTCGAAGGTGGCGCGCTGCGGCAGCACCAGGGCGATCGCAATGCCGTTGAACTGCGAGACCTGCACCGGCATGCCTTCCTTGAGATAGGGGGCAGCGTCGCCGACCACGGCTTCCGACACAGCCACCTGGTCGTAGGTTTCCGGGTTCATGAAGTGGTAGCCTTCGCCATCGGCGTAAAGGAACGTGTGCTCGCGTTCCTCGACATAGGCGCGCTCGACCTGTTCGGTGGTGCGGTAGCGCTCCGAAACCTTCACCCCGTCGCCGATGCGGCGCATGTCGAGCTGCGTCACGGGCGTGCCCTTGCCTGGATGGATGTTTTCGGCAAAGAGGATCACATAAAGCTTGCCGTCCTTGTCGACGACATTGCCTTTGCGGAGCGAACTGGCGATGACTTTCACCACGGTTTTAAATCCTGCGAGAGTTGACGGGCGTTTGCCGGCTTGTGCGGCGCTGGTAGCGCATCTTGGCTCGAACCGCCAGCCCTCACTGCAAACTGACATAGCGCGCGCCAGCACGCCTTCAATCTGCCCATGACCGCCGCTTCGCCCTGGTGGACGCCGCACGTTCACGCCGACCGCCGCCCGCGCCTGCTGCTGCGCAATGGCCTGACGGCTGCCCTGCGCGACTGGTTTGCCCGCAATGATTTCATCGAGGTGGAAACGGCGGCGCTGCAGGTCTCGCCCGGCAATGAGGCGCATCTGGCGGCTTTTGCCACGGAAGCGGTCGGGCCGGATGGCGCGCGTTCGCCGCTTTATCTCCACACCTCGCCGGAATTCGCCTGCAAGAAGCTGCTCGCCGCAGGCGAAGTCAGGATTTTCAGCCTCGGCCCGGTCTGGCGCAACCGCGAGCGCGGGCCCTTGCACCATCCCGAATTCACCATGCTCGAATGGTACCGGGTGGGCGAGACCTATGAGAGCCTGATGCGTGATTGCGCCGATCTGCTGGCGCTGACGGCGACAAGGGCAGGGGCCACGCGCTTTTCCTTCCGGGGCCGCGACTGCGATCCGTTCGCAGAGCCGGAGCGGCTGACGATGGCCGATGCCTTCACCCACCATGCCGGCATCGATCTCCTGGCCACGGTCGCCGCCGATGGCGGCACCGACCGGGACGCGCTCTACGCCGCCTTGACCACGGCCGGCCTGCGCACGGCGCCTGACGACAGCTGGGCCGATCTGTTCAGCCGGGTGATGGTGGAAAAGATCGAGCCCAATCTGGGCTTCGGCCGCGCCACCATCCTGTGCGAATACCCGGTCGCTGAGGCGGCACTTGCCCGGCCGAGCCCGCGCGACCCGCGCGTCGCCGAGCGTTTCGAACTCTATTGTTGCGGCGTCGAGCTTGCCAACGGCTTTGGTGAGCTGACCGATGTGGCTGAGCAGCGCCGGCGCTTCATCCTCGAAATGGACGAGAAAGAGCGCATTTATGGCGAGCGCTATCCGCTGGACGAGGACTTTCTCGCCGCGTTGGCCATCATGCCGCAGGCCAGCGGCATCGCGCTCGGCTTCGACCGGCTGGTGATGCTGGCGACCGGCGCGCAGAAGATCGAGGATGTGATCTGGACACCGGTCGCGGCAACCTGACGACAGGCCCGCGGCTGGCCTTCTCACCTCAATGCGCGAAAACCTGCTCCAGCGAGCGAAAACCCTTGAATTCCAGGGCGTTGCCGGAGGGATCGCGGATGAACAGTGTCGCCTGTTCGCCCGGCTCGCCCTTGAAGCGCACCATCGGCCGTTCCAGCCAGTCGATGTCGTCGCGCGCTTCCAGCCGCGTCGCCAGGCGCTGCCAGTCATCCATCAACAGCACGGCGCCGAAATGCGGGATCGGCACCAGAATGCCGTCGACCTTGCCGTCGCTGGCGGCTTGCGCGGCCTGCGGCCGCAAATGCGCCGACATCTGGTGGCCGTAAAGATCGAAATCGACCCAGGTCGCCGACGAGCGGCCAATCGCGCAGCCCAGCACCTCGCCATAGAAAGTTCGGGTTTCATCGAGATCACGGACCGGGAAGGCGAGATGGAAGGGCGTCATCGAGGATGCTCCGTGCAGGCTGCGGACTGATTTTGCGTCACAGGTTCTGGGTAGGAACCATGTAGCGATGCATTTTGATTGAAGCCTGTGCCATTGCACAAGCCGGACCGGAACAATAGATGGGTGGGCGCGGCCGCAAGCTGGCCGCGACAAGCAGGATTACAGGCATGGCCGACACTTCAGACGCTGCAAAACTGACCGACCGCGTCGCGGCGCTGGTCGAGGCCGCCAAAAAGGCCGGCGCCGATGCGGCCGATGCGGTCGCCGTGCGTGGCCGCTCCACCAGCGTGTCGGTTCGGCTCGGCAAGGTCGAGGCCACCGAATCGTCGGAAGCCGAGGATGTTTCGTTGCGTGTCTTCGTCGGCCAGAAAGTGGCGAGCGTCTCGGCCACCGCCGCGTCCGATCCGGCGATGCTCGCCGAGCGCGCCGTTGCCATGGCGAAAGTCTCGCCTGAGGATCCCTATCAGGGTCTGGCCGATCCGGTGCTGCTGGCAAAGCAAACGCGAAATCTCGACCTGTTCGATGGCACTGAAGTGTCGGCCGATCAGTTGAAGGAAGCAGCCCTTGCGGCGGAAGCGGCGGCACTTGCCGTCAAGGGCGTCACCAATTCGGCTGGCAGCGGCGCCAGTGCCGGGCTGGGCGGGATGGTGTTGGCCACTTCGCAAGGCTTCCTCGGCCATTATGTCGGTTCGGGTTTTTCGCGTTCCGCCAGCGTCATCGCCGGCGAGGGCACCGGCATGGAGCGCGACTATGAATTCTCCTCTCGCCGGCACTTTGCCGATCTCGATGCGCCGCAGGATATCGGCCGCAAGGCCGGCGAACGCGCGGTGCGCCGCATCGGCGCGCGCAAGGCGGCGACGGGGCCGGTCGACGTGGTCTTCGACCCGCGCGTGGCGCGCGGCATCGCTGGCCATATTGCCGGCGCCATCAATGGCGCGTCCGTCGCGCGCAAGACCTCGTTCCTGCGCGACATGATGGGCAAGCAGGTGGCCGCATCCGCGATCACGGTTACCGACGAACCGCTCAGGCCGCGCGGCCAGGCCTCACGGCCGTTCGACGGCGAGGGCATTGAGGGCGAAAAGCTTCTGATGGTCGAAAAGGGCGTGCTCAACCACTGGTTCCTGTCGACGTCGGCGGCTCGAGAACTGGGATTGATCACCAATGGGCGCGGGTCGCGCAGCGGCTCCTCCGTGTCGCCGTCTTCCACCAATCTCGCCATCGAGCCGGGCGACCGCTCGCCGGAGGGCCTGATCAAGTCGCTCAAGACCGGCTTCTACGTCACCGAAGTGTTCGGCCAGGGCGTGGACATGTTGACCGGCGAATACAGCCGCGGTGCCTCCGGCTTCTGGATCGAGAACGGCGAGCTTGCCTATCCGGTCGCCGAAGTCACCATCGCCTCGAACCTGAAGACGATGTTCCTCAACATGGTGCCGGCCAACGACCTCGACCGCAATTTCGGCACCGCCGCGCCAACGCTCCTGATCGAAGGCATGACCCTTGCCGGAGCATGAGCTGACCACTGCCGGCGCCCCTTCGGGCGCCCTTGGGGATCTGCCGCTGCTGCGCGACGCCGCCCGCGAGGCCGGCCTCATCGCCATGCGTTACTTCGGCAACAGCCCGCAGGTCTGGATGAAGGGCGGCACTTCGCCGGTCAGCGAAGCCGATCATGCGGCGGACGCCTATCTGCGCCAGACCCTGCTGGCGGCGCGGCCGGACTATGGCTGGCTGTCGGAAGAAACGGTCGACGATCCGGCCAGGCTTTCGGCGCGCCGCACCTTTGTCGTCGATCCGATCGACGGCACACGCGGCTTCCTCGAGGGACAGCGCACCTGGTGCGTCAGCGTTGCCGTCGTCGAACAAGGTCGCACGCTCGCCGGCGTGCTCGAATGCCCGGCGATGGACGAGACCTACTGGGCGCTGCCCGGCCAGGGCGCATTCCGCAACGGCAAGCGCATTGGCGTGCGCACGCTTGGTGACAGAGCCGAGATTTCAGGGCTGAAGCAGCTGATCGACCTGGTGCCGGCCAGCTGGCAGAAACGGCTGACACGGGCGCCCTACAGCCCCTCGCTTGCCTACCGCCTGGCGATGATCGCCAACGGCACGCTCGACGCCATCTTCGTCAAGCCGAACGCGCATGACTGGGACATCGCCGCCGCCGATCTCATCTTGCGCGAGGCCGGCGGCCAGTTGCTCGACCCGCATGGCCGCGCGCCGCGCTATGCCGGCGAAGTGACCCGCCACGGCGCGCTCGCCGCCGGCAGTGGTGAGCTGCTGGCGGTGCTCGTCGATGTCATCGCCGGGCTGTGAAAGCATATTCGCAGGTTCCAAAGTCGGCGGCTTTGGTCTAGACCTGTCACAAACTCACAATATGTGAAGGACCGACATGGCCGCGGAAGACGGAAAGAAACAGCTTTTGCATCTGGTGTTCGGCGGCGAACTGAAGAAGCTTGGCGGCACCGAGTTCCGCGATCTCGATGCGCTCGACATTGTCGGCGTCTATCCGGACTATCAATCCGCGCACACGGCGTGGAAAGCCAAGGCGCAAGCCAGCGTGGACAATGCCCATATGCGTTATTTCGTCGTTCATTTGCACCGTCTGCTGGATCCCGACAGCAAGGTCGTCGGTTGAATTCGATGGAGCATGACCTGGCGAAAGGGCCAGCCAGCGACGCCACGCCCACGGGCAGGGGCGGCAGCCGTGCGACCAAGGCCTTCTGGCGCAAGATACGCGAACCGCTCGCGCAGTCGCGATTCGTCAAGAACGCCATTGCCAGCCTGCTCGCGCAATTCGTGCGCCTGGTTCGCCTGACCAGCCCCCTGGTCGCTGGATCGGCGCGCTTTTCAGGCGGCGCCTACGCCGAGTTCGAGCCCGGTATCATTGCTCTGTGGCACGGCCAGCATCTTTTGACGCCGGCCTTTTATCCCAAGCGCAAACCGCTGGTCGCGATGGTGTCGCGCAGCGCCGACGCCGAGCTCAACGCTTTGATGCTGGAGAAATTCGGCATCGAGGCGGTGCGGGGCTCCGGTGGACGCGACAATGCCAGGCATCTCGACAAGGGTGGGGCCAAGGCCCTCATCGCCCTCAAAAAGTCGCTCACCGCAGGCAAGAACGTCGCCATGATCGCAGATATTCCGCACGGCACGCCGCGCGACGCAGGGCTTGGCATCGTTCTGCTGGCGCGTCTCTCTGGCCGGCCGCTGCTGCCGGTCGCCATTACCACCAGCCGCCGCAAGGTGCTGGAGAAGAGCTGGGACAAGACGACCATCAACCTGCCGTTCGGCCGGTCCGCTGTCGTTATAGGCTCACCGATTTTCGTGGCGGCGGACGCCGACGAAGCCGAAATGGAGCGCAAGCGCCAGGAAGTCACCGCTGCGCTCAATGCCGCGACGGCCGAGGCCGACCGCCTCGTGGACGGTCGGCGATGAGCGGTCGCTGGGCGCGCGCCATGCTGTCGGCATACCGTTTTGCCGGCGCCGCGGCCTATCCGCTGGTCGGACCGTACGTCGCCTGGCGCACCTCGCGCGGCAAGGAAGACCGCAACCGCCGCCGCGAGCGCTATGGCGTCGCCGGCCGCCCGCGCCCCGAAGGACCTGTGATCTGGATCCATGCCGCGAGCGTCGGCGAGACCATAGCCGTCGTTCCGCTGGTCGAAAGCATCCTCGATTATGGCGTCAACATCGTTTTGACGACCGGCACCGTGACATCGGCCCAGGTTGCCGACGAGCGGCTCGGCGACCGCATTATCCACCAGTATGTGCCGCTCGACCTGAAGCCGGCGGTCAGCCGGTTCCTCGACCACTGGCGTCCGGACCTGGCGATCATCGCCGAATCCGAGATCTGGCCGATGACCATCCTCGAGCTTGGCGCGCGCCACGTGCCCCAGGTGCTGGTCAATGGCAGGCTGTCCGACCGCTCGTTCACCTCGTGGAAGAAGCGGGCCAACATCGCCGAGGCGCTGTTCGAGAACCTCGCCCATGTCGTTGCTCAGTCCGACGTCGACGGCGAGCGTTTTCGCGCGCTCGGAGCCCGGCCGGTCACGGTGTCGGGCAACCTCAAGGTCGACACCAACCCGCCGCCGGTCGACCAACGGGCGCTGGCCACCTTGCAGCGGCAGATCGGCGACCGCCCGACCTGGGCGGCGATCTCGACCCATGACGGCGAGGAAGTGGTGGCGGCGGAAGTCCACGCGATGCTGCACAAGCGGCACCACGGCTTGCTGACGATCGTCGTTCCACGCCATCCCGATCGTGCGGAGGCCCTTGCCGCGCAGATTTCCGGCATGGGCCTGAAGGTCGCGCGGCGCAGCAAGGGCGACCGCATCGGGCCTGACACCGATATCCTGCTTGGCGATACGATCGGCGAGATGGGGCTCTATCTCCGGTTGACCGAAATCGCCTTCGTCGGCCGCTCGCTGACCTCCGAGGGCGGCCAGAATCCGCTCGAGCCGGCCATGCTCGACACCGCGGTTCTCGCCGGCCGCAATGTGCAGAATTTCCGCGAAGCCTATCAGCGCCTGATCGACAGCGGCGGCGCCAAGCTGGTGCGCGATCGCGACATGCTGGCCGGCGCCGTCAACTTCCTTTTGACCAACGAAGTGGCGCGCCACGAAATGATGGCGGCGGGGATCGCGACCGTTGATGAGATGCGCGGCGCGCTGGCGCGCACGCTGAAATCGCTCGAACCCTACATCCAGCCGTTGGTTGTCAAGTCGCGCCTGAAGGGCGCCAACGGGCGCTAACGTGGCCTCCGAAGCACCACCATTCTGGTGGGAAGAGCCGGACTGGAAAGTCCTGGCGCTGTCGCCGCTGTCGGCCGTCTACGCGCTGGTTGCCGGTCGCGGCATGCGGCGGGCGCGGCGCGAGAAGATCGAGGCGCCGGTTCTGTGCATCGGCAATTTCACCGTTGGCGGCACCGGCAAGACGCCGGTGGCCATTGCGCTCGCCGAACAGGCCAAGCGCATGCATCTCAAACCCGGTTTCCTGTCGCGCGGCCATGGCGGCTCGTTTGCCGAGCCGCATGTCGTCGATGCCGACCACGATGCCGCCAAGCATGTCGGCGACGAGCCGCTGCTGCTGGCCGAGCACGCTCCCGTTGCGGTGACGCCGAACCGTGCCGCCGGCGCCCGGCTGCTGCTGGAAAGGCACGGCTGCGATTTCCTGATCATGGATGATGGCTTTCAGAGCGCGCGCATCCATATCGATTACGCGCTGGTCGTGGTCGATGCCCGCTACGGCATCGGCAATGGCCGCGTCATCCCTGGCGGTCCGCTTCGAGCTAAAATCGTTGACCAGCTGGTCTTCACCAGCGGGCTGTTGAAGATGGGCGAGGGCACCGCCGCCGACGCCGTGGTGCGCCAGGCCGCGCGCGCCGGCCGGCCGATCTTCGAGGCTCGTACGGAGCCCAGCAGCAAGGCGGGGCTTGCCGGCAAGCGGTTCCTGGCCTTCGCCGGCATCGGCCATCCCGACAAATTCTTCGACACGGTGCGCGAGGCCGGCGGTGAGGTGGTTCTCTCAAAACCCTTTCCGGACCATCACTTCTATGCCGAGGACGAGCTCGCCGAACTGGCGACGACGGCGGGCACCGAAGGTCTCGGGCTCATCACCACGGCCAAGGACGCTGCCCGGTTACGTCACGGCGCCCTGCAGGATTTTGTCGACAAACTCGAGGTGTTGGAAATCGACACGGTTTTCGAGCTCGACCACGTGCCCGAACGCATCATCCACGAGACGTTGGATGCGTGGCGCCAGCGCAAGCTCAAAGGTTAGCAATTCCAGGAAAAGTGTGGCGCGGTTTTCCCCGGGAAAGCGCAGCGCTTTCCCTTGGGAATGCGTCAAACAAAAAAGCTAGCTCCGCTTGCGCAGCTCCGGATGCACCTCGGTCTCGCGGCGCAGCGAGGCGGTGGCGTTGACGTAAGGCTCCTGCCTGGCGACGCTCCAGTATTTCAGCTCATCGAGCGGAATGCTTTCACCGGTCACGGCGCAGCGCACGAACGAGCCGGGGCTGGTGACCTGGAAATCGCCATCGAGATAGCGGATGCGGGCTTCTTTGCCGCCCGGGCCTTCGAAACGGTTCATCATGCGGTGGTGCCAAGTGTCATACAGATTTCATCGCCACAAATCTGCGGCCGGGTCAAGCATGTGACAAGCTTCGGACAATGCTGAGGCGCTACGAGATGCTGAAAAGCGCTTTTATCGGGGGCATGATGGATATTTCTTCCGCCCGCCTGGCTTCCTTGCTCAAGGAGGCGATGACGCCGCAGCCCGTGCCGTTGGCGAAAGCCGATCCGGTCAGAACGGCGCTGGTCAGGGAACTGGTCCAGCCCGCCGCGCCCTCTCTGTTGGCTCAACGCACGGCGCCCGCTTTGTTGGCGATGCCCGCTGCACCGATGGCCGTCAAATCGCAGCAGATTGCTTCTTCAGGCATCGTCGAGGCCTATCAGGCCCAGCTCGACGCGAGGGATGAGGCGGTGCTGGCTGATGTCGTTACGAGAAAGGCAGCACCAGAAGCCGAAACGCAGCGAGGCTTCGTGCCACCTGCGGCAACGGCCAATGACAACGCACCGGCCAGGGCGGCGGGGGTCTCATTGCTGTCCTTCATTCCGCCGCCGGTTCCCGTCCCGCGCAGCAGTCCCGCTCTGGATGCGCCGGCGGGACGGCGAAGGCCTGCCAATCAATCCCACGCTGCGGCATCCAACCCCGAGGGCCTGCTGGTGAGGATCGGCTTTGTCTCGATCATGACCGGTTTGTTGGCAACCATGATCTTCGGGTTCGTTCTGCTGCTGCTTCGCTGAATTTCGAATCGGAGATAGGCCAGAGACCTATCGCTCGGCCTCGATGAACGCCTCGATCTTGTCCGGCGTCAATCCGGCTTGCTGCGCGATGCGGCGGGCGAGGTCGGCCGCGGCAGTGCGTGGCCGTCCCATCGGCCGGTCGAGCCAATAGGACACCGGATTGAGGGCGGTGCGCTCGTCGACGGCGGCGATGCGGCCCGACTGCAGCTGATGCCCGGTCAGCGGCGGACGCGCCAAGGCAATACCGAGCCCATAGGCGGCTGCGTCCAGCACCAGATTGTAGTCCTCGAACCGTCGGTCCTGCGGGCGCGGGCGATAGTCCATGCCTTGTGCGGCGAACCAGGCACGCCAGCCGGACGCGTCGGAATCGTTGATCAGCGGAAATTTGAGCAGCCGGGCCGGGTCACCGCGGCCGATTTCGCGAGCGAGTTCCGGTGAGGCGACAGGAAAGACATGCTCTTCGAACAGTTGCACCGAAATGCGGCCGGGAATGCCACCACGGCCGCAACGGATCGACAGGTCGATGCCTTCATCGGCAAGGTCGGCCTGGCGGATGTCGACATCGAGCACGATGCGCAGCTTGGTGGGATTGTTCTCCAGTGTCGCCATGCGCGGCATCAGCCACAGCCCGCTGACCGAGGGGATCGAGGTCAGCCGCACCACCGCCGTGCCGCGCGGCTCGACCCACCGGTCGGAATGGCTTGATATCAGTGCGAAGGCTTCCGCCGTGCGCAGATGCAGCCGGTTGCCTTCGATCGTCAGCGAGACGCCGCGCGCGCCGCGATCGAACACTTTCAACCCGAGCCAGTCCTCGAGCTTGGCGATCTGCCGGCTGACGGCGCCATGGGTGATGTTGAGTTTTTCGGCCGCCGCCGAAAAACTGCCGGTCCGCGCCGCCGCATCGAAGGCACGCAGGGTTTCGAGCGGCACCATTGTGTCCGAGCTGTGATCCATAGTCACAGGTGATCCTCGATTTGGTCGTTTGTCAACAAGCGGGAAAAGGCGTTTTCTGCCTTTCAGGACACAAGACAGGAGGACAGTGAGATGAGCGCGATGACCGGCACGTTGAATCAGACACAGCGCATGGACACCACGGCCGCCATCGCCGTGGCGCTGACGGTGGTCGGCTGGGCGTCCGCCTTTCCCGCGATTCGTGCCGGCCTCGCCGCCTTTGGGCCGCTGGAACTGGGCGCCCTGCGCTTTGGCATCGCCGCGGTGCCGGCGGCGATCTTCCTTGTCGTCAAGCGTCCGGCGTTGCCCAGGCTCGACGAATTGTGGCGCCTCGTCTTTGGCGGGGCAATTTTCGTCGCGCTCTATACCGTCATGCTCAATTTCGGCGAACTGACTGTCTCGGCCGGTGCCGCCGGCTTCATCATCAATGTCAGCCCGATCTTCACCGCCATCATGGCAATGGCATTGCTCGGCGAGCGCTTCTCAGGCTGGGCCTGGGTGGGCACGGCCATTTCCTTCGCTGGCATCGGCATCATCGCTGTAGCCGACGGCAATGGCCTGCACTTCAATGCCGGTGCGCTGCTGGTTCTTGGCTCGGCGCTGTGCTCGGCCGTCAACACCATCGTCCAGAAGCCGCTCTTTGCCCGCCATCACCCGCTGACCATCTCGGCCTCGAATATGATCCTTGGCGCACTGTGCCTGTCACCGTTTCTGCCAAGCGGCTTTGCACAAGTCGCGGTCGCCAACACAGCCGGCCTCGGCGCCGTCATCTTTCTTGGCATCGTGCCGAGCCTGATCGCCTACGCCGCCTGGGCGACGGCCCTGTCGCGCCTGCCGGCGGCGCGCGCCTCGAACTTCCTCTACCTTGTCTCGCCGATGTCCGCCCTGATCGGCTTCTTCTGGCTGGGCGAAGTGCCGACGCTGCTCGGCATCCTCGGCGGCGCGCTGGCGCTGGGCGGCGTCATCGTGGTGAATTTGAAGAGGTAAAACAGGAGGTTGGAAGGCCTTCCTGAATCGAAAAAGGGCGGCTGAAGCGGCCCTTTTTCGGCCCCCCCGCTGCTTCCCAGCGACCCTCCCCACAAGGGGGAGGGTGAGGAAGCGATCTGCCCGCCTACAGAACAGCGCTCTTGCGGAAAAGCTCGGCGCTCTACCTCCCCCTTGTGGGAGGTCGGACCGGGGTGCTTGGCGCTGACCTCACTGGAACCGAAGTCGTTACCGCCGCCCGAACAGCCGCTCGATATCCGCCAGCTTGAGCTCGATATAGGTCGGGCGGCCATGGTTGCAGGTGCCGGAACCGGGCGTTGCCTCCATCTGGCGCAGCAGCGCGTTCATTTCCTCGGCCTTGAGCAGTCGACCGGAACGCACCGAGCCGTGGCAGGCCATGGTGGCGGCGATCTTGTCCAGCCGCTCCTTCAATGTCTCGACCGTATCATTGTCGGCGATCTCGTCGGCGAGGTCGCGCACCAATTGCTGGACATTGGTTTCGCCCAGCATCGACGGCGTCTCGCGCACGGCGACAGCGCCTGGGCCGAAACGCTCGATGCCGAGGCCGAATCTGGCCAGCGTTTCGGAATGCATGGCGAGCCGCTCGGCGTCCTCTTCCGGCAGGTCGATGATCTCTGGCAGGAGCAGCATCTGCGAGGGGACGGGTCGCGAGTGCAGCGCGTTCTTCAGGGCTTCGTAAACCAGCCGCTCATGCGCCGCATGCTGGTCGACGATGACGAGCGAATCCCTGGTCTGGGCAACGATGTAGTTCTCGTGCACCTGGGCGCGTGCCGCACCGAGCACCGCGCCAAGCAACGTCTCGGCCGCTTCGCTCTGCCCGGCGCGTGCATCGGCGCTGGCGAGCTCTCCGGCATCGAAGGCCGGCCGGTCGGGTTCAGCAAAGCCGCCATTCCTTGCAGTGGCGCGTTCAAAGCCAGCACCTTCGAATTGCATGTCGAGCGGCCGCTGCGGCGAGCGCGAAGGGTCGAAACCGGCGGAACCGGAAGCACGGTAAGACGCGTCGTAGCTGCGATGGCCGTTGGCCGGGCCGCCATGACCGTAGGATTCCGCACCTGGCCGGAACGCCGCCATCATGCCGGCGGCGCCCGTGGTGGCTGAACGGATGCCGGCATCGGCCAGTGCCTGCCGGATGGCGCCGACGATCAGCCCGCGCACCAGGCCCGGGTCGCGGAAGCGCACATCGGCCTTGGCCGGGTGGACATTGACGTCGACGATCGCCGGATCAAGCGAAAGAAACAGCACCGTCACCGCATGGCGGTCGCGCGGCAGGACATCGGCGAAGGCGCCGCGAATGGCGCCGGCGATCAGCTTGTCGCGCACCGGCCTGCCGTTGACATAGGCATATTGCTGCAGCGCGTTGGCGCGGGTGAAGGACGGGATCGACACATGGCCGGTCAGATGCACACCTTCGCGCATCGCATCGATGGCGATGGAATTGTCGGGAAACTCGGCCCCCATCACCTGGGCGACGCGACGCAGGCTGCCTTCCGGGCTGTCGTCGGTCGCCGGCAATTCCAGCGTCGAGCGGTCGGAGCCGGCCAATGTGAAACGCACGGCCGGGAAGGCGATGGCGATACGCTTTACGACATCGCTGGTCGCCGAGCTTTCGGCGCGCTCGCCCTTCATGAATTTCAGCCGTGCCGGCGTGGCGAAGAACAGGTCGCGCACCTCCACGGTCGTGCCGCGGTTGGCCGCCGCCGGTCTGACAGGCAGGACGCGGCCACCCTCGATGCCGATCTCGGCGGCGCTGTCGCCCGACGCCGTGCGCGAGCGGATCGACAGCCGCGACACCGAGCCGATCGACGGCAGCGCTTCGCCACGAAAGCCGAGCGAGCGGATGTCGTTGATGTCCTCGACGAGCTTGGAGGTGCAATGGCGGGCGATCGCCAGCGCAAGTTCCGGTTCGGGAATGCCCGAACCGTCATCGGTGACGCGGATAAGGTTCAGCCCGCCGCCGGCCGTGACAACCTCGACCCGCGATGCGCCGGCATCCAGCGCATTCTCGACCAGTTCCTTGACCACGCTTGCCGGACGCTCGATGACTTCGCCGGCGGCGATCTGGTTGATCATCGTTTCGGAAAGCTGGCGAATGGGCATGGGGACACTATAGGCGGATTCGTGTCGTGCGGGCGAGGGCGAACTGCGGTGGAACGGCGAATCTACGCCTGCGCCACCAGCCAATCCCTGACCTTGCGGGCATTGTCGCTGAGCTCCCGGTTCTTCGGCCATATGACGTAGAATCCGATGCCGGTCCTCAGCACATGATCCGTCACTGGCACCAACAGTCCCGATGCCACGAGGCGCTCGACCAGATGCCGCCAGCCGAGCGAGATGCCTTGTCCCTCCATGACCGCCTGAATCACCAAGGCATAGTCATTGATGCGCAACCCGCGCTCGGCATTGCGGAGGCTGGTTCCTGCGGACGCGAACCATTCGTCCCAGTTCGGGGCCTCGCGGTAGGGCTCCTCGAGATGGATGAGCCGGTGCGTTGCCAGTTCCTCGACAGTCTTCGGCAGCCCAAATTTCGCCAGATAGTTGGGGCCTGCGACTGGGAAGATCTCCTCGTCAGAGAGCGACAGCGAATGATAGTCCGGCCAGTCGCGCGGCACGCCGCCGCGCACGCCGAGCGGGATGCCCTCGGCGATGATGTCGAGGTCGCGGTCGGCGGTCTGGATGCGCAGATCAACGCCAGGCAGTTCGTCGCGGAATTGCTGCAGGCGCGGCATCATCCAGAATGAGCCAAAGGCGGTCGATGCGGCCAGCGTGACATGGCCGCCGGTCGCCTGCAGGCGCAAATCCTCCGCCGACTTGCGGATATGCGACAGCCCTAGCGAGACGTCGGCATGGAAGCGCTCACCGGCCTCTGTCAGGAGAACCTGGCGGTGGCGGCGCTGGAATAGCTTGGCGCCGAGCTGCTCCTCCAGCCCGCGCACGGCATAGGAAACGGCGGCCTGCGTCATGCCGAGCTCCCGCCCGGCAGCGGTGAAACTCGATAGCCGCCCGGCGGCCTCGAAGACGATCAGGCTGCCGGCGGAGGGCAGCAGATGGCGCAGGCTTCGCATAAGCTCAGCTTATACAAGAGATCAGGATTTTCCAGCGTCACAGCTGCATTTTGTCTCTCTAGATTGATAGCCTCCTGGGAGGATGGAGTTTCCATGAACGCACCGGCCGTTGAAGTGACCGAACCTGCCCACCGTCGAGCGGGTGGCCGCCTGGGGCGCAAGGTGCTGCGGGGAATTCCCATGGCGTCTTTTCCGACCCTCGTCCGTAAGATCCCCGTCTATGAGATGGTTCCAGACGAGGCGGTGGAGCTCATCCACCAGGAGTCGCTCTCGATCCTCGAAGAGGTGGGATGCGAGTTCCGCGACGATGAAGCGATTGCACTGTGGAAAGCGGCGGGAGCCGATGTCTCGGAAACTCGTGTCCGGATCGACCGTGCGCTCCTGATGGAGCTTGTATCGAAGGTCCCGTCGGAGTTTACGCTCAATGCGAGGAATCCGCAGCGTACGGTGCGGGTAGGCGGCAACAACTCCATCTTCGTGCCGATGTACGGCGCGCCCTACGTGCGCGACCTCGATAACAACAGGCGCTACGGGACGCTCGCCGACCTGCAAAATTTCCACAAGCTCGCCTATATGGCGCCGGCGCTGCACTCCTCAAGCTCGGTCATCTGCGAGCCGATGGAAATTGCGGTGCCGAAACGCCACCTCCACATCATCCATTCGGCGCTGAAGCACTCGGACAAACCGTTCATGGGCATCGTGACGTCCAAGGAACGCGCCGAAGACACGATGGCTATGGCAGGCATCGTGTTCGGCGAGGACTATGTCCGCGACAACCCAGTGCTGGTGTCGATCACCAACTGCAATTCGCCGCTGGTGTGGGACGCCACCATGCTGGACGCGATGAAGGTCTATGCGCGCAGCAACCAGCCGCTCATCTTGGCGCCCTTCGCCCTTTGCGGCGCCTCGACCTCGGCCTCTGCCGTCGGAGCGGTGGCACAGGTCAATGCCGAAGCGCTGGCGGGCGTCGCGTTCACACAGTTGTTGCGTCCAGGGTCGCCGCAGCTCTACGGCCAGTTCATGGTCACGGTCGACATGAAAACCGGCGCTCCGATGGGCGGCACGCCTGAGGCGGCGCAGATGATGTATCTGATGGGAGCCCTGGCGCGGAAATACCGGCTGCCGTGGCGCACTTCGGGCTTCCATGTCGGCTCGAAGCTGAACGACGCTCAGGCGGGCTATGAGGCGAACATGCTGATGCATGCCGCCATCCTTGCCGGCGCCAACTACATCTGGCATTCCGCCGGATGGCTGGAGGCCGGTCTGAGCTGCGGCTATTCAAAATTCGCGACGGACTGCGAACAGCTTGTCGGCTGGTACAAATATGCCGGCGGGCTTCCGTTCGACGATTTCAAGGAGGCGATGGCGGCAGTCCGCGAGGTGGGCCCGCAGGGCCATTTCCTCGGCACTAAACACACACTCGAACATTTCGAGTCGGCCTTCTTCATACCCTCGATCATGGACTTCAATTCGTACGAACAGTGGAAGGCTGAAGGCGCAAAAGACCACGACACGCGTGGTCGCGAGAAGGCGCGCAACATGCTCGCGGATTATGAGGAACCGAAACTCGACGAGGGTGTCGCGGAGGGGCTGACGGATTTCATTGCGCGGCGCGAGGAGGCGCTGCCAAACAGCGTCAGTTGACGCGACGCACGAACAACTAACGGGAACAAAAAAGGGAGAAAAAAATGACATTCTTCAGAAGCAATGGCGACCGCGTGCCGGGCGCTATCGAGGCAATGGCGACAGAGACGCGTGCAGGGCGCATGGACCGGCGCGAATTCCTGGCGCTGGCCAGCGCCTTCGGCGCATCGACGGCTTTCGCCTACAGCATGATTGGCCTTGCCGCGCCGACCAAAGCCCTGGCCGATGAACCGAAAAAGGGCGGAACGCTGCGTGTCGCGATGTCGGTCAAGGCGCAGAAGGATCCGCGCACCTATGACTGGACCGAGATGGCAAACGTCACCCGGACCTGGCTTGAGCCGCTCGTCCGCTATACGCACCAGTTCACTTTCGAGCCGGTCCTCCTCGAAAGCTGGGACGTCAATGACGACGCCACCGAATACACACTGCATCTGCGCAAAGGCGTCACCTGGAACAATGGCGATGCTTTCAACGCCGATGACGTGGTCGCCAATCTGAACCGCTGGTGCGAGAAGGGTGCTTCAGGCAATTCCATGGCGGCACGCGTCGGCGCGCTGATCGACACAAAGACCGGCAAGGCGAAGGATGGCGCTATCACCAAGGTCGATGACCTCACGGTCAAGCTGAAGCTGGCCGAACCCGATATCGCGATCATACCGGGCTTCACCGACTATCCGGCGCTGGTCGTGCATCGCGACTTCGACAAGGATGGTGCCGACCCGATCAAGAAGCCAGTCGGTACCGGACCTTTCGAACTGGTGTCCTATGCTGTGGGTACGAAGGCGGTCGTCAAGCGTCGCGAGAACGGCAAGTGGTGGGGTGGCGAAACGCCACTCGACGGTGTCGAGTTCATCGACTACGGCACCGACTTCAACGCCACGCTGAATGCCTTCGAGTCCGGCGAGATCGACCTCGATTTCGAAACGCCGGCCGACTTCATCGACGCCCTCGACAAGATGGATCTGGTGAAATCGGAGGTCGCGACGGCGACCACGCTCGTTGCCCGCACCAACATCACCCACAAGCCCTATGACGACCAGCGGGTACGCAATGCGCTACAGATGGCCGTCGACAACAATGCCGTCATGCAGCTGGGCTACGCCGGGCTCGGCACGGTTGGCGAGAACCACCACGTCGCCCCGATCCATCCCGAATACTATCCGCTCCCCAAGAAGACGCGGGATGCTGCGGCCGCCAAGAAACTGATGGCGGATGCCGGGCAGGCCGACTTCGAGCATGAGTTGATCACCGTCGAGGACGAATGGCAGAAGAACACCGGCGATGCGATCGCCGGCCAATTGCGCGATGCCGGCATCAAGGTCAAGCGTACGGTGCTACCGGGTTCGACCTTCTGGAATGACTGGACGAAGTATCCATACTCGATGACCATCTGGTACATGCGGCCGCTGGGCGTCCAGGTGCTGGCGTTGGGATATCGCAGCGGCGAGGCCTGGAACGAAACGGCCTATGCCAACCCGGATTTCGACGCCAAGCTGAAGCAGGCGCTCTCGCTCGCCGATCCTGCCAAGCGCAAGGAGGTGATGAAGGACGTCGAGCAGATCCTGCAGGATTCCGGCGTCATCATCCAGCCGTTCTGGCAGAAGCTCTACTGCCACATGAGCAAGAAGGTGAAGAACTACGGAATGCACCAGACCTACGAAATGGACTTCCAGAACGTCTGGCTCGACGCCTGATATAACTCCCGAGACTTGCAAGCAATCGCCGCCGGCACCTCTGAAAAAGGTGCCGGCGGCCCGTAAACCACTGACAAGCAATTGGCGCAGGCACAATGTCCGACGACGAGATCATCCTTTCTGAACTTTCCGACGACGAGTTGGTGCAACAGATGCACGACGATCTCTATGACGGGCTGAAGGAAGAGATCGAGGAAGGCACCAACATCCTGCTGGAGCGCGGCTGGGTGCCTTACAAGGTGCTGACGGAAGCACTGGTCGAAGGCATGCGCATCGTCGGCGAGGATTTTCGCGACGGCATCCTGTTCGTTCCCGAAGTGCTGTTGTCGGCCAACGCCATGAAGGCCGGCATGTTCATCCTGCGTCCGCTGCTCGCCGCCACCGGCGCGCCCAAGCAGGGCAAGATGGTGATCGGCACCGTCAAGGGCGACATCCACGACATCGGCAAGAACCTCGTCGGCATGATGATGGAAGGCGCCGGCTTCGACGTCATCGACCTCGGCATCAACAATGCGGTCGAGAAATATCTCGATGCGATCGAAAAGCATCAGCCCGACATCATCGGCATGTCGGCGCTTTTGACCACGACCATGCCCTACATGAAGGTCGTCATCGACACGATGAAGGAAAAGGGCATTCGCGACGACTATGTCGTGCTGGTTGGCGGCGCGCCGCTCAACGAGGAATTCGGCAAGGCCGTCGGCGCCGACGCCTATTGCCGCGATGCCGCTGTGGCGGTCGAGACCGCCAAGGACTTCATGAAGCGCAAGCACAACGTCCGCGCTTGAGCACTACAGTTCGATCCAGCTTTGTGGCCGAGAGCGCCGTCATGCACCGTGATGGCAAGATGGCCCGAATCGCTTGGCTCGAAGGGAGCTAAGGCCCCGTATGCGTATCGAGTCTATCAAAGTCTATCAGATGTCTCTGCCTGTCAAAGGCGGTGCCTACCGGATGGCCAGCGATACCGTGCAGGATCTGGACAGCACGCTCGTTGAAGTGACCGCCGAGGACGGGCTGTCAGGCTGGGGTGAGACTTGCCCGGTCGGCCCTGTTTATCAGCCCCAACATGCTCTGGGCGCGAGAGCCGCAATTGCCGAAATAGCACCTGGGCTCGTTGGCAAGGACACTACGTCGATGCGGCGCCTCGCGAAGAGAATTGACGAGCGGTTGAACGGTCACAACTATGCCAAGGCGGCTCTCGATATAGCTCTCCTCGACCTCGCCGGCCAACGGCTGGGCGTTCCGGTTTCGACACTTCTGGGCGGAGCGCTCACCGACCGTGTGCCGTCCTACTACTCGACTATTGTCGGGGAACCGGACGAGACCGCGCGCATTGCCGTCGACAAGGTCAAGGCCGGATACCCACGGCTTCAGATCAAGATCGGCGGACGGGATCTCGAACAAGACGTCGCCACCGTGCACAAGGTATGGGAAGCGGTTGGCTTCAAGGCCCGGATAGCCGTCGACGCCAATCGTGGCCTCACCACCGCGGCGGCGCTGCACATCGATCGGCTTTGCCAGGCAATCCCGTTCGTGTTCGAACAGCCTTGTAACACCATGGAGGAAGTCGCGAGCCTCAAGGGACGCGTTACCCACCCGGTCTACCTCGACGAGAATACCGAGGATTTGAATGCCGTCCTGCGGGCAGTTTCTTCAGGTATCGCGGACGGATTCGGATTGAAGGTGACCCGCCTTGGCGGCCTCACCAAGATGGTCACGGTCCGCGACCTGTGTGCGATACGATCTCTTCCGCACAGTTGTGACGACGCCTGGGGTGGGGACGTCATCGCCGCAGCATGCGTGCACCTTGCCGCTACCGTCGAGCCGAGACGCTTTGAGGGCGCCTGGATCGCACAGGAATACATCGAAGGGCATACCGATCCCGTAAATCCCATCGTCATCGAAAACGGGCATATACGCGTCCCCCAGATGCCAGGGCTTGGTGTCAAACCTGAGCGCTCCCGACTCGGAGCGCCGATTGCGACTTTCGGAGGCTGAGGATCCTGTGATGCTCGCGGCGATTGTATCTGGCCAGTATCGTCGGCAATTGCGAACCTCCAGAACATGTGGCGGGGCATCCGAGGCTGTCGCCGTAGGGCTTCATGAGCCGCAAAAAAACCGGTATGCAGGATGCGTGGTGTTGGTTGCTTCTAGCCATCAAACCCGGAGATTCTGCATGAGACTGACAGTGCTCCTTGCCGCCCTTGCGACAGCCTTACCCGCAACCGCCTTCGCCGGACCGGCATCCGACGCCGTGAAGTTCTTCTATGTTCCGGCGGTCAAATTCGAGGCCGATGCACAATACCGGAATCGCTTCACCGAGCCGGTGACGAAACTGTTCGATCTCAACGATCAGGCGACCAAGAAGAATCCCGACGAGGTCGCCTGTATCGACTTCGATCCTGGTCTTGACGCGCAGGATTTTGACCAGAAAACGGTCTCCAAGACCCTGAAACTGTCCGAGACAGTGGATGGCGACACCGCGCAGGTGGTGGCGAATTTAAGGCTTTTTCCGGACGGAGACGATTCGCAACGCGAAATGCACTGGTCGCTGAAGAAGGTCGATGGCAAGTGGAAGATATCGGACATTGCCTCGAAGACCAGCGACTGGACGCTGAGCCAGCTCGCATGCATGGCGGGCCAGGATCCGGAGTGACGCCATGGGTCTCGGCCGTTCCGGTCGGGGCGTCGAATCGGGGGATTCATGTCGGTGTTTGCCGTCCCTGACGCGCCGAGCCTGCTAAATTTCGTGGAACGTCAAGCACCTCGACTGTAGTGTGACCGCGATGTAACAAAGGCAAGATGGCGGCTGCGTAGCTTGCCGGATCGCCGTTCACACCAGAAATACAAATTGGCGATTCGGTTTTGACGTCACGTTGCTTTCGGCGAGGCAACGCGCTAGACTTCCTCCGCTTGGTTGTGAACGAATATCTTGTTCCATTTAGGGGGAATGATCATGAAAATTCTAGGATACCTATTATCTTCGCTGCTTCTCGCTTTGGTAATGGCGGTGACCGCCACGCCAGCTTCCGCGCAAGCGGTCCGGACATGGGTCTCTGGTGTTGGAGATGACGCCAATCCCTGCAGCCGCACCGCGCCTTGCAAAACGTTCGCCGGCGCTATTTCGAAGACCGCCGCCGGCGGCGAAATCAACTGCATCGATCCGGGTGGCTTTGGTGCTGTGACGATCACCAAGGCGATAACGATCGCCTGTGAGGATGTCGAGGCGGGCATAACGAATGGCGGGACGAACGGCGTGATCGTCAATGCCGGTGCGGCCGACGTCGTCATTCTTCGCGGCCTCGATATCGACAGCGCGACCGCCACGCCTGGCCTCAACGGCGTTCGGTTTCTTGCCGGCGCTGCTTTGCACATCGAGGAATGCGTTATTCGTGACCACGGCGGTGCGGCGCCCAACGGCAACGGTATCTTGTTCTCGCCGACGGGGACGGCCGAACTCTATGTCACAAACTCGTACATCACCGGTAATGGCGCCGACGGCGTCCATATCCAGCCGACGGCAGCTGGCGTTGCCAAGGTTGTCATCGCTGGCTCTTCGATCCAGAACAATGGTCTTGCTGGAGTGAAGGCGGATGGCACCAGCAACACCGGCGGCTCCAACACAACTATTGTGAACAGCAGTGTCTCGGGCAATACCAATGCCGGTATCAGCATCCTGAATCCGGTCGGTGGGCCGGCCATCAACATCATGGTCGACGACGTTGCCGTGGCCAACAACGGTGCGGCTGGCGGCCTGCGCGTCGTCGAAGGGGCCAACGCAAACATCCGCGTCGGTCGCTCGACCATCTCCGGCAACACCACCGGAACGGCCGTCGTCAATGGCGGCGTGATTTCGTCCTATGGCAACAACGAGATCAACGGCAACACCAGTGATGGGCCAAATCCGCCCGTCATTCCATTGCACTGAAATGACCTGATGTGGCTCGCTTGGCGCGATACCGATCGCGCTAAGCGGGCAATTTGAATGGCGTGGCCTTGTCTACGCCAACAAACTCTGCATGGTTCTAGGTCAGGCCCGAAAGTTGCGTGGCTGGATGTCCAGCCAATCGAATGCATGCCAATCGCAAAGCATGACTGGCCAAAGCCTTGGTGACGTTATGGCCCGTTTCTGTCTTCTGGCATTGTCGGTTTCTTTCATACTGGCGTCGGGTTTGAATGGCACGCCTGCGCAAGGGTTGTTTGGCGCCCCCCCGGCAAACGCTCCGGCTGACGGCGCGCCCTCGGTTGGCGCTCCTGCAGACAGCGGGGCGCCGCCCGCCAACGCACCGGGCGGTGCGGCAGAGCCGGCAACGCCGCCGGTTGCATGGCCGCCCAGCCAACCTGCCGCGCCCATCCAGGCTGGATCGCCGACCGCGGTGGTGCGGTCGTTCTACGATCAGGTCGGCCTGGAGATCGATCCGGCGCAGCGCGGCCATTTCATAGATCCGGCGAAAACCGTGCTCGACAAGAGCGACGCGCTGCGCAAATCCGGACAGGGCGAATGTCTCGATCCCAACATGGCGCTGGACAATGCCGATTACGACAAGGGCGAGATCGACAAGAGCCTGAAGACGCTCGAAGCGATCAATGGCGACCAGGCCAAGGTCATCGTCGCCTTCGTCGTCGCCGGCAACCCGCACCGTCTTGAATGGAAGCTCAAAAAGGTCGACGGCGACTGGAAGATATCGGACCTGCTGTCGGTGACCGGCGAGTGGGCGCTCAGCCAGTATCAGTGCGAATGAGGGCCGAACTAGCCGCGCCCACGATAGGGTGCCACACCGGTGTCGGGCAGCCAGGCGCCTTCCGGCGGCGCGCCGGTTTGCCAGAACACATCGATCGGAATGCCGCCGCGCGGATACCAATAGCCGCCTATGCGCAACCACAGCGGCTTGGTTGCTGCCACGATGCGGCGGCCGATCATGACGGTACAATCTTCATGGAAGGCGCCATGGTTGCGAAACGAGGTCATGAACAGCTTCAGCGACTTCGATTCCACCAAAGCCGCATCGGGTGCGTAGTCGATGACGATATGGGCGAAATCCGGCTGGCCGGTCACCGGGCACAGCGAGGTGAATTCCGGGCAGGTGAAGCGCACGATCGCCGGCGGACCGTCGCCGCGCGAAAAAGGCACGGTCTCCAGGACTGCTGCTTCGGGGCTCCGTGGCGTCTCGACGTAGGCGCCGAGCTGGGTAAGGGTTTTGGTATCGATCATGAGCGGGATCTCTTTCAATTTTCGCCGCTCCTTAGCACCGGACCGAAAAGTGCGCAGCGATTTTCGGACGAATCCGGTGCTTAAATAGGAACCGGGCAGTGCATGCTGCTCCACACAATTGAAACAGCAGGAAGACGATGACCTCCAACGACCCGCTTCTACAGCCCTACCAGCTCAAGCATCTGACGCTGAAGAACCGGGTGATGTCGACCAGCCACGAGCCGGCCTATTCCGAGGACGGCATGCCGAAACAACGCTACCGGCTCTATCATGCCGAGAAGGCCAAGGGCGGTATGGCGCTGACCATGACAGCCGGCTCGGCCATCGTTTCACGCGACAGTCCCGCGGCCTTCGGCAATCTGCATGTCTATGACGACCGCATCGTGCCGTGGCTGGCCGAACTCGCTGAGGCCTGCCACGAGCATGACTGCAAGGTGATGATCCAGATCACCCATCTCGGCCGCCGCACCGGCTGGAACAAGGCCGACTGGTTGCCGGTGCTGTCCGCCTCGCCGGTGCGCGAGCCGGCGCACCGCGCTTTCCCAAAAACCATCGAGGACTGGGACATAGAGCGCATCGTCGCCGACTATGCTTCGGCCGCCCAGCGCTGCCAGGCCGCCGGCCTCGACGGCATCGAGTTCGAAGCCTACGGCCATCTGATGGATGGCTTCTGGTCGCCCGCCACCAATCATCGTGACGACGCCTATGGCGGCTCGCTCGACAACCGCCTGCGCTTCACCAACATGGTGCTGGATGCCGTGCGCGCGGCGGTCGGCGAAAAATTTGTCGTCGGCATCCGCATGGTCGCCGACGAGGACTTCGAGAAAGGCCTGTCGAAGGAGGAAGGCGTCGAGATCGCTAGGCAGCTGGCCGCCTCCGGCAAGGTCGATTTCCTCAACATCATCCGCGGTTCGATCGAAAGCGACGCGGCATTGACCAAGGTCATCCCGGTGACCGGTATGCGGTCTTCGCCGCATCTCGATTTCGCCGGCGAGGTGAGGGCGGCGACGAAGTTCCCGACCTTCCACGCGGCGCGCATTTCCGATGTCGCCACCGCGCGTCATGCGATCGCGACGGGCAAGCTCGACATGGTCGGCATGACCCGCGCGCATATCGCCGATCCGCACATCATCAAAAAGGTGATGGAGGGCCGCGAGCACGAGATCCGCCCCTGTGTCGGCGCCACCTATTGTCTCGACCGCATCTATGAAGGCGGCGAAGCGCTGTGCGTCCACAATGCGGCGACCGGCCGCGAGGCCGAGATTCCGCACATCATCGTCAAGACCGAAGGGCCGAAGCGGAAAGTCGTCGTCATCGGCGCTGGCGCCGGCGGACTGGAGGCGGCGCGTGTCGCAGCCGAGCGCGGCCATCAAGTCACGATCCTGGAGGCATCGTCGCAAGCGGGCGGCCAGGTGCGTCTGGCGACCCAGAACCCGCGCCGCAAGGAGCTGATCGGCATCATCGACTGGCGTCTGGCCGAACTCGACCGGCTCGGCGTCGAAATCCGCTACGACACCTGGGCGGAGCAGGACGATGTTCTGGCGCTGGCGCCCGATGTGGTGATCGTTGCCACCGGCGGCCTGCCGCAGAACCCGCCGCTGACGGCGGGCGACAATCTCGTCACGTCGAGTTGGGACATCATGGCCGGCAGCGTCAAGCCGGCCGAGAGCGTTCTGCTCTTTGACGACAATGGCGGCCATCAGGGCATGGGCGCGGCCGAGTTGATCGCAAATGCGGGCTCAAGGCTGGAACTGGTTTCGCCGGAGCGTTTCTTCGCCCCCGAAATGGGCGGCATGAACCACGTGCCATATATGCGCGCCTTCCAGGAAAAGGGCGTCACCATCACCATCAACACGCGCCTGCGCTCGGTGCGGCGCGAGGGCAATCAACTGGTCGCCGAACTTGCTTCGGATTTTGCCGATGGTTGGCGCGGCGAGCGCAGGGTTGACCAGGTGGTGGTCGAGCATGGCACGGCGCCGCTCGACGATCTTTACCTCAGCCTGAAACCGCTGTCGAAGAACGGTGGCGCGGTGGATTACGAGCGACTGGTGAACGGTGGCGACATTTTCCCGGCACGCAATCCCGAAGCGGGCTTCGTGCTGCTGCGCATCGGCGATGCGGTCGCGTCACGCAACATCCATGCCGCCATATATGACGGGATCAGGTTCGGCCTGCGGATCTGATCCACGGCCCGCTCACGCCGGCATGTTGAACGGCGTGATGATCTGGATGTTGGGTGCTCCCGGCGCGACCGATTTCGGCAACGCGCCCTGTGCCCGCATGATGTGGACGCAAGCCGTGCGCATGTCTTGCCTGAGATCGTGATGCAGCACGGCCGAAATGCGTCGGCTTCGCAGCAGGTCGAGATTGTCGGCGTCGAGATCGTGGCCGATGAACACCCCGCAGGGCCGCTTCATTTCGGCGAATGCCTGCACGATGGAGGCATTTCCGCCGCCGATGGAATATACGGCTGCTATCTCGGGATGATTTGTCAGCGCGGTGCGGACCAACTCGCCCGTCGCGCGATCGATGCCGTGCCCTTCGCTGATGTCGACGATCCCAAGATCGGGAAGGTTTTCGCGCAAGGCGCGGCGAAAGCCGATTTCGCGCTCCTCCTCGCCCCGGAACCGGTTGCTGCTCAAAGTGACCAGGACATCGGCACGACGTCCGCCAAGCCATGCGCCGATCAGATAGGCAGCCGTTTCCCCGGCGGCGCGGTTGTCGACGCCGACATAGGCCAGCCTCCGGCTGTTCGGCAGATCGGTGACCAGCGTCACAACAGGTATTCCCGACTGAACGACCCGATCCACAGCGGCCGCTATCTCCGGAATATCAGGTGCCTTGAGGAAAATGCCGTTGCTGCCGCGGCGGGCAATCGCGTCGAGCAGGGAGACGGTGTTCGCTGCCGCTCGCATTTCGGCAAGGTGGTAGCGTGCCCGAAACACTGCCGGATGCAGGCCCGGCATCTCGGCCTCCAGCGCCGCACGCACCGCCTCGGTGAAGCGCACCGGAGCCTCCATGACGAGATCGAGAATGAATTTGCGGCCGGACAGGCCGAGCTGGGAGCGTTGCGTTTCCAGTTCGCGGATCGCCTGCTCGATGCGGCGAACGGTGTGCTGACGCACGCCGCTGCGCCGATGCAGGACACGGTCGACCGTGGCGATGCTGACGCCGGCCTGCTGGGCAATGTCCTTCACCGGGAATGGATGTGACATTAGCAGTCTCGATCCGATGAGGTGTTTTTGAGGTGTTTCAGCGATATGCCACCTCTCAGCCGGAGCTATACTTCCGCCATCCAGTCGAAACAAGACCATGGGGAGGATGCCGTGAAGGCCGATAATTTTGCCAAGCTCAGATCCGATCGTGTCTGGCTAACCGCCGATATGTGCAGCATCGACGATTTTGCGGCGTTCACGCAACGGACCACAAATCTGGCGGACTATCCGTTCGCGTCCGAGGTGCAGAAGAACGTCCTGATCTACGACGGTGCCGCGGTTCGCGCGGCCGCTGTCGATCCGGCCCGGCGCAAGGTGCTTCTCGCCGAGTGGGTCGAGGCGATGACCGACGGCCCAGGTGTCGTCGTCTTTCGCGGCGCTTTCGAAGATGTGGCTCCAGTCGATGCCGCCACCGAGGCTTTCAACGCCATCATCGCCGAGGAGCGCGCGGCCGGGGCAGGCGGCGGCGATCATTTTGCCAAGCCCGGCGCCAACGACCGGGTGTGGAATGCGCTGGAAAAGCTTTGCCTGCGCGACCCCGCAACCTTTGCCGCCTATTACGGCAACGATATTATCGCGCTGATATCGGAAGCCTGGCTCGGCCCGGCCTATCAATTCACATCGCAGGTGAACAATGTCAGGCCGGGTGGCGCGTCCCAGTCGGCGCACCGGGATTATCATCTCGGCTTCCAGACCGCATCGGTCATCGAACGCTACCCGGTCCATGTCCATCGGATTTCGCCGGTGCTGACGCTGCAGGGCGCCGTCGCTCATTGCGACATGCCGGTGGAAAGCGGTCCTACGCTTTACCTGCCTTATTCGCAGACCTATCTGGCTGGATACCTGGCGATGAACCGTCCCGAGTTTCAGACCTATTTCACCGAGCATCATGTTCAACTGCCCTTGAAGAAAGGTGATGCGGCGTTCTTCAATCCAGCGCTGTTTCATGCCGCCGGCACCAACCGGTCCGCCGACATCCAGCGCATGGCGAACCTGTTGCAGGTGTCATCAGCCTATGGCCGCGCCATGGAGAGTGTGGACCGGACCCGCATGAGCGCGACCCTCTATCCAATTGTCCAGCGCATGCTGGGCGATGGCAGCCTGACTAGGCAGGCAGCGGAGAATGCCATAGCGTCGTCGGCGGAAGGCTATTCCTTTCCGACCAATCTTGATCGCGACCCGCCGCTCGGCGGCCTTGCGCCGGAAACACAGCAGGCGCTTTTCCATCGTGCACTGGATGCGGGATGGGAGCCTGCGGTCTTCGTGGCGGCACTCGAGAAACAGGCCCGCAAGAAGCTGACCTGAGAAAGGCAGCTGCTGCAAATTCGCACCGCTGGTGGCGCGCGGCCAAGCCTGCGTACGAGAGCCCGTGTACGTTGGCCTGACCGCGCGCCCGCACGTCACTGGCTCGATGCCAGACAACGTACGATCTCGTGAGGTGGTGCTGCGGCTCAGAACATCCTGGCGACAGCCATGCACAGCACCGTGATGGCCAGCAGCCGCGCGGCAATGCGTTCGCCCGTCGCCATTCTCGCGCGCAGTTGCGTTTCGGTTTCCGCATTGGCGCCGGCAAGCTGCCGGCTGGGCGCCCTGACCATGGCGCCGAGCACGCCGGCGGCGGCGAAGGCGGTCAGAATGCCGAGCGCCAGTACCATCTCTGTCGAGCCAAAATAGCCGCCGTGGAAGAAATACCACAGCAGTGCCCCAGTCAGGAAAACCATGCCGGCGGCGCCCAACTGTGGCCGGATGAAACGCTCGGCCCGGATCTCGGGATCGCGCGCCAGCGTGACCGTGGTGCCGGCCCAGAATACGCCTGCCAGGACATGAAGACCGATGACGACGATGTAGACATATTGCATACCGGCTCTCCTCTTTCGCCCGCTGGTGCTCTAATAGTTAGATATCTAACTGTTAGATGTCAATGTATAAACGCGGGCCTGTTCCATCTGTGGAAAACACCGTCTAGTGTCTTGCGATGACGCCCTTTGAACGCCCGCCAGTCGGCATGAATCTCGGCCGCACCGCCAAGCTCGTTGCCCAGGCCTTCGACGCCGCTCTGGTCGAGGCCGGCGGCACATTGCCGGTCTGGCTGACATTGTTGTCGGTTAAGTCGAATGGACTAGCCAACCAGCGCGAGCTTGCCAGCATGATCGGCATCCAGGGCGCGACGCTCACCCACCACCTCAACGCGATGGAGGCGCAGGGCCTGCTGACCCGGCGCCGCGATCCCGTCAACCGCCGGGTTCATCTGGTCGAATTGACGGAGGCGGGAGAAGCACTGTTCGAGAAATTGCGACAAGCCGCACTTGTCTTCGACAAGCGGCTTCGCACCGGACTGCCCGACGAGCGTCTGGCGGAGTTTGCGCAGGTGCTGGCGGCATTGCGGGACAATGTTGAAGGCTAGAAGAGCCGACCCATGGGCTCAGTCATAGCTCTGGATCGCTCCAAACGCATAGTGGCGCAGCTTCAGCGCGGTGATCAGGTTGGTGAGCTGCGTCTTGCCGTCAAAACTGTCCTGGAACATCTCGTCATGCATCAAGAGGATCAGCTCGCCCGGCTTGGCGAAGCGGCCATAGCCGAACAGATGATCGATCTCGCTGACCAGATGATCGACGCTCTGTACCGGCTCGCCGCTGTCCTTGTGCACCCATTCGTGGTCCCAGCCGTAGAGATAGAAGCCGGAAGCCGCCACGAACTCGTAGTCGGGGTCCTCGCGGCCGGCTTGTGCCTGCCCGAGCGAGTTGTCGTTCTTTGACATCGAAGGCAGCCGGAACACATCGCGCCCCGGCAGGCGCGCATGCACCGCGGGCTTCAGGCCCAGCACGGCATTCGCCATGAGCATGTCGGCAACCACCCCTTCCGTATCGCTGTAGAAGTGCCGGTAGTGATTGTAGGCGTGGCTGTAGCTGTGGTTGCCGATCGTCACCAGCGGCATCGCCTTGGCGCGCCGCACCAGCGCCTTGTTGGATGCGCTGGCCTCGGCATGCATGCCGACCATGAACAGCGTTGCCGGAACCTGTTCTGCCGCCAGCACGTCGAGAATGTTGCTGGTGCCGTTCAGCGGGCCATCGTCGAAGGTGAGATAGATGGTGCGATCCGCCCCATGGGCGGGCCAAGCGGACATCAACATGGCCGCCAGGACAAACCGAATGAATGTCATAAGCCGCACGATCCGGTTGTTATCGCGACAGGCCGCCATTTCGGCAGCTGGTTGTCAAGCCGGGCTGAATTCTGCCTAAGACAGGCTGCCCTGCAGGACCCGCAGTTTAGCCTTCTTCGGCATGCGGGCGGTCAGCCATTCCAGCGCCGTGTCCTGCGGCATCGGGAAGGCGATGGAATAGCCCTGTACCTGGTCGCAGCCGATCGCCATCAGCGAGTCGAGTTCGGCCTCGGTCTCAGCACCCTCGGCAACGATGGAGATGCCGAGGCCGCGAGCAAGCTCGGTGATGGCGCGCACGATCTTCGAATTGTCGCCATTCTCGTGGATGTTCTGGACGAAGCGCCGGTCGATCTTGAGCCGGTCGATCTCGTTGGGATTGACGTGGCTGAGCGAGGCATAGCCGGTGCCGAAATCATCGAGTTCCAGATGGACGCCGGCGGCCCTGATGTGACGCAGCTTTGCCGCGATGCCTGTCTTCTCGTCGTCCAGAATGACAGATTCGACGATTTCCAGCGATAGTTTCTGCGGCGGCAGTCCGGCCTTTTCCAGCGTCTCGAACAGAAACGCATCGAAATCGTGCTCGCGCAGTTCGGTGCCCGAGACATTGACGGCGAGCCGGCCGAAGGCAATCCCGGCACGGTTCCATTCGGCTGCCTCGTTGATCGCCTTGCCGATCACGATGCGGCCGATCTCCGGCATGAAGCCGCATTTCTCGGCGACCGGAATGAATTCGCCCGGCGAGATCATGCCGCGCTCGTGATGGTTCCATCGCACCAGGGCTTCGATGCCGCTGATGGTGCCGTCGGTCAGGGAAACCTGCGGCTGGAAATAGACCTGGAATGCCCGCTCGGCGATGGCGACCTTGATGTCATGCTCGAGTTGCTTGCGGTAGTCGAGCTCGCGGCGCAGTTCCTCGGAGAAGAACGAGAAATTGCCGCCGCCCATTTTCTTGGCGGAATAAAGTGCCAGATCGGCATGGACGAGCAGGTCCTGCGCATTGTCGGCATCGATCGGATAGACGGCGATGCCTCCGCTGGCGCCCGGCAGAATTGTGGTGCCCTGGAAGACGATCGGCTCGTTGATATGCGCCAGGATGCGCCGTGCGAGCATGTTGATGTCTTCGGTGCTGCCCGCTCCGTTGAGGATCATCACGAATTCGTCGCCACCGAGCCGCGCGCACAGATCCGACGCCCGGCAGGAATCGCGCATGCGCTGTGCCGTCACCACCAGGACATAGTCGCCGGCGGCGTGGCCGAGCGTATCGTTGATCTGCTTGAAGCGGTCGAGGTCGAGCTGGACGACAGCCAGGCGTTCGCGCCGCCGGTGCGCGCCCTTGATCAGCGTCTCGAAATGATCGGTCAGGAAGGTGCGGTTGTGCAGGCCGGTCAGGCCGTCATGAACCGCGATGAAGGCCATGGAATTGCGCGCATCGACCAGCTCACGCGTCTTGCGCAGGATCGCGTTGGACATCGGCCTGAAGATGAACAGCGCCACCAGCAGGATGACGCCGAGTGTGGCGTAGAACAGCGTGCGGTGGAGGGCCAGCAGCTTTTCGGAGCGCTCGTCGGCCTCGGCGCTGATACGCTGGCCAAGGGCTGCATAGCCCGACAAGGTGGCATTGGCGACCGAGGCATCGAGGTTGACGCGCTCGGCGCCGCCTTTGTAGCCTTCATTGTCGACATGGTTGAGTTGTGATTCAAGGGCCGAGATCAGACGGTCGCCATTGGCGATCAGCCCGACCGAGAAATAGTCGAGATGGAACGGTTTGGCGAAAAGCACGCTCTCGATCGATTTCGGATCGAGCTTGGCTTGCGATTGCGGATCTGCCCCCGTCTGCTTGAGCAGCAGATCGTAGTTGATCTCGAACTCCGCCGTGGCCTGTTTGAGCGCGCTGACCAGCGCCGGCTGTTTGTCGCGCGAGGCGGCACCCGTTGCGCTGGCAAGGAAGACGATGCGCTGTGACAGCGTCTTCTGCGTGCCGACGATGTCGAGCAAGGTGTTATTCTGCTGCTGCGTGGCCATCGTCTGCTGCAGCAGGACGAAGGAGGCCGCCACCATGGCGGCAATGATCAGCAGCGCCAGCCAATAGCCGGCCTTGATCAGCAGGATAAGCTTGCCTGAAACGCTATGCACCGGCTGCTGCTGCGACATGTTCGGGGGCGGCCCTCTCGCCAACGGATTCCTGTATGAGCACCATTGAACTGGAAACGTTAACAGGACTGGAAACCGACGGTCGGCCGGCAAGGGGGAGACGCGGAAAGATCGCGAAATGGTTATCGGCTCCTTTCGCCGCCGGCCTGCATTTGACTGTTCGTTATCCGAGTGGTCGCTTGGTGATGCCCATGGCGTCTGATTTGATGCTGCCCGACCACCCGATCCGGTCGCTTTTGCGATGGATTTTTTGCGCGGGCGGGACGACAGTCTGACCACGTCAAACAGGGCCTGATCATGACCGCAACATTTCTCTCCCACATCGACAGCGAGCTTGCCGGGCTCAAATCGGCCGGCCTCTATAAGTCCGAGCGGGTGATTTCCTCGATGCAGTCGGCGCAGATCGAGGTCGGCGGCGAGAAGGTGCTGAATTTCTGCGCCAACAACTATCTCGGCCTCGCCGACAGCGCCGACCTGCGAAAGGCGGCCACCCAGGCGCTCGACCGTTATGGCTACGGCATGGCGTCGGTGCGCTTCATCTGCGGCACGCAGGAGGAACACAAACAGCTCGAGGCGACGATCTCCTCTTTCCTCGGCCTGGAGGACACGATCCTCTATGGCTCGTGCTTCGACGCCAATGGCGGCCTGTTCGAGACGCTGCTTGGTGAGGAAGACGCGATCATTTCGGATGCGCTGAACCACGCCTCGATCATCGACGGTGTCAGGCTGTCGAAGGCCAAGCGCTTCCGCTACGCCAACAACGACATGGCCGATCTCGAGACACGGCTGAAGGAAGCCAGGGACTGCCGTTTCCGGCTGATCGCCACCGACGGCGTATTCTCGATGGACGGCATCATCGCCAACCTGAAAGGCGTTTGCGACCTTGCCGACAAATACGATGCCATGGTCATGGTCGACGACAGCCATGCGGTCGGCTTCGTCGGCAAGAACGGTCGTGGCTCGGCCGAGCATTGCGGCGTCGAGGGCAGGGTGGACATCATCACCGGCACGCTCGGCAAGGCGCTTGGTGGTGCTTCCGGCGGCTACACGTCGGGCAAAAGCCAGGTGGTCGACTGGCTGCGCCAGCGCTCGCGGCCCTATCTCTTTTCCAACACGCTGATGCCGGCGATCGCCGGCGCCTCGATCAAGGTGTTCGAGCTGATCCGCAATGGCGACGCCTTGCGCGAACGCCTCTATACCAATGCGGCGCGGTTCAGGTCTGAGATGGGTAAGCTCGGCTTCACGCTGGCCGGGGCCGACCATCCGATCATCCCGGTGATGCTGGGCGACGCGACGCTGGCGCAGGAGATGGCGGCGCGCATGCTGAAACGCGGCATCTATGTCATCGGCTTCTCGTTCCCGGTGGTGCCGAAAGGCCAGGCGCGTATCCGCACGCAGATGTCGGCGGCGCATTCCATTGCCGATATCGACCGTGCGGTGGCGGCATTCGCTGCGGTCGGCAGGGAATTGGGCGTCATTTCCTGAACGACCGGCGCCGAAAAGCGATTCCGGATCAAGAGATTCAAGGGACAAAAGAATGTCGAACATGATGAAGGCGCTGGTGAAGGCCAAGGCCGAACCGGGCATCTGGATGGAAGAGGTGCCGGTGCCGGAGATCGGCCCCAACGATGTGCTGATCAAGATCAAGAAGACGGCGATCTGCGGTACCGACGTGCACATCTACAATTGGGACCAGTGGGCGCAGAAGACTGTGCCGGTGCCGATGGTCACCGGCCATGAGTTCGTTGGCACCGTCGCCGATTTCGGCGCTGCGGTCACCGAATACAAGGTCGGCCAGCGCGTCTCGGGCGAGGGCCACATCGTCTGTGGCCATTGCCGCAACTGCCGGGCGGGCAGGGGGCACCTGTGCCGCAACACGCTTGGCGTCGGCGTCAACCGACCGGGCGCCTTCGGCGAGTATCTGGCGATCCCGCAGCACAATGTCGTGCCAATCCCCGACGACGTGCCGGACGAGATCGCCGCGATCTTCGATCCCCTGGGCAACGCCGTCCACACCGCTCTGTCCTTTGATCTGGTCGGCGAGGATGTGCTGGTCACCGGCGCTGGGCCGATCGGCATCATGGGCGCGCTGGTGGCGCAATGCGTCGGTGCGCGAAAGGTCGTCATCACCGACATCAACCCGGTGCGGCTGGCGCTGGCGAAAAAGCTCGGCGTCCAGCATGTCGTCGACGCCTCGAAGGAAAAGCTGCGCGAGGTGATGCCTGCGCTCGGCATGACCGAAGGTTTTGACGTCGGCCTCGAAATGTCGGGCGCCGCCCCCGCCTTCCGCGACATGATCGACACCATGAACAATGGCGGCAAGATCGCCATTCTCGGCATCGCGCCGACCGGCTTCGAGATCGACTGGAACAAGGTCATCTTCAAAATGCTGCATCTCAAGGGCATCTATGGCCGCGAGATGTTCGAGACCTGGTACAAGATGATCGCGCTGGTGCAGGGCCCGCTCGATGTGAGTGGGTTGATCACGCATCGGATTGGCATCGACGATTTCCAGACGGGTTTCGATGCGATGAGAAGCGGCAGTTCGGGCAAGGTGGTGATGGACTGGTAGGGTCGAGCCCACTGGCTTCACGTGGGGACCCGAGATGGCAGAAAACGAGCACGGACGTATCATTGCTTCGCAGGCAAAGATCGTATTGCAGCCCGCCGGATTTCGGCGAAAGGGGAAGTCACGTGTCTGGATCGCTGATCGTGGCTTCTGGCTAAGTGTAGTCGAATTTCAGCCCAGCTCTTGGTCCAAAGGCACTTACCTGAACGTAGCGGTTCACTGGCTTTGGGGTTCGCTGCCGCAAACGTTAACCTTGGATCGCTTTGAGCGCGTCGGCGGCGGGTTCGTCGAATTCCAGAGCCCCGAACAGTTTGTACCCCTGATCGGTCAAATGGCCAGGAAGGCAGTCGAAATCGATCAGGTTCGCCGATCGATGTTCCCTTCCGTGCAGGCGACAGCCACGATCCTCGTGAATGAATTGCAGCCTGGTGCGTACGGCGAATGGGCACCTTTCAATGCCGGGGTGGCGGCCGGCTTGGCTGGTGACTTTGAAACGGCAAGACGGCTGTTTGAAAGCGTTCGAGGACACGCGGCTTCGCAGGCGCAGGTACTCCTGGACTACATCGACGATCCGGTAGCATTTCGAAGCCACGTCAGAGACGTCATTGAAGCCGAACGCGCCTAATACGGCTTAGGAGCGTTGCCTCCCGCCGTAGCCATCTGATTTCTACGAGGGTCTAACCCTGCCTCCAGCGCTCCCACCCCGCTGACAATCGCCGCGCGTTCCTCCGCACCGAGCCTAGCCAGCAACTCCCTTTCAAACGCTTTCGCCAGCGGTACCATCTCTCGATAGGCGGCAAGCCCAGCCTTGGTCAGCGCAAGGTGCTCCACACGGCGATCATTATCGTCAGCCGTGCGCGTCAGCCAGCGCCGCCGTTCAAGCTCGGCCACGGCACGCGACACCTTGGTCTTGTGCATGGCCGACTGTTCGCCGAGCTCTGTCGCCGTCATCGTGCCGCGCTGCCCGAGGCCTGAAAGCGTGCGCCACTCCGGTCGGGTCAGCCCGTGGCGATCCCGGTAGATCCTGGAGAATTCGCGGCTGACGGCATCGGCCAGCCGGTAGAGGCGGTAGGGCAGGAAACTTTCCAGTTCGAGGATTTCGGGTTCCATGACGCGCGCCGTAGCCGTTGATAGTTACATTTTCAATGGTTACAAATGAAACCAGTTTGGTCAATATCATCGGCGGGCCACACTTCGTGAAGCTTGGAGCCGGGATAAGGGAGGATCGGATGGCCTTTTCTTACATGCCGGGCTTCGGCAACGATTTTGAGACCGAAACCTTGCCCGGCTCGCTGCCGCAGGGACGGAACTCGCCGCAGCGGCCGGCCTACGGTCTCTATGCCGAGCAGCTTTCTGGCTCGCCCTTCACCGCGCCGCGCGGCACCAATGAGCGCTCCTGGCTCTATCGCATCCGGCCGAGCGTCAAGCACACCGGGCGTTTCAAACCAGCGGCCTATCCCTTGTGGAAGACCGCGCCCAATGTCGGCGATCATGAATTGGCGCTTGGCCAGTATCGCTGGAATCCGGTGCCGATGCCGAAAGAGCCGACCGACTTTGTTGCCGGCATGCGCTCGATCACCACGGCTGGCGACGTGCTCGGACAGACCGGTATGGCAGCCCATGTCTATGTCGCCAACACATCGATGGTCGACGACCATTTCTTCAATGCGGACGGCGAGTTGCTGGTCGTCCCGCAGGTCGGCGCCCTGCGTCTGGTGACGGAGATGGGCGTCATCGAGCTTCGGCCCGCCGAAATCGCCGTTTTGCCGCGCGGCCTCGTCTTCAAGGTCGAGTTGGTTGACAAGGAAGTGCGCGGCTATGTCTGCGAAAACTACGGCGCCAAGCTGACCTTGCCTGATCGCGGCCCGATCGGCGCCAATTGTCTGGCCAACCCGCGCGACTTCAAGACGCCTTGCGCCTGGTTCGAGGAGAAGGAAACGCCGTGCCGGCTGATCGTCAAATGGTGCGGCAATTTCCATGTCACCGAGATCGGCCATTCGCCGCTCGACGTTGTTGCCTGGCATGGCAATTACGCCCCCTACAAATATGATCTGGCAACGTTTTCGCCGGTCGGCGCATTGCTGTTCGACCATCCCGATCCGTCGATCTTCACCGTGCTGACCGCGCCGAGTGGCGAAGAGGGCACCGCCAATATCGACTTCGTCATCTTCCCGCCGCGCTGGCTGGTAGCGGAAGATACGTTCCGGCCGCCCTGGTATCACCGCAACATCATGAGCGAGTTCATGGGCCTGATCCACGGCCAGTACGATGCCAAGGAAGAAGGCTTTGTGCCCGGCGGCATCAGCCTGCACAATCTGATGCTGGCCCATGGTCCGGATGCGCCTGGCTTCGAAAAGGCCTCGCGCGCGGGGCTAAAACCGGTCAAGCTCGACAACACCATGGCCTTCATGTTCGAGACCCGTTTCCCGCAGATGCTGACCCGCTACGGCGCCGAACTGGAAACAAGACAGGACAATTACATCGACTGCTGGGCTGACCTGAAGAAACGCTTTAACGGCACACCGGAGGGCGACTGGTCTTGAGCGGCAAGCCAATGCCGGATCGGTTGGTGCTGCTCGGGTCGAAAGGCGGCCCGGCGTTGCGGCCAGGTGGGCCCTGGCCAAGCTCGTCGCTGCTGGAACTTGGCGGACGAACCATCGTCGTAGACTGCGGGCTTGGCGTGACCCGCGGTCTGGTCGACGCCGGGATCAGCCTGAAGGCGCTCGACCTGATCTTCATCACGCATTTGCATTCCGACCATGTGCTGGAACTGGGGCCGCTGATCCACACCGCCTGGACAGCGGGACTGGCGACACCGGTCAACGTCTTCGGGCCCGCCGGCACCGGCCATTACTGGCGGCGCTTCTGCCAGGCGATGGAATTCGATATCGAGATACGCATCGTTGACGAGGGTCGGCCCGATATTCGCGAACTGGTTTCGATCAGCGAATTCGGCGAGGGGCAGGTGGTCGAACAAGCTGGCCTGAAAGTGACGGCGCTGCGTGTCGACCATCCACCGGTGACCGACTGCTTTGCCCTGCGCTTCGAGCATGGCGGGAAAAGCGTGGTGTTTTCCGCCGACACGGCTTTCTTTCCACCGCTCGCCGACTTCGCGGAAGGTGCTGACCTTCTCGTCCACGAAGCCATGCTGGAGGAAGGCATCGAGCGGCTGGTTGCCAGGACCGGCAATGGCGCACGGCTCAGAGAACATCTGCTCGCCAGCCACAGCTTTGCCGAAGAAGCGGGACGCATCGCCAGCGACGCCGGGGCGAAGAGGCTGGTGCTCAACCACCTCATTCCCGCCGACGATGCCGAGATCGGCGAGGCGGATTGGATCGCTGCTGTCAGGAAAACATGGGCCGGCGACTTGACGATCGCCCGCGACGGCCTTGTTGTGGAGTTAAGCAGCAGGAAAGCTGCACAAGGAGAGGGAACCGCATGAAGCTTGCCACATTGAAGGACGGGACGCGCGACGGAAAACTCGTTGTCGTCTCGCGCGACCTGACGCAGTACACCGATGCCTCGTTCCTGGCGCGCACGCTGCAGGCGGCACTCGACGACTGGCGCAGGGTCTCGCCACATCTCGGCACAATAGCGGAATCGCTTGAGAACAATGCGATGCCGTCGGCTCGTTTTCACGAGCACGATGCGCATTCGCCGTTGCCGCGCGCCTATCAATGGGCTGACGGGTCGGCCTATGTGAACCATGTCGAGCTGGTGCGGAAAGCACGTGGCGTCGAGATGCCGGCGAGCTTCTGGACCGATCCGCTGATCTATCAGGGCGGCTCGGACTCCTTCATTGCGCCGCGCGATCCGATCCGCATGGCTGACGAGGCCTTCGGCATCGACATGGAGGGCGAAGTCACCGTCATCGTCGACGACGTGCCGATGGGCGCGAGCCTCGATGGGGCCCGCGCCGCGATCCGGCTGGTCATGCTGGTCAATGATGTCACGCTGCGTGCGCTGACCGGGCCGGAGCTGGCCAAGGGTTTTGGCTTCTTCCAGTCGAAACCGTCCTCGGCCTTTTCACCTGTCGCGGTGACGCCGGATGAACTGGGCGAGGCCTGGGATGGCGGCAAGGTTAGCCTGCCGCTGCTTGCCGATCTCAATGGCAAGCCCTTCGGCCGCGCCAATGCCGGTGTCGACATGACCTTCGATTTTCCGGCGCTGATCGTTCACGCCGCCAGGACAAGGCCGCTGGCTGCTGGCACCATCATCGGCTCGGGCACCGTTTCCAACAAGCTCGACGGCGGGCCGGGCAAGCCGGTCTCGGCTGGCGGCGCCGGCTATTCCTGCATCGCCGAACTGCGCATGATCGAGACCATTGAATCGGGCGAGCCCATAACGCCGTTCCTGCGCTTCGGCGACACGGTGCGCATCGAGATGAAGGACAGAGCGGGCCATTCGATCTTCGGCGCCATCGAGCAGAAGGTCGAGAAATACCAGGGATAGCAGGGGATGATGGAATGACGGGGGAAGTGTTCTATCTTCTGGCCGGTGTCTGGGCGCTTGGGATTCTGGCAGTCTTCATCCTGGCCATCCGGTTGAGCTATCGCATCGAGGTGCGCTCGCCGGATCTGACCAACCGCAGTGGCTTTCCGCGCAAGGCGATGATGTTCCACACCATCACCAACATGAAAGTCGCCCGGGACGAGGAAACGCAAGCCATGCGCCGGCGCATGAACGGGTTGCTGCTGATCGTTCTCGCCGGATTCGCGATTATGGCAACAGGCTTGCATCTGGTGCGATCAGGGGGATGAATTTATGACCCTGCTGGATCATCTGCGCCGCATGGCCGGCAACAATCTCTGGTCGAATGACCGGCTCTATCGTGCCGTGCTGGCGCTCGAGCCGGGTGAGTTCGAAGCCGAACGCACCAGCTTCTTCCCTTCGATCAAGGCAACGCTCAACCACATCCTCGCGGTCGACCTTCTCTATCTCGATTTTCTCGAAGAGGGCGGCGTCGGTGCTGCCGCCTATGACAATTACGTGCCGTTCGATGAGCCGGAGGCGCTGTTTGCCGCTCAGGTCGTTGCCGACCGCCGGCTGATCACCTTCTGCAATGGCTTGTCCGAGACCGATCTCGATCGCCGTGTCATCACCGATCGGCGCGAGGATGGCATGATCCCCGAAAAGATCGGCGACATCCTCGCCCATGTCTTCCTGCACGACATCCACCATCGCGGCCAGGTGCACGCCATGCTGTCCGGCACCTCGGTGGCGCCGCCGCAACTCGACGAGTTCCTGCTCGATTATGACATTAAGCTGAGGAAGGCGGAGGTCGAGGGGCTGGGATTGTGAGCCATCATTTCTGATATTCAGCCCACTCAGGGCCGAGGTCGTCAAAATTTTCCGCGATACTGACGCTACCTTTTAAGGCACCAATGCGGGGCAAAAAGCCTTTCGTGGCCGGCGGCACGAGCCTTGCAACAATTTTCCCATCGCGCGTGAGCGCAATATCCTCACCGGCCTCCGCACGCCTGACGAGTTCCGATAATTTGGCTTTGGCTTCCGAGATGGATATGTTCATGGCAGGGACCTGTTATAACCCAAAATACGTCATAACCGGTCGAGCCGTAAGCGACTTGTTTGGCTTCAGGCGGCCTTGCCGTCCACCTTGATCACGCCGCGCTTGATCTGGTCTTGCTCGATCGATTCGAACAGCGCGCGGAAATTGCCTTCGCCAAAGCCTTCGTCGCCCTTCCTCTGGATGAATTCGAAGAAGATCGGGCCGATCACGGTTTTCGAGAAGATCTGCAGCAGGATCTTGGTCATGCCGCCATCGACCACGCCTTCGCCGTCGATCAGGATGCCGTGCTTCTTCATCCGCTCGATCGGCTCGTCATGCCCGTTCACCCGGTCGTACGACATGTCGTAATAGGTCTCCGGCGGGCCGGGCATGAACTTCAGCCCGTTGTCGGCTAGCTTGTCGGTGGCGGCGTAGATCTCGTCGGTGCCGACAGCGATGTGCTGGATGCCTTCGCCATTGTACTTCTTCAGGTACTCGGCGATCTGGCTGGTCTCGTCCTTGGATTCGTTGAGCGGAATGCGGATTTTGCCGCAGGGCGAGGTGATGGCGCGGCTGACCAGGCCGGTGATCTTGCCGTCGATGTCGAAGAAATGGATCTGCTTGAAGCCAAACAGATTGCGGTAGAAATCCCACCATTTGTCCATCTGGCCGCGATAGACATTGTGGGTCAGGTGGTCGAGGAAATAGAAGCCGACGCCTTGCGGCTGCGGATCGCGCGCGCCGATCCACTCGAACTCGGCATCGTAGGCCGAGCCCTTCTTGCCATAGGTATCGATGAAATAAAGCAGCGAGCCACCGATGCCGACGATCGCTGGCACGTCTAGCGCCTTGTCGTCGCCTTCGTAAGGCGTCGCGCCCTTCGAGACGGCGTGGTCGAACGCATGCTTGGCATCGACCACCCGCCAGGCCATCGAGGCCGCACACGGGCCGTGCTTGTCGGCGAACTTCATCGCATGCGAGTCCGGCTCGGCATTGACGACATAGTTGATGTCGCCCTGGCGCCAGACGGTGATGTCCTTGGTGCGATGCTTGGCCACTGCCACATACCCCATGCGGGTGAACAGTTCGGCCAGCTTCTGCGGCTCCGGATGCGCGAATTCGACGAACTCGAAACCATCGGTGCCGGCGGGGTTGTCCTTGCTGATCGTGGCGGGCGGGGCGTCGTGCGGGAAGGGACCCATGATATTCCTCCAAAAGCTGGCTTGGCCTGAAACGGCCATCCCACGTCAGCATAGCGCGGAGCCGGTGCATGGTGCTTGCATTCAAACGCTTGAAATGATGATGTCATGCGCGAAACATGCATGATGAGAGACAAAGCCATGGATGAGACGCGCATTGACCAGTTTGACCGCAAGATAATGGCGCTCCTGCAGGGCGATGCGCGGCTCACCAACAACGATCTCTCGGAGCGGGTGAACCTGTCGGCATCGCAATGCTCGCGCCGCCGCCAGCGGCTCGAAGAGGACGGCTACATCAAGGGCTACCGGGCGGTGCTCGACCGCGACAAGCTCGGCTTCTCGCTGGTCAATGTCATCTCGGTCACCTTGGCCACCCACAACCGCGACAATGCCCGGCGCTTCGGCGAACTGGTGGCGCGGCTGCCCGAGGTGCAAGAGGCGCACGCGCTGACCGGTGAGATGGATTACATCCTGAAGGTGGTGACGCCCGATCTCAAATCACTGTCGGAGTTCGTCAACGGCGTGCTCCTGCCACATGAATCGGTGCAGCATGTGAAGACGGCGATTGTACTGGAGACGCTCAAGGAAACCGGCGCGCTGCCGATTTAAGGTGTGTTGATATTCAGTCCGGCCGGCCTGCAAATGCCGGCTTCCTGCGCTACACCGTTCTACTGCGTCGCAGTAGAACGGTGCTCACGTACTTTAGGTACGCTCCGCTCCGGTTCTCGGAAGCCATCATTTTCGACTCGGCCTGACCTGAATCTCAGCACAGCTTGCGCTGGACGATTTTCAGCCCTTGGACTGCTGGATCAGCCCATATAGATTTGTGCAACGGGCGCCGGAGCGGCAATAGGCGAACACCGGGCCTTCCAACTCGTTCAGCGCCTCGGCCTGGTCCTCGACATTCTCGGCGGTGACCTGGCCGCTGATCACCGGAATGTAGCGGAAGGCGAGGCCGGCGGCTTCGACCGCCGCCTTGACTGTATCTGCCGAAGGCTGGCCGGGCTGTTCGTCATCCGGCCGGTTGCAGATGACGCTCTTGAAGCCGGCTTCCTTGATGGCGGCGACGTCTTCCGGCTGGATCTGGCCAGAGACCGAATAGTCGTCGCTGATTTCGCGGTATTCCATGGCAGCATCCTCGCAATTTGGTTTGACAAGAGTCTTGCCACTCCCGGACGCAACCGGCAACTGCCGTCTGGTAGAATCCGGCCGGGCTGTCGCGGCTCCGGCCGGATGAGCGATGTCGATCAGCTGCCGAGGATCGCGCCTTTGATCTGGCGGATGTTGTTGTGCATCATGTCGATATAGGTCGAGCCGGGGCCATCGGGCAGCGACAGCGCATCCGAATAGAGCGTGCCGCCCACCTTGATGCCGGTCTCGCTGGCGATCTGCTCGATCAGGCGCGGGTTGGTGATGTTTTCGACGAAGATCGCGGCGGCCTTGTCCTGCTTCACCTGCTCGACCAGCTTGGCGACGTCGGCGGCCGATGGTTCGGAATCGGTCGAGATGCCTTGCGGGGCGAGGAAGGTCAGGCCGTATTCGTGCTCGAAATAGCCGAACGCGTCATGCGAGGTGATGACGACACGCTTGGCCTCGGGGATCGACTGGATCGCCGCCTTCACTTCACCTTCCAGCGCATCGAGCTTCTTGGTGTAGGCGGCGGCATTGGTCTGGTAGGAGACGCAACCGTCGCTGTCGGCCGCGCAGAATGCCTCGGCGATGTTCTTCACATAGATCCTGGCATTGGCGATCGACTGGAAGGCGTGCGGATCGGTGACCGTCTTGCCGCCGCCGGTGCCGGCACCTTCGGCCGCGTCCGCGTCGGCGAATTCAGGCTTGAAGTCGATCGGCGTCACGCCCTTGGTCAAGGTGATGATCGAGGCCTTGGTGGCGCTGGCATCGACCAGCCGTTGCAGGAAACCCTCAAAATGCAGGCCGTTGACCAGCACGATATCGGCCTTGGCCATGGCGACCGCGTCGGCCGGGCTCGGCTCATAGACATGGGCATCACCATCCGGCCCGACGATGGTGATGATGTCGACACGGTCGCCGCCGACATTTTTGGCGAAATCGGCGATGACGGTGAAGCTGGCGACCACTTTCAGCGGTGCCGCGAAGGCCGCCGACGCGCCAAAGGCGGTTAATGTTATAACGCTCATCGCCAGGGCGGCACGGATGGATTTCAGCATGGACGGGTCTCCTTTAGGGACGAGGGTGGGTCAGGCCGTTCTGTGACGGTGATGGACGATGCGGGCGCGCAGAATGCCGCGCGTACCGAACAGGATCGAGGCGAAGTACACGACGCCGGCCGACAGGATGATGGCCGGACCGGATGGCAGCGAGGCGTGATAAGACAAAAGCAGCCCGGCGATGCAGGAGGCAAAGCCGATCAGCACGGCCAGCACGCACATCGGTTCGACGCGCACCGTCCAGAAGCGGGCGGAGGCGGCCGGCAGCATCATCAATCCGACCGAAAGCAGCGTGCCGAGCGCCTGGAAACCGCCGACGAGGTTGAGCACGACGAGGCCGAGGAAGATGAAATGCACCGGGCTGCCCATCTTGCTGACCGAACGCAGGAACAGCGGATCGAGGCATTCGGCGACCAGCGCCCGCCAGAAGATGGCGAGGCTGACCAGTGTCACCGCGACGATGCCGCCAATCAGGATCAGCGCCTCATTGTTGAGCGCCAGCACCGTGCCGAACAGCACATGCATGAGATCGACGCTAGAACCGCGGATCGACACCATCAGCACGCCGATGGCGAGCGAAATCAGATAGAAGGCCGCCATCGAGGCGTCCTCGCGCTGGATGGTGAAGCGCGATACGGCACCGGCGCCGAGCGCGACGATGATGCCGGCAACCAGCCCGCCAATGGTCATCGGCAGGATTTCCAGCCCGTAGAACAGGAAGCCGGCGGCCGCCCCGGGCAGGATGGCATGCGCCATGGCGTCACCCGACAAGCTCATACGCCGCAGCATCAAGAAGACGCCGATAGGGCAGGCGCCGAGCGACAGCATCAGCGAGCCGAACAGCGCCCGCTGCATGAAGCCGAAATCGGCGAAGGGTGCGATGAAAAGACCGTAGAGCGTGTCCATCAGGCAGCCCTCGGGCCGGCGCCGTGATGATGGTCGTGATCGTGGCCATGATGATCGTGCCCATGGGCATGAGCATGCTCGTCCGGTTCGCACCAGGGCGCGTTTTCTTCCCAGGCTTCGTGAAAACGGCGGGCGCGCAACAGGTTTTCCGGCTTCAGCGTTTCCCTGGTTTCGCCCCAGGCGATCGGCTGGCGGGCCAAAAGCAGTGTCTCCGGAAAATTCTGCCGCACGAGATCGAGATCGTGGACGACAACCATGATGGTGCGTTCCTCGCCGTGCCAGCGCTTGATGAGCGCAATCAAGTCGCCGACTGTCTTGGCGTCGACGGCGTTGAACGGTTCGTCGAGCAGGATCAGGTCGGCATCCTGCAACAGCACGCGGGCAAACAATGTGCGTTGCAGCTGGCCGCCGGACAGCGTGTCGATCGGGCGCTTCTCGAAGCCGCCAAGGCCTACCGCCATCAACGCTTGGCTGACGGACTCGCGATCTTCCTTGGTATAGCGGCCGAGCATGCCGCGTTTCGGCCACAGGCCGAGCGAGACCAGATCGACGACGCGCGCCGGGAAGGAGCGATCAAGTTCCGATTGCTGCGGCAGATAGGCGGCGCGCACGCCGGGTGCGCGAACAACCTCGCCGGCCATCGGCTTCAGCACCCCGACAATACCCTTCATCAGCGTCGACTTGCCGGAACCGTTGGCGCCGACCACGGCCGTCAGCGACCCCTTGCGGATCGTGCCGTCGAGATGATGGATCGCCGGGTGGCTGCTGTAGCCCAGCGTCAGGTCACGGAATGTCAGGCAGGTCTGGGTCATGTCGTTCCGTGGAGCAGCGAAACCCGGCTGCGGGCAGGGGTCGATTGGATATGTGATGTTATTACATTAGTCAACAAGCCAATCGGGCGGAATTGCGACCGGCGGCTCAACTTGCCGTGAGTCTCTTGCGCACTGGTCCAAGGGGATTTGGCCCCGGCGGCCTTGCCCGAAGCCCACGCCAACTCTAAACAGTCGCCACCCATAACAGGAAGGAACCTCCCATGAGCATTCGTCGCATCGATGTTGGCCCGCGCATGAGCCAGATCGTCATCCACGGCAACACCGTCTATCTGGCCGGCCAGGTCGGCCAGCCCAGCGGCAACGTCGCCTCGCAGACCCGCGATATCCTGTCGGCCATCGACGAATTGCTGGCCAAGGCCGGCACCGACAAGACCAAGATCGTTCAGGCGATCATCTGGCTGGCCGACATGGGCACGTTCGCCGAGATGAATTCGGAATGGGACAAATGGGTGCCGCAGGGCCACACCCCAGCCCGCGCCACCGGCGAAGCCAAGCTCGCCGGCCCGGAATATCTGGTCGAGATTATTGTGACGGCGGCGATCTAAGCTTTTACCCTCCCCCTTGTGGGGAGGGTCGCTGCGGAGCAGCGGGGTGGGGGTCGGCGCCGCCCCCCCAACCCCGTTTCGCCAACCTTGCTTCGCAACGTCGGCTCGCCGACCCTCCCCACTAGGGGGAGGGTGAAGAGGCGCTCACCCCTGCGACGGCGTGAACCTTGCCACCAGCGTGTGGCTTTCCGCCGGATAGACAAACCGGACATGGGTGACCGGGTGTTCCGCGCTCCAGGTGCGGCGCTCGACCACCAGGCAGGGCGCGCCGGGATCGATGTCGAGCGCGTCCGCAACAATCTCATCGGCGGCCATGGCACGGATCCGGTGCTCGGCCTCGCTCCACGGCACACGGCCGATCAGCCAAGGCCCGGCAGCGATTTCCCTGAACTCTTCGTCTCCGGCTTCCGGAACCGCCGAAAGATTGATCAGCCGCTGCTCGAGTGCGAATGGCCGCTCGCCGGCAAAATGCAGACCTTCCAGCCATAGCAATGACCCTGCGGCGGACAGCCCGAGCAGCGCTCTGTCGTCCGCGTTGCTGCGCCGCTTCACGCGCTCCAGCCGCTCATACCGATAAAGCAGGCCAAGTGCTTCGACCTCGATCCTGATGTCATGAAGTTCCAGCACCGCTGCCTGCGACTGCGGCTGGCGGACAAAGCTGCCTGAGCGGCGGCGGCGTTCGATCAGCCCGGCCTTGGCCAGCTGCGACAGGGCCTTGTTCACCGTCATGCGCGAGCAATTGTACTCGGTCGTCAGCTCGTACTCGAATGGAATGCGATGGCCAGGCGCCCAGGCGCCGGACAGGATCTTTTCGCTGATGTCGGACAGGATGCGCTGATGCAGCGAGCCGCCGCTGTCGGCATCAACTGTCTCGACCGTGCTCATGCCGACAGCGCCGTCATCACAGTGCGAAACCGCTCTGCGATGGCTTCGCGCCTGGCATGCCGGCCGCCGCTGACCTGTTTTTGCCCATGCACCCAGACGCAGTCGACCTTGCTGCCATTGGCGAAGATCCAGGCGTCGAGGATCGCGTCGCCGGTCTTGCCGGCCAGCGAGGGGGTCGTGGCATCGAGCGAGACGACATCGGCGGCAGCGCCAACGGCGATCTGTGAGCTGCCGGCGCCGAGCGCGACGCTGCCGCCGTCAAGTGCTGCGTCGAACAGCGCCCGCCCGGTCGAGCCGCCGGCAACCGCCAGCACATTGCGGGCGCGGTGGGCGAGGCGCTGCGAATATTCGAGCTGGCGCAATTCGTCGGGCAGGCCGATCAGCACATTGGAATCAGAGCCGATTCCGAAGCGGCCGCCATGCTCGGCGAATAATGGCGCGGCAAACGTGCCGTCGCCGAGATTGGCCTCTGTGATCGGGCACAAGCCGGCGATGGCACCGCTCTTGGCCATGCCGATGGTTTCGGCGTCGGTCATATGGGTGGCGTGGATCAGGCACCAGCGCTGGTCGACATCGGCAGCGCCAAGCAGAAATTCCACCGGCCGCGCGCCGGACCAGGCAAGGCAGTCCTCGACTTCCTTCACCTGTTCGGCGACGTGGATGTGGATTGGCCCGTTCGGCGCCAAAGCGGCAATTTGGGTCAGTTCCTCCGGCGTCGCGGCGCGCAGGCTGTGCGGGGCGACGCCGACGACAGCTTGATTCAACGCACGAACCGATTCGCGGCTCTTCTCAACAAGCTTGGAGAACCGATTCACATCGTTGATGAATCGCCTTTGGCCTTCGTTCGGCGCGGCGCCGCCGAATGAGGAGTGCGCGTAAAACACCGGCAGCAGCGTCAGGCCGATACCCGTTTCGGCGGCGGCGGCGGCGATCCGCTCAGCCATCTCGGCAAGATTGGCGTAGGGGGCTCCATCGCGGTCGTGATGCAAATAGTGGAATTCACCGACGCGGGAGAAACCGGCTTCCAGCATCTCGACATAGAGCTGCGCGGCAACCGCCTCGACCTGATCGGGGGTCATCGATAGAGCGAAACGGTACATCACCTCGCGCCAGCTCCAGAAACTGTCGGCGGAGGGGCCACGAAGCTCGGCAAGCCCGGCCATGCCGCGCTGGAAGGCGTGGCTGTGCAGATTGGGCATGCCGGGCACAAGAACGGCGTGGCGCTCGTCGCCGGCCTGCGGAGTGGTTCCCGCATCGACGCTGGCGATACGGCCTCCATCCAGCGCGATCCTGACATTGCCTTGCCAGCCCTCGGGCAGCAGCGCCTGTTCCGCAAAGATCGCCGTCACGTCCGCCTCCAAATCTGCATGCCCGAGCGACGATACCACTTGCGTCGCGTTTCAATATGTATATACATAATCGTCATCCTTTCAAATGGAAAAGATGATGGTTGGAGCAAACGGGAAGAGCGGCTTTCGTCTGTGGCGCAATGCGCGATTGGCGACCATGGCCGACGGTGTGGCTGGCCTCGGCGTCGTCGAGAAGGGTGCCGTTGCTGCCCGCGACGGGCTTATCGTCTATGCCGGCGCCGAAGCGGACATGCCGGCTTCGGCAGGGCAGGGCGCCGAGACGATCGATTGCGAGGGCCGCTGGATCACGCCCGGCCTGATCGATTGCCACACCCATCTTGTCTATGCCGGCAACCGCGCCAACGAATTCGAGATGCGGCTGGCCGGCGCCACCTATGAAGAGGTCGCCAGGGCCGGCGGCGGTATTGTTTCCTCGGTCAAGTCGCTGCGCGCAGCCAGCGAGGATGAACTCGTTGCCCAGACGCTGCCGCGTCTCGATGCGCTGATGGCCGAAGGCGTCACGACGGTCGAGGTCAAGTCGGGCTACGGCCTCGATCTCGACAATGAGAAGAAGTCTCTGCGCGCCGGCCGCCGGCTGGCCAATGAGCGTCCCGTCACCGTCCGCACGACGTGCCTCGCCGCACACGCACTGCCGCCCGAGGCGAAGGGTGACAAGGACGCTTTTATCGATCTGGTCGCCAAGGAGATTCTCCCGGCGGTTGCCGCCGAGGCACTGGCCGATGCGGTCGACGGTTTTTGCGAAGGCATAGCGTTCTCACCTGAGCAGATGGCGCGTGTTTTCGATGCCGCCAAGGCCCTGGGCCTGCCGGTCAAGCTTCACGCCGACCAACTGTCCAACCTGCACGGGGCAGCGCTTGCCGCCAGCTATGGCGCGCTTTCCGCCGACCATCTCGAATATACGGACGAGGCGGGCGCTGCCGCGATGGCGAAGTCCGGCACGGTGGCGACCATCCTGCCCGGCGCCTATTACTTCATCCGCGAAACGAAGAAGCCGCCTGTCGACTTGTTCCGCCGCCATGGCGTCAAGATGGCGGTGGCAACGGACAGCAATCCCGGCACTTCGCCGCTCACCTCGCTGTTGCTCACCATGAATATGGCTGCGACGCTCTTTGGCCTGACCGTCGATGAATGCCTCGCCGGCGTCACCCGCGAGGCCGCGCGAGCGCTTGGCCTTCTCGACAAGGCCGGCACGCTGGAAGCCGGAAAATCCGCCGATCTGGCGATCTGGGACATCGAGCGTCCCGCCGAACTCGTTTACCGCATGGGCTTCAACCCGCTCCATGCCCGCATTTGGAGAGGACAATGACCGAACTGACCTTGAAGCCCGGCAATGCGACGCTGGCCGACTGGCGCGCCATCTACCGTGGCGCCGTGCCGAAGCTGGATGATGCCTGCCGCCCGAAGATCAAGGCGAGCGCCGAGGCCGTTGCCAGGATCGTTGCCAAGGGTGAGCCGGTCTACGGCATCAACACCGGCTTCGGCAAACTGGCCAGTGTGCGCATCCCGGCTGGCGATCTCGAGACCTTGCAGCGCAACATCGTTCTGTCGCACGCCGCCGGTGTCGGCGAGCCGATGCCGGTTGCAATTGCCCGCCTGATGATGGCGCTGAAGCTTGCCAGCCTGGCGCAGGGTGCGTCCGGCGTCCGGCCCGAAACCATCGAACTGCTGGAAGCGATGCTCGCCAACGACGTCATCCCCGTCGTGCCGGCACAAGGTTCGGTCGGCGCGTCCGGCGACCTTGCGCCGCTGTCGCACATGACGGCGGTGATGATCGGCGTCGGCGAATGTTTTACGCCACATGGCCGTTTCCCGGCCAAGGTCGCTTTTGTCTCGCATGGCCTCGAGCCAGTGACATTGGGCGCCAAGGAAGGTCTGGCGCTGCTCAACGGCACGCAGTTTTCCACCGCCTATGCGCTTGCCGCCCTGTTCGAGGCCGAAGTGCTCTACCAATCGGCGCTGGTCGCCGGCGCCTTGTCGACCGACGCGGCAAAGGGTTCCGACGCCCCGTTCGATCCGCGTATCCATGTGCTGAGAAAGCATCCCGGCCAGATCGAGACGGCGGACGCACTGCGCAATCTGATGGCCGGCAGCGCCATCCGCGAATCGCACCGTGTCGGCGATGAGCGCGTACAGGATCCCTATTGCCTGCGCTGCCAGCCACAGGTCATGGGCGCGGCACTCACCGTGCTGCGCCAGGCGGCCGATACACTCGGCACCGAGGCCAATGGCGTCACCGACAATCCGCTGATCTTCGCAGAGGACGATACCGCGCTCTCCGGCGGCAATTTCCACGCCGAGCCGGTGGCCTTCGCCGCCGACATGATCGCGCTTGCCGTCTGCGAGATCGGCTCGCTGTCGGAACGCCGCATTGCAATGCTGGTCGATCCGGCGCTGTCGGGCATGCCGGCCTTCCTGACGCCCAAGCCCGGCCTCAACTCCGGCTTCATGATCCCGCAGGTGACGGCGGCGGCCCTTGTCTCGGAAAACAAGCAGAAGGCCTACCCGGCCAGCGTCGATTCCATTCCGACCTCGGCCAACCAGGAAGACCACGTTTCGATGGCCGCGCATGGTGCGCGACGGCTGATCGGCATGGTGGAAAATGCCACGGCGGTGATCGGCATTGAATTGCTGGCCGCGGCGCAAGGCTGCGATTTCCACCAGCCGCTGGCCTCGAGCGATGCGCTGGAGGCAGTGCGCAAACTGGTCCGGGCCGAAGTGCCGCATCTCGACAACGACCGGCATTTCCACCCCGACATGGAAAAGGCAATCGCCATGGTACGCAGTGGCGCGACCGTCAGGGCTGCCGGCGCGGTGGCGCTGCCGTCGATTTCGGGAGCGGCGTGATGGCCGCCACACCCTGGCTCACCGTTAGCCAAGGCACAGCACCGCTGCTGGTGTCGATCCCGCACACCGGCATCGACCTTGCCGGCCTCGAAAACCGGCTGGTCTCGCCCTGGCTCGGCCGCCGCGATTGTGACTGGTGGATTGACAATCTCTATGACTTCGCCGGCAGCCTCGGCGCCACCGTCGTCCACACCGCGATCTCGCGCACCGTCATCGACGTCAACCGCGATCCCTCGGGCGCTTCGCTCTATCCCGGCCAGGCGACCACCGGCCTGTGCCCGACAGAAACCTTCGACGGCGATCCGCTCTACCGCGAAGGCGAAGAGCCGGGACCGTCGGAGGTCGACGAGCGTCGCGAAAAATTCTTCGTGCCTTATCATACCGCTCTGCAGGCCGAGATCGACAGACTGCGAGGCCTGCACGACAAGATCGTCCTCTATGACTGCCACTCGATCCGCTCGGTGCTGCCGCGCCTGTTCGAAGGCACGCTGCCGGTGTTCAACCTCGGCACCAATGACGGCAAGAGCGCTGATCCGAATCTGCAGGCAATGGTCAGCCAGATCATGGCCGAAACCGGCGAAACCTCTGTCGTCAACGGCCGCTTCAAGGGCGGCTGGATCACACGCCATTTTGGCCAGCCGCAACAGGGTGTCCACGCCTTGCAGATGGAGCTCTCTAACCGCGGCTACATGCGCGAGCCCGAGGAAAAGGGTGAGCCGGACAATTGGCCGGTACCTTATGATGCCGGGTTTGCGGCACCGATCCGCACCACGCTGAAACAGATTCTCGAAACCGCCATTGACTGGGCCGGGCGCTGACGCGCGCCGCCTTACTCGAAAGGGACAATGATGACCAATCCCCGCCACAACATCCGTGAAGTGCGTGCGCCACGCGGCGACAAGCTCAACGCCCGCTATTGGACCACCGAAGCGCCGCTGCGCATGCTGATGAACAATCTCGACCCCGAGGTTGCCGAAAACCCCAACGAGCTGGTCGTTTATGGCGGCATCGGCCGGGCCGCGCGCACCTGGAACGATTTTGACAGCATCGTCGCCTCGCTGAAGACGCTTGGCGAGGACGAGACACTTTTGGTGCAGTCCGGCAAGCCGGTCGGCGTGTTCCGCACGCACGCCGATGCGCCGCGTGTGCTGATCGCCAACTCCAACCTCGTGCCGCACTGGGCGAATTGGGACAAATTCAACGAGCTCGATAAGAAGGGCTTGATGATGTACGGCCAGATGACGGCCGGCTCGTGGATCTACATCGGCACGCAAGGCATTGTGCAGGGCACTTACGAGACCTTCGTCGAGGCCGGCCGTCAGCACTATGGCGGTAACCTCAAGGGCAAATGGATCCTGACCGGCGGCCTTGGCGGCATGGGCGGCGCTCAGCCATTGGCCGCCGTCATGGCCGGTGCCTGCTGCCTTGCCATCGAGTGCAACCCGGACTCGATCGATTTTCGCCTGCGCACCCGCTATGTCGACGAGAAGGCCGAGACGCTCGACGAAGCGATGGAAATGATCGAGCGCTGGACCAAGGCCGGCGAAGCGAAGTCGGTCGGCCTGCTCGGCAATGCGGCCGAGATCGTGCCGGAAATGTTCAGGCGCGGCATTCGCCCCGACATGGTCACCGACCAGACGTCGGCGCATGACCCGATCAATGGCTATCTGCCGAAGGGCTGGACGATGGCCGAGTGGCGCGAAAAGCGCGTCAGCGACCCCAAGGCAGTCGAAAAGGCGGCCCGCGCTTCCATGCGCGAACATGTCGAGGCAATGGTGGCGTTCTGGAACGCTGGCGTGCCGACGCTCGACTATGGCAACAACATCCGCCAGGTCGCCAAGGATGAAGGTTTCGAGAACGCCTTTGCCTTCCCCGGCTTCGTGCCGGCCTATATCCGCCCGCTGTTCTGCCGCGGCATCGGCCCGTTCCGTTGGGCGGCGCTCTCCGGCGATCCCGAGGACATCTACAAGACCGACGCCAAGGTGCGCGAACTGACGCCTGGCAACACCCATCTGCACAATTGGCTGGACATGGCGCGCGAGCGCATTGCCTTCCAGGGCCTGCCGGCGCGCATCTGCTGGGTCGGTCTTGGCGACCGCCACCGGTTGGGCCTTGCCTTCAATGAGATGGTCGCCAACGGTGAACTCAAGGCGCCGGTCGTCATCGGCCGCGATCACCTTGATTCCGGCTCGGTCGCCTCGCCCAATCGTGAGACGGAAGCGATGAAGGACGGTTCCGACGCCGTCTCCGACTGGCCGCTGCTCAACGCACTGCTCAACACCGCGTCCGGCGCCACCTGGGTGTCGCTGCACCATGGCGGCGGCGTCGGCATGGGCTTTTCGCAGCATGCCGGCATGGTCATCGTCGCCGACGGCACGCCGGACGCCGCAAGGCGGCTGGAGCGGGTGCTGTGGAACGACCCGGCAACCGGCGTCATGCGCCACGCCGATGCCGGCTACGACATCGCCATCGAATGCGCCAGGGAGCACCAGCTCAACCTGCCGGGCATTTTGGGGTGAGAAACGTCCGGCCGCAGGCAGGCGAAAAGCCGCAGAATCGGCTTTTCGCGTTTCGAACGCCCGTAGCCATAGCGGAGGGCTAAGCCATGCGCATCCTTCGTGCCGCCGACTACCGCGTCATGCCGTGGAAGAACGGCGGCGGCACGACGACCGAGATCGCCGTCTCGCCTGACGGCGCTGGGCTCGATGATTTCGACTGGCGCGTCTCGATGGCCCGCGTCGAGGGTAGCGGGCCATTCTCCCGCTTTGCCGGTATCGACCGCACGCTGTCGGTGTTGGAAGGCGAGGGGATCGTGCTCGATGTGGCCGGCCAGCCGGCCGTGCCGCTGACGCTGGCTTCCGCGCCTTTTTCCTTCGCGGCCGACCTGCCGACCAGTGCCGCCTTGATCGCCGGACCGATCACCGACCTCAACGTCATGACCCGCCGCGGCCGCGTGCTGCATTCGGTCGAGCGCCTGGCGATTTCGCGGCCTGTGGAAATCGCGCCCCGGGCCGGTTCGACCCTCATCCTTTGTCACAAGGGCGAAGCTATTTTCCCCGACGCTGGGTCAATTCGCCTCGGGCCGCTCGATACGCTGCTGCTCGTGCCGAATGCCCCCGTCCTGCGGGTCGAACCGGCTGGGGATACGACGCTGTTCGTCATCCGGATAACCATCGCGGCCTGACGCCTTCGCGCCAACGGTTACCGCCTGTTTCCAAACATGATCGTGCTGCCGGCGAAATATAGCGTAAGCTATTGCCGGCATCACGAAAAAGCCCGAATCCTCTCCGCCGATCGATCTCGACGGGAAGAGGGGCGCTCGTCTTGGAATTTTTGCCGAGAGATGACGCCCTGTCGTGGTGCGGAAACAAACTTTCGGCAAGTGGGATTATGCAACCAATTGCATTTGAACCGGTTTTAGGGCCATTGCCGTGGCGGTGACGCCGCTGTGTGCCCGCTTACGGAATTTTCAATGAATATTCAGACGAATCCAGCCCAGATCGAGAAGACCAGCGCCAGCTTCCCGGCCATCACGGAAGAGCCGATAAGGTCGACATTCCTGCCGGAGGAACGCCTCCGGCTGCTTGGCGAAAGCCTGGCAAACGGCGATCTCGCCGACCTGTTCGGCCTGACGCCGTTCGACTTCCAGGCCCGCATCCGCGACAGTGCCAAGAAGATCCTCGAAGTCTACCGTTCGACCAATGCGGCGCAGGCCAAGGGCGAAACGATCACCCCGGCCGCGCAATGGCTGCTCGACAACAACTACCTGGTCGAGGAGACCATTTTCCAGGTCAAGCGCGACCTGCCGCGCCGCTTCTATCGCCAGCTGCCGACGCTGAAACTGCCCGACGGCGGCACCGTGCCGCGTGCGCTGGCACTGGCCTGGACCTATGTCGCGCATTCGGACAGTTCCGTCTCGGCGACCATGTTCAAGTCCATCGTCCAGGGCTTTCAGTCGGTCGAGCCGCTGAAGATCGGTGAACTCTGGGCGCTGCCATCGCTGCTGCGCTTCGTGCTGATCGAGAATCTCCGCCGGCTGGCGGTGAGGGTCAATCGCACCCGCCAGATGCGCCAGATCGCCAACGATGTGGCCGACAAGGTGCTGGCGACCGACGACAGCGCCGACCGCCAGGCGATCCTGTCGAATTTCAGCGCCCATGCGCAGGACACCACCTTCGCCACCCAGCTTCTCTATCGCTTGCGCGATGGATCGCAGAATGCCGGCAAGGCCCTGGAATGGCTGGAAGGCGAGCTCGAAAAGACCGGCTCTGACGCCGAGGAGATCATCATCTCCGAGCATCACACCCTGTCCAGCGGCAATGTGACGACCGGCAACATCATTCGCGGCCTGCGCCTCATCAACGACGTCGACTGGACGGTTTGGTTCGAAGGCGTCAGCCGCATCGACACCGTGCTGCGCGAGCGCACCGATTTCGCCGCGCTCGACTTCTTCTCGCGCGACCAATACCGCACCGCGATCGAGGAACTGGCGCGCCGCTCGAACCTGTCGGAATACCGCGTCGCCGAAAAGGCCATCGAACTGGCCGGCCAAGCCGCCAGCGAACGCGCTGCCAGCGACCATGCATCGGATCGCGACGATTCCATTCCGGCTCCGTCCGCGCATACCGATGTCGGCTTCTTCCTCGTCGGCCCGCGCCGGCTGGAGCTGGAAAAGGCGATCGGCTATCGGCAGACGCTCAGCCAGGTAGCCAAGCGGACCTTCGCCAAGACCGGGTGGCTTGGCATCGTCCTGCCCGTCTTCGCGTTGACGGCCCTGCTTCTTGTCCTCACCGGCAATGCGTTGGCCAATCTCGGCCTGTCGGTGACTTCGATCGTGCTGATGCTGGCGCTGTTTGCCGTGCCGGCGAGCGAAGGCGCACTGGCTTTCTTCAACACCGTTGTCTCGCTATTCCTCAAGCCGACACGCCTGATCGGCTACGACTACCGGCACGGCGTGCCGCCCGAGGCGCGCACTTTGGTGGTTGTGCCTTCGCTGATCGGCTCGCGCGACGATGTCGAGGAAAACATCCGCAACATCGAAGTGCATTACCTCGCCAATCTGGTGGACGAGATCCATTTCGCGCTGCTGTCGGATTGGCCCGACAGCAAGATCGAGATCGATGCGGCGGACACCGAGATCCTCGAATACGCCCGCGCCGAGATCGCCCGTCTCAATGCCCGCTATCCCTCGGAAGGCGCGCCGCGTTTCTATATCCTGCACCGCCGCCGGCTCTTCAATGCCGCCCAAGGAGCCTGGATGGGCTGGGAGCGCAAGCGTGGCAAGCTGCACGAGCTTGACCTTCTGCTGCGCGGCGACAGCGACACCACTTTCCTACCGCTCGAAGTGCCGCTGCCGGAAAAAGTCGTCCATGTGATGACGCTCGACGCCGATACGCGCACCACCCGTGATGCGGTGGCGACCCTTGTCGGCAAGCTCTGCCATCCGCTCAACCGCCCGCATTTCGACACGGCCAAGCGCGTTGTCACCGCCGGCTACACGATCCTGCAGCCGCGCATCACCGCTTCGCTCACCAGCGGCGACGAAGCCTCGTTCTTCCAGCGCGTGTTCTCGGCCAATCGCGGCCTCGACCCCTATGTCTTCGCCGTTTCCGACCTCTATCAGGATGTGTTCAGCGACGGGTCCTTTACCGGCAAGGGCCTCTATCACGTCGATGCCTTCGAGGCCGCCCTGCAAGGCCGCATCGAGGAAAACACCATCCTCAGCCACGATCTGCTTGAGGGCGCGCTGGCGCGCGCGGCACTGGTCACCGACGTCGAACTGGTCGAGGATTATCCGACCCGCTACTCGGTCGACGCCTCGCGCCACCATCGCTGGGCACGCGGCGATTGGCAGTTGCTGGGCTTCATCCTCGATCCGCGCTCCGGCGTTCCGGCCCTGTCACGCTGGAAGATGGTCGACAATCTGCGCCGCTCGCTGACGCCGATCTTCTGGGTGATGGCGGCGATCGCCGGCTGGACCTTGCTGCCCTTCACGCAGGCCGCGCAATGGCAGGCCTTGCTGATCCTCAGCCTGTTCATGGCGCCGACTTTCGACGTCGTCAACGCCATCCTGCCCAAGAGCGGCGACCAGACGCCGCGCGGCCATTTCTCGGCGCTGGCGCGCGACGTCGCCTTCGGCACCGCCATGGTGGCGCTGAAGATCGTGCTGATGGCGCACAACGCCTGGATGATGGGCGATGCCATCGTGCGCACGCTCTACCGGTTGTTCGTCAGCCGCCAGAATCTGCTGGAATGGCGCACCGCTTCGCAGGCGCACAAGGCCGGCGACAATGATGTCGGCTCCTATTACGGCATGATGTACGGCGCCGTGATCATCGGCTTTGTCGGCCTCGCCATTCCGGTGCTGGCCGATTCCACCGGCGCCTTCGTCGCCTTCTTCTTCGCCCTGTTCTGGATCGGCTCGCCGGCGATCGCCAGCTGGATCAGCCGTTCGGCCGAAACCGAGGACCGGCTGCGCATATCGCAGGCCGATATCCATACGCTGCGCACCGTGGCGCGGCGCACGTGGCACTATTTCGAAAGCTTCGTCACGGCAGAGCATCACAATCTGCCGCCGGACAATTTCCAGGAAAGCCCGGCACCGGTCGTGGCTCCACGCACGTCGCCGACCAACGTCGGCGTGTATTTGCTATCGGTCGTCTCGGCGCGCGATTTCGGCTGGATCAGCCTGTCCGATGCCATCACCCGCATCGACGCCACCATGACGACCATCGAGAGCATGCCGCGCCACCGCGGCCATCTCTTCAACTGGTACGACACCACGACGCTGAAGCCACTCTATCCGCTCTACATTTCTGCCGTCGACAGCGGCAATCTCGCCGGCCACCTGGTGGCCGTGGCGGCTGCCTGTGCCGAATGGGCGGAAGCGCCTTCCGTGCACCTCCAGGGCGATTTCGAAGGCATTCTCGACACTGTGACCATCCTGAGCGAAAGCCTCGATGAGTTGCCTGACGACCGCCGTCAGCTCAGGCCGCTGCGCCAGCGTCTCGTCGACCGCCTGGACGGCATGCGGCGCGCCGTCGAAACCATCAAGGCACAGCCGGAAATGGCCTCGATCCGCACCATCAACCTGGCGGTGCTGGCGGGCGAGATCCGCAAGCTGGCCACCGCCATCCATACCGAGGCAGCGTCGGCCCCGAGCGACGTCATCGTCGACTGGGCCGCAAGGCTGGAAGCCACTTGCGAGGCGCATGTCCACGACGCCCATAGCGACGACAACGCCGTCGAGGCGCTGCGTGCCAAGCTCCTGACCTTGCGCGAGCGCACCCGTCGCTTCGCCTTCGAGATGGAGTTCTCCTTCCTGCTGCGGCCGGAGCGCAAGCTGCTGTCGATCGGTTACCGGGTCGAGGAGCATCAGCTCGACGAAAGCTGTTACGATCTGCTCGCCTCCGAGGCGCGGCTGACCAGCCTGTTCGCCATCGCCAAGGGCGACCTTCCGACCGAGCACTGGTTCCGGCTCGGCCGCCCGATTGTCGAGATCGGTTTCCAGGGCGCGCTGATGTCCTGGTCGGGCTCGATGTTCGAGTATCTGATGCCGCCACTGGTGATGAAGGAGCCGCAAGGCTCGATCCTCAATCAGACCAGCAAGCTCATCATCAAGCGCCAGATGCAGTATGGCCGTCAGAAAAACGTGCCATGGGGCATTTCGGAAGCGGCCTACAACGCTCGCGACCGGGAGCTGACCTATCAGTACACCAATTTCGGCGTGCCCGGGCTTGGGCTGAAGCGCGGTCTCGGCCAGAACACGGTGATCGCGCCTTACGCCACCATCCTGGCGGCGCAGTTCAATCCGCGCGAAGCGGTGCAGAATCTGGCCAGGCTGCGCGAGATCGGTGCGCTTGGCCCGCATGGCTATTACGACGCGGTCGATTTCACCCCGCAGCGCGTGCCTGAAGGCACCAACCACGCGGTGGTGCTGAATTACTATGCCCACCATTCGGGCATGTCGATCGCGGCGGTCGCCGACGCGATCTTCGAGGGTCGCTTGCGCGACCGTTTCCACAGCGATCCGGTCATTGAATCGGCTGAACTGTTGCTGCAGGAAAGGGCGCCGCGCGACATCCCGACCGCGACCGTCAGGACCGAAGCGGACGAGCGAGCGAAAGACGAGACCGAAACCGAGAGCCCCGACACCCGCATCGTGCTCGATCCCTTGCGGGCGCTGCGTTCGACCAATGTGATGTCGAACGGCCGCTATTCGGTGATGGTGACCGCGACCGGCTCCGGCTACAGCCGCTGGGGCGATCTGTCGGTGACCCGCTGGCAGCCCGACCCGGTCGAGGACCGCCTGGGCTCCTACATCTTCCTGCGTGACGTCAGCTCTGGCGACTGGTGGTCGGCAACGGCGGAGCCAAAGCGCGGGGCCGAGGAGAAGGTGCAGACCCTGTTCTCCGACGACAAGGCGAGCTTCGTCAAATCGGTCGGCACGTTGCGCTCCGAGGTCGAATGCATCGTCGTTTCCGAAGGCAATGGCGAAGGCCGTCGCATCACGCTCTACAATGAAAGCACATCCGACCGTCACATCGAGGTGACGTCCTTTGCCGAATTGGTGCTCGGTTCGGAGGCTTCCGACAACGCGCACCCGGCCTTCTCGAAAATGTTCGTCGAGACCGAAATCGCCGCCAACAAAGGCGCGATCTTCGCCACGCGCCGCAAGCGTGAAACCAGCGAACCTGATATCACCCTGGCGCATTTCGTCACCGATCCGTCCGGACCGGCGCGCGATGCCGAGGCCGAGACCGACAGGCGCGCCTTTATCGGCCGTGGCCGCTCCATCGTCGATGCCGCCGCCTTCGATCCGGGCGCGAGACTCGGCGGCCATTCAGGCTTCACGCTCGATCCGATAGCCTCGCTGCGCCGCCAGGTGCGTGTGCCTGCCAACAAGAAGATATCGCTGACCTTCTGGACCGTGGTCGGGTCCAACCGCACCGAGCTGGAAGACGCGATTAACCGGCTCGACCATCAGGAGAGCTTCGCCCGCCAGGCGATGCTTGCCTGGACACGCAGCCAGGTCCAGACCCGCCATATGGGTCTCAGCCTGACCGATGCCGCCAATGTGCAGAAACTGGCGCGCTATCTGATCTACCCCGACGCGTTCCTGCGCCTTCCCGCCGAATCCCTCGCCTCGGGCCTCGGCAAGCAGTCGAGCCTGTGGCCGACCAGCATTTCGGGCGATTTCCCGATTTTCCTGGTCAGGATCGGCGACGTCGCCGATCTGGAGATCGTCGCCCAGGCGCTGCGCTTCCAGGAATATATGCGCACCCGCGGCATGATGATCGACTTCGTCGTCGTCAACGAGCAGGCCTCGTCCTACGTCCAGGACCTGCAGCGTGCGGTCGAGACACTGTGTGAAAACAGCCGCCTGCGCGGCAAGGAACTCGGGCCCCGCCAGCACATTTTCGCGGTGCGCCGCGACCTGATGGAAGAGACCACCTACAAGACCCTGCTCGCCGTCGCCCGGGTGGTGCTGCACACGCGTAACGGCACCATCTTCGATCAGATCGAGCGGGCCGAGGCGGCTGCCTTGCAGGCGCGCGACGCCTTGCTGCCGACCGGTTTGCCGACTCTGCGCGAACTTTCGGCGCCAGCGGTGCATGCCTTTGCCTCGCAGGCCGTTATGGATGTCCGCGCCGATGGCACGGGCCTCAGCCAATGGAACGGCTTTGGCGGCTTCGACGGCGACGGCCGCCACTATGTGGTGCGGCTGGCTGGCCGACGCACCACACCGCAGCCGTGGATCAACGTCGTCTCCAACGCCTCGTTCGGCTTCCACACCTCGGCCGAGGGAGCCGCCTTCACCTGGAGCCGCAACAGCCGCGACTACCAGCTGACGCCATGGTCGAACGATCCGGTCTCGAACAGGCCCGGCGAGGGCATCTATATCTACGATCAGGCCAGCGGCAGGGCGTTCTCGCCGATCGCCGCAGTGGTGCGCGATCCGTCGATGGCCTACGAGGCATGGCATGGCCAGGGCTTCTCGACCTTCCGCGCCAAGCGCGGGCCGTTGTCGATGGACCTGACCCATGTCGTTGACCCCGTCGATCCGGTGAAGATTTCGCGGCTGCGCATCCAGAACTCCGGCTCGGTGCCGGCGCGGCTGCGCATCTATGCCTATGCCGAATGGGTGCTTGGCGGGCATCGGTCGCGCACCGCGGCAACCATCGTCCCGTCGCGTGACGCGGGGACCGGCGCGTTGCTGGCGCAAAACCCCTACGGGCTCGATTTCAGCGAGCGCGTCGCCTTCCTCGCCGCCGATGCCGCTGTCCATTCGGTCACGACGGATCGCTCGGAGTTCCTCGGCCGGCATGGGTCCAGCGAACTGCCGCAGGCGGTGCTGAGCGGTGCGGCGCTGTCGGGTCGTGTCGAGGCCGGAGACGATCCCTGCGCGGCGATCGCCCGCGACGTCGAGATCCCGGCCGGCGGCGACGTCACGCTGCTCTGGCTGCTCGGCGATGCCGATTCTTCTGCGCAGGCGAGCGCGCTGGTGCAGACGCATCGGGGCAAGGATTTCGACCAGCGCCTGGCCGACAACGAGCGCGAGTGGCGCGCGTTCCTCGACACCATCCAGGTCGAGACGCCGGACAAGGCGCTCGATGCCATGGTCAACCACTGGCTGCCCTATCAGAGCCTTGCTTGCCGCATCCGCGCCCGCTCGGCCTTCTATCAGGCAAGCGGTGCCTTCGGCTTCCGCGACCAGTTGCAGGACACGCTGGCGCTGCTGGCGCATGATCCGACGCTGGCGCGCGACCAGATCCTCAATGCCGCACGGCGGCAGTTCCCGGAGGGCGACGTGCAGCATTGGTGGCTGCCGCGCACCGGAGCCGGCGTGCGCACCATGATCTCCGACGACGTGGTCTGGCTGGCCCACGCCACGGCGCGCTATCTGACGGTGACCGGCGATGCCGGTATCCTGAAGGAGCAACTGCCCTTCATCGACGGGCAGGCGCTGGGTGAGGGTGAGCACGACGCCTTCTTCACTCCCGAAATCTCGAAGAAGACCGTCTCGCTCTACGATCATTGCGCGCGGGCACTCGACCTTGCCATCAAGCGCAGCAGTCCTGCTGGCCTGCCGCTCATCCTTGGCGGCGACTGGAACGACGGCATGAACCGCGTCGGCGAGCAGGGCAAGGGCGAGAGCGTGTGGCTGGGCTGGTTCCTGCTCAAGACGCTGGGCGATTTCGCGCCTGTTGCCAAGAGCGAGGGCGACAGCAAGCGCGCGCAGGCCTGGGCAAAGCATGCCGAGGCGCTGAAGCGGGCGCTCGAGAGCACGGCATGGGACGGCGAATGGTACCGGCGCGGCAGTTTCGATGACGGCACGCCTTTGGGATCGCGTACATCCGAAGAGTGCAGGATCGATTCCATCGCCCAGTCCTGGAGCGTGCTTTCGGGCGAGGGCGACCCGGCACGGTCGACGACGGCCATGCAACAGGCGACGAAGCTTCTCGTCGACGACAAGCTCAAGATCGTCAAACTGTTCACGCCGCCGTTCTCGAAGACGCAGAAGGACCCCGGCTACATCAAGAGCTATCCGCCGGGCGTGCGCGAAAATGGCGGCCAGTACACCCACGCCGCCACATGGTTCGTCATCGCACTCGCCGAAATGGGGCAGACCGACGAAGCCTATCGCTGCTTCTCGATGCTGAACCCGGTCAACCACGCATTCGACGAAGCTTCGGCCGAACACTATCGCGTCGAACCCTATGTCGTCGCGGCTGATATCTATGCCGGAGACGACAAGGGCGGGCGCGGCGGCTGGACGTGGTACACCGGCTCGGCGGGCTGGCTCTACCGGGCAGCGGTGGAGGGCATCCTCGGCATTGAACGGCGGGGTAAGCAGATCACGTTCCGGCCGAAGCTGCCCAGCCACTGGGATGGCTACCACGCCACGCTCAAGATGCTGGGCGCCGAGATCAAGGTTCAGGTCATTCGCGACAAAAAGACCAAGACGATCTCGCTTGAAGTCGATGGTTCGAAAACAAAGTCCGCTTCATTCGAACCCAAAGCCGGCACTCAGACCGAGATCGTGGTCAAGATACCGGCGTAAAATCAACAGCTTAGGTTGGTTGTTCGCGCGTCCTTCGGGACGCGCGACGCTGCGTCTCGTTACTTGCGAGCGATCCGCGGCTACGCCCGCAAGATGCCTCCCGATTAAGCCTTGCAATACGGTCGTGATTAAAAATGTGGCAGTGCTCGGCTACTGCCATGATTTTGCCGCAAGGCTGACATTTCACCTTTTATCTCAAACCGTTAGGTGATCACGGCAGATTTCGCATCGTCGTCATGTTTTGTTCGCTAAATGGGAACGTAAGCGATAGACGGGCATTGTTTTGCGACGCATCAACCGATACGTGTCAGGGAATGGTGCAGTGCACAATATGGAATTGAGCACAGTAGAGAATTGGCGGAGTAGCTGAAGTGTCACTTCTGCAGATCTATTGGAGAGCGCTGGGCTATCTGGCATCCGACAAGAAGCGCGTGGCGCTGATTTGCGGCGCCAATGTCGCGCTGGCCGCGATTGCGATCGTTGAGTCGATCCTGTTTGGTCGAGTGATCGACGCTATCTCCAGCCACGGTCCGGTTTTTTCAATGCTCGCTCTCTGGGCCGGCCTCGGCGTCTTCAGTGTCGTTGCCTTTGTGCTTGTGGCGCGCGGCGCCGATCGCTTTGCCCATGCCCGCCGCTCGGAAGTGCTCTGCGAGTCCTTTGAACGCGTGATCACCATGCCGCTCGCCTGGCATCATCAGCGCGGAACTTCCAATGCCTTGCACACGCTGTTGCGCGCGGTAGAGACGCTGTTCAGCCTATGGCTCGAATTCATGCGCCAGCATTTGTCCACGGCCGTTACGCTGGTCCTGCTGGTGCCGACGGCACTCAGCATGGATGTGCGCATGTCGATGGTGCTGCTCGCGCTTGGCGTGCTCTATGTCGGCATCGGCCGGCTGGTGATGAAGCGGACCAAGGCAGGCCAGGCAGCCGTCGAGCGCCACTACCACAAGGTGTTCGCGCATGTGACCGACTCGGTCAGTAACGTCGCCGTGCTGCAGAGCTACAATCGCCTTGGCCACGAGGCCGAGACGCTGCGCCGTTATGTCAAGAACCTGCTCGACGCGCAAAACCCCGTGCTCGACTGGTGGGCGATCGCCAATGCGCTGCAGCGCCTGTCCTCGACCATATCGATGATGGTCGTGCTGATCATCGGCGCCTATCTGGTCACCCATGGCCAGCTGCGCGTCGGCGACGTTGTTGCCTTCACCGGCTTCGCGACGCTGCTCATCTCCCGTCTCGACCAGCTGTCGGCTTTCGCCAACCAGATTTCGGAGGCCCGCGCCAAGCTCGAGGAATTCTACAAGCTCGAAGACTCGGCCGCCGATGCCGCCGAGCCGGATGGCCTGCGCGACCTCACCAACGTCACCGGCCATGTCCGCTTCGAGGATGTCGGCTTCGAATTCGCCAATTCGGGGCAGGGCGTCAGCGACGTGTCCTTCGAGGTTCAGGCCGGCCAGACCGTTGCCATCGTCGGGCCGACGGGTGCCGGCAAGACCACGCTCATCAATCTGCTGCAGCGCGTCTTCTCGCCGTCTAGCGGCCGCATCCTGATCGACGGCATCGATACTCGCACCGTGAGCCGCAAGTCGCTGCGCCATTCGATCGCCACCGTGTTCCAGGATGCCGGGCTGCTCAACCGCTCGATCGAGGACAACATCCGTGTCGGCCGTGCCGAAGCGACCAATGACGAGATCCATGCCGCTGCCACCGCGGCCGCCGCACAGGACTTCATCCTGGCCAAAAGCAATGGCTACGACACTGTGGTCGGCGAACGTGGCGGCCAGCTGTCGGGCGGCGAGCGCCAGCGCATCGCCATTGCGCGTGCCGTGCTGAAGGATGCCCCGATCCTGGTACTCGACGAGGCGACCAGCGCGCTCGACGTCGAGACCGAGGATCGCGTCAAGGAAGCGATCGACGAGCTGCGGCGCGACCGCACCACCTTCATCATCGCCCACCGCCTGACCACCGTTCGCGACGCCGATCTGGTCGTGTTCATGGACAAGGGCAGGGTGGTCGAAATGGGTGGCTTTGCCGAACTGTCGCTGCGCAATGGCCGCTTCGCCAGCTTGCTGCGCGCCGGCGGCCTGCTCAACGACGAGGAAGTCCGCCGCCTCAGCCGCTCCGTGCAGGACGCGGCCGCCTGAGCGGATGACCGTTCTTCCTTCTCCCACATGGGAGAAGGAAACACGCTTCCCAGCCTGCGACATCACCGCTCGATTGCCCCAACCGCGCCGGCGGTCTATGTAAAGTCGCATGAGCGACACGACTTCACGCCTGACCGGCTGGATGGACCTTGCCAACCCGACGCGGTTCGTCGCGCTGGCCGACAAGGTCGTGCCGTGGCTGGCGGCGATCGCCGCACTCGTCCTTGCCATCGGCCTCTATATGAGCTTCGCCGCGCCTGAGGATTTCCAGCAAGGCATCACCGTCCGCATCATGTACATCCACGTGCCTTTCGCCTGGCTCGCCATGATGTGCTACACGCTGATGGCGGCCTCGGCGCTTGGCACGCTGGTCTGGCGGCATCCGCTGGCCGATGTCGCGCTCAAATCGGCGGCTCCCATTGGTGCCGTCTTCACCGCACTGGCGCTGATCACCGGTTCGATCTGGGGCAAGCCGATGTGGGGCACCTGGTGGGTGTGGGACGCGCGCCTGACCTCGGTCTTCGTGCTGTTCCTGATGTATCTCGGCATCATCGCGCTGACCCGTGCGCTCGACGACGCCAGCCGCGCCGCCTGGGCCGCCGCCATCATCACGCTGGTCGGCTTCATCAACATCCCGATCATCAAATTCTCGGTCGACTGGTGGAACACGCTGCACCAGCCGGCTTCGGTGTTCCGGCTCGGTGGCCCGACCATCGACCCCAGCCTGCTTTGGCCGCTGCTGGTCATGGCTGTCGGCTTCACCGTGCTGTTCTTCGCCCTGCATCTGATGGCGATGCGCACCGAAATCCGCCGTCGCCGGGTGATCGCCATGCGGCGGGTGGCGGCGCGGCAAGCCGAGCGGCAACCGGCCTGAGGTCAGGCCATCAGGCCCCGCGCTGCCACCGGCAGCGTTTCCAGCACGTTCTCGCCGTCGATCAGATTGACCTCGTTGAACAAATTGGTGACGACGCAGCAATGGTCGGGCACAACCCGCACGCGCTCGCCGATGCGCAGCTTCGCGTCGCCGGAAAGCGTGACAGTGCCATGTTCTTCGCTCAGCCCGGTGACCCTTGCGTCGGGAGCGCCGAGCAACTCGCCAAAATCCTTTAGTCCCAGTGTATCACTGGAAAGCGCCTTGCTGCCGCTGTCCAAAATGGCGCGTGTTGGCGTCGGGTGGCTGACCACCGTCGACAGCACTGTCAGCGCGCAATCGTCCAAGGTGCCGACGCCTTTGGCGACCTGATAGCGGTCGAGATAGATGTAGGTGCCGGGACGATATTCGGTGACGACGGAGGCATCGGCGGAGCGCCACATGTCCGGTGTGCCGCCGCTGGAGACACGCTCGCAGGCGAGACCCGAAGCGGTCAGCGCCTGCTTGGCGTTGGCGAGCCAGGCCTCGGCCTCCGCCGCGCGGCCGGCGGCCGGATAGGTCATCAGCCCGCCGAAGGTCAGGCCACTGGCCTTGTCGATCAGCCTTGCCAGCGCAACCGCTTCATCGGCCGTTTGCACGCCGCAGCGGCCCATGCCGGTGTCGCATTCGACCAGCACCGGCAGTGGGTGGCCGGTATCGGTGAAAACCGCCGCGAGCCCTTCCAGCGTATCCATGCTGTCCGCCGTCACCGACAGCGTGACGCGACCGTGCAGCGCCTTCAGCCGTTGCAGCTTGGCGCGGCCGAGGATGTTGTAGGGCAGAAAGATGTCGGACAACCCGGCATCGGCCATCACCTCGGCCTCCCCGATCTTCTGGCAAGTGATGCCGACGGCACCCGCCGCCACCTGCTTCTTCGCCCAATAGGGCAGCTTGTGCGTCTTGATATGCGGCCTGAGCTTCAGCCCGTTTCTGTCGGCATGGGCCTGTGCGCGGGCAATGTTGGCTTCGGCGCGCGCGGCGTCGATCAGGATCGACGGCGTATCGAGGTCGTGGATCGTCGGCATCGGCTGTCCCTGCGAGAATTTCGCAGGGTTTATGAGCCTGAAAGCCGGCGATGTCACGCAGCCAGCGGACCGGATCGGTGGGCCATCCGAGCGTAGCAAAGGGCACGGCAGGCAGCGACATGGATCGACACCGCAGCGGCGTTCGGCTATGCGATCTGTCGGAAAATTCGACATGAAGGGTCACGATCATGAAACGCTCCGCCATCAACGACATCATCCGCGAAGCCGACGCTTTCATCCGCTCGTTCGGCTACATCATGCCGCCCTTCGCCTACTGGTCGCCCGAGGAAATGAAGGCGCGTCAGGTCGATTCTTCGGCGATCTTCACCTCGCGGCTCGGCTGGGACATCACGGACTACGGCCAGGAGAAGTTCAAGGATCTCGGCCTCTTCCTGTTCACCGTGCGCAACGGCCGCTACGAGGACATGAAGAAGGGCATGGGCATGCTCTATGCCGAGAAGATCATGATCTCACGCAAGGACCAGCTGTCGCCGATGCATCGCCATAACATCAAGGCCGAGGACATCATCAACCGCGGCGGCGGCAAGCTGGTGCTGGAACTGTTCATGCACGACCGCGACGGCGGCATCGACCCCAAGGCCGAGGTGTCGGTGCCGGTCGACGGAACCATCCACAGGCTGCCGGCGGGTGGCCTGCTGAAGCTGGACCCGGGCCAGAGCGTCACGCTGCTGCCAGGCGTCTGGCATGCCTTCTGGGCCGAGGGCAAGGATGTGCTGATCGGCGAAGTGTCGACCGTCAATGACGATCTCACCGACAATGTCTTCCGCGAGACGATCGGCCGTTTCTCCAACATCGACGAGGATGTCGCCCCGGTGCACCTTTTGGTGGCCGACTATGAGAAGTGGCTGGGGTAGGGCAGGTCGGATTCGGCTTGGCGACGCCCTACCGAGCATACTTATCCGCCTTGCGATTCCCCAGCAGCAGTTTGCGCTCGAGATGCGCGCGAAGCTCGCCGTAATAGGCGGTGAGGAAAGCTTTTGAATCGATCGGCTCGACCTTCGCACCGATCTTGCGACTGATCGTTTCCGCCACCGCTTTCATCGCGAAATAGTCGTCGCGGCGCAGCACTTCTTCCAGCTTGTGCAACTCGGCGATGCCATAGGCGTCGAGCTGCGCCGGGCTGAAATGGAAGCGTTTGGCGATCGGGTCTCGTCGCTGCGAAAGATCCTCCACCAGCTTGAATTTCGGCGTCTCCACCACCCAGGTTCCGGCAAGCAGGTCGCCAATGCGCAGCCGGTCGCGGTTGAACAATAGAAACAGCGAAAACAGCAGTGCCCACACCAGGCCGAAGATCGTCGACAGCGTGTCGGCGACGCCGGCGCCGCCGCGCCCGGCGATGATCGACAGCGGCAGGAAAACCTCGATCTCACGCATCAGGTTGCGCGCGATGACCTGATCGATGGTGAGACCGGCGCCGCTGCGCGAGGCGACCCGCACGCCGACGATCCGCTTGCCGGGCGTCGCGGCCCGCCGCCCTGCCTCGAAGGCGATGAAATAGACGTTGCGCAGCAGGAAGATGAAGATCATCCAGACGATGAAGAGCGGCTCCGCCTCCTTCACGCCAAGGCCGCCGAGGCCAAAGATGACGACGAGGGTGACCGCAATAGCGGCAGCGACAATGATCACCACATCGAGCAGGAAGGCCGCGGCCCGCGTACCGGCGTCCGCCAGCTTGACCTTGAGGTCGACACCTTCCGGCGTGATCAGCGGCCTTATCAGGGCGGCAGGGTTCCTAGCCGTTGCCATGCCGCACCAACCGGAACAGGTAGAAATAGGCGATCCATAGCGCCAGCATGCCACCGCCAATGGCATAGCGCACCGCATCGCTGGTGATCGTCTGCCGGCCGATGCCTTCGAGCAGACCTGCAAACAGAAGCATCACCATGACGCCGACCATGGCGGTCGCCGCCACCCGCCCGGCCTGGGCTGCAGCGGCCATTCGGGTCAGTTCGCCCGGGAAGGCTATGCGCGTGCCGATCCGCATGCCTGCCGCACCAGCCAGTGCGATGGCGAACAATTCCGTCGTGCCGTGGATCGACAGCCAGCCGCCAAGCTCGAAGCCCAACCCCTTGGCCGCGTAGACCTGGAACAGCGCGCCCAGCATGCATCCGTTCATCAGAATGATCAGCACACTGGGCACCGCGAAGGCGAAGCCGAGAGCAAAGGCCAGGATCGCAACCTGCGTGTTGTGGGTGAACAGATAGGCGGCAAAGCCGGACAGGAAATGGTCGCCGCCGCTGTCATAAAGCACGCTGCGCAGCGTCTCGGCCGACGAGTCCGGATTGCGCTCACCGGCGAGGCTGGGCGCAATGATGGCGTCGTACCAGCGGCTGTCGGAGGCCACTAGCCAGTAGGCGGCAATCGCGCCGATCACCGTCAGCCCGACCGACACCCAGGTCTCGCGCCACAGATCGCGGATCGCCGCCGGCCAGTCGCGCAGGAAGAAATCGCCGACGCGCTGCCTCAGGCTGCGCCGTGCGCCGTAGAGATAGAAATAGCCGCGCAGGCTGAGCGCCTCCAGATAGCCGATCAGCGCGCTGTCGAGCGACGTCGCGCGTGCCACCGAGAGCGAGGACAGCGCCGAACGGTAGAGCAGTGGCAGCGACAGCAGCTCGTCTTCCGAAAGCGTACGCGGCGCGCGCTTTTCGACCCGCGAAAGCAGCGCCTCGAACGCCTTCCAGTCGGCCTCGCGCTCCTGGCGGAAGCTTGCCAGCGACTGGCGTACGGCATCGGTGCCGGCGGGCAGCGTCATAGGAGGTTCTCCTCCTTGAGCTGGATATAACGCTCGACCAGCGCCGGGCCGAGCCGCTGATGGTCGGCCTCGATCACATGCGCGCCGAGCAGCCGCAGCCGGCCGATCACCACTTGCCTTTCCCTCAGCAGGCCGCCGGCGGTGACTGCGCGAGCCACATCCTCGGGTTTCGTGGGTTGCATGTCGGCCAGCGTCTCCAGTTCGACATCCTTCATCAGCATGAACAGCACCAGATGCCGCTCGGTCAGCCGGCCGACGGTGCGCAGCATCAGCTCGGCGCTGATCGGGTCGACGAAATCGGTGAAGATGATGACCAGCGAGCGACGGTCAAGCTTGGCCGCCAATGTTGTCAATGCCAGGGTGAAATTGGTCTCCTCGCTCGAATAGTCGATCTCGGCCGCGCGCTTCTGGATCATCATGAAACTCGGCGAGCCGCGTACCGCGCCGCTCGAGACACGCGGCTTGGCGTCGAAGGAGAACAGGCTGACAAGGTCGCCGCCCTTGAGCGCGATGAAGGCCGACAGAAGTGCTGCCGTCACCGCCCGATCAACCTTCGGCACGCCGTCGACCGGCTCGCACATCAGCCGTCCGCAGTCGATCGCCAGCACAATGGTGTTGTTCTCCTCGACGCGGAATTCGCGTGCCAAAAGCTTGCCGTGGCGCGCGCTGCGCTTCCAGTCGATCATCCGCCGGCCCATGCCTGGCTGATAGTCCTTCAGCGACTCGAACTCGCGGCCCTGGCCGGCCCGCCTTTGTGCATGGCCGTCGGCGAGCGCCGAGCGCTGCAGCAACGTGATCGCCTCATCGCGCGCGCTTCTGACATCGGGCAACACCGCCACCTTGCGGTCCATCGGCAGGACGACCTGGTTCCAGGTCAGTCCGAACGGGCCGTTCCAGCGCAGCCACAGCCGGTCGAAACTGGCGATGCCGCGCCTCAGCGCGTCGAATTCGAGGTCGAGCGTGCCGCCATTGGCCGGTAGCGCGCCCCCGGTGCCGGCGACCGGCGCCAGCCGCTGATCGTGGCCGACGCGCGCCTGCAGCCTGCGCGCCCGTCCGCCGAGGCTGGCCGCGACTTGGAGGGTGAAACGCCCGCCGACGCCGACTTGCGGCGGCGCCGAAAGACTGGCGGTGAGTGAGGCGCGCCCGCGCCCGGCCGCCGCATCGACCGCCAGGAAGGCGAGCAGAATGCAGATCCACAACAGACCGAGATACCAGAGGGAAGGCAGCGCAAGCGCGATCAGGAAGGCGGGGATGGCACCCGCCGCCGCTGCCCAGACCGCTCTGCCGCTTGGGTAGATCAACGGGGCGCTGCCGTCTGGTCGACAAGGTCCGAAACGATCTGCTCGACCAGCCGCCCGTCGATCTGCGCCGCCGGCGACAGGATGACGCGATGGCGCAGCGCCGGCACGGCCAGCGCCTTGACGTCGTCGGGAATGACATAGGCGCGGCCGTCGAGCGCTGCCCTGGCGCGGGCAGCCCTGGCCAGCATGGCGCCAGCGCGAGGACTGGCGCCAACCTCCAGATCCGGGCTTTCGCGCGTGCCGCGCACAAGGGCCGCGATGTAGCCGACGATATCGTCGACCAGCGTGACATCGCCGACGGTGGCAAGTGCTGCCTCCAGCGTCTTGCGGTCGGTCTGCGCCTTGATGCCGTATTGCTGGATGTCGTGCGAGGCGGAGCCGCCGCCGTGATGCACGATGATGGCACGTTCCTCCTGTGCATCGGGATAGCTTACCCGGTGCTTGAACAGGAAGCGGTCGAGCTGGGCTTCGGGCAGGGGATAGACGCCCTGATGCTCGATCGGGTTCTGCGTCGCCACCACCATGAAGTTCTGGCTGAGCGCATGCGTGGTGCCGTCGAAGGTGACGGCATGTTCCTGCATGGCTTCCAGCAATGCCGCCTGCGTCTTCGGCGGCGTGCGGTTGATCTCGTCGGCAAGCAGGAGGTCACAGAAGATCGGCCCGCGCGTCAGTGTGAACTGCCCGCTCTGGAAATTGTAGATGTTGGAGCCGACGATATCGCCGGGCATCAGGTCGGGCGTGAACTGGATGCGGCCATAGGCGACGCCGAGCGCCTGCGCGAAGCAGCGCGCGGTCATCGTCTTTGCCGTGCCAGGCGGGCCTTCCAGCAATATATGTCCGCCGGCGAACAATGCCGTCAGCATCAGATCGACCGTGTCGCGTTGTCCGGTGATCGCTTTCGCCACTTCTTCCCTGATCGCATTCGCCAGGGCCTTCACATCATCGACGTTCACCGAGCCTCCTTGTCGTCCAGTCATGCAGCTCCTGCGCTGCTTCATGCATTTGAGCCAGAGTCCCTGCTTCGTTCGCGGCCTTGAAGCGACGGCTGAAGCCCTGGGTTTCGCCGTGGTCGCGAGAATCGAGCCAACGGTCGAGTGCTTCGCCTGGCAAGCCTTGCGGCGCGCCGAGCAATGCACCGGCACGCGCACGCATCAGCGCCGCATAGCGGTCGCCGAGCTCCTCGATCCGCCCGGCGCGCTTCAAAAGCATCGCCGTGGTGTCGACCAGCGCCTGTTTGCCGAAGGCAATCGCCCGGGCCTCGGTGCGCGGCGGCCCGAACCGGCCGAGCCCGTGCAAGAAGGCAAGTGCAGCGGCCACCAGCACCGACAGCGTCAGCGCCAGGAAGGGCGGCTCGACCAGAAGCCTGGCAAGATCGTATTTTTGCCCGATACCATGCAGCGTCAGATCGAACATCACCGCGCCCTTGCCGGGCTCCAGCATGGCGATCATGTCGAGTGCCGCCGCCGCCTTTTGCGGATCCTTCAGCGCCGCGTTGTTGATCAGATCGGGATCCGTCAGGATGTAGAACGGCTCTTTCTCGAGCCCGATGACAACGGCCCGGCCCTTACCCGCCGCGATCAAGGGGTGATCGTCCGCCACCCATTGAAGCTCCTCCGGCGCGGCGACCATGCGGCCTGCTACGTCGATCTGCCCGACCGAGCTCTTGTCTTCGCCGAGCTTGGCCTTGGCGATGCGGCCCAACCAGTCGTTGGTGACTGTGCTGGGCAACCGTTCGATCTTCATCTCCCAGCCTTCGTGGTCCGATAGCGGAATGGTGAACCATTTGGGCAGCACGAACAGCGTGGCCTTGCCCGAGCGAAGCTTGATGATCCTTGCCAGCGCAGCCGGATCGCTGTTGGGCGCGATCGTGACGATCAGGAGGAATTCGGACGCCAGGCCCGAACTGAGAGCCTGCTCGCTGCGCGCCATCGGTGGCGACTGTCCATTGGCAAGTTTCATCCATTCCACAAGGCCCGCATAGCCGGAACCGCCCTTGGAGAGCGGCGTCGCCCCACCTTCCGGCTGGCGAAAATCGGGCGCATAGGTCGACAACAGGAAAAATCCCGCCGCCGCGAGCAGGCTGGCAAAAATGCCCCAGAACAGGGTTTTTCGGCTGAACGGTTCCTGTACCGCCTCGACGGCCGGCGTGCTCATGTCCAGGCATCCCTGAAGGCGAAGCGCTCATAGGCGCCGCGCGCCTGCTGCCAGCCCTCGGCCCCGACCGGCCGGCGGGCAAACAGGGCGGCCTCGACGATGCGCGCGATCTCGCTGAAGGCGTGGCGGGCCCGCGACGGCAGCGATGGGGCAGTGGCAATGTCGCGCGACGTCAGCGAGGGGCGCAGGAAGTCGGGCAACCGCCCCGCAATGTCGGCGACGCTGCGCCGAAGCAGGAGATGCACCGCCTCGTCATAGTCGCCGCGCGCGGCGAGCGCGTCGGCCTCGGACAGCAGGATCTGTGCCGTCGCTGCGTCCGGGCGCCATGCCTCTTCCGCCTCTGCCTGTTTGCGAGCGCGCCGCCACGGCAGCCGCCATGCCACCCCCTTCGCTTCGAGGGCGACGAGAAGCGCGATGACCGCGACGCCGATGATCACCGCGCCCCAGAACAGGTAGATCATGTAGGGGCCAATTTTCGCCAATGCGTCCAGAAAAGGCCTCAGCCATACCGGAGGTGTGGGCTGCACCAGCGTCGGCAGGTCAAATTGGATCGAATCGTCCGCAAGCAGCTGCTTGTGCACCTTGGCCAGCCATTCGGCGTCTACCGGCTGTGCAACTGTCACCCGCTCGCTCCCCTGCAACCTGCGGTTCGGCCTCGACACTGGCAATACGCCTGCACAATTGCAAGTCCACTGGACGAAGCCTTCTAATCTTGGCAGATTTACTTTCGATGGCGGCCGTTTGGATGCGGCGGTGACCGGGGAAAACATCATGACCACTGCGACACTGGGACAACCCAGCCGGTTCGAGATCGGCAGGGTGTTCAACAACACCTTTGCCGTCATCGGCCGCAACATCGGGCTTTGCCTTGGCCTTGCCGCGCTGTTCGCGGGCGTGCCGACGCTGCTTGTCCGATTGTGGACCCAGCCGCAGATCGACGTGATGCTGCATGGCAATCCCGGTGCGATGGCGGATCCCCATGCGATGTTTCGCAATTCCTACCTCAGCCTTATCGCCGGGCTGGTTTCCTTCGTTCTCACGCTGCTGCTTCAGTCATCGCTGGTGCGGGCGACCATCGAGGACCTGAACGGCAGGCGGCCGTCCTTTGGCGATTGCCTTCAGATTGCGATCCGTTTCCTGCTGCCGACTCTGGCGATTGGCCTCCTCGTCGCCCTTGGCTCCGCCCTCGCCATGCTGGCCCTGATCGTGCCCGGCATCATCCTGTGGCTCGGATGGTCGATGTCGGTGCCGGTCCTGATCCAGGAGCGGCTGGGCGTGTTCGGTTCGATGTCGCGCAGCCGTGCCCTGACAAAGGGCAATCGCTGGTCGCTGTTTGGCCTGTTCCTCATCCTGAGCATCGTCGCGATGGTCATCCAGTGGGGGATATTGCTGGTTTTCGTCCTGTTTGGCGGGATCCTGGCCCAGCTGGGCGCCGCGCTGGTGCAGACCGTGGTCTCCATGGTGCTGTCGATCGCCGCCGCGGTCAGCTATGTCGAGTTGCGCCAGGTCAAGGAAGGCGCCAGCGTCGACGAACTGGCGAAGATATTCTCGTAGGCGCGCATTGGATGTCGTCTGCAGCGCTGGAGCGGGCCGATCGATTCCGAATCGGCCGGGTGTTGAATGACAGCTTCGTGGTCATTCGCCGCAATCCCGTATTGTGCGTCGGCCTCGGCGTTGTCCTTTACGCGGCGCCGAGATTCGCCCTCTTGCTTTGGTACTTCAAAGCGGCCGTCGGTAGTGGCAAGACACCACTCTGGGTGTTTTTCGGCCAACATGTGATGCTCGCCATAACCGGCGTGCTCTATTACGTTGGCGCGATCGCCATTCTCCAGACCGCTCTTATGCGCGTAGCCATCGTCGATATGCACGGCGAAAAGCCAGCCTCTGCGGATTGCCTGGGCGTCGCACTTGTCCAGTTTTTTCCAATCCTGCTGACTTCATTGGTAACGACCGTGGCGATCATGCTGGGGCTGATTGTGTTGATCGTTCCCGGAATTCTGCTTCTGCTTCGCTGGGCGGTCACGATACCGGTCTTGATAGAGGAAAGACAAAACATTCTCGACAGCATGGCGCGCAGCCGCGACCTGACCAAGGGGAGCCGCTGGGCACTGCTGGGACTGTGGCTGATCCTGATAGCCGGTGGAACGCTGATGGGGCTCGTGGCGACTCGCATCGCGATGCCTTTGAATGTCACCTTCGGCCTGTTTGTCTATTCCCTGGTGCCTGCGGCGGCGACGGTGCTTTCGTCGGTTGCCGCGGGGGTCAGCTATGTCGAGCTGCGGCAAGTCAAGGAGGGTACCAGCGTGGAGCAACTGGGCAAGATCTTTTCATAGCCCGGCGTCCAGCAGCGCTGGCATGAGGTCGGGAAGCGGTCCAGGATCTCAATGGCAGCAGCTTGGCGCCGATTGCACGCTTGTCCGGCACAGGCATGACGAACTGATCGCCACATCCGCCTTGGCCACCGCCATAGCGAGCTTAGCCTGCAGCGCCGGCAGTTCTTCGCTCTCGCCGCGCCGCCTCAAACATTCGACCAGCCCGTGCAGCGCCCAGACATTGTCCGGGTGTTGGGCGCAGCGCTGCACCTTGCCGCTGAGGCCGAGATCGTCGCGATAGACCTGCTCGGCCTCTTGCGCATGGCCCTGGTCGAGAAGCAGCGCGGCCAGCGCATGGCGGGGAGGGTGCATCCACGCCCACGGTTCGGTGTAGGAGAGATTGTCATCCAGCTCGACCGCTTGCCGCAGATGCGCGTAGGCCTCGTCATGCAGGCTCTGGTGGTAGGCAAGCTCGCCGTCGAGCAAGGCGGCACCGACAGCGAGCGAGGCGCGGGTCGGATTGCTGAGAAAACGCCGCTCGGTCGGAATGTTCTCCACATGCCGGTGGAATCGGTCGCGTTCGCATTCGGCCTCCGTGAATTGCTTCAGCGTCGCGTGCGCGACGCCCTTGGCGTAGTGCTGCATCGCCGCCGTCAGCACATACAGACCGGGTTCTTCGACTGCCGGTTCGTCGATGATCTCCTGCCAGCGGCCGAAGCGCACCTGCACATGCGATTTCATCGCATGATAGCCTTCAACCGTCTGGGTGAGCTTGGGCCGGTCCCGGATGGCGACCACGTCGTGCGTGACCAGGGTGCGCACCTTCTCGGCGGCCCAGAGCGCGGGCCGATACTGGCCAAGGAACATGCAAGTGAACATCATCAGATGCAGGTCGTGGCAGCAGCCGAGCAGGTAATAGGTCGGCTCATCGGCATAGGCGAGGTAGAGGTCGTTGGCGCGAACCGCCTTTTCGCTGGCAAGCTTTGCCTTCTCATAGTCGCCGCACAGCACATGGATATGCCCCGGCATGTGGTTCATATGCCCGGCATCGGGGCACATTTCGCCGAGCAGATCGGCCGAGCGCATGCCGCGTTCCGGCATGGTGGACATTTCCAGGAGGTGGATGTGCAGGTGGACGATCGCCGGATGCTGTGCTGCGCCCGCTTCGTCGGCGAGCCGGATCGACCGCTCGCAAACCTCCAACGCCTCGATCACGTCCGAATTCGGCGCCGGCGTACCGGTCTTGAGGTTCCACAGCCGCCGCACGGTACGCATCATCAGCGCCTCGACCAGCAGCGCCATCACATCATGGTCGTCGGGAAACTTTTCATAGACCCGCCGCATCGCGGCGGCATAGGCATCATCCCACTGTTCGAATTCCTGCGGGCTCACTCTGTGCGGCTGCTGGAAACGGCGGGCCAGCGCCTCGATCAACTGTCGTTCGACATCGCTGGCGCCAGCCGCATTGGCGTGCGCCAGCTGGACATGCTCGAAGCAGCGCTTGGTCGCGCTGTTGGCCTCGGCCTCGCCATGTTCCTTCCAGGTCAGATTGTAGAAAGGCCCGGCGGCATAGGCGATGCCCCAATGCACCATGGCGCAACCGGGATCCGTCTCCAGCGCCTTCTCAAAGCACTTGATGCCTTCCTCATGGTTGAAGCCGTAGCACCACTTGAGCCCGATATCGAACCAGCGCTGGGTCTCAGTGGAGCGAGTGGAGATCGGGCGGCGGTAGGTGCCGAGGTTGAAGCGGTCCATGTCTTCCATTCAAGTCTGATGAGCCGCGAGGCAAGCCGTGGCCAGATTCCTTCGCCATCAATGTGTGCCGAAATCTGTGGGCATGGCAAACGCCATGAGTGGCACCGCCAGCGCACCAGCCGCCTTAGTTGGTCCCATCGTTTTGCCAGCCGGCTAGCTCCGGCAGGTCGTCAAGCCAACTTTTCTCGCTCATCAAGGCATCGCTGGCCTGCGGTGCGGCCTCCGTGGCGTTTTGAATCAGCCAGTCCATCCACTTCCGATAGGCAACCGGATCGAGCTGGGGCGGCAGCACCTTGGCCTTGAGCAGCATCCGCTTGCGGAAACTGGTTTGCCTGCGGAGTTTGGTCGTGGTGAACTTGATGACCTTGCCTTGGTAGTCAATCGTCCAGCGGTCGCCTCCAAGACTGGCAAGGCTGTCGATGGCGAAACCCGCATCGACCGGCCTATCCCGCCAGGGAAGCTCGATGGCATTCTTCCTCAGATCGAGAGCCCATCGCCTGTAGTCGGCCCCAAAGCGCTGGGGCGGCAGCACACCGGCCTGCTCAAGCATCTTCCTGCGGAAGGTCGGCTGCTTCTTCAGCTGACCGGTCGTGAACTCGACGCGATGCCCCCGAAACTCGACGTGCCAGCGGATTCTTCCGTTGCCGACATACTTCACCAGCCTGTCGATGACGAACTCGCCATCGGCAAGCACCACGCAGCCTTGGTTGATGCTTTCGAGAATGAACTGGCTATCGGTGGGCATGACGCGGCCTCGTGCAGCAACCTCAGGAAGCATAGCGATGCAAAATGAAACAGGGCGCTAAATCACTATTTTTGTTGTGGAATGTTTGGCTGGGGAACCTGGATTCGAACCAGGACTAACGGAGTCAGAGTCCGTGGGTCTACCGTTAACCTATTCCCCAGCAGGCGCGGTCATGGACCGCGCGGGCCGAACGGCTGAGCCGCTTGAGCGCTGCCTTGTAGCCGCCAGCGGAAAATAGTCAAGCCTGCTCTGCGGTTCAATCGATACCTTTTGACAGCAGGTTTCAGACGCCGGGTTCATATGACTCGCGGGTGCGGGCACAGAATCTGATCCTGTGCCTCAGCTCTCTGTCCGGCTGAATTGCGAGCGTTCGAAGAACAGCACCACGCCGAGGCCGAGAATCAGCGGGATGATGAGATAAAACAGGCGGAACACCAGCAGCGCCGCCAGCACGCCGACCGGGTCCATGTCGGAAAGCCCGGCCAGGAACACCACCTCGAACACACCAAGGCCGCCCGGCGCGTGCGAGATCTGCGCGATCGAGAAGGAGACGAGGAAGACGCCGAGTACGACGAAATAGCCGGGATTGTGCATCGCGGGCAGGGCGAAGAAGATGATCGCGGCCGCCGCCAGCAATTCGATCGGACCGATCAGCAATTGTCGGGCGACGATCGGCAGTGCCGGATAATGCAGCTGGAAGCCGGCGATCTTCAGCGGCTTGAGATGCAGCGCGCTGCCGAAGATGTAAGCGCCGATGATAATCAGCATGGCAAGGCCGGAGGCGATCGCCAGCCCGTGATGCGGAGCACCCGAGAAACGGTCGACGATTTGCGGCTCCAGCACCAGCACCAGACCGCCGGCTAGAAGACTAGACAAAACGAAGGTGATCCAGCAGATCGCCACCAGCACGCCGACATCCTGGCCGGTCAGGCCCCTGGTGCCATAGGCGCGGTAGCGGATGACGGCGCCGGAGAACACCGAGCCGCCGATATTGTGCGACAGCGCGTAGGTGGTGAAGGAACTCAGCGTCACGAACAGCCAGGACACACGCTTGCCGATATGCAGCAGCGCGATGTGGTCGTAGCCGGCAAGTGCTGCATAGGCGATGACGGAACTCAGCCCCGCCAGCACCCAGCCGCGGGTTGGAATGGCGGCGAGCCCTTCCCGGACATCGTCGATCGAGATGCCGCGCAGCTCGTGCCAAAGCAGCAGCAGCGAGAAGATCACCGCGGCGAAGCCGACGACCGGCCAGAAATAGCGTCTCCAGTTCATTGCCTGACTGCCATGCGTTGCGTGTCCGCTTCCTTTTCTCTTGGTGGCGGGAGGCCGGCTCTCCGGATTCGTCCGTTCATTTCAGAAATGCCTCATTGAAGCCGGCTATTCAACCGCGAACACTTGTCGCGCCGGCCGCCGGCAAGGTCCGCCAGCAGCGAAAGCGGCGCAAACGGCAAGCGATGGGGCATCGGCTTCGACCAGCGTTGTCTTCGCTGGCGTCCGCGCTACCAATCCAGCCTTGCGGGTACATTACGGCGGCTGGCGAAGGCGGCTCGCGCCCCAGCCGGCAAAATTCGGCGTGCGGCTCTTGGTGATCGGCCACGGCACTGTTACTCTGGCGCCAACTTGAAACATGCCAAAGCGCCTGCTGCGTCCTTCATCGGTTCGCGCGGCGCCGGAAGGAACGACAGTGGAAGACCGCGACACCGGCGCAGGCGCGTCGGAGGTGGGCGCGTCCAGCGCTTCCCCAGGGCCATCGGGCTCGGGGACAGCCGGTTGGCAGCAACGCCGCCCGACGGAGCCACGCTCCGCCGACGGCCAGGCGGGCGACGCGACCCCTCACCAGAAGGGCAAGCCCAAGAAGCGGCGCAAGCGAAGGCGCGGGCGCAAGGTTTTTGCGCGCGACGAAGCTCATCCCCAGGACAATCGATCTCCGGTGCAAGGCAATGGCGCTCGCCCGGCCTTGGAGCCGAAGCAGCCGCCGGCGCCGGCGATCTCGCCTGTCGCTCCAGCGCCACGCCCGGAACAGGGCACGCGCCGACCGCCGGTGCACGAGCTTCCGGTCTTCGCGGCCCTCGATCTCGGCACCAACAATTGCCGGCTGCTGGTTGCGGTGCCGACGCGGCATGGCCAGTTCCGCGTCATCGACGCCTTTTCGCGCATCGTCAGGCTGGGCGAGGGGCTCACTGCCAATGGCCGGCTCGGCCAGCCGGCGATGGACCGCGCCGTCGAGGCGCTGAAAATCTGCGGCGACAAACTGCGCAGCCGCAAGATCAGGAAGGCCAGGCTGATCGCCACCGAAGCCTGCCGCTCGGCCGACAACGGCGTCGAATTCCTCGAACGCGTCGAGCGCGAGGCCGGGCTGAAGCTCGAGATCATCGACCGCCAGACCGAGGCGCGGCTGGCGGTTTCCGGCTGCGGCTCTCTGGTCGAGCGCGACACGCAAGGCGTCGTCCTGTTCGATATCGGCGGCGGCTCTTCCGAAATCGCGCTGATCGATCTCACCGGCCGCCGTTCGCCGCGGCTCGCCAACCATATCGTGTCGTGGACGTCGCTGCCGGTAGGCGTCGTCTCCTTGGCCGAGCGCTTTGGCGGACGCACGGTAACGCGCGAAATCTTCACCGCCATGGTCGATGATGTCGCCGGCAGGCTGGCCACCTTCGATGGCCGCGACCGGCTGAGCCACCTCAAGGCCAGCCCGAATTTTCATCTGCTCGGCACGTCCGGTACGGTGACGACGCTGGCCGGCGTCCACCTCGATCTCGACCGTTACGACCGGCGTCGTGTCGACGGGCTGTGGATGGACCGCGACAGCGTCGACCGCATGGTCGAGAGGCTGGTCGGCTGGGATTTCCAGCAGCGCTGCGCCAACCCTTGTATCGGTGCGGACCGCGCCGATCTGGTGCTCGCTGGCTGTGCTATATTGGAAGCGATCCGCGCGGTCTGGCCCTCGGAGCGGCTGCGCGTCGCCGACCGTGGCCTGCGCGAAGGCATATTGAGCGAGCTGATGGCCGATGACGGCGTCTGGCGCAATGATGGGCGTGGCAGGGCGTAGAGATCATGCTCAAGCAAGAAATCAGGCAATGACCAAGAAACCGGAAAAACCAGGCTCGGCCAGCATTCGTGTGCTGAAGACGCGGATCAAGAAGAAAAGCGGCCTGAAGGAATCGTCGCGCCGCTGGCTGCAGCGCCACATCAACGATCCCTATGTCCAGCGCTCGAAGGCTGATGGCTATCGCTCGCGCGCGGCCTACAAGCTGATCGAGATCGACGACAAGCACCATCTGCTCAAGCCCGGCATGAAGGTGATCGACCTGGGTGCTGCCCCCGGCGGCTGGTGCCAGGTCGCGGCCGCGCGCACGAAATCGACGGCGGAAAATCCGCATGTCATCGGCATCGACTATCTGGAAATGGATGCCGTGCCCGGGGCGCCGGTGCTGTTGATGGATTTCCTGGATCCGGATGCGCCGCAGAAGCTCGCCGAAGCGCTGGGTGGTGACCCGGATGTCGTGTTGTCCGACATGGCCGCACCAACCACCGGCCACAAGCGGACCGACCACATCCGCACCATGCATCTGTGCGAGGTCGCGGCCGATTTCGCGCTGTCGGTCCTGAAACCCGGCGGGCATTTCCTCGCCAAGACTTTTCAGGGCGGCGCGGAGAACGAACTGCTCTCGATGCTCAAGAAGAATTTCCGCTCCGTCCACCACGTCAAGCCGCCGGCATCGCGCGATGAGTCAGTGGAGCTGTACCTGCTGGCGAAGGATTTCAAAGGGCGAGAGGCCGGTCTGCCGCCAGGCGGATCGGAACGTCCAGTGGACGTTCCGAAGGACTCGAGCGCCCGGAGCCATAGCGAAGGGCCGGACGAAGCCTGAGCGGCCTCACTCCCCCGGCGATCTCGCCGGTTCCAGCGTTTTGGGCGTGGTCAGCCGGCCATGACCCGACACGGCGTTGCCGGCATCAGGCGCCAGCCGCATGAACGACAGCGATGCCGCCGCCGACACCGCCGCGACGATGAAGAAGGCGATATGGAAGTCGCCCAGCGTCAGCGAGCCGCCATGGATCGAGGTCGAGACTTCCAGAATGCCGCCGGCCAGCGCCACGCCGAGCGCAATCGAGAGCTGCTGGAACACCGCCGTGATCGGCGTTGCCTTGCTCGTATCTTCTGCCGACACCTCGGCATAGGAGAGCGCGTTGACGCCGGTGAAGAACATCGAACGGACGAAGCCGCCGACCAGCAACATGGCCAGCATCAGCGCGTAAGGCGTTTCTGGGGTAAACAGGCCGTAGATGGCGATCGATGCGGCGGCGATCAGCGAGCCCCAGATCAGCACCCGGCGGAAGCCGGCGAGCCGGAAGATCAGTGCTGTCACGAATTTCATGCCGATGGCGCCGATGGCCGAGACGAAGGTGATCATGCCGGACTGGAAGGGCGTCAGCCCGAAGCCGATCTGGAACATCAGCGGCAGCAGGAACGGCACCGCGCCGATGCCGATACGAAACAGCGAGCCGCCAAGCACGGAGGAGCGGAACACCTGGTTGCGGAACAGCTCGAGCGCCAGCAGCGGATTTTTGGCGCGGCGGGCGTGCAGCAGGTAGAGCGCCCCCGACAGCAGCCCGACGGCCACGGTGATGAGGCCAGTCGCCGGCGGCAGATAGGGCAGGGAGACCACCGACAGGCCGAACACGACGCCGGATGCTGCCAGCCCGCTCAGCACGAAGCCGATGAAATCGAGCGGCGGCGTTTCCATGGATTCGGTTTCCGGCAGGAAGCGTGTGGCCAGCCAGATGCCGACCAGGCCGATCGGCACGTTGATCAGGAAGATCCAGTGCCAGGTGAAATAGGTGGTGATGAAGCCGCCGATCGGCGGTCCGACCAGCGGTCCGACCAGCGCGGGAACGGTCAGCCATGACATCGCGGCGACCAGTTCGCTCTTGGGCGTGGCCCGCACCAGCACCAGGCGCCCGACCGGCGTCATCATGGCGCCGCCAATGCCTTGCAGGAAGCGCGAAACGACGAAAGCCGGCAGCGAACCTGACAGAGCACAAGCGATCGAACCAACGATGAAGACCGCGATCGCGGCACGAAAAATATTCTTGGCGCCAAAACGGTCGGCCATCCAGCCGCTGATCGGAATGAAGATCGCCAGCGACACCAGATAGGCCGTCAGCGCCAGCTTGAGCGCGATCGGGCTGGTGTGGATGTCGATGGCGATCGCCGGCAGCGATGTCGCGATGACGGTCGAATCCATGTTTTCCATGAAAAGGGCGACCGCCAGGATCAGCGGGATGGTGCGGTTCAAGGAACGCGTCCAGACTTGAATGTTGCGTTGCCGATTGCATGTCGGCCTTGGAGCGGGCGGTTACCATGCCTCCGGGTGGATGTCGCATTAATTTGCTGTCACTTTTGTGCGACTGGCAACCCTGGGTGGCATCTTTTCGGAAAAGGTCACCTTTCCGGGAGCGTGAAATCATCGGCTTTTCATCCGCGTCGCGACGTGTTACCAGCCAGCGCCAATCCTGAAAGGGAAGAACGAGTCGGCGCTGTCCATCCCGGTCCAGCGCTTTTTCCGCATTCTAAAGGGCTGGCTATGGCAAAAATCATCGAAACGTCCACCGGCGCACTGGCGCTGACCTTTGACGACGTGCTTTTGCAGCCGGGTCATTCCGAGGTCATGCCGGGCGAAACCGATGTCCGCACCCGCATTGCCGGCGACATCGACCTCAACGTGCCGATCCTCTCGGCCGCGATGGACACCGTCACCGAGGCGCGTCTTGCCATCGCCATGGCCCAGGCCGGCGGCATCGGCGTCATCCACCGCAATTTCTCGCCGGCCGAACAGGCCGAGCAGGTGCGGCAGGTCAAGAAATTCGAGTCCGGCATGGTGATCAATCCCGTCACCATCGGCCCCGACGCCACCCTTGCCGACGCGCTGTCCTTGATGCGCACCTATTCGATCTCGGGCATTCCGGTGGTCGAGAATGGCGGTACCGGCGGCCAGAAGATCGGCCGGCTGGTCGGCATCCTGACCAACCGCGACGTGCGCTTTGCCTCCGATCCGGCGCAAAAAGTCTACGAATTGATGACCCGTGAGAACCTGATCACGGTCAAGGAGAATGTCGACCAGGACGAGGCCAAGCGGCTTCTGCACCAGCACCGGATCGAAAAGCTCGTTGTTGTCGACAAGGCGGGCAATTGCGTCGGCCTGATCACGGTCAAGGATATCGAGAAGTCGCAGCTCAATCCGCACGCCACCAAGGACGCTCAGGGACGTCTGCGCGCGGCAGCCGCCACCAGCGTCGGCGACGACGGCTTCGAGCGCGCCGAGCGCCTGATCGATGCCGGCGTCGACCTTCTGGTCATCGACACCGCGCACGGCCATTCCCAGCGCGTGCTTGATGCCGTCACGCGGGCGAAAAAGCTTTCCAATTCGGTTCGCATCCTGGCCGGCAACGTCGCCACCGCCGAAGGCACGCAGGCGTTGATTGATGCCGGCGCCGATGCCGTCAAGGTCGGCATCGGCCCGGGCTCCATCTGCACCACCCGCATCGTCGCCGGTGTCGGCGTGCCGCAGCTTTCGGCCATCATGTCAGCGGTCGAGACGGCGCACAAATCGGGTGTGTCGGTGATTGCCGATGGCGGCATCAAATATTCCGGCGATCTCGCCAAGGCGCTCGCCGCCGGCGCCAGCGCCGCCATGATCGGCTCGCTGCTGGCTGGTACCGACGAGAGCCCGGGCGAGGTCTATCTGCATCAGGGCCGCTCGTTCAAGGCCTATCGCGGCATGGGCTCGGTCGGCGCCATGGCACGCGGTTCGGCCGATCGCTACTTCCAGGCCGAGGTGCGCGACACGCTGAAACTGGTCCCGGAAGGCATTGAAGGCCAGGTTCCCTACAAAGGACCTGTGTCTGGCGTGCTGCACCAGCTTGCAGGCGGGCTAAAAGCCGCTATGGGTTATGTCGGTGGCCGCGACCTTGCCGATTTCCGTGAACGCGCCACCTTTGTGCGCATATCCAACGCCGGACTTCGTGAAAGCCACGCCCATGACGTCACGATTACCCGCGAAAGCCCGAACTATCCCGGCGGAGCCTGAACAATACGGGCTCGGGCGGAGCCTGACCGCGACGATCCTGCGGCTGTCGCGCCACGCGGCAGCACTTTGTTTCCTGTCAGCGGCGGTCTTCATCGCCATGACGCTGTTGGAATTCTTCTATTTCCGTCAGTTGAGCGGCGGCTTGCCGTCGCTCGACATGCGCTATTTCGGCTTCACGCCCGACGAGGGCATGGCCTGGCTGACGGCGCTCGGCCGGCGCGGCGGCGAGATCATTCTCGTCTGGCACTATCTGACCTTCGATCTCTTGTTCCCGGCGCTGCTGTCGCTGACATTGGTCAGCCTGATCCTGGCCAGCGGCCGGCGCCTGAAGAACTTCCGCGTGCTTCCCGGGCAGGTGCAGTCGATCTTTGCGTTGGTGCTGGTGCTGCCCTACACGCTTGCCGACTATGCCCAGAACATCGCGGTGGCGCGGCTTCTGTCCGATTTCCTGTCGGCCAACCCGGATTCGCTGTCTTTCGCTTCGGCGCTGATCGTCACCAAATTCGCGCTTCTTGCCATCCCGGTGGTCGTCATCGCCGCTTTCTGGCTGGTGGGCCAGAGACGCCAGGCTTGATGCCGGACAGGGCAGGGGACATGTCATGAACCAGACGACGATCTTCTGGCCTGTTCTGGCGCACGTGCTGCTGATCTACATCGTCTACTGCGTTCTGGGCCGTCGCAGATACGGTGCGGTCAAGTCAGGCGAGGCCAGGGCCGGCCAGTACAAGGTGCGTTCGACTGAGCCGGCCTCCAGCGTCACCGGCGCCGCCAATCTCAGCAACCAGTTCGAACTGCCGATGCTGTTCTACGTGCTGTGCCTGACACTCCACGTCACCAACGGCGTCAACTATCTGACCCTGGCGCTGATGTGGATTTTTGTCGCCTCGCGCTATGTCCACGCCTGGGTGCACCTGACCAGCAACAACCTGCTGCTGCGCAACCGCTCTTTCGTCTTCGGAGCGGTGATTATCCTTTTGGGCTGGATCTGGGTCGCGCTGCATCTGCTTGGGGTGGTCTGAGCAGAGCAGTTCTCCCTTCTCCCACAAGGGGAGAAGGAAAGGCCGCTCACTCTACAAATCAAACACCGCGATCTTGCGCTTGTCGAACTTGATGCCGATCTCGCCGCGCACCAGCTTCAGTGCCGTTTCGCCGAAGACGGCGCGGCGCCAGCCTTGCAGTGCCGGCACATCGGCGTCCTCGCCTTCGGCCGCGATGCGGTCGATGTCGTCGCTGGAGGCCAGCACTTTCGAAGCAACGCCCTGCTTTTCGGCAACGATCCGCAGCAGCACTTTCAACAGTTCCGCCGCGGCACTCGAGCCTTCCGGCGGCTGAAAATTCTTCGGCAGTTTCGGCATCTCTTCCTTGGGCAAGGCCAGCGCGTTATTGACCGCCCCCAGCAGGGCCGTCGCCGTCGAGGAGCGCTCCCAGCCTTTTGGCGTGGTGCGCAGCTTAGCAAGGGCCGCCGCGTCGCGTGGTGCCTGCTGCGCCACTTCGTAGATCGCGTCGTCCTTGAGCACTCGGCCGCGCGGCACGTCGCGTTCCCTGGCCTCGCGTTCGCGCCATGCTGCCACGGTCTGGACGATCGCCAGTTCCTGCGGCTTGCGCAGCCGCATCTTCAGCCGCTTCCAGGCGTCTTCGGGGTGCGGATCGTAGGTCTCGCGCGAGGTCAGCACGTCCATCTCTTCGTTCAGCCAATGGGCGCGGTTTTCCCGCTCCAGTTCAGCGCTCAGGTGCTGATAGACTTCGATCAGGTGGGTGACGTCGGCCAGCGCATAGTCGAGCTGTTTGTCGGACAACGGCCGGTGGCGCCAGTCGGTGAAGCGCGACGACTTGTCGAGCCGCGCACCGGTGATGCGCTGCACGAGCTGGTCGTAGGAAACACTGTCGCCAAAGCCGCAGACCATCGCCGCGACCTGCGTATCGAACACCGGGTGCGGAACGAGATCGCCGAGATGGACGATGATTTCGATGTCCTGCCGGGCGGCATGGAAGACTTTGACCACCGCCTCATTGGCCATCAGCCTGAAGAAGGGCTTGAGGTCGATGTCCGGCGACAGCGGATCGATCAGCGCCGTCACCCCAGGCGACGCCATCTGGATCAGGCACAGGATTGGCCAGAAGGTGGTTTCGCGGATGAATTCGGTGTCGACGGTGACGAAATCCGACTTTTCGAAAGCGGCGAGAACGGTCTCGAGTTCTTTCTGGGTGGTGATGACGTGCATCAAATCGCTTTTGGCAGGAGTAAGGTCTTCCTAGATTTCAGCCGGGAAGGCTTTCGTCAAGCTTTGGCGCCATGGTTACGGCTCTGGCGGGCCGTCTGGATCGCCGTTTCTTCTGGCCAGCCGGGCAAAAACGGTCGAGGTGCGCAACAGCGCGGTGAAGCGGCTGCGCTTGCCCACGGGCACGCCCGAGCGTGCCTGCATGCGGTAGAGGATGACGGCGATGAAGATCGCATAGACGACGGCGCTGAACACAAACAGCGCGCTCGGCCCGAAATGCTGCATCACTGCCGAGGCCGCGAAAGGGCCGCCAATGGCGCCGAACGAGTAGAACAGCATCAGTGCGGCATTGATCAGCACGAACTCGCCCGTGTCGGCGCGGTCGTTGGAGTGCGCCGCCGACAGCGAATAGAGCGGCATGGCGAACAGCCGAAGATGAAGATGATGATGAAGTTGAGCTGCGGATTGCTGCCGGCGATGAACACCAGCGCCAGGGCTGAAAGCATCGCGCAGCAGGTCGTTATCAACAGCACCCGGCGCCGGTCCCAGCGATCGGAGAGATAACCGAGCGGATATTGGATGATGGCGCCGCCGAAGATGCCGACGCTGACGAAGGTGACGACATCGGCGACCGACATGCCGATCTGCTCGGCATAGACCGGCGACAGCGTGCGAAACGCACTGTTGGTGACGCCGACGGCGATACACCCGAAGCAGCCGAGCGGCGAAATCCGCCAGACGCGCGCCAGGTCGAGTTTGACCTCCTCGGGCGGCGTCGGGTTGGAGCGGTCGCCGAGCGAGACCGGCACCAGCGACAGCGTGATCATGATCGACATGATGGCGAAGATGGTGAAGCCGCCGGCGCCGAAGACCGGGATCAGGAACTGGGCTGATGTCACCGACCCGGTGTCGACCATCCGGTAGATCGCCAGCACACGCGCTCGGTCCTTGTTGGTGACGCCGGAATTCAGCCAGCTTTCGACGATGGTGAACAGCCCGGCGAAACAGAAGCCGCCGGCAAAGCGCACCGCGCACCACATCACCGGATCGAGGACCAGCACCAGCAGCAAGGTGCCGACCGAGGCGATCGCGGCAAGCGCTGAAAACGCCCTGATATGGCCGACCGCCTTCATGATGCGGGTGATGGCCAGGCAGCCGAGCAGGAAGCCGGCGAAATAGAAAGTGCCCATGAGGCCGATGGACGAGGCCGGAAACCCTTCCTGCGCGCCGCGCAGCGCAATCAGCGTGCTCTGCAGCCCATTGCCGCCGAGCAGGATGCCTGCGGCGAGAAGAAGCGGGATCAGCGGACGGATGGAGGACATGAAAAAGGCGATCACGTATCGGTGATCCCTTCTTGAACCATTGCTCTGGTCAATGCCAGCGGCAATTGCCGTTCTGCAGCGCCCCCGCCGCATTGCCTAGTTTGGAGCGGGCGTTGGGTCCGTGTGGCCCCCTGCGAACGTCAATTTCGCGACGCGATCTTAAACTGGCCGTCCGTCCTGTCCGCGGCGGTGGAAACGCCATTCATCCTTCTGCCGCCCGCGCCAGTATCTTGTCCCGCGTCGGTTCGAGCGACTCATCCGCCGGCACGGCGGGCTTGCCAACGGCCGGCCGCCGGCCGAGCGATCCCGCGGTCAGCAGGCTGAGGACAATGAACGGGATGCCGATGCCAAAGGCCGAGCGGATGCCCCAATGGTCGGAGACGAAGCCGAGCAGCGGCGGGCCGAGCAGGAAGGCGACGAAGGAGATCTGTGACAGCGCCGCGACATTGATCGCCGCTGGCCGATCCGTCCGCTGCGCGGCGGCCGAGATCGCCAGCGGGAAGAGGGCGCTGGTCCCGATCCCCAAAAGGGCAAAGCCCAGCATGGAGACGAACGGCGCGGGCGAGAAAAACACAATCAGCACGCCGGCCGCCATCATCACCAGCAGCACCCGCGCCACGCCGCTTGGCGAATGGCGGTCGACGAAACTGTCGGCGAAGAAGCGCGTGGTTGCCTGGGAAAAGGCAAACAGCGCCACGGTGAAGCCGGCGACGAAGGGGCCGGATTCGAACACCGTGCGCATATAGATCGCCGACCAGTCGATGCTGGCGCCTTCCATCAACATCGCCGAGAGCGTCACCGCGACAAGGACGAGGATCGGCAGCGTCGGCCGTGCCAGCACGGGAGCCTTCTCGCCGGTACCGGCGAAACGGCTCGGCGCCGGCTGGTAACCGCCGAGGAACAGCGCCATCGAGATCGCGACGATCGGTACGATCAGCGCCAGATGCAGTTGCGGCGATATGCCGAGATGCGCAAGCGCGGCGCCAAACAGGCCGGCGCCGAAAAAGCCGATGCTCCAAAACGAATGCGCGCGGTTCATGATACGGCGCTTGACCAGGAATTCGGTCCGGTCGGCCTCGACATTGAGCATGATCTCGACGCTGCCGATCATCAGGCCGACTGGAAAGAGCATCAGGAACAGCGCCAGCGGCCCCGGCGCGTGCACTGCGATGGCATAGGCAAGCGCCACCAGCGGGACCAGGACAAGCAGCGCGCGGCGGAAGCCGACGCGCTCGAGCAACGGTGTCGCCAGCGTCAGTGCCGTCAAGGTGCCGATCGGGGTTCCGATCAGGCTGAGGCCGAGCGTGCCATCCTCAATGCCCATGGCGTGCTTGATATCGGGCAGCCGCGGAAAAATGTTGCCCATGGCGAAGGAATAGATCGCGAACCCGGCATAAACGCGGTGTTGCGGGGCAACGTTGAGGCCAAAGCTCATCGCGGTGCTTTCAAAGGAAGAGAGAGACTGGCCTGTCCGGCAGCCTGGTCGATCACTTCTTGCATAAACGTGCAGAACATGCAAGAACGTGCAAAAGAGAAATAGGATCAGGCAATGCTCACCGATCAACGGCACCAGCTTATCCGCGACCGCCTCGCGGCGGAGGGGAGCGTGCTGGCCGGCGAACTGGCGAGCCGCTTCGGTGTTTCGGAAGACACGGTGCGCCGCGACCTCAGGGAGCTGGCGAAAGCCGGGCAATGTCGCCGGGTCTATGGTGGCGCGGTTGCGGCGGCACCCTTTGCCGCGGCTTCCATCGGTCTGCGCGGCGGCCATGCGGTCGAGGAGAAGGCACGGCTGGCGAGCGCGGCCGTGGCGTTACTCTCCGGCAGGCAGACCTTGTTCATCGACGGCGGCAGCACCAACGCCGCCATTGCCAAGGCGATTCCGCGCGACCTCGAACTGACCATCGCCACCAATTCGCTTGGTGTTGCCTCGGCGCTATCCGACCATCCCCTGGTCGAACTGATCGTGCTCGGCGGCAGATTTGTCCGTGACCTCGGCACCTGCGTCGGCGCCGACACGCTAGCCGCCATTGCGCAGCTCGGTGCCGATCTGTTTTTCCTTGGCTCGTGCGGCCTCGATGCCGCACGCGGTGTGACGGCATTCGATTCGGCCGAGGCCGAAGTGAAGCGAGCCATGGCCAGGAACAGCGCCGGCATCGTCATCGCCGTCACCAACGACAAGCTCGCCACCGCGGCACCCTATCGCGTCGCCGGGGCCGAAGCGATCCGCCATCTGGTGGTTGAAAAGACCGCGCCGGCCGCGATCCTTGCTGATTTCGAACGTCAGGGCGCCGAAATCCACTTCGCCTGAACGGTCAGTGGCATGTCAGGCCTCGGGATCGCCCGCTTGCCTTGACAAATCCGGCCTCCCATGCGCTTTTCGCGCAAATTTTGGGCCGGGCTTTGATGCTTCGGCCGCAACCCAGCACCCCGGACTTTAGCAATGACCATGCACCGTTACCGCAGCCATACCTGTGCCCAGTTGAGAAAGAGCGATGTCGGCTCTTCCGTTCGCTTGTCGGGCTGGGTGCATCGCGTGCGCGACCATGGCGGCCTGCTCTTCATCGACCTGCGCGACAATTATGGTCTGACCCAGATCGTCGCCGATCCGGATTCGCCGGCCTTCAAGGTTGCCGAGACCGTGCGTGGCGAGTGGGTCATCCGCGTCGACGGCGAGGTCAAGGCACGCTTGCCAGAGACCACGAACGCCAACCTGCCGACCGGCGAGATCGAGATATTCGCCCGCGAGATCGAGGTGCTGTCCGCGGCCAAGGAATTACCGCTGCCGGTGTTCGGCGAGCCGGACTATCCCGAGGACATCCGGCTGAAATACCGTTTCCTCGACCTGCGCCGCGAGACGCTGCACAAGAACATTATTGCTCGGACAAAAATCATCGCCGAAATGCGCAGGCGCATGGGCGAGGTCGGCTTCACCGAATTCTCGACGCCGATCCTCACCGCGTCGTCGCCGGAAGGCGCGCGCGACTTCCTGGTGCCGTCGCGAATCCATCCCGGCACGTTCTACGCGCTGCCGCAGGCGCCGCAGCAGTACAAGCAGCTGATCATGGTGTCGGGTTTCGACCGCTATTTCCAGATCGCGCCCTGTTTCCGCGACGAGGACCCGCGCGCCGACCGTCTGCCAGGCGAATTCTACCAGCTCGACCTGGAAATGAGCTTCGTCGAGCAGGACGATGTGCTGTCAACTATGGAACCGGTGATGCGGGGCGTGTTCGAGACCTTCGCCAACGGCAAGCCGGTGACGCAGAAATTCCAGCGCATTCCTTATGATGTCGCCATGCGCAAGTACGGCTCCGACAAGCCGGACCTGCGCAACCCGATCGAGATGCAGGCCGTCTCCGATCATTTTCGCGATTCCGGCTTCAAGGTCTTCGCCAACATCCTGGCCAACGACCCGAAGGCGGAGGTGTGGGGCATTCCGGCCAAGACCGGCGGCAGCCGTGCCTTCTGCGACCGCATGAATTCTTGGGCGCAAGGCGAGGGCCAGCCGGGGCTGGGCTACATCTTCTGGCGCAAGGAGGGCGACAAGCTCGAAGGCGCCGGCCCGCTCGCCAAGAACATCGGTGAAGAGCGCACCGAGGCGATCCGTCAGCAACTCGGCCTTGCCGATGGCGACGCCGCCTTCTTCGTTGCGGGTGATCCGAAGAAGTTCGTTTCCTTTGCCGGTGCTGCGCGCACGCGCGCCGGCGAGGAACTGAACCTTGTCGACCGCGAGCGCTTCGAGCTGTGCTGGATCGTCGACTTCCCGTTCTTCGAATGGAACGAGGAGGAGAAGAAGATCGACTTCGCCCACAACCCGTTCTCCATGCCGCAGGGCGGCATCGATGCGCTGAACGGCGAGGATCTGCTCGGCATCAAGGCTTTCCAGTACGACATGGTCTGCAACGGTTTCGAGATCGCCTCAGGCGGCATCCGCAACCATCTGCCCGAAACCATGGTCAAGGCGTTCGAGACGGTCGGGCTGGACCGTGCGACGGTGGAGGAGCGCTTTGGCGGCCTCTACCGCGCCTTCCAGTATGGCGCGCCGCCGCATGGCGGCATGGCGGCCGGCGTCGACCGCGTCGTCATGCTGCTGGTTGGCGCCAAGAACCTGCGCGAGATCACCATGTTCCCGATGAACCAGCAGGCCTATGATCTGTTGATGAACGCGCCTTCGGAAGCCTCGCCGCAACAGCTTCGCGAACTGGCGCTGCGTGTCGCGCCGACCAAGAAGGACGCCTGACCGCCAGCTTCGGGCGGCACTTTAAAGAACCGTCCGAACCGATTCTTTCGATTCGATAATCCATCAAAAAAGCCCGGCATCGCTGCCGGGCTTTTTTCGTATCTGAGGCCGTCGATCAGTCCTCGTTGGCCTTGACGCTGACGCCAAGCGTCTTCGGCAGGTCGAGCGGGTTGGACATGGCGCCGGCCATGATCAGCGCGAACGGCACCGATGCCGGCGGCTCGGCCGAGATTTCGAGGCTCTTGGGGTCGTCGAGATATTTGCTGACCGCCGCCGTCACCTGCGCCGTCAGTTCCGGATTGTTGAGCTGCGCCATGCCGAAGGGTACGATCGCCTTGGCCTGGTTGGCGATGTCCTTGGCCGACATGCCCTGCTGCTTGCCGACATATTCCAGCACCTTGCCGGTCAGCGAATCGTCGTCGAAGCGGATCGAGGCGCTGTTGAACGAAAGCTGCTGCAACAGGCCGAGCATGGCCATGCCTTGCGCCGAGTTGTCGGCGCCTTCCGGCTGCGCGGCCATCTTCTTCTGCATTTCCTGCAGCGACTTGATGAAGTCGATCGTGTAGCCGCCGAGGTCGAAGGTCATGCCGAGCGTGCCGGCATTCTCGACGGAGATGTCATATTTCGACAGCTCCATCTTGCCGTCCGAGGGCTGCCAGGTGCCGGCCATCGCGAGATTGCCGGAGATGTTCTGGTAGCCGAGCGCGTCGATGACTTCCTTGGACTTGGGGTCGTCGACCAGCGACAGATCGGCCGAGAATTTCTCCGTATTGCCGGTGAATTCCATCGCCTTGCCGTCGGCCGGCGGTGTGATCTGGATGGCAAGCCCGTCCATCGAGAAGGCGGTCTTGTCGGCGACCTTGACCGTCATGTTGGAGAGTTCGGCCGACTTGTACATCATCAGCGAGCCCAGCGGGCCGGTGGAGCCGTCAGCCGGAACCGTCATGTCATGGATGATGAAGGGGCTGAGATTGAGGGTGACGCCGTCCTTGCTGTGTTCGAAGGCCGAGGTCGAGACGGTGCCGATGTCGTAGCCGCCATTGGCTTCGGTGACGTTCTCGAGCTTGACGTCGCCGATGGTGAGGGCTTCCTTTTCCGCAGCCGGCTTGATGGCAACGCCCTGCAGCACCATGCTGGTGTTGTCGCCGGTCACGCCGGTCCAGGAGATGTCGACGCCCTGGGCGGCAAGCGTCGCCTTCAGCCGGTCGGCGACCGCCGCGTCCTGGGCAAGGGCGGCATTCAGCGGCAGTGTGAACAAGAAGGTCGAAAGAGCGAATTTCCGGAGAGTTGAGCGTTTGATTGTCATCGCAAGGTCCCTGAGAGTGTCCTGAAATTGTTTTTCAATTCTTGGCGCCATCACCATTCCGTGACGAACTGGACGGGAAAAAGGCGTGTCCCGGCACAATGGTCAAAAATCGCAGTGAAAGGCAAACCCGAACCGAACGCTATTGGAGAATGCAGTGAATTTGGCATGAACGTCGGGCCGTCGAGCGTTATCGTGCTTCGCAATAGATGTGGCATGTAACAGATTGATGTTGGCCGGCAAGCTCGACCTTGCGGTTTCCTGTTGCACAACCGCGCGCAAGTCGACCGGTCCGGCACGCGCCTCTTGCCGCGAATCACCCGCTCGGCTAGTCCCAGCCCATGGCAAAAAGGGTTTTGCCGCCTCAAGATGGCGGTGGCGATCACATCGAACCGGTCGATCTGAAGAAGGCGCTGGAAGAGCGCTATCTTGCCTATGCGCTGTCGACCATCATGCACCGGGCGCTGCCCGATGTTCGCGACGGGCTGAAGCCGGTCCACCGCCGCATCATGCATGCGATGCGCCTGCTGCGCCTCAATCCCGACCAGGGCTTCGCCAAATGCGCCCGTATCGTCGGCGAGGTGATGGGCAAGTTCCATCCGCATGGCGACCAGTCGATCTATGACGCGCTGGTGCGGTTGGCGCAGGATTTTTCGATGCGCTATCCCCTGGTCGACGGGCAGGGCAATTTCGGCAACATCGACGGCGATAACGCCGCCGCCATGCGCTACACCGAAGCGCGCATGACCGACGTGGCGACCGAACTGCTGGCCGGCATCACCGAGGATGCCGTCGACTATCGGCCGACCTACAATGAAGAGGACGAGGAGCCGGTTGTGCTCCCCGGCGCCTTCCCGAACCTGCTCGCCAACGGCTCATCCGGCATCGCGGTGGGCATGGCGACATCGATCCCGCCGCACAACGCGGCCGAGCTTTGCGACGCCGCACTGCATCTGATCGAGCATCGGGACGCACCGGTGGCCAAGCTGATGGAGTTCGTCCAGGGTCCGGATTTCCCGACGGGCGGCATTATTGTCGACAGCCGCGCCTCCATCCTCGAAGCCTATGAGACCGGGCGCGGCGGTTTTCGCGTGCGCTCGAAGTGGATCCAGGAGGACCAGGGCAGGGGCACCTGGAGCATCGTCGTCACCGAGATCCCCTATGGCGTGCAGAAAGCGCGGCTCATCGAGAAGATCGCCGAGCTGTTGATGGCGCGCAAGCTGCCGCTGCTCGAGGATATCAGGGACGAAAGCGCCGAGGACATCCGCGTCGTGCTGGTGCCGAAGAGCCGGTCGGTCGATCCCGGCATCCTGATGGAATCGCTGTTCAAGCTGACCGAGCTCGAAAGCCGGTTTCCGCTCAACATGAATGTGCTGTCGCGCGGCAAGGTGCCCAACGTGCTGTCACTGAAGGGCGTGCTGCAGGAATGGCTCGACCATCGCCGTGACGTCCTGATCCGCCGCTCGAAACATCGGCTGGGCGAGATCGAAAGACGGCTGGAGATCCTTGCCGGCTACCTGATCGCCTATCTCAACATCGACGAGGTGATCAGGATCATCCGCGAGGAGGATGAGCCCAAGCAGGTGATGATGGCCCGCTGGTCGCTCACCGACACCCAGGCCGAAGCCATCCTCAACATGCGCCTGCGTGCCTTGCGCAAGCTGGAAGAATTCGAGATCCGCAAGGAATTCGACGGCCTCACCACCGAGAAGAAGCAGATCGAGGCGCTGCTGGCATCCGATGCCAAGCAGTGGGCGACGATCAAGTGGGAAGTCACCAGCATCCGCGACAAGTTCGGCCCCGAGACCGAGCTCGGCAAGCGCCGCACCCAGTTTGCCGATGCGCCCGAGCATGACCTGACCGACATCGCCCACGCCATGATCGAGCGCGAGCCGGTCACCGTGGTGGTCTCGGAAAAGGGCTGGCTGCGGGCGATGAAGGGGCATCTCGCCGATCTCTCGACGCTGACCTTCAAGGAAGGCGACAGCCTGAAGCTCGCCTTCCATGCCCAGACTACCGACAAGGTGCTGGTCTTCACCACCGGCGGCAAGTTCTACACCATCGGCGCCGACCGGCTGCCGGGTGGGCGTGGCCATGGCGAGCCGATCCGCATCATCGTCGACATGGACAATGACCAGGACATCGTCACCGCCTTCGTCCACGATCCAAAGCGCAAGCTGCTGCTGGCCTCATATGACGCCAATGGCTTCATCGTGCCGGAGGAGGAAGTGGTCGCCAACACCCGCAAGGGCAAGCAGGTGATGAACGTCAAGGCGCCGGACGAAGCCAAGCGCTGCATCCCGGTCAGTGGCGATCACCTGGCCATCGTCGGCGAGAATCGCAAAATGCTGGTGTTCGCGCTCTCCGAAATCCCGGAGATGGGCCGCGGCAAGGGTGTGCGGCTGCAGAAATACAAGGACGGCGGCCTGCTCGATCTCAAGCCGTTCACCTTGGAAACCGGCCTGTCCTGGCAGGATTCGGCCGACCGCACCTTCACCAGGTCGCGCGAGGAACTCGCCGAATGGATCGGCGCCCGGGCGTCGGCAGGCCGCATGGTGCCGAAGGGTTTCCCGAGAACTGGGAAGTTCGGGTAGCTGATCTCCCCCCTCGAGAGGGAGATGTCGCCGAAGGCGACAGAGGGGGTCGGTTCGACCGGACGCGACCTGCTACTTTAAACAGGAGAGGCTGGCGCTTTACGCGCGGCGACCCCCTCTGGCCTGCCGGCCATCTCTCCCTCGAGGGGGGAGATATCCAACCAGTTGGAGTATCGTCACGATTGCTGCACTATATCAGTGCATAACGGCGAAGGGCGTTTGGGAGACACGGGCGTTTGAAGGAATCCAAAATCCAGAAACCGGAGCGCCACCAGCGCCTGTTCGGCCTGTCGACGCCGCTGCGGTCGGCTGTCATTCCGCCGCTGTCGGCGGCGCGCTGGCTGCTGGTGTTGATCGTTGCCGCCGGCGTCTATTTCTTCCATGGCTTCCTGTTCCCGGTGCTGGCCGCGCTTGTCATCGCCTTCGCCAGCTGGCCGCTCTACCGGCGTCTGCTTGTTGCCGTCGGCGGCAACCGCACCATCGCCGCGACCTTTGCCATCCTGTTCATCCTGGCCTTCCTCGTCATCCCGATCGCACTCGCCGGCACCTATGCCATCAACGAGGTGCGTGAATGGGTCGGCTGGGCGATCGAGACCAATCGGCATGGTGCCACCACGCCGCACTGGATCGCCACGCTGCCTGTCGTGGGCGAGTGGCTGAACGACCAGTGGACGACCAATATCGGCCATCCTGGCGGCATCGGGGAACTGATCCAGCTGGTCAGTGGTGCCAACATCGGCAGCATCTATCGCGGCGTGCTCGCCGCCGGCGGCAGTGCTTTCGGCCTGCTTCTGACACTGCTGTTCATGATGATCGCGCTGTTCTTCGCCTATCGCGACGGCGAGCATTTTGCCGGCCAGGTGGATCGTCTTGGCGAGCGCATCCTGCCGACGAGATGGGAGCGGATTTCGCGCGTCGTGCCGGCGACCATTTCCTCGACGGTGACCGGCATGACCGTCATCGCCATCGGCGAGGGGTTGGTGCTGGGCATTGCCTATTGGCTGGCCGGCGTGCCGTCGCCGGTGACGCTCGGTGCCCTGACCGGTGTCATGGCGCTCATCCCCGGCGGCGCACCTCTGTCCTTCACCCTTGTCTCGATCTACCTCGCCGCCAGCGGCTCGCCCATGACCGGCCTGGTGCTGTTCCTGTGGGGCGCGGTCGAACTGTTCGTCGTCGACAAGACACTGCGCCCGAAGCTCGTTGGCGGGCCGATAAAACTGCCCTTCCTGCCGACCTTTTTCGGCCTGATCGGCGGCGTCAAGACCATGGGTTTTCTTGGTCTGTTCATCGGCCCGGTGCTGATGGCGCTGCTGGTCGCCATATGGCGCGAGTGGCTGCGCGAGGTGGAACTGGTCGATGAGATGGCCGCAGGCGAGGCGGTCGAAATCGAAGCTGGCCCGCAGATCGAGATCTTGCCGGAACCTGGTGCGGCGAAGAAGGCCAGCGCCTGATTCCGAAAATTTGTTTCTAGACCGGGTGATGCACCGCGAGATCAGGCCGGCGCTTGCGCCCGTCATGCAACTGCCAGAGCGAATGGGCGACCAGAGTGACGATCAGGATGGCGCCGCCGATCAGGCTGTTGCGGGTCGGTGCCTCGGCAAAGACCATCCACACCCAGACCGGCGCCAGCACGGTTTCGAGCAGATAGAACATCGCCACTTCCGGCCCCGAAATGTATTTCGGCCCGGCGGCGAGGCAGAAGAACGAGATCGGCATGATGACGGCGCCGTTGAAGATGATCCACCAGGGTGCGTTCACGTGAAAGCCTTCGCCTGACACCATGAAGGCGGCCAGGGCCATCGGCAGAAGGACGCCGACGAGCGAGGTGAAACCCATGTCCTTGCCGCTGGCGCGCGAGATGGTGATGGCCACGGCGATGAAGAAGGCCGAGCAAAGCGCCATGAAATCGCCGAACAGCTTGCCGGTGCCGACTGACCCGCCGACGATGACCAGCACGCCGAGGATCATGATCGACATGGCGATGATCGTCACCAGCTGCGGCCTTTCCTTCAGGAATAGCCAGGACAGCAAGCCGGCGAAGACGGTGTTGAAGGCCAGGATGAACACCAGATCGGCGGTCGAGGTGTGATAGACGGCGGTGACGAAGGTGATCCCGGTCAGGCCATAGCAGATCGCCACGATCAGGCCGGACCAGCCGGGAATGAGTGGTGGGGCGTTCCGGCTCAACGCACGCCAGACCGACCAGATGACCATGCCCGCGACGAATGTGGTGCCGGTGCGCAGCAGCATGATCGTCCATGCGCCACCGTCGGCGAGGCGGATCAACGGTATGTCGACTGTCAGCGTCAGCCCGCCGAGGGCGGTTATCAAGAGACCCTTCTGGTGATCAAGGTGAGAGGACATGCAGGAACTTTCGCAATGAAATGCAGGCTGGCGGCCGGCCGGTGCAATGGCGCACTTTCTCCAGCCAACCGGCTGAAAGACCAGCATCTCCCGCCTTGAGCCAGTTTAAGGCTTTGAAACAGTTTAAGCGCGGATCGTGGAAAAACTCAGCGTGAAACCGCTTCGTTGGTGTAGCGCTCCCAGCCCTTGGGGCCGAGATGCTCCTGCGGCATGAAGCGCATCTTATAATTCATCTTGCGCGAGCCGTTGACCCAGTAGCCGAGGTAGACATGGGGCAGGCCCATCGCCCTGGCGCGGGCGATGTGGTCGAGGATCATGAACGTGCCGAGCGAACGCTCCTCGAATTCGGGATTGAAGTAGGAATAGACCATCGACAGGCCGTCGGCCATCTTGTCGGTGAGCGCCACGGCGATCAGCTCGCCCTGGCCCTTGCCGGTGATGAAGGTGTCGGGCCCGCGCCGCCGGTATTCGATCACCTTGGTGTCGACATGGGTATCCTCGACCATCATGGCATAGTCGAGCACCGTCATGTCGGACATGCCGCCGCGGCGGTGGCGGGCATCGAGGTAGCCGCGGAACAGCGAATATTGTTCGGTCGAGGGTTCGGCATTGTGCATGGCGCCGACGAGGTCGGAATTATGTTGCAGCACGCGCTTCATGTTGCGGCTGGCGGTGAATTCCTGGGCGAGGATGCGCACCGAAACGCAGGCGCGGCAGGTCTCGCAGGCCGGCCTGTAGGCGATGTTCTGTGAGCGCCGGAAGCCGCCTTGCGTGAGGAGATCGTTCATCTCCGACGCCTTGTCGCCGACCAGATGCGTGAACACCTTGCGCTCGAACTGGCCGTCGAGATAGGGGCACGGCGACGGCGCGGTCAGGAAGAACTGCGGCGACTGGGTCGGATGCTGCGTCATCGAGCCTTGGAAACACTCCTTCGAGTCGCTCTACCTTTGGCGCGGAAAGCGAAAAATTCAACAGGATTGTGAAGGCGCGAGTAAGCTAAGCCCTTCACATTTGCACTAATGCGGCGGGAGCGCTCCCGAAAAACGCCTTTAACGGCCGCTGCGGCTCACCACCGTGCCGAGCAGAAGGTCGTGCAGCGTGCGCTTGCGATCGGAGAACAGGGTCACCAGCAGAACCAGCGGCGACAGGATGACATTGCCGGCCCAGAACAGCACGGAATGGACGACCGCGGTCAGGCCGTCGATCGGCCGGCCGTCGAGCCGGTCGAGGCGGATGCCCATTATCTTCATGCCCGTGGTGGCCTGGTCGGCGCTGCCCAGCGTGTTCCAGATGTAGAGGATGGCGACAACCGGCACGAGGGCGCCGAACAGCATCCAGCCAAGGCCGAGGGTCAAAAGCCCGAGGAAGAACACCAGTATGGCGAAAGGAATCGTGAGCAGCGCGACGATGATATAGTCGATCACGAAGGCCAGGATGCGCCTTGTGCGCACGCCTTCATAGGCCCTGACATCGTCAAGCCGGGTGTTGATGATTTCGCCGTCGAGAACGCGCGCGTTCATGTCATTTCCTCGTAACAGGGCCCGACATAGTGTGCGGGCCGCTCGATGATGAAATGGTGAAGGCCCGTGTCGGAATCAAGGTCGGGCTTCCGGAGCGCAAGGCTCGAGCGACGCAGGGGCACAATCCGAATCGGTTGAATTTGCCGCGCGGATGGCATTAGCTTGTTGCGGCGCAACAAAAGCACTCTGAAGCAGAGGCGAGGGGACGGGGAAATATGGACTATGACATGCTGGTCATCGGCAGCGGCCCTTCCGGCCGCCGCGCCGCGGTGCAGTCGGCCAAGCTCGGCAAATCGGTGCTGGTGGTCGATCGCGGCCGGCGTCTCGGCGGCGTCTCCGTGCACACCGGCACCATCCCATCGAAGACGCTGCGCGAAACCGTGCTCAATCTCTCGGGCTGGCGCGAGCGCGGTTTTTACGGACGCGGCTACAGGGTCAAGCAGGACATTTCCGTCGGCGACCTGATCGAACGGCTGCACAAGACGCTCGATCACGAGGTCGAGGTGCTGCAGCACCAGTTCATGCGCAACACGGTCAAGAGCGCACGCGCCGCCGTAAAATTCATCGGCCCCAACAAGGTCAGCCTGACATCAGACAATGGCGATTACAGCGAAGTCGGCTTCGCCAACGCGTTGATCGCGGTGGGTACCAGGCCGCACCGCCCGCGCGACGTGCCCTTCGACAAGACCCGCGTTTTCGACAGCGACGAGATGCTGGAACTCGGCAAGCTGCCGCGCACGCTGACAGTGATCGGCGGCGGCGTCATCGGCGTCGAATATGCGACGATCTTTTCCGCGCTCGACGTGCCGGTGACGCTGGTCGAGCCGCGCAACACCATCCTCGATTTCGTCGACCGCGAGATCGTCGACGATTTCATCCACCAGATGCGCGACCGCGGCATGACGATAAGGCTGGGCAGCGCAGTGAAGGAAATCCGCTCCAAGCCGGAAACGGCCGAGGTGGAACTGGCCGACGGCCGCACCATCCGTTCGGATGTCGTGCTCTACGCCGCCGGTCGCACCGGCAATGTCGGAACCTTGGGCCTCGACGTGGTCGGCATCGACGCCGACTCCCGAGGCCGCATCAAGGTCGATCCACAGACCTTCCAGACCAGCGTGCCCAACATCTACGCCGCTGGCGATGTCATCGGCTTCCCCAGCCTCGCCTCGACGTCGATGGAGCAGGGCAGGGTGGCCGCCTGCCACGCCTTCGGTGTGCCGCTCCCGCCTCCGCCGGAAACTTTCCCCTATGGCATTTACGCCGTGCCGGAGATCTCCACTGTCGGCCAGTCCGAGGAACAGGTGCGTGAGAGTGGAGCCGCCTATGAGGTTGGCGTGGCACGCTTTCGCGAGACCTCGCGTGGCCACATCATGGGCGTCAATACCGGCTTCCTGAAGTTGCTGTTCTCGATAGAGACGCGCCGTCTGCTCGGCGCGCATATCGTCGGCGAGGGCGCCACCGAACTCATTCATATCGGCCAGGCGGTGATTAATCTCGGCGGCACGGTCGACTTCTTCGTCAACAACACTTTCAACTACCCGACGCTCGCCGAAGCCTACAAGATCGCCGGGCTCGATGCGTGGAACCGGATGGGGCGAGGGTAAGCCTCAACTGTCCATCTGTGCGAGCAGCGCCAGCATCACATCAGCTGAAGGCATCGGCAGCACCGCTTCGATCTCCGCGGGTCTCACGCCGGCGATGGCGTTGGCGTCACCCGCCACGGTGCCGAGCGGCCCGCGCAATCCGTGCTTGGACCAGGCGAGCTGCTGCAGCTTCGGGCTGGTCAGCGCTTCCAGCAGCCTGTCGACCGCCGTGGCCCTTCTTGCGCAAGGTCGGGGAAATTGTGTCGCGTCTCAAGCCGCATCGCGCGCATCCACATCTTTCAGCCGGCTTACTGTTTCCAGTGGCTCGCTGGGGCGTTATGTGAATTGATGGGGTCGTGGAAGCGCGACGGGAGGTTGGACATGTTGGGCTGGTTCCGCAAGCTGCTACCGCGCGAAGATCGCTTCTTCGACCTGTTCGAACGTCATTCCCGCACTGTGGTCGGCGGCGCCGAGGCGCTGGAACAACTTCTCCAGGGCAAGGACAACGATCGCTGGTGTCAGAAGATCATCGATCTCGAGGACGAGGCCGATCATATCACCGCCGAAGTCCTGTTAGCGGTGCGGCGTTCCTTCATCACGCCCTTCGATCGCGGCGACATCAAGGATCTGATCCAGTCGATGGATGACGCCATCGACATGATGCACAAGACCGTCAAGACCGTAAGATTGTTCGAGAAAAGGGAATTCGACCCGCTCATGCAGGAAATGGGCGGCGTCATCGTCGCCGCCGCCAAGCTGGTTGCCGAGGCGATCCCGCTGCTGAGCAAGGTCGGCACGCACACCGTGCGCCTCAACGCTATCGCCGAAGAGGTCATGCGCGTCGAAAGCCGGGCCGACGATTTGCACGAGCAAGGGCTGAAGGACTTATTCAAGCGGCATGGCCGCAGCGACCCGATGGCTTACCTGATCGGTAGCGAGATTTACGGTCAGCTGGAAAAGGTGGTCGACCGTTTCGAGGACGTCGCCAACGAGATCAGCGGCATCGTCATCGAGAATGTTTAGGTGATGGAAGCCACCATTGCCTTTCCCGTGCTGATCGGCCTTGTCGCCGTGGCGCTGTTCTTCGATTTTCTCAACGGCCTGCACGACGCCGCCAATTCCATTGCCACCATCGTCTCCACCCGTGTGCTGAGGCCACAATATGCAGTGCTGTGGGCGGCCTTCTTCAATTTCATCGCCTTCATGTTCTTCGGCCTGCATGTTGCCGAAACCGTGGGGAAAGGCATCGTCGACGTCAGCATCGTCACACCCGTTGTGATCTTTTCGGCCCTTGTCGGCGCTATCGTCTGGAATATCGTCACCTGGATTGCCGGCATTCCGTCGAGCAGCTCGCACGCGCTGATTGGCGGGCTGGTTGGCGCCGGTGTCGCCAAGGCCGGTTTCGGCGCCATCGTCTGGTCGGGTCTTGGCAAGACGGTCGCCGCGATCGTCGTGTCGCCGGCGACCGGTTTTGTCCTGGCGCTCGTCCTCATCCTGGTGGTTTCGTGGCTGTTTGTGCGCCAGACACCGTTCGCCGTCGACAGCACCTTTCGCGTCCTGCAGTTCTTTTCCGCCTCGCTCTATTCGCTTGGCCATGGCGGCAACGACGCGCAGAAAACCATGGGTATCATCGCCGTGCTGCTCTATTCGCAAGGCATGCTTGGCGAGAAATTCTACGTGCCGCTCTGGGTCGTCCTCACCTGTCAGTCTGCACTGGCGCTGGGCACGCTGCTCGGCGGCTGGCGCATCGTCCACACGATGGGTTCGAAGATCACCAGGCTCAATCCGATGCAGGGCTTCTGCGCCGAAACCGGCGGCGCCATCACTCTGTTCGCTGCCACCTGGCTTGGCGTTCCAGTGTCGACCACGCATACCATTACCGGCGCCATCATCGGCGTCGGTGCCGCCCGCCGTGTGTCGGCCGTACGCTGGGGCATCGCCGGGAACATCGTCATTGCCTGGATCGTCACTTTGCCGGCGACGGCCGCCATTTCGGCCCTCACCTATTTTGTCACGCGCCTGGGCGGCTGACACAGAGAAGGCGCCCGAAATCTGAATATGGGCGATGAACGCCCATAAAGATCTGACACAAGGTCTATGGCCCTGAAGTGTCGTTCGATTTCTCGCCAAAGGCCCGTTGTCGCCCAACCCAGCCCTTATCGGGTTTTTGCCAGATTTCTGCCAGGCAACGGTTTCACGACACGGGCATCTTTAATGGTTTTGAGTGCTTCCTCTTTGGTGAGGCCGAACTTGCGGGCAAAGTAGGCGGCTTCGATCGCCATCTCGCGATCTTCCAAGGATTCGATCCTCTGCTTTGCCTTCTTGCCCACGACAAGAATCATAGCACATTCTGCTAGATAGCTCCAATGAAGCTCGTCGAACGCGATGGCTCGTCAACCTCGCAGGGGCAGCGCGCCAGTGGCTTCTCGGCTTTTCTTCTCCTCGATCAGCGCAACGACGTCCCGCAATCTCCCAACGCTTTCCGGCAACGTGCCGTAAATCTTGACCAGCGTGGCGTTGTCGATCTCGCCGCCGAATGCTTTGAGGCCGTCGCCGCGCGCTGAGCGGTCAATCCGCCTGTGCAATGGCCATCGGGCCTGCAAGCCATTGCCTGACGATCGCGACGTCTGGGTCACCGATCTCGTGGCCCGAGGCAACGATACGCGCGTCTATATCCGCGCCGTGCCGGCTGAGCAGCGTGACCAGCGCCGGCGCGAAGGGTCCGTAGGTCTCGTCGGCGGCGCCGGCGATGATCAGTGCTCGTGTTCCCGCAAGATCCGTCGCCGGCACGTCGTCAAGCACAGGCATTGGCCTCAGCAGCGTCGTCCTTCGGACGATGCCGGGATGGAGCAGCATGAGACTGGAAACCAGATTGGCGCCGTTCGAATAGCCGAGGAATGTTGCGTGATCGAGATCAAGTCCATGGCGCCTGGCTGCCTCGTTGGCGAATGCCGTGAAGGCAGCTGTTTCGGCGAGAATGCTCTTCTGTTCGAAGCGCGTCGGGCTTATCCGCTCGAACCAGCGAAAACCGTCCTCTTGAGGGATACGGCCACGCGCCGCGACCAGCACGGCGGCGGGCGCGATCCGTCTTGCCAGCGGCACCAGAGTGGTCTCGTCGACACCCGATCCATGCAGCAGGAACAGGCATTCACGGCTGTTCCTGCCGGCGTCGTGAATGCGATAGGGAAAGGGCAGATCGGAGAGCAGCGGGTTGTTTTCGAGGCTGTCGCCAGTCATCCCGCATCCTCTTGATTATATGAGGTTCCGCTCAATTTGCCGGCTTCAAAACGCAATATGTTCGTGCTCCGCGAAAGTTGATTGAACCAGGCGCATTCCAGCCCGTTTCTGCGCCGATATACTCCGCGTGGGAGGAATCGAAGCGGTGCGCCGGGGGTCGCATTGCTGGACATGAACAACCAGCTTTGAGGCCTTTTGTCGATGACTACCCCTGTTTTGTCGGATCGCAATTTGCGTATCCCGGATCGCAATTTGCGTATCCTCGAACGCGATACGCGTATCTCGGATCGCGACACGCGTATCGATGTGTTGCGCGCGCTGGCGCTCATCATCATTTTCATCGACCACGTGCCGGGCACGGCTTTCGAGGCCTTCACCTACAAGAATTTCGGCTTCTCCGATGCGGCCGAGGCCTTCGTTTTGATTTCCGGCATCTCGGTCGCGCTCGCCTATGGCACGAAGTTCCAGCCGGGCAACCGGCTTCTCGCGACCTTGAAGATGTGGCGGCGGGCAGGCACGCTCTACACCGCCCACATCGTCACGACCATGGTCGTGATTGCCCTTTTCTGCGCAGTGGCAGTGTTCACCAAGCGGCCGGAACTGCTGAAACTGATCAACATCGAGCCATTGATGAAGAACACGCCGGAAGTGCTGGTCGGCATCGTCACGCTCGGCCATCAGCTCGGCTACAACAACATCCTGCCGGTCTATGCGGCGCTGCTTTTGATGGCGCCTGCCTTCGTCCTGCTGATCAGCTACCGGCCCGTCGCGGCGCTCGTCGCCTCCGGCACGCTATGGCTCGTCGCCGGCATCTGGCAGATCGCCCCGCCCAACTATCCCGAACCCGGTTTCTGGTTCCTGAACCCGCTGTCCTGGCAGTTCCTGTTCAACATCGGCTTGGCCAGCATGCTGCATGTCAGGCGCGGCGGTGTCATTCCAGTCAACCGCTGGCTGGTCGGCGCGGCTGTGGCCTATGTGGCGACGGCGCTGGTGTGGGTGCACAGTCCGCTCTGGGGGCAGATAACCTGGTTCAAGCTGCCGGTGGTGATCGGCGGCTTCGACAAGACCTTCCTGTCGCTGCCGCGTCTGCTGCATATCCTGGCGGTCAGCTACCTCATCGTCGCCCTGCCGGCGCTGTCGAACCTGTTCCGCACCAGCCCGGACCATCCTCTGGCGATCCTAGGCAAGCGCTCGCTGCCGGTCTTCATCGCCGGCACGGTCATTGCCATGGTCGCGCAGGTGATGAAACTGATCAATCCGGGCGGGCTTGCCTATGACAGCCTGCTGCTGTCGGCCGGCATCGCTATGCAGTTCGCGCTCGCCTTCTATCTCGAATGGCTGTCGACCATCGGCGGTTCGGGCAAGGCCCGCATGACGCAAAAGGATGTCACGCCGGTCCGAGCGTCCTTCGGCATCTCCGCCGTGGCAAGAGCCAATCGCTGAGAGGGGCGCGGCTCAGCCGCGCGGCGGAGCCGACGAGGCGCGCACGATCAGTTCGACCGGCAGCAACTGCCGGCTGACCTTGCCGTCGTTTTCCAGGATCGCCTTGACGGCAAGGCGGCCCATCGCGGCTATCGGCTGGGCGATCGTGGTCAGCGACGGCTCGGACACGGCGGACTCCGGAACACCGTCGAACCCGACGACGGAAACATCTTTGGGGACGTTGAGCTTGCGCGCGCTCAGCCATTCGAGCGTTACCAAGGCTATTTTGTCCGACATCGCCAGGATGGCCGTGGGCGGCTGCTTGGCCGCGAAGATGGTTTCGAGCCCGGCTTTCGCGGTGGCCGCATCGTTGGCGGTCTCGTAGACGGGCACCTTGGATGTGTCGACACCAACCCGCGAAAGCTCCCTGAGATAGCCGGTGAGGCGGTCGCGCGTTCCCGCATAGGTCGCGGAGCGAACCTGCTCGGGTGAAACGAGACCTGTCCTGCCGTCGGCAAAAGGCAGTGCCAGAACGGCAAAGCGGCGATGTCCGAGATCGGTGAGATGGCGCGCCGCCAGGCTGGCGCCGGCGATGTTGTCGACACCGATCGCCGCGACCGCCCCATCCTCGGAGTCCAGGTCGAGCGCCACGAAGGGCAGTTTGCGCTCACGTGCCAATTCCACCAGGCGCGAACCACCTTCGACGCAGAAGACGATGAAGCCGTCGACCAGCGCGCTTTGGATGTTCCAGGCAAGCTGTTCGTTGTTGGCGGCCGAAACCAGGGAGATCCCGGCTCCCGTTGCATCGCAGGCCTGCGAGATGCTGGCCATCATGACCCGCGCAAAGGGATCGTCGAAGAAATAGGAGAGGGGTTCGGCGGTGGCGACGCCGATGGCATTGACCTTGCCGGCCCGCAGCAAGCGACCCTTGGGATCCGGTCCGCCATAGCCCATTGCCTCGGCGGCTGCCTTGACCCGTTCGCGAACTTCCTCGCGAACGATCTCGGGGCGGCTGAAGACATTGGATGCGGTGCCGTGCGAAACCCCGGCGGCCTTGGCGATGTCGGCCAGCCGGACGGGTCTTCGATTGCCTGCGGTGAGTGACGCCATTGTGCGTGCCTCCTGACATGCATTTAGCACGTTCCGGATTTGCACCTAGCACTTTCGTTGGATCGATTCAAATTTTGCTTGACCCGGGATGCGTGAAGTCCTATCTTTGAATCGATCCAAGAAGGCAGATCTGTTCTGCGAAATGAGCTAGGGGAGGTGCGCCATGCATCCCGTGAATTATTTGTTCGAAGACATCTATCGCAACGACTGGAGTATCGGGTCGACCACCAACAGGTCCAGGCGCCGGGGCATGACCGGCCCATGGATTCGCGACCTTCGCTTCCTTGTGGAGCGCAAGCGGAGTTGATCGGCTCCATTTTTTTTCATGCCGATTGGATCGATTCAATTCAAAGGGAGAAGAGCCATGCATCCCATCAAGCATCTGTTCGAGGACATCTATCGCAACTACTGGGGCATCGCGCCGGCTGCCGAGCGGCCGAAGGTGCGACGCCTGACGAAGCCGGCCGCGCGCAATCGCGATCTTTGGATTCGCACCGAACGTCCCCGGGATTGATCCTATTTGGCCTCAGGAGCGCGGGCGTACCAGGGCAGAGATTGCTATCGCCAGCCAGCCGGCGATGAGCAGGGTGCCTCCGATTGGCGCCGACATCGGAAACAGTCTCGATCCCAGGAAATCGCGGGCGAGAAGATCGCCCGCGAAAAGCAGGAGCCCGACAAGCAGCACGACGCTCGCAATCCGCAGGCAGCGATTCGCTCCAATGAGGCCGATGGCGAGGAAGACCGGCGCGTGCATCAACAGGAACGACGCGGCCGTGCCGGTGAAGGCGCCGCCGCGGTGCGCTGCGGCTGCCGACAGCGCCACGCCCGCCGCGCCGACGAGACCGCCGGCAAGCACAAGGATACGGCTGGGTTCGGCGGAATTCATGTCGGCTAGCTCCCTCTTGCAGCGATGTGGAGCCAATTAAGGTTCACTCGCTTCCAGCGCCATATGGCGTGTGCGCCGCGACTGGACAACCCAGTTGTAGATCGCGCCGCCCGCCATCAGCACCGATGTGGCGAGGAACACCGCCCGCATGCCAAAATGACCGCCGACAAAGCCGCCGGTCAATGGTCCTGCAACCTGCCCGACATATTGCGCCGAGATCGCCAGGCCAAGCACATTGCCGCCGACGCCGTCCGGGATGTTGTGGCGGATGACGCTGGTGATGCAAGGCAGCAGGCCGCCGAGCGCCAGGCCCATCAGGAAACGCAGGCCGATCAGTTGCCAGCCATTGGTGACGAAGGCCTGCGGGATGAGCAGCAGGGCCGAGACGGCCAGCGCCCCAACGACGACGTTCCAATGGCCGACGCGGTCGGCAAGCTTGCCCAGCCATGACGCCGACAGGATGGTGCCGAGGGCCGCCGCCGACATCACCACGCCGGCGACCATGGTCACCTGGCTCTGGTCCGCGATGAGCTGCTGCACATAGACGGTGATGATCGGCTCGATCGACATGGTGGCGAAGGCGAGCAGCATGCCGGTTGTCAGCATGGCCACGACCGGGCGCTTGTCGGGGATCTGCGACCAGCCGCTTTTCGGCTTCACGCTTGACGCTGCCTTGGCGGCCTGAGGGCGCGGATTCTCCTTGATCAGGAATGTCGTCGCCAGAAAGGCGAGGAAGATCATGCCACCCGACAACAGGAAGGTGGTGCGGATGCCGATCAGTGTCGGCAGTGCGCCGCCAAGCAGGGGGCCGACCAGCGACCCCGCCGTGATCCCCGCCGACAGCACGCCCAGCGCCCAGCCGGAGCGGTCCTTCGGCGTCTGCATGGCGACCAATATGGTCGAACCCGAGGAATAGCCGCCGGCAAAGCCGATCAGCAGGCGCAGCAGCACCAGTTGCCAGACCGTCTCGACCATGCCGGTCAGCGACATACAGATCGCCATGCCGAAACTGGCGCGCACCAGCATCACCTTGCGGCCGTAGCGGTCGCCCAGCCGTCCCCACAACGGCGCGACCAGGGCTGCGGCGAAGAAGGTGGCGCCATAGGCGATGCCGGACCACTGCACGATCGCCGCGTGGCCCTGCGCCCCAAGCTGTTCGACATAGAGCGGCAGGAAGGGCAGCAGCAGGGTCATGGCGATGAGCGTGCTGAACGAGCCCGCGAAACAGACGGCGAGATTGCGCCGCCAGTGGATGTTGTAGCCGCTTTGTTGCGTGTCTTCCTGTGCCATGTCCTGCCTGCCCGATATCAGCGCTTGTTGCGGATACCATTTTGGGATACCAAACCGGTATCCGTCATGAACTCCAACCCAGGCGCTGTCAATGCGGCTTGGGAAAAGGGCAGCGCAATGTCGCAGATGCAGAATGTCGAACGACAGTTGCGCGAGATGATCCTGGGGCTCGAGATCGGTCCAGGCGAGAAATTGACCGAGCGCTGGATCGAAGCCCGCTTCGGCGCCTCGCGCACGCCGGTGAGGGCGGCGCTGCTGCGACTGGAGACCGAGGGGCTGGTCGGCAGGGATGGCCGCGGCTGGACTGTGTCGCCCATCAACCTCGCCGAGCTCGAGCAGATCGCAGTCTATCGCGAAGCCGTCGAGGTCGCGGCCCTGCGGCTGACATGCACGTGCGCCGACGGGAATGCCATCGATGTCATCGAGGCGATGCTCGATTCCTGCGACGAAAACACGCCGCGGGAGGAATGGCATCGCGTCGGCATGGATTTTCACATCGAGCTGGCGCGCCTGTCGGGCAATGAATTCCTGTTCAGGGCAGTGCGCGATGCCATGACGCGCCTGTCGCGCGCCCGCTGGCTGGAGGTGCGAGACGAAGCAGCCCTTGGCCGCGCCTGGGCCGAACATCGCGCCATTCTGGCGGCAACGCGCCTTGGCGAGGCCGATGAAGCGGCGTGCCGGCTTTCAGCCCATATCGTCGGCAGCCGCGACCGGCTGGTGACGTCGCTCGCCAACGATCGACGCGGTCTTCGCGCCAGGGGATTTGCCGTCATCGCCGCTTAGCGCGGTCTATGCGGGGCAGGGGCCTCTGTCGGCCAAAAAAGGCGGCGTCTGACGCGACGCGCACTTTCGGCCTCGCTTCACGGACGCCGATGGCGTAAGAGCGGCGATGGAAAATAACCGATTTGAAACACCCGTGATCGTCAAGTCCGTCACGGCGGGAAGCACTCAGCTCTTGCGCACGGCCCGCGAAGCTTCCGACTACCTCCTCAACAGCTGGCCCGGCAAGCGCAGCCCCAAGCATCGCGCAGCGCTGCAGGCGTGCCACGACGCGCTGGCCGGCGACAAGCCGGCCATGAACGCCCGGCGCGCCTTTATTGCCGCGGCGCGTGAAGTGGACGTTTTTGTCAGCGACAAAGCGCCCGCCTGACGCAGGGCGACAATCCGGACTGAGGCAAGGCCCGCATGTGCGGGCCTTTTGCCGTCATTCCGCGGTTTCGGTCTTAGTCTCGCTTTCGGGCTGCGAACGCTCCCGTGCGGCAACCTTGGCCGCCAGCTTCTCGGCCTTCTTGGCCGCCTTCTGGCGGTCGCGTTCCTTGCGTTCCTGATCGTAGTTCGGTGCTCGCGCCATATCGGCTCCTTTTGTACTGCCTTGCGGCTCTGACCCTGCCTAGGAGCATTAGCCGTCAAACACAACAGCTGAAGCGACAGTGCGCGGGCGCAACGTTGGAGATCCGCGGGGGGGCTTGCCAGATCGGCGCCATAATGATGTAGGAAACGCGGGGCACCAGCGTGTTGAGAGCTGCTCGTTTGTTTTGATCAAGTGAACTATGGCCACAATTGCGCGGACGTCGGCAAAGGTTTTCTACTATGCGCGAAACGCAGCGCGCGATGTCATTCCACAAGCGCTGTTTCGCCGCAGACTGGCCGTTCGCCTCGAAAAGGCCAGGCTTTGCGATGAGGCGGCGCGCCGACGATTGAATTACTACAACAAGCTGCAGGATGGTTTCGCGCCAAGCGCCAATGCCATTCGCATCAGCAAGCTGCCCTTCACGCCGACCATGTACTATTACGACCTGAAGGAATTCGCCCGCTACTTCGATCCCGGATTGCTCATCGACATCGAATTCGGCGACGTCAAGAATGTGCCGAAGGTGCCGACGATCGTCAAGGATCGGCCGATCCGTGATGACGACGAGAACGCCGTCATCATGAAGCTCGACAAGTTCCGTCACTTCCAGATGCCGGCTGACGCCCTCTCGTTCGCGGACAAGCTGCCGGTTGTGGTCTGGCGCGGCGACCTCAACAATCCGATCAGGACACGGTTTCTGCAAGCGGCGCGCGACCTGCCGTTCTGCGATGCCGGTTCGCACAAGCCGAACGCGCCGGCCGAATACGCCAAGCCCTTTCTCAGCATCAGCCAGCACCAGCGCTATCGCTATATCGTCTCGCTCGAGGGCAATGATGTGGCGACCAACCTGAAATGGATCTTGAATTCGAAGTCGCTCTGCCTGATGCCGCCGCCGACATATGAGACTTGGTTCGCGGAGCGGCAACTCGAAGCCAATGTGCACTATGTGCCGCTCGAAGCCGATTTCTCCGACCTCGCCGAACATGTGGCCTATTTCGAACGGCACCCGGCGAAGGCAGAGCGCATCATCGCGGCCGCGAATGGCTATTGCCGGATGTTCGGCGACGAACAGGCCGAACAGGCGATCTCGCTTCTGGTGCTCTACAAATATTTCGTGCTGAGCGGCCAGATCAAGCCGGATGCCGAAGTCTGGCGCTATATCATGGGATGAGCAATTCCGGCGTCAAAAGGTGGAGACCGGCGAGCTTGGACCCGCCGGCCTCTCGTCAAACCTATACGCCGCTTCGGTCAATCACGAGATCGGCAGCACCAAAGCGAGCCTTCGCCGTCAATTGTTGGTGCCAATAGGGGTAGAGCAAAGGCGGCCGGCTGACCGCGTCGAGGCGCTGGCGTTCCTCATGGCTGAGCTCCAGGCTTGCCGCCGCGAGATTGTCCTTGAGCTGGACATCGTTGCGGGCGCCGATCACCAGCGAGGAGACGGCGGGGCGGCCAAGCAGCCAGGCAAGCGCCACCTGCGCCGCCGACACGCCCCGGGCCTTACCGATCTCGACCAGCACATCGACGATCTGCCAGAGCCGGTCCTCGTCGCGGATCGGCGGCTCGGACCAGCCGGCGAGCTGCCGTGCGGTCGGGCTGTCGCGGTGGTATTTGCCCGACAGCAAGCCGCCGGCGAGCGGGCTCCAGACCAGCACGCCCAGTCCCTGGTCGACCGAGATCGGCAGCAGCTCATACTCGGCCTCGCGGGCCTCCAACGTGTAGTGGATCTGCTGGGTGACGAAGCGCTGCTGGTGGCGGCTGTCGCTGATCGCGAGCGCCTTCATCACTTGCCAGCCGGACCAGTTGGAGCAGCCGATATAGCGCACCTTGCCCTGGCTGACCAAAGTGTCGAGCGCGGCGACCGTTTCCTCGACCGGGGTAAGGCCGTCCCATTGGTGGACGAAATAGATGTCGATGACGTCGGTCTTCAGTCGCTTCAGGCTCTTTTCGCATTCGCGGATCAGATGGTGGCGCGACAGGCCTTCGTCGTTAGGCCCGCTGCCGATCCGCATGCGCGCCTTGGAGGCGATCAGCACGTCGTTCTTGCGCTTGCCGCCAAGCGCCTCGCCGATGATCTCCTCCGACAGGCCGTTCGAATAGACATTGGCGGTGTCGATGAGATTGATGCCGGCGTCGATACACATGTCGATCATCCGCTTGGCTTCGGTAAGATCGCTGTTGCCGACCGCGGCGAAGGGCCCGGTGCCACCGAAGGTCATGGTGCCCAGGGTCAGTGTCGAAACCTTCAGGCCGGAACGGCCGAGCGTACGGTATTCCATGTCAGTCCTCGCGATTGTGTTGAATTGGGGCGCCGCCAAAGGGCAGCCCGGAATGCGACCAGGCATTTGTAGGACAATTTGGTCGCCTTGTCGCCATGCCAGGACGACGGATCGATCGTACCTCGCGGGATTGGCGGTGACGGCAATCGCGCTCAGGCTGCAATAAAACCGTCACTGCCGGCCTATATTGAATTCGGCTAAGGTGTTTCCATTCCAGGCCTCGGGCCAGCAGTTTGGGGTGCCGGACATGAACCGACAGGCTTGCACGCGGAGCGACCGATATGACCGAGCTGAGACAGAATTCTCCCGCCAAGGACTGGCTCGAAGCCGAACTCGCCGACACGCTCGACGAAGATTATGAGCTCGAAATGTCGGAGCCGGCGCTGTCGATGGAGATCGCCAAGATCTACAAGAACGCGCATCCGCCTTCGATCGACCGCATGCAGTATTTTCGCGACCTGATCAGCCTGCAGTCCGAATTGATCAAGCTGCAGTCCTGGGTCGCCTATCACAAGAAGAAGCTGGTGGTGATTTTCGAGGGCCGCGACTCCGCCGGCAAGGGTGGCGTCATCAAGCGCATCACCCAGCGCCTTAACCCGCGCATCGCTCGCGTCGTGGCACTTCCGGCGCCGACCGAACGCGAGAAGTCGCAATGGTATTTCCAGCGCTATGTGCCGCATCTGCCGGCGGGTGGCGAGATCGTGCTGTTCGACCGCTCCTGGTACAACCGCTCCGGCGTCGAACGGGTGATGGGATTTGCCGATGGCGGTCAGGTCGAGGAATTTTTCCGCGACGTGCCGGAGTTCGAGCGCATGCTGGTGCGCTCGGGCATCACCGTGGTGAAATACTGGTTCTCGATCACCGATGAGGAACAGCAGATGCGCTTCCTGATGCGCATCCACGACCCGATGAAGCAGTGGAAGCTGTCGCCCATGGATTTGCAGTCGCGCGTTCGCTGGGAGCAGTACACCAAGGCCAAGGAAGAGACCTTCGCCCGTACCAACATTCCCGAAGCGCCCTGGTTCATCGTCGAGGGCAACGACAAGAAGCGTGCGCGGCTGAACTGCATCGATCATCTGCTCAAGCAGATGCCGTATGAAGAGGTGCCGCACGAGGAGATCACCTTGCCGGAGCGTGTCTTCAACCCCGAATACGAACGCCAGACGCTGCCGCGCGAGCTTTACGTGCCGGAAAAGTATTGAAGTTAGCTCCCTTCTCCCCGTTTACGGGGGAAGGTGCCCGACGGGCGGATGAGGGGTAGCGCCGACCTTGACAATTGAACGCGGTCGAACCGATGCGCGGGTGTTGCCATTTGCTATTGGCGGTGCCGTCGGCAGCGCAAATCTTCCAAACCTCAGCGCCGCCCCTCATTGCCCTGCCGGGCGTTCGTCACTCGAAAAGCCAAGCGATTGGCTTTTCGTCCGCTTCGCGGATCGCTCCTCAACTCCCCGTAGAACGGGGAGAAAGTGGCTAACCCCGCTTGATCACCACATGCGTGGCGAGCGCCGTCGCCACCTGCTCGGTGCATTGATAGCCAAGCTTCAACATATCCAGGCCGGCAAAAAGGTTCTCACCCTTGCCAAGCAACACCGGCGAGATTGCCAGATGCATCTCGTCCATCAGCTTTTCCTGCAAATACTGGCGGATCGTGGCGACGCCGCCGCCGACCCGCACATCCTTGTCGCCGGCCGCCGCCTTCGCCTGCTCGAGCGCCGAATGGATGCCGTCGGTCACGAAATAAAAGGTCGTGCCACCTTCCATCGTGATCGGCGCCCGCTCGTGGTGCGTCAGCACGAAAACCGGCACATGGTAGGGCGGGTTGTCGCCCCACCAGCCTTTCCAGCTGTCGTCAGGCCATTCGCCGCGGATCGGCCCGAACATGTTGCGGCCAAGGATCCAGGCGCCGACATTCTCGAAGCTGCGCGCCGCGAACGCTTCGTTGGTGTCGGTGGTGCCGCCGTCTTGTCCGAGCACCATCTTGCGGAAGGTGCGGGTGTCGACAAACCACTTGTGCAAGGATTGGCCGCCGACGCCGAGCGGATTTTGCAGATCCTGATCTGGACCAGCGCCATAGCCGTCGAGCGACAAGGTGAATGCGTTGACGCGAAGTTTGGACATGGAAGGCCTCCTAACCAATTATGTCTGCAATCGGTTTTCTTGTAGCAAACCGATTGCAATCCGCAAGCGGTATTCCTCACGATGCAGACACGTCCTGACAACGTCGCCAAGTGACGTCCGGAATGTTGCGTAGCGACGCGCTGGGGTAGCCACTGGTGGCCGCCGAAGCAGACGCAATATCAGGCTATTCGGTGAGTTCCATGAAGCGGATGTGGTTGCTGAACGGGTCGATGACCTGGACCGTCAGCCGTCCATCCTCCTGTTCCAAACCAGGCTTCATGTAGCGGTAGTCCTTGGCCACAAGCTCTTTGTGAAAGTCGCGGATGCCTTTCATGTACACAACCATGTTGCCGCCCGGCGTCGCGTCGCCGGCATGTTCGGACAAATGCAGGACAAGGTTGCCGCGTGAGACCTACGTATAAAGCGGGAAGTTGTCGCCGTAGCGGTGCTCCCAGTCCACGGCGAAGCCAAGGTAGCCGAGGTAGAATTCGTGCGCCTTGGCGACGTCGAAGATGCGCACGATCGGCGCCGTCCGTTCGAAGATGATCGGTTCCTGCCGGGCCGCCGGCGCATCGATTTTCGCCGACAGGATGTTCCAGGTCGCCAGTCCGAACTGGCGCGCGACGATCTCCAGAGCCTCGCTGTGGCTGATCGTCAGGTCGCGGGCGGCAAGCGCCTCCCGCATGGCTTTCGCCATGGTCTTGGCATCACGATAGGCAAGCATGTCCGTTTCCTCGGGTCACGGCGAAGTCTTCGTCAGTGCCCGCATTGCCGACGCCTTCGCCCGACGGTGAAACGGGTCAGGAAGCATCCTCTGGAGGCGTTCGCCATACCTCTGGCGAGGTGCGGGCTGCCGGCCGCCTCCGGCCGTGCCGCCATAATAGCCAGGTCACGCTGATCTTGTCAGCGCAAAAGATTGGTTGGATTTGCGGCATGCGTCAGCCTCTCGAAAGGGCCACGCGCCAAGGGGCGAAAAGCTATTCCATCGACAGGATGAGATTGCGCACGACCGGATAAATTTCGCGCTCCCAGCGTTTGCCGTTGAAGACGCCATAGTGGCCTACATTGGCCTGCAGGTGATGGCGTTTGAGATGCGGACGCAGTGACCGGCACAATTCATGCGCGGCCGAGGTCTGTCCGAGTGCGCAGATATCGTCGCGCCCGCCTTCGACGGTGAGCAGCGCGGTGTTGCGGATCGCGCCCGGGTCGACCAGGCTGCCACGGAAGGTGTACGTCCCGGTGGCGATCTCCGCCTTCTGGAACACACGGTCTATGGTTTCGATATAAAATTCCTCGGTGAGGTCGAGCACCGCCAGATACTCGTCATAGAAAGTCTTGATCTTCTCGGCCTCGGCGGTCTCGCCGGCGGCCAGATGGTCGTGCAGTTTGCGGTGCGCTTTCGTGTGCCGGTCGATGTTCATGCCCATGAACGCGGCAAGCTGGAGAAAGCCGGGATAGACCCGGCGTCCGCCGCCGGCGTGGCGCCAGGGCACACGCGAGATGACGGAGTTCTGGAACCACGACAGCGACTTGCTGACGGCGAATTCGTTGACCTTGGTAGGGCTTTCGCGCGGATCGATAGGACCCGCCATCAGCGTCATCGAGCGCGGCGTCGCCGGATGCCCGTCCTCGGACATGATAGCAACGACGGCAAGCGCCTGGACGCAGGGCTGGCAAACCGCCAGGATGTGCGCGCCCGGGCCAATCGCCTGCAGGAAGCGAATGATGTAGTCGACATAGTCGTCCACCCCGAAGCGGCCGGCGACAAGCGGCACGTCGCGGGCATTGGCCCAGTCTGTGATATAGACTTCGTGATCGGCCAGAAGTGTCGTCACCGTGCCGCGCAACAGCGTCGAGAAATGGCCCGACAACGGGGCGATCACCATCACCCGCGGCTGGCGCGTATCCATATCCTTGGCGAAGCGCAAAAGCTTGCCGAATGGCAGGTCAAGCGCCGTTTCCACGCTGACAGGCACATCGCGATTGCCGACCCTGGCTGATTTGATGTCGAAATCCGGCCGTGCGTGGGTGAGTTTGAGACGGGCGATCATCTCCAGCCCGGCGGTCAGGCGTTGTTTCAAGCCGTCGGCCGAGACCGTGCCGCCTATCTTCGAACGCATCAGATCGGCGAAAAAGCGCGTCGGGGCGATAAGGTCGTCCTGAAGCTGGTAGGCCTGGTACAGCATCGAATACGTCCCATTCCCAACGACCATGTGGCAGTGCAAAAAAATCTAGTGCAAAACTTTGTGCATTGCGAGAGGATTGTTGCCGGCAAAGGGCTCGGAGGGTCGACGGCATGACGAAGGTGGCCAGGATTAAGGCACCCGTGGCTAACGCGGCCATCGCGATGTTGACGATCTCGTCGAAGAACTATTCGTCCTGGTCGCTGCGTGGCTGGTTGCTGTGCCGCATGGCAGGGCTGGAGTTCGAGGAAAAGCGCGTCGACATCGATGATGCCGGGCAGCGGCAGGAGTTGTTGTTGCTGTCGCCATCAGTTCTGGTGCCGCGGCTGACCCATGACGGGGTGACGGTATGGGACACGCTGGCGATCGCCGAATATCTGGCCGAGACCATGCCCGGCGCGGGGCTCCTGCCGGCCGACCGCATCGCGCGGGCGCATTGCCGCGCCGTGTCTGGCGAGATGCATTCAGGCTTTCATAATTTGCGCTCGGCGCTGCCGATGAGCCTGAAAGCCAGGCACAAGAGCTTCAAGATCTTCTCCGGCGCCCGGCCGGATGTGGAGAGGATCAAGACGATCTGGTCCGAATGCCTGGAAACCTATGGCGGGCCGTGGCTGTTCGGTGCGTCGCCGACCGTGGCCGACGCGATGTACGCACCGGTCTGTACCCGTTTCCGTACCTATGCGGTCGAGCTCGACGCGCCGCTCACCGCCTATTGCGACACTATCTTCGCCTGGCCGCTGATGCAGGAATGGACGCAGGACGCATTGGCCGAGCCCGAGGATATCATCGAGCTGGACGTGGAATTTTGAGAAAGTGGAGCAGGGCGGCCGCGGCGCGGCTATCCCTTCAGCATCTGCGCCACCTCGGGCGCGAAGCAGGTGGACGGGTATTCTCACGCGATTTAGTCTTGAGCTAGAAGTCGGTAAACTGAGCAGGCGCGCACGTGACCATTATTTCACTCATTGCAAAACTGTTTGCCAACCGGAACCGTCCGCAGCCTAGGCCAGCTCAAGTCCCAGAGCGGGTTTTCCGCAAAGAGGCGAAATTCAAGAAACATGGAAAATTCTTCCAGATCGGACCGACATATCGCGGCGGGTCCCATTGTCTTCAGCTGGAAAACGCCCAAGTTTTGGTGCCGCCACCCCGCATACTGCTCGGGCCGGCGGAGTTTGGGGGATACGGCTTTCCTGAGTACCCGGAGACGCCCAGGCTGCGGCCTGAAGCGACAGACTATTGCAGGCCACCAAAAGACCTGGAAGATTTTCATTGTTACTGGCTTGTATCTGAGCGCCTGAAGGACGTTCTGCAGTCAGTCGACCCTGATGGGGTCGTATTTAACGACTGCGACGTTTTCTATTTGAGCGGGAAGCCGATCGAACCAAAGCACTACCTTTGCGACATCGTTCGCAAGATTGATGCCGTGGATCTCGAATCGTCGAAGTTTAGGCTTTTGATCGGCGAGAATGGAGGTGTGCACTACGACCGCGCCGGAGGCGCCTGCTTCTATTTCAAGGAGGAGACTGTCGGCGATGCGCATATCTTCAAACAGAAGAACATGGGCATCGTCATTTGCACCGCCAAATTGAGAGAAGCCTGTGTCGAAGCAGGCATCAAGAATCCCGACTTGTTCCAAGACATGTCGGTTTGCGGGCGTGGTCGGCTGGATTTCGAAACAAGAAATGTCAAAGAGAGTTATGTGCTGGAGTGAAATTTATCCCTTCAGCATCTGCGCCACTTCAGGCGCGAAATAGGTCAAAATACCGTCGCAGCCGGCACGCTTGAAGGCGAGCAGCGATTCCAGCATCGCCTTCTCGCCGTCGATCCAGCCATTGGCGCCCGCCGCCTTGATCATCGAATATTCGCCCGACACCTGGTAGGCGAAGGTCGGCATCTGGAACTCGTCCTTCAGCCGGCGGATGATGTCGAGATAGGGCAGGCCGGGCTTGACCATCAGCATGTCGGCGCCTTCGGCGATATCCTGCTCGGCCTCGCGCACCGCCTCGTCCGAATTGGCGTGGTCGATGTAATAGGTTTTTTTGTCGCCCTTGAGCAGGCCGGCGGTGCCGACCGCCTCGCGATAGGGGCCGTAGAAGGCCGAGGCGAACTTCGTTGCGTAGGACATGATCGCCACGTCCTGGAAACCGTTGGCGTCGAGCGCATCGCGGATGGCGCCGATGCGGCCGTCCATCATGTCGGAGGGCGCGATGATGTCGGCGCCGGCCGCCGCCTGGATGACGGCCGCCGCCGCGACCTGTTCGACCGTTTCGTCGTTGACGATGATGCCATCGCGCAAAATGCCGTCATGGCCGTGGCTGGTGAACGGGTCGAGCGCGGCGTCGGTGATGATGCCGATCCCGGGCACCGCATCCTTTATGGCGCGGGTGGCGCGGTTGATGATGTTTTCCGGATCGAGGATGTGCGAGCCGGTCTGGTCGCGTAAGGCCAGGTCGACATTGGGGAAGGTGGCGAGTGCCGGAATGCCAAGCTTCGCCGCGCGTTCGGCTTCCTTGATCGCTAGGTCGACCGACAGGCGGAAGACGCCCGGCATGGCGGCGATCGGCTCGCGTACATTGCTGCCCTCGACGACGAAGATCGGCCAGATCAAATCGTCGACCGTAAGCCGGTTCTCCTGCACCAGACGGCGCGACCAGTCGGCCTTTCGCATGCGACGCAGGCGGCGGCTGCCGGTGATGTCGTCGACGCTGCGCGCGCCGGCTGGCCTGGTCGGGGTAAATTTGTTCATTGCCAAAACTCTCGGCCAAAACTCTCGTTCGGCGGCTTTTACCACGAGCCCTCGGTGCTGACCAATGCGACACGATTGTGCCAGGGTCGGAAGTGATGTCAGCCGCCAAGACCGCGGGAACAGACTGCTGCCATTGACGCACCCATGCGCCGCCTTTAGCACTTCAGTCCCGCAGGCGCGGGGGAGGGATTCTCTGGCGATGGATTTTGGCGGCGGCGACGAGATTCGCTTCGAGCGGCTGGGCAGAGCCGGTGTCGTCACGCTGACGCGGCCGCAGGCGCTCAACGCCGTTACCCATGGCATGGTCAAGGCGCTGGGCAAGGCCTTGCGTTCCTGGGAGCGCGACGACAGTGTGGATGTCGTCCTCGTCAAGGCCGAGGGCAGGGCATTTTCGGCCGGAGGCGACATCCTGCACATTTATGAGGCCGGCCGGGCCGGAAAGCCGCCAGTCGAGTTCTTTGCCGACGAGTACCGGCTGAACGCCCGCATCAACAGCTTCAAGAAGCCCTATGTCGCGCTCATCGACGGCATCGTCATGGGTGGCGGGGTCGGCATTTCCTTTCACGGCTCGCACCGGGTGATGACCGAAAATGCCCAGTTCGCCATGCCGGAAGTCGGCATCGGCTTTTTCCCGGATGTCGGCGCCAGCCATCTGCTGCCCGACCTTGGCGGCTCTTTCGGCATGTATCTGGCCCTGACCGGCAACCGCATCCGCTATGGCGACGCGCTGTGGTCGGGGCTCGCCACCCACACCATCAAGGCCGAAGACCAGGCAAGCTTTCTTGATCGGCTGGCGCTGACCGGCGATCCGGAATCGGTGCTGCGCGGTTTCTTTGTCCAGGCGAAGCGGGAGACCGACAGGCCGACACTGGATGCGATATCGCGCCATTTCGCCCAGCCATCGCTGCAGGATGTTGTCGACAGCCTGGACCGAGCATCGGGCACCGACGAATTCGCGGCAAAGACGCTGGCGACGATCCGCACGCGCTCGCCGACCAGCCTTCGCGTCGCCTGGCGGCAGATCGGTGCCGGCCAGACGCTGTCGATGGATGAATGCATGAAGATGGAGTTCCGCATTCTCAACCGCATGCTCGCCGGCCATGATTTCTACGAGGGCATCCGCGCCGCCATCATCGACAAAGGCTCGACCCCGCAATGGCGGCCGGCGAAGCTGGATGCGGTGAGCGCGGCCGATATCGATGCCTATTTCGCCCCACTCGGTGAACGGGAACTCTCGCTATGAGCGAGGTGACGTCGAGACGCGTCGTGCTGCAGCCCTCGACGGTCGAGGTGATCTTCGCCTGGTTCCAGCGCGTCATCGCGGGCTACTGTCTGCTGTTCGGCATCCTCTACTGGATCAAGCTGATCGGCTTCTATCCGGGCTCGCTCTGGCGCTTCGACCTGATGCCAGTGCACTGGCAGGTGGCGGCGGTGATGCTCGCCGTGTTTTTCCCCTTTGCCGCGGCCGGGCTGTGGATGCTGGCCTCCTGGGGCCCGGTGATCTGGTTCATCTGCGCGGTCACCGAGACCGTCATGTATGCCGGGTTTCCCGAGCTTTTCGGCCATCGGCTGCTGATCGTCGTCTCGCACGCGGCGGTGGCGCTGCTCTACATCGTCTTTCGCGTCGTCATCTGGCTGCAGAAACGCCCCGTCCGGCACTAAGCCGTTGAGGGCATTGGCGACTTGGCGAGCGCCGGATTTGAGCCCCGTGAAAGGTGCCTAAGCCTTTAGGTTAATTATCCTTGCTCGGGTGACCGTTCGTTAAGCCTCTTTCGAAACCTCTTACCGGTAAGCTCTTGTTAGCCCTAGCGTTTAAGTCGAATTTTATGAGTATTCGATAGTGTCGCGATCAAGGTGAAAAACAAAAAATCACCAGGGCGACAAACGAGAGGCAAAGACAATGATCAATTCGCGTCCGGCGGCGAAGACCGCCAACGTATCCGACGATCGCCGCGAGGCTATCCGTTCCCTGTACATGGAATCGCTGCAGCTCGTCGAGCGGCTGCACCGCCGCCTGCTTGACGTGATCAAGGACGAGTTCGACCGCAACGGCCGTTCCGACATCAATGCCATCCAGGCACTGCTGCTCTTCAACATCGGCAATTCCGAGCTGACCGCTGGCGAGCTGCGCTCGCGTGGCTATTATCTCGGCTCGAACGTCTCCTACAATCTGAAGAAGCTGGTCGATCTCGGCTTCATCAACCACCAGCGCTCGCGCATCGATCGTCGTTCGGTCCGCGTCTCGCTGACCCCGAAGGGCAACGAGGTGGCTGATGTCGTCGCCGGTCTCTATGAGCGCCATGTCGGCTCGATCGAGCAGGTCGGCGGCATCAACACCGACGAGTTCAAGCAGATGAATCGTGCCCTGCAGCGTCTCGACCGCTTCTGGAACGATACCATCGCCTACCGCATGTAGGCATACCAGATCTGGCCCGCGCCACAGAAGCGCGGCCGACATAGCGACCTTCAGTCAGGGGCCGGTGCCGAAAAGCACCGGTCCTTTTTCTGATCATCGATAGTCAGCCGGGAGTTCGGCAGGCCATCACTCGACGATTGCGGTTGCACCTGGGAGCCTGCGGGCCTCGACTTCTGCCGCACGCTTTGCTTTCGCCTCCACAATGCCTAATGTCGCCGCCCAAGGGGGCATGATGGGTCGAGGGGTCTGCTTCAAAGTCTGTTCGGTCGCAACGGTGCTCTTGCTGGCGCCGGAAATGGCCTTCGCGGAGGAATGGTGGAAAGATTCCTTCGCCAGTGAAGGCACCAGCCCCTGCGACAACAATGACTCGAGAGTGACGTTCACCGACAAGTCGGTGGAAATGTGGGAAGTTTGGTGCACGCTCGACAGGGTCCAGAAACTCAGAGGCCTGGATGCGATCGTCCTGGATATGACCTGCTCGGACGATGAGCAGAGTGTCGACAAGCGGCGCGCACTATTGCTCAAGCTCGAGGACAACAAGATATTGCGGTATCCCGAGTACCAGGTGCTGCAACGATGTTCGGAGCTCGAGGTCAAGACCGGTTCACAGCCCTAGCTGTTCCTGACCGCTGCATCCGGCTCTGACGCGACGGTAGACACGGGTTCGGTGCCGAAAAAGCACGCCCCTTTCATTTCGCCATGCTGGGCGGACCCAAATTGGGCGCAAGGCCACGTTGCCGCCATATTCCAATGGGACCGAGGGTGGCAGTGATGCTGTCGTCAAGACCATGCGTCCACCCGCAACCGTATCGCGCCTCGTGCGTTTCTAGCCAACGTGATACGGGCCATAGTTGGCTAATTGTTAAGATTGCCAATTTTAGAGTGCGGGCGAGATCGCCCGATGACCGACGCAGCAAGTGATCGAACCGCTACCTATGTCTGGAACGTCCATGAGAACCAGCCGCCGCTTTTTCCTTTCCGGAGCCTCCGCGCTCGCCGCCGCCGCGATGGTGGCCGGCCGTGCGAACGCGCAGGATGTGATCGGGGATATCCTGAAATCCTCGGCCCGCGGCAATTGGGACGACCAGTTCGACGCCCGCGCCAGCGAAGGCGGCAAGGTGGCTTCGACACTGCCGATCTTCAGCCCGCAGACCGTTGCGTTCACGGAGCAGGCGGTCGCGCAATATCAGAACATCGTCGGGCAGGGCGGCTGGGTAGACGTTCCCGCGACCAAGAAACTGCAACTCGGCGTCGATGACCCGGATGTGGTGCCGCTGCGCAAGCGCCTGATGATTGCAGGCGACCTGTCGCAGAGCGCCGGCATTTCGACGGCCTTCGATTCCTATGTCGACTCGGCGGTCAAGCGCTTCCAGCTGCGCCACGGCCTGCCCGCCGACGGCTCGATGGGCAAATACACCTATGCGGCGATGAACGTTTCGGCGCAGATCCGGCTTGGCCAGTTGCAGACCAATCTGCAGCGGCTGAAGGAGAAGGCCGGCACGCTGGGCAGCCGATATGTGCTGGTCGACATTCCGGCGGCGCAGATCGAAGCGGTCGAGAACGACCGCGTCGTGCTTCGCCACACGGCAATCGTCGGCAAGATCGACCGCCAGACGCCGATCGTCAATTCCAAGATCAACGAGATCATCGTCAATCCGTACTGGAACGCGCCGGTCTCGATCGTGCGCAAGGACATCATTCCGCTGATGCGGAAAGATCCCAACTATTTGAAGAACAGCCACATCCGCCTGTTCGCGCCGGATGGCAGCGAAGTCGATCCGATGAACGTGGACTGGTCGACGGATGACGCTGCCAAGTACCGGTTCCGCCAGGATCCCGGCTCCGAAAACGCCATGGCGTCGGTGAAGATCAATTTCCCGAGCCCGGACGGCGTCTACATGCACGACACGCCGCAGCAGAGCCTGTTCGGCAAGATGCTGCGCTTCGATTCCTCGGGCTGCGTGCGCGTGCAGAACGTGCGCGATCTGGTCACCTGGATCCTGCGCGACACGCCCGGCTGGGACCGCCAGCATTTCGAGGCGGCGATCAAGACCGGCGAAAACACGCCGATCCAGGTCACCAACCCGGTGCCGGTGCACTTCCTCTATCTCTCGGCCTGGTCGACGGGACCCGGCGTCGTTCAGTTCCGCGACGACGTCTACGCGTTGGACGGTGCCAGCGAGCTGCAGATCACCTCCTCGCTCTAAGCATCTGATAATTCTAGCGAAAGGCCGCTCAAAGGGCGGCCTTTTTGTTTTGCGGGAGCGTTAAATCAGCCGCTGGTTCACCAGCCGCGCCACCGCTTGCGCGCGGTTGACGGCGCCGAGTTTGCGCCTGGCATTGTCGACATGGAAGCGCACCGTCGCTTCGGCAATGCCCAGAATGACCGAGATTTCCCAATCCGTCTTGCCTTCGGCGACAAGCGCCAGGCTGTCGCGTTCGCGCACCGTCAGCCGAACGGTGGCGGCGGGCGGTGGCGTCGTCAGGACCATCAGCCGTTCCGTCAGCACGAGACCGGCCATCTGGATGGCAAAGCTCTCGTCTGCCGTGAAGTCGCGCTCGTGGAAGCCGAGGTGCAGCGAGGCAATGGCGCCATCGGCGCCGTAGGAGGTGGAACACAGCGCGTCATTGATCCCGGCCTCGCCGAGCGCCTCCCAATAGACGCCGAACTCAGCGCGGTCGCGCGGGGCAAAATCGGAGAAGCGGTAGCGCGTGCGGCTTTCGCGGATCGCGCCCAGCAAAGGGTTGCACTCGAAGCAGACATAGTCGAATGCCGGGCTGCCCGGCCAGTTCGCCGGCGCCAGCCGCGTGATGAAGCCGCCGGCCGCCCAATGGCTGGCGGAGGTCAGCGTTGCTGACGGCCTTCGATAGAGGCGGGTCTGTAGATAGGACGCGCCGAAGACTTCCATCGCCGCGAAATAAGCGGTGCTTGCGCCCTCGGCCGTTGCCGACGCCAATGCCGGTTCGGCATGTGCCATGATCCGTGACAGCATCGATCGAACCCCCGCTCGTGAGCCGTAACGCAGCGTGTCACAGCCGAGTATGACCCGCAAGGCTGCCAGCCGGTGACAGCCATCTGTCAACCCCGCGCTATCGGGAGGTTGATGCTGGACTATGCTCGCGTATCCAGACAAGCAGCGGCGCCGGCTTTCGAAATTCATGCCCGAATGTTTGGGCATCGGCGCTCCGCATACGCACGTCGACCGGGGGGCGGCGTGCGGCCGGCCACCTGGTGCCCTAGGCAGCCTCGCGCTGACGCCAGGTGCCGGCCTTTTTCTGACATCGGCAGCCTGCTGGCCACTCGGTCTGCTGTTCTCTCGGCCATCGCTCCGCCAGCGCTGTCTGGACGCGACGCCGATGATTGCGCATGGTCCTGCCAACAGCCGGAATCGAGCCATGCAAACCGCCATCTTCATTCTCGTCGTGCTCGTCTTCGTCGCCGTTTCCGGCGCGCTGGTGCGGCTGGTGCGGGTGCCGCTGCCGGTCTTGCAGATCGCCATAGGTGCTGCCCTCGCATGGCCGGTGCGCGGCATCCATGTCGAGATCGATCCGGAACTGTTCCTGCTGGTGTTCATTCCGCCACTGCTGTTCAGCGACGCTTTCGGCGCGCCAAAGCGCGAGCTGATGGCATTGCGCGGGCCGATCCTCGACCTTGCGATCGGGCTCGTCTTCTTCACCATCGTCGGCTTCGGCTATGCCTTGCACTGGCTGGTGCCAAGCATACCGCTGGTCGTTGCCTTCGCGCTCGCCGCGGTGCTGTCGCCGACCGATGCCGTGGCCGTCTCCTCGATCGTCGACAGGAACGTCGTTCCGGCGCGGCTGATGCACATTCTGGAAGGCGAGTCGCTGCTCAACGATGCGTCGGGCCTGGTCATGTTCCGCTTTGCCGTGGCGGCGGCGTTGACCGGCAGCTTTTCCTTTGCCGCGGCCTCGCTGAGTTTCCTCTATGCCGTGGCGGTCGGCATCCTGGCCGGCGTGGCGGCCTTGTTCGTCGCCGCCAAGGCGCTGCAACTTTTGAACCGCATCGGCGGTGTGCCGGCCGAGGCGCAGGTGCTGATAACCATTCTGCTGCCCTTCGTCGCCTATCTCGGCGCCGAGCATTTCGGGGCCTCGGGCATCCTGGCGGCGGTGACCGCCGGTCTGCTGACCGGCAGCACCGGCATATTCCGCTTTCTCGGCGTCTCTGCGCGCATGCAGACAATCTCGCTCTGGACGACGTTCTCTTTCGTCTTCAACGGCGCGCTGTTCATCGTGCTCGGCCTGCAGCTTCCCGAAATCATCCGCAAGGTGCCGCCGGAGCTCACGGGTCACTATCCGATCATCCAGCCGGTGCTGACCGTGGTGGCGCTGACGTTCTGCCTGATCGCGCTCCGCTTCGTCTGGATCTGGGTTGGCGACATCGCGGCGGCGGTTGCGGCGCGGCTCGGCAAGCGCGAGGTCGAGCCGTTCGGCCTGCGCGTGCGCTTGGCCGGCTCGGTGGCGGGCGTGCGTGGCGCCATCACGCTGGCCGGCATATTGTCGCTGCCGCTGGCTCTGCAGGACGGGTCGCCATTTCCGGCGCGCGACCTTGTCATCTTCCTCGCCGCCGGCGTCATCATCTGCTCCCTGCTGATCGCCAGCTTGGCCTTGCCGGTGATTGCGCGCGGTCTGGTCGAGCCGGGCGAGGATGCCGGTGCTGCCGAGGAACGCCGGGCGCGTGTCGGCGCTGCCAATGCGGCAATCGCTCGCATCGAGAGCATGGCGGGCAGCAGCAACGACGACGGCGAGGTGCCTAGCGCCAGACTTGTCACCGCCGAAAACATCGTCGCCGGCTACCGGCGCCGCATCGCCACCTCCGACGAGGCCGATGAAGCCAGAGCCGAGGCGCGCGAGGCCGGGCGGGTGGAACTCGAAATGCGACTTGCCGGCATCGAGGCCGAGCGCACGGCGGTGCGCGCCATGCTTCAGCGCGGCGAGATCAATGATCACACGGCGCGCGCGCTGTTCACCGAGATCACCCTGACGGAGGCCCTTTTGAACGGCAGGCAGACGCGGAAATAGAACCGGCGATGCCCAGGGGCTGTGGATTTGCAGTCTCTGCCGCAAACCGGCCAGCAAATTTCGCGCCGCAAACGTGGCGGGTCGAAAACAACTGTGTTAATGGCGCGGCAATGCATGTCGCCCAAAGCTGTGCAGCGGTTTTGGGGCAGCGATATGCATAAGCAAATAGCCCCCGAACCGGAGGATTTTCAGGCCATGGCAACAGCAGCGGCAGTGTCGAACAAATTCGAATCCTTCTTCGAAACCACGCTGGAAGACGCCGATCCGGAGATTTTCGGCGCCATCCGCAACGAACTAGGTCGCCAGCGCCACGAGATCGAGCTGATCGCCTCGGAGAACATTGTTTCCCGCGCGGTGCTCGAGGCGCAGGGGTCGATCATGACCAACAAATATGCCGAGGGCTATCCGGGCAAGCGCTACTATGGCGGCTGCCAGTTCGTCGACGTGGCCGAGGAACTGGCCATCGAACGGGCGAAAGAGCTGTTCGGCTGCAATTTCGCCAACGTCCAGCCGAATTCCGGCAGCCAGATGAACCAGGCGGTGTTCCTGGCGCTGCTGCAGCCCGGCGACACCTTCATGGGCCTCGACCTCAATTCCGGTGGCCATCTCACCCACGGCTCGCCGGTCAACATGAGCGGCAAGTGGTTCAAGGTCGTCTCCTATGGAGTGCGCAAGGAAGACCATCTGCTCGACATGGACGCGATCGAGAAGACCGCGCACGAGACCAAGCCGAAGCTGATCCTGGCCGGCGGCACCGCCTATTCGCGCATCTGGGACTGGAAGCGCTTTCGCGAGATCGCTGATGCGGTCGGCGCTTACCTGATGGTCGATATGGCGCACATTGCGGGCCTCGTCGCCGGCGGCGTGCATCCGTCGCCGCTGCCGCACGCGCATGTGGTGACGACCACCACGCACAAATCGCTGCGCGGTCCGCGCGGCGGCATGATCCTGTGCAATGACGAGGACATCGCCAAGAAGATGAACTCGGCCGTGTTCCCCGGCCTGCAGGGCGGCCCGCTGATGCATGTCATCGCCGCCAAGGCGGTGGCCTTCGGCGAAGCGCTGAAGCCGAGCTTCAAGGTCTATGCGGAGAGTGTGGCCGCCAACGCCAAGGCGCTGGCTTCGAGCCTCAAGGAGACGGGTCTCGACATCGTCTCCGGCGGCACCGACAACCATCTGATGCTGGTCGATTTGCGCCCCAAGAATGCCACCGGCAAGCGCGCCGAGGCAGCCCTTGGCCGCGCCAACATCACCTGCAACAAGAACGGCATCCCCTTCGATCCGGAAAAGCCCTTCGTCACCTCGGGCGTGCGCCTCGGCACGCCGGCCGGCACCACGCGCGGCTTCGGCCAGGCCGAGTTCCGCGAGATCGGCAAGCTGATCGCCGAAGTGCTGGATGGTCTCAAGGTCGCCAATTCGGACGAGGGCAATGCCGCGGTCGAAGCGGCGGTCAAGGCCAAGGTCGTGGCGCTGACCGATCGTTTTCCGCTCTATCCTTATCTCGGTTGACCATCCTTATCTCGATTGACCGGGCGCGAAGCGTCATCTCTTATTCGCCGGCGGTGCGTCGCCCCTGAACGGGTGACGCATGGAACTGGAGACTTGATGATGCGCAATTTTCGTCCCGCCTCACTCGGTGTCGCCGGCTGGCTGGCCGTTTGCGGGTCTGCCTTGGCGCAGACCCAGCCCGCCCCGGACACGCCTGCCACCAGCACCTTCGGCAAATGGACAACCATCGTCGATGTGCTCGACACCGGCCAGGATGCGAGCAAGACCTGTGCGGCTTCGACGGCGTTCTTCGATGCGAGCGGCAATTCGGGCACGCTGACCTTGTCGATCTCGACCGGCGATGCGCTGCCGCCTGATGCCTATCCGGCCATCATGCTCACCGTCGACAACAAGCAACTGCCGACCGGCAACAAGATCGCGGCAACGTTCGGCGATCCCGGCGTCAAGGTTCCGGCAACGGTTTATTCCAACGACGCCGTCATCGGCCGTCCGAGCTGGACGGTCGACAATCAGGCCAAGACCAGTCTCGCCCTGCTGCGCGCCATGCGCCAGGTCATCTCGCTCGATGTGACTTTCGGCAAGGACGTTGTCGCCAGCATCCCGATGGATGGCTTCACCAAGGCCTACCGCAACCTCGGAACGTCCTGCGGCTTCCCGACCAAAGACGTCGCGCCGTGACGCGGACGGCGGAATAGGGGGCGCGGATGGACATTGTCTGGAAGGGTGTGGTCGGCGGGCTGGTGACGGCGCTGATCGTCTGGGCGTCCAAGCGGGGCAATGTCCTGCCCGGGATACTGCCGCTGGCGCCGACCTTTGCCGTCATTGCCTTGCTCGCCGTGGGCGCCAAGGGTAATCCCAGCGGTTTTCGCGATGCCTGCCTTGCCGGTATGAAGACAATTCCCGCCTATCTTGCCTTCCTCGGCGCCTGCTGGTTGTTCATCGACAAGGTCGATTATCGCCTGGCTGTTGTCGGCGGCATCGCCGTCTGGCTGGTGGCCGCGCTGGCAATCTTTCTCGCGCCTCGCTATCTCTGAAGAAACGGAACCGCTTCAATCCCGACCGGAAAGGCTCTAAGCCTTTCGCCTCACCAGATTCGCGAACCCAAGGCTTTTCATGCGCTGTCCCTATTGCCAGTCCGAAGATACGCAGGTGAAGGATTCGCGCCCCGCCGAGGACGGCGCGGCGATCCGCAGGCGACGTGTCTGCCCCGATTGCGGCGGCCGTTTCACCACCTTCGAGCGCGTCCAGTTGCGCGACCTGGTCGTGGTCAAGAAGTCAGGCCGGAAAGTGCCGTTCGACCGTGACAAGCTGCTGCGCTCGGTCGAGATCGCGGTGCGCAAGCGCAATGTCGATCCCGAGCGCATCGACCGCGCCGTGACCGGCATCGTGCGCCAGCTCGAAAGCTCCGGCGAGACCGAAGTGGCTTCCGGTGAGGTCGGCAAGCTGGTCATGGAAGCGCTGAAATCGCTCGACGACGTCGCCTATGTGCGCTTCGCCTCGGTCTACCGCAATTTCCGCGAGGCCAAGGACTTCCATGAGCTGCTGGGCGAATTGAAGGGCGACGAAGACAAGAGCAGTGAAGAGGAAGCCGGCTGAGCATGGCAGGATCGCAGCGTAGCGAGCTTGAACAGGCAGCCCTTGATCGCCGTTTCATGGCCGCGGCGCTGCGGCTGTCACGCCGCAATGCCGGCAGGACCTCGACCAATCCTTCCGTCGGTACAGTGATCGTGCGCGACGACGGTGCCGGGCCGATGATCGTCGGAACCGGTGTCACCGCCGTCGGCGGCCGGCCGCATGCCGAGACCGAGGCGCTGGCCGAGGCCGGCGAACTCGCGCGTGGCGCTACGGCTTACGTCACTTTGGAGCCATGCGCTCATCACGGCCGCACCCCGCCTTGCGCCAATGCGCTCGTCAATGCCGGCATAGCACGCGTCGTGGGTGCTGCCAGCGATCCCGATCCGCGGGTCTCCGGCAAGGGCTATGCCATCCTGCGTGCCGCCGGTGTCGAGGTGGTCGAGAAGGTGCTGGCGGGCGAAGCCGCCGAGCAGATGGCCGGTTATCTCATTCGGTCGCTCAGCAAGCGCCCGGAAGTGATTCTGAAGCTTGCGCTTTCCAGTGACGGCAAGATCGGCAGGCAAGGCGCCGGCCAGGTCGCGATTACAGGTGATATCGCCCGCCGCGAAGTCTACCTGATGCGGGCCGAGGCTGACGGCATCCTGGTCGGCATCGGCACGGCGCTGGAGGATGATCCGGCACTGACGGTGCGCTTGCCGGGGCTGGAGAACCGTTCGCCGGCCCGCATCGTGCTCGACCGGCAGATCAGGCTGCCGGAGGCGTCGAAACTGGCCTCGGGCGTGGATCGCGTGCCGCTCTACGTCGCCGCTTGCCTGGAGGCCGATCCGCATCGGCGGGCCGCACTCGAACGCGCCGGCGTGCGCTTCATCGGCACCGAAACGCATGAAGGCGGCGTGGCGTTGCCGGAACTGCTCGAGGATTTGGCGGCTCTCGGCATGGCAAGCGTGCTGGTCGAGGGCGGCGCCAGGGTGGCCAGCGCTTTCCTCGCTGATGGGCTGGTCGATCGCATCGTGCTGTTCCAGGGGCCGGAGGCGATCGGCGATGGCGGCATTGTGTCGCCGATCGACGCCGACCATATCCCGGCAGGCTTTCGCAAGCTGCGAGAGATGCGCTTTGGTGAAGACAGCTACGCCGAGTGGGTAAGAGACCTCTAGACCATGATCCCGAAAAGTGGGACCCGGTTTTCGGACAAGGTCATGGTCAAAACGGGAAGATAGCATCGATGTTTACCGGAATTGTCACCGATATCGGCACCGTCGCGGCCGTCAAGCCGCTGAGCGAAGGCGTCGGCCTGCGCATCGACACCGCCTACAATCCCGAGATGATAGCCATTGGCGCCTCGATCTCCTGCGGCGGTGTTTGCCTGACGGTCACGGCTTTGCCTGACCATGGCTCTAACGCGCGCTGGTTCGAGGTCGAGGCGTGGGAAGAAGCCTTGCGGCTGACCACGGCCTCGAGCTGGAAATCCGGCAGCAAGGTCAATCTCGAACGGGCACTGAAGATCGGCGACGAACTTGGCGGCCACATCGTTTCGGGCCATGTCGACGGCACCGCCGAGATCGTCGAGCGCAAGGATGAGGGTGATGCGGTGCGTTTCACGCTGGAGGCGCCGCGCCATCTGGCGAAATTCATTGCGCCGAAGGGCTCCGTGGCGCTGGACGGCACCTCGCTCACCGTCAACAAGGTCGAGGGCACCCGCTTCGACGTGCTGCTGATCCACCATTCGCTGACCGTCACCACTTGGGGTGAGCGCAAGGCCGGCGACCGCGTCAATCTCGAGATCGACACCATGGCCCGCTACGCCGCGCGGCTTGCCGAGGCGGCGAAAGAGGGGCTCTAGAAGTCTGCCGGACCGGCATGCCCAAGGCGTCTGATGCGCCTCCCGCAATCTTCCGCTTGCGATCAATCCGGCTTCGGCCTAAGTCACCGGCAACCCCCCGGAGACTTTTATGGCTGGTACATCCCAACACGGCAAAGCCTTCATTCGTCCGAAGGCGAAGGCGCATCTGCTGATTGTCGAAGCGCGCTTCCACGACGACCTTGCCGACGCGCTGCTCGACGGCGCGACAAGCGCGCTCGATGAAGCGGGCGCGACCTACGACGTCGTCACCGTTCCAGGCTCGCTCGAGATTCCCGCAGTGATCACCTTCGCGCTGGACGGCGCGGCGGAAGGCGGCACCAATTACGACGGCTTCGTTGCGCTCGGCACCGTCGTTCGCGGCGACACCTATCATTTCGACATCGTCGCCAATGAATCCAGCCGCGCGCTCATGGACCTGTCCGTGCAGGACTCGGTCTGCATCGGCAACGGCATCCTGACCACCGAGAACGACGCACAGGCATGGACACGGGCCAAGCGCTCGGAAGGCGACAAGGGTGGCTTTGCCGCGCGTGCGGCGCTGACCATGATTGCGCTGAAGGAACAGTTGGGAGCGCGATCGTGAGCGAACCCGCGTCGCCCGGACAGCCCGCGGTGCGCCACGCCAACAAGCGCGGCGCCGCCCGTCTGGCGGCCGTGCAGGCGCTCTATCAGATGGATGTCGCCGGCAGCGGCGTCTTCGAGATCACTGCCGAATATGAGGCGTTTCGCCTCGGCAAGGAAGTCGACGGCGCGCTCTATCGTGAGGCGGATGCCCAATGGTTCCGCGCCATCCTGACCGGCGTCGTCGAGAACCAGAAGACCATCGATCCGGTCATCCGCCAGGCGCTGACCGATGACTGGCCGCTGTCTCGGCTCGATTCGACGCTGCGCGCCATTATGCGCGCCGGCGTCTATGAATTGATGAAGCGCGAAGACGTGCCGGTGGCGGTGATCGTTTCGGAATATGTCGACATCGCCAAGGCCTTCTACGAAGAAGACGAGCCGAAGCTGGTCAATGCCGTGCTCGACCGCGTGTCACGCCGGGTGCGCGGCGAGGGGCGCGGCAAGGACGCATCGTGACGGCCATCGCCGTCGAGGCGCCCAAGGATGCGCGGCGCACCGCGCTGATCCTCGCCGCCTCTCAGGCGATTATCGGCTCGGCGGCACCCATCGCCATCTCCATGGGCGCGCTGGCCGGGCAATATCTGCTCGGTGCCGACAAATCGCTGGCGACGGCGCCGATCACCGGCTTCAACCTTGGCGTGGCGCTCGGCGCGTTGCCGGCCGCGGCCATCATCCGCTGGCTGGGGCAGCGCGGCGGCTTCATGACTGGAACCGTCGTCACCGCGCTTGGCGGCCTGATTGCCACGCTGGCGCTTTTCCACAGCAGTTTCTGGCTGTTCGCGTTCGCGCTGCTGGTGATCGGCATCGGTGGTGCCTTCGTCCAGCAGTTCCGCTTCGCCGCCGCCGACAATGCGCCGCCGGAGTTCAAGGCGCGCGCCATCTCCTTCGTGCTGGCCGGCGGCATTATCACCGCCATCCTTGGGCCGCAGATCGTCATCTTCACCCGCGAACTGTTCGCGCCGGTGATGTTTGCCGGGTCGTTCGCTTCCATCCTGCCGCTGGCTGCAGTTGGCGCCCTTATCCTGTCGTTTCTGCGCCTGCCGGCGAAGGCCGTGAGCAAGGTCGACATTACCGAAGGCGATGCCAGGCCGCTGTCCGAAATCGTCACCAAGCCGCGCTTCGTCGCGGCGCTGTTTTGTGCCGTCGGCAGCTATGCGCTGATGAGCTTCGTCATGACCGGCGCGCCGCTGGCGATGGTCGGCTGCGGCCTGTCGGAGGATGATGCGACGCTGGGCATCTCCTGGCACGTCATGGCGATGTTCGCACCGAGCTTCTTCACCGGCTCGCTGATCCATCGCTTCGGCGCCGAGCGCATTGTCGCTGTCGGCCTGATCCTCCTCATCGGCTGCGCCATTGTCGCTTTGTCGGGCCTGGCGCTGTGGCAATTCTGGACGTCGCTGATCCTGCTCGGCCTTGGCTGGAATTTCGGCTTCATCGGCGCCACCGCCATGGTGGCGGCCAGCTACCGGCCGTCGGAAAAGGGCAAGGTGCAGGGTTTTCACGACTTCGTCCTGTTCGGCTCCGTCGCCTGCGCATCTCTGCTGTCGGGCATGGTCTACAACGCCTTCGGCTGGGAGATGCTGAACTGGATGATCTTTCCGGTCACCGTTCTGTGCTTTGTCGCACTCGGCGCGCTCAAGATGACCAGTCTGCGCAAGGCGAGCGCCTGATCCCGAACTGTTGTCGATCTGACATGATGTTGTCAGGATTGCTTCGGCTGAATTTGCCGCGTCGAAACAAAATTATTGCGTCTGTACCTATTGTTATGAAACCGTGTGCCCCGACTGGCCGTTGAAGCCATGCTCATATGCGGCCACCGCATTCCGGTTCACAGCAAGGGATTTTCACAGTGTTTTCAGTCAAGGTTTTTGCCGGCGCGGCATTGGCGCTGGCCATCACGGCGGCTTCCGCCAGTGCTCAGGTGGTTGTCTCCTCCAAGATCGATACCGAGGGTGGCGTGCTCGGCAACATCATCCAGCTCGTTCTCAACGCCAACAACATCAAGACCACCGACCGCATCCAGCTCGGCGGCACGCCGGTGGTGCGCAAGGCGATCACCGCCGGCGAGATCGACATCTATCCCGAATACACCGGCAATGCCGCCTTCTTCTTCGAGAAGGCCGATGACCCCGTGTGGAAGGACGCCGGCAAGGCCTACGAGACGGCCAAGAAGCTCGACTATGACGCCAACAAGATCGTCTGGCTGGCGCCGGCGCCGGCCAACAACACCTGGGCGATCGCGCTGCGCAAGGAAGTGACTGATACCAACAAGCTCGCCACGCTGTCCGACTTCGGCAAATATGTCGCCGGCGGCGGCCAGGTGGTGCTGGCGGCCTCGGCCGAGTTCGTCAATTCGGCGGCAGCCCTGCCGGCCTTCCAGACCACCTATGGCTTCAAGCTGAAGCCCGAGCAGCTGATCACGCTCTCAGGCGGCGACACGGCGGCCACCATCGCCGCGGCCGCCAACCAGACCAGCGGTGCCAACGCCGCCATGGTCTATGGCACCGATGGCGGCATCGCGCCGTCCGGCCTGGTCGTGCTTGAGGACGACAAGGGCGTTCAGCCGGTCTACCAGCCGGCGCCGATCATCCGCGAATCCGTGCTCAAGGAACATCCCAAGATCGTGACGCTGCTGAAGCCGGTCTTCGCCAAGCTCGACCTCGTCACGCTGCAGGAGCTGAACGGCCGCGTGCAGGTCGGCGGCGAGCCGGTCAAGGGCGTCGCCGAGGACTTCCTGAAGAAGAACGGCTTTCTGAAGTAGGACGATTCCGGCGCGCCGCTCGCGTGGCGCGCCGGAACGACCGACGGGGGAGGGCGTGAATATCCGCTTCGACAAGCTCGGCGTGGTCATTGCCGTGATCGCGGCCTATGCGGCGTTCCTCGCCCCCTTCGCCACGTTCCGGGCCAACCGCATCGTTCCCGGGCAGGCTCGCTCGATTCTCGAAGCGCTGCCGGCAACGACAGGATGGTTGCTGCTCGCCATCATCGTCGCCGCAGCGCTCATAGCTCTGTTCAGGACACCGCTCGTGCTGCGCCTTGCCGCCGGCGTCGTCGCACTTGTCGCGCTCGCGCTGCTCATCGGCGTCGCCGGCACATTTCTCACGCCGGCCGGCAACACCTTCGCCAGAGTGTCCCCCGCTTCCGGTTTTTGGATACTAATTTTTTCCTTCACGATTGTGTTGGCTGACGTGCTGACCAGGCTGAACCTGTCGCCCTTGGCGCGAGTTGGCGTGCTTGTCGTCGCGGCTTTGGCGATTGGCCTGCTGTTGATGTCGGGAAGCTGGGACAATCTGTCGATCCTGAAAGAATATTTCAACCGCGCCGACAGTTTCTGGGCCGAAGGCACCAAGCATGTGACGCTGGCGCTCGGTTCGCTGGCCGCCGCGGTGATCGTCGGCCTGCCGCTGGGCATCCTTTGCCACCGCGTCGAAAGGCTGCGCGCCGGCGTGCTCAACGTGCTCAACATCATCCAGACCATTCCCTCGATCGCGCTGTTTGGCCTGCTGATCGCGCCGCTCGGCTGGGTCGCCATCCACGTGCCGGGGGCGGCCGCGCTCGGCATTCGCGGCATTGGCACCGCACCTGCCTTCGTCGCCCTGTTCCTCTATTCGCTGCTCCCGGTGGTGGCCAACACCGTGGTCGGTCTCGCCGGCGTGCCGCGTGCCGCCAACGACGCGGCGCGCGGCATGGGCATGACCGATCGCCAGCGCCTGTTCGGTGTCGAGTTTCCGCTGGCCTTCCCGGTGATCCTCACCGGCATCCGCATCGTGCTGGTGCAGAATATCGGTCTCGCCACCATCGCTGCCCTTATCGGTGGCGGCGGCTTCGGCGTGTTCGTGTTCCAGGGCGTCGGCCAGACGGCGATGGACCTGGTGCTGCTCGGCGCCGTGCCGACGGTCGCGCTCGCCTTCGCCGCCGCCATCATCCTCGATGCGGTGATCGAAATGACCGCCACCAAGCGCAGGGTTGAAACGGCATGATCGAGATCGAAGGCATTACCAAGGTTTATGACGCGACAACGGTGGTCGACGACGTATCGATGGTCATCGAGCCGCGCACGGTATGCGTCATTGTCGGCACATCCGGTTCGGGCAAGACGACGCTGCTGCGCATGATCAACCGGCTGGTCGAGCCGACTGCCGGAATCATCAAGCTCGACGGCGCCGACAATCGTTCGGTGCCCGGTTACGAACTGCGCCGCAGCATCGGCTATGCCATCCAGGGTCACGGCCTGTTTCCGCATCGAACAGTGGCGCAGAACATCGCCACCGTGCCGGTGCTGCTCGGCTGGGACAAGGACCGCATCAACGCTCGCGTCGACGAATTGATGACGCTCTATCAGCTCGATCCGCAGGCTTATGGGCCGCGCTACCCGCACGAACTGTCCGGCGGCCAGCAACAGCGCGTCGGCGTCGCCCGTGCGCTCGCCGCCGAACCCAACGTGCTGTTGATGGACGAGCCGTTCGGCGCGCTCGACCCGATCATCCGCACCAAGGCGCAGGAAGATCTGCTGGCGATCCAGAAGCGCTTCGGCACCACCATCATCCTCGTCACCCACGACATGGAAGAGGCCGTGCATATGGGCGACAAGATCGCGGTCATGGATGCCGGCAAGCTCGTGCAATACGCCAAACCCGCCGAGATCCTGGCGAACCCGGCCAGCAGCTTCGTCGAGACCTTGGTCGGCGCCAGCGAAAGGCCGTTCCGGCTGCTGTCGCTCGGACGGGTGCGTGACGCAGTGGAGAATGGCACCGCCGAGGGCGAAGCGATCCCCGGCGATGCCAGCCAGCGCGATGCACTGGCGGAACTCCTGTGGTCGGGCCGGCCGGCGCTGCCAGTGAAAGGCGCCGACGGCGAACCGCTCGGCCGCGTCACGGTGGACGGGCTGGTCAAGCGCGCAGCGAGGCCGGCATGAAAGCCTGGCTGCCTTTGCTGCTCAGGCTTGCGCTGGTGGTGTTGCTCGTGGCTTTCGTCACCAATCCCGGTTGGTTCGAGCCGCTGCTCAAGCCATTGACCGAAAACAACGCCCCCGCGATCTACAATCAGGGCAGCCTGCTGACACTGACGCTGCTGCATCTGCGCATCGTGCTGATCGCCACCGTCGCCGCGACCATCGTTGCGGTGGCTCTGGCCATCCTTGTCACCAGGCCAGCCGGTGCCGAATTCCTGCCGTTGTCGCGCAGCCTGGTCAATATCGGCCAGACCTTTCCGCCGGTGGCGGTGCTGGCGCTCGCGGTGCCGGCTGTCGGCTTCGGTGAGAAGCCGACGCTGATCGCGCTGTTTCTCTATGGCCTGCTGCCGATCTTCGAGAACGCGCTGACCGGGCTGACGACGCTGCCGGCCAATGTGATGGAGGCTGCGCGTGGCGCCGGCATGACCGGCTGGCAAAGGCTCACCAAGGTCGAGTTGCCGCTCAGCGCACCGATCATCCTGGGCGGTATCCGGTTGTCGGTTGTCATCGGCCTTGCCACCGCCACCATCGGCTCGACGGTGGCTGCAAAGACGCTGGGCGAGGTGATTATCGCCGGCCTCTTGTCCAACAATCTCGCCTTTATCCTCCAGGGCGGCCTGATCGTGGCGGCCCTTGCCGTGCTGATCTATGACGGGCTGTCGGCGGTCGAGCGCTATGCCGCGCGGCGGATGGGACGCGAGGCGCAATAGTCCCTGGGGGAGCTGATGGTCTTTGTTGGGATGATCTCCTTGCGTCATTTCAATCGATCTAAATCAAGGACCTTGCCGGCAGGGCCGTCACGGCTTTTGTCTTTTGGGCGAAAGCCGGGCAAAAACCGAACAATATCTTGACGTTCCGAGCCCTGTTTCGCATACACCGATGCGAAGAGGTGGATTCCGTGCGCGGATTCCGGTCTTTGTCTCAACGGCCCAGGGAGGGGTTCTTTTGGGCCAGCAATCGAGGAAAATTCGGCAATGACCATACTTTACGCCGTCATCGCCTGCGGCTTGCTTTCTGTCCTTTACGCCATCTGGGCGACACGTTCGGTTCTCGCGGCCGATCAGGGCAATGCACGCATGCAGGAAATCTCCGCCGCCATCCGCGAAGGCGCGCAAGCCTATCTGGCGCGCCAGTACACCACCATCGCCATCGTTGGTGTGGTCGTGCTCGTGCTCGCCTGGTGGCTGCTTTCCATCACCGCCGCTATCGGCTTCCTGATCGGCGCCGTCCTGTCGGGCGCTGCCGGCTTCATCGGCATGCATGTTTCGGTGCGGGCCAATGTGCGCACCGCACAGGCGGCCTCCAACAGCCTCGCCGCCGGTCTCGACATCGCCTTCAAGTCGGGCGCCATCACCGGCATGCTGGTGGCTGGCCTGGCGCTGCTCGGCGTCTCGATCTACTTCCTGATCCTGACTGGTCCGATGGGCCTGCAGCCTAATGATCGCATCGTCATCGATTCGCTGGTCTCGCTCGGCTTTGGCGCCTCTTTGATCTCGATCTTCGCTCGTCTCGGCGGCGGCATCTTCACCAAGGGTGCCGACGTCGGCGGCGATCTGGTCGGCAAGGTCGAAGCCGGTATCCCGGAAGACGATCCGCGCAACCCGGCCACCATCGCCGACAATGTCGGCGACAATGTCGGCGACTGCGCCGGCATGGCCGCCGACCTGTTCGAGACCTATGCGGTGACGGTCGTCGCCACCATGGTGCTCGGCGCCATCTTCTTTGGCGGTACCGCCGTCCTGCAGACTGCGATGCTGTATCCGCTCGCCATCTGCGGCGCCTGCATCCTGACCTCGATCGTCGGCACCTTCTTCGTCAAGCTCGGCTCGAACGGTTCGATCATGGGCGCGCTCTACAAGGGCCTGATCGTGACCGGCCTGCTGTCGATCGTCGGCCTCGCCGTCGCCACCTCCGCTACCGTCGGTTGGGGTGAGGTTGGCACCGTTGCCGGCATGATCATCACCGGCAAGAACCTGTTCATCTGCGGCCTGGTCGGCCTCGTAGTGACCGGCCTCATCGTGGTGATCACCGAGTACTACACCGGCACCGGCAAGCGCCCGGTCAACTCGATCGCCCAGGCCTCGGTGACCGGCCACGGCACCAACGTCATCCAGGGCCTCGCGGTCTCGCTGGAATCGACGGCACTGCCGGCCATCGTCATCGTCGGCGGCATCATCTCGACCTACCAGCTCGCCGGCCTGTTCGGCACGGCGATCGCGGTGACGACGATGCTCGGCCTTGCCGGCATGATCGTTGCGCTCGACGCCTTCGGCCCGGTCACCGACAATGCCGGCGGCATTGCCGAAATGGCCGGCCTGCCCAAGGAAGTGCGCCACTCCACCGACGCGCTCGACGCGGTCGGCAACACCACCAAGGCCGTGACCAAGGGCTATGCCATCGGCTCGGCCGGTCTCGGCGCGTTGGTGCTGTTCGCCGCCTACTCGAACGACCTGAAGTTCTTTGCCGCCAATGGCGACAAATATCCCTACTTCCAGGGCATGGGCGAGATCTCCTTCGATCTCTCCAACCCCTACGTCGTCGCCGGCCTGATCTTCGGCGGCCTGATCCCGTATCTGTTCGGCGGCATCGCGATGACGGCCGTCGGCCGCGCGGCGGGCGCCATCGTCGAGGAGGTGCGCAAGCAGTTCCGCGAGGATCCGGGCATCATGGCCGGCACCTCGAAGCCGAACTACGCGCGTGCGGTCGATCTGCTGACCAAGGCAGCGATCCGGGAAATGATCATCCCGTCGCTGCTGCCGGTGCTGGCGCCGCTCGTCGTCTATTTCGGCGTGCTGTTGATCTCGGGGTCGAAGGCCTCGGCCTTCGCAGCCCTCGGCGCCTCGCTGCTCGGCGTCATCGTCAACGGCCTGTTCGTCGCCATCTCGATGACCTCGGGCGGCGGCGCCTGGGACAATGCGAAAAAATCGTTCGAGGACGGTTTCGTCGACAAGGACGGCGTCAAGCACCTGAAGGGCTCCGAGGCGCACAAGGCTTCGGTGACCGGCGATACGGTCGGCGATCCCTACAAGGACACCGCCGGTCCGGCGGTCAACCCGGCGATCAAGATAACAAACATCGTCGCGCTCCTGCTGCTGGCCGTGCTCGCGCACGGCTGAGCAGCCCGGTACCTGAATGGCAAACCCGCCGGAGCGATCTGGCGGGTTTTTGCTTGGGCTTCAATGCGCGGCTCTCAAGACGACACCGTGATGTCACCACATCCGAGTCGTTCGTTCAGTTCCCACAAGGCTGTCCTGTTGCTGTCCCATTTGAGTAATCGGACTGCTTCTTCATAAGCCACCCATCGATATTCGGTATGCTCGCGCGACAGCACGATGGTCAGATCATCCGTCAGATGTATCCCGAACGCACGTTCAAGGACCACGTACAGGTCTGGTCTCCAGAGATCACGGTCCTGGAAGTGATAGGCCGGCACGCTGGCCATCGCGTCCAGCGGAATCAACGGCGCTTTGAAGGGAATGCCAGCCTCTTCCATCGCTTCACGTCTTGCCGCTTGTTCGGGAGATTCTCCCTGTTCGACGCCGCCCGCCACTCCTTGCCAGCAGTCTTGATCGTGGTCGCCGCGCTTGAAGATTGCATACTCAATCCTGAGATCGTCGCGATATCGATATGGGATTACCAATACCTGCAGAGGCAGACGTGCCATGCGCAACACTCCCTTGGTGACCGCATAATAAAGGAAATGGCGGGCACGGATCGTCGGATAACGGTAGAAAACAAAAACCCGTGAGATCGCTCCCACGGGCTTTTGGTCGCCTGAGATGTTGCCGCTTTCCCGTTGGGAAGCGGGGTCTGATGATCAGGGAGTGCCGCCGCCGGGGATGCTGGGCGCCAGCTTGCTGGCGCCGTTGATGATCTGGCTGAGGAAGTTCTGGTCCTTGCCGCCAGTCGGCGTGGTGCGCGAGATGAAGTCGAAAATCTTGCCGTCCTTCAAGCCGTAATTGGCGATCTGGGTGACGCGGCCATCGGCGCCGAAATAGACCGCGAGCACCTTCTGGTCGACAAGCCTGGGCTTGGCGAAGGCCACATAGCGCTTGCGCGTTTGCGAAATGTAATAAAACGCCTCGTTGTCGAAAGTCGCCGTGGTCGACGGCGTGCCAAGCGCCAGAAGCACCTGCTCGCGGCTGGAGCCGACCGGCACCGAATCGACGGCTTGCTGGTCGTAGACATAGCCTTGAGTGAGCGTTTCGCTCGGACTGAGGTCGCCGAACATCTTGTTGGTGTGACACGCCGAGAGCGCCGATACGACGAGCAGCAGCGAGATCGCGCTGGCGGGCCTGGACGAAAAGGTCGACTTGAAATTCAGCGCGCGCAACAACAATTCTCCATTATATCGCCGCAACTTGCGCTGGGCCGCAAAACCGGTAAACCAGCTTGCTTGCCGATGCAACAAGGCCAATTCAACAAACGGTCCCCGGAGACCATCCCCATGTTCCAGCGCCTTTTTGGTCGCGAACGCCACGCCAACCGCGCCATCACGGACGCGCTTTACGCACAAATCGTGGCGGCGGCGCGGCAGAGTGTATTTTATTCCCACTGGAATGTGCCGGACACGCCGCTCGGCCGTTTCGAGATGCTTTCGCTGCATATGTTCCTGTTCCAGCATCGCTTGCGTGGCGAGGACGGTGTGGCGCAGGAGATCGCCCAGGTGCTGATCGACGAGTTCTTCCTCGACGTCGACCATTCGTTGCGGGAGCTGGGCATTGGTGACGTCGGCGTGCCCAAGCGTATGAAGAAACTGGCGAAGATGTTTTATGGCCGCACCGCCGCCTATGATGATGCGCTTGAAAGAAACGATCGCGACGCGCTGACCGCGGCTCTTGCCCGCAATGTCCGGCCCGATTCCGGCGCCTGGCCGGAGGCGCCGCAATTGGCCGATTATGTCGCCGATGCCTGCCGGCAACTGGCCGCACAGCCGTCCGAATCAATCGTTTCCGGCAAGGCGGTGTTTCCGCTCGCCAGGGGAGGTGCTTGATGAAACATACCGATCCGCAGAGCCCGGTTGGCTTTTTCGCGAATGTCGCTCGTCTGCCGCAGAAGGGCCTGCCCGTGGTGATCGAGGCCGACGCCGCCCAGCGCGCGGCGCTCGCCGAGGAACACGGGTTGCTATCGGTCGAAGCCTACCGCGCGGAACTCCTTGTGGCCTCCTGGAAACGCAATGGCGTCAAGGTCAGCGGCCGTGTCGAGGCCGATATCACGCAGGCCTGCATCGTCACGCTCGATCCCGTCGCTGCGCATATCGACGAGCCATTCGAGGCGTTGCTGCTGCCCGAGGATTCCAAGCTTGGACGGCAGGGGTTCGACGGCGGCGGCGAGATCCTGCTCGACGCGGATGGCCCTGACAGTCCCGAAACATTCTCCGGTGACATTATCGATGTCGGGGCGCTTGCCGAACAGTTCTTCGGACTGGCGATCGACCCCTATCCGCGCAAGTCGGGCGCGTCGCTGGATGCCGGTGGCGAGACCGAAGCGGCGGAGAATGAATTTCAGCAAAAACTGCGATCCTTGCTGGGAAAATCCTGAAAACCTCGTCCGCGATGGAAAAGTCGGTTGTGTGAAAACCCAAAACCGCTATTTTCGCCGAACCTTCGCGACCACTAAAGCGACCTGCCGCATAACCCGTGAGATGAATACCGCGTGATCAGGATTTCCATCGATGCCATGGGCGGCGATCACGGACCAGCCGTGGTCATTCCGGCGCTCATGACGGTCGCCACCCGCCGTCCCGACATCCGCTTCGTCATCTACGGGCGTGAGGAAGTCGTGCGCCCCGAACTGGCCAAGTTTCCCAAACTGGCCGAGGTGAGCGAATTCTTCCACTGCGAGATCGCGGTGAGGATGGACGACAAGCCGAGCCAGGCGCTGCGCCATGGCCGCTGGAAGTCGTCGATGTGGAAGGCGGTCGAAGCGGTCAAGTCGGGCGCTGCGGACGCCTGCATCTCCGCCGGCAACACCGGCGCGTTGATGGCGATGTCGAAATTCTGCCTGCGCACCATGGCCACCATCGATCGCCCGGCGATCGCGGCATTGTGGCCGACATTGCGCGGCGAAAGCGTGGTTCTGGACGTCGGCGCCACCATTGGCGCCGACGCGCACCAGCTCATTGATTTTGCCATTCTCGGCACCGGCATGGCGCGCTCCGTCTTCGGCATCGCCCGGCCCACCGTCGGCCTGCTCAATGTCGGCGTCGAAGAGATCAAGGGCCAGGAAGAGGTCAAGGAAGCGGGACGCATACTGCGCGAGGCCAACATGGCCTCGATGAACTATCATGGCTTCGTCGAAGGCGACGATATCGGCAAGGGCACGGTCGACGTGGTGGTGACGGAAGGCTTCGCCGGCAACATCGCGCTGAAGACGGCCGAAGGCACCGCGCGCCAGATCGCCGGTTACCTGCGCGCCGCGATGAGCCGCACTTTAATGGCCAAGATCGGCTATGTCTTCGCCAAGGGCGCCTTCGATCGCCTGCGCGAAAAGATGGATGTCGGCCGCTCCAATGGCGGCGTGTTCCTGGGGCTGAACGGCATCGTCGTCAAAAGCCACGGCGGTGCTGATTCGGACGGTTTCGCCGCCGCGATCGAACTCGGCTACGACATGGTGCGCAACAATCTGCTCGACCGCATCGAGGCCGACCTGGACCTGTTTCATGCGCGCAACCCGCATGCCCTGTCATCCCGGAAATCCGACGGTACCGACGCGAAGGAATAGGAAACAACTTTGATCAGATCAGTCGTGCGCGGCACCGGTGCCGCGCTGCCCCGCCGCATCATGAAGAATGCCGATTTCGAAGGCATGGTCGAAACCTCGGACGAGTGGATCGCCCAGCGCACCGGCATCCGCCAGCGTCATATCGCGGCCGACGACGAGACGACGGCTTCGCTGGGAGAGGCCGCGGCTCGCACCGCCCTTGCCAACGCGGGACTGACGCCGGACGATATCGACCTGATCGTGCTGGCGACGTCCACCCCCAACAACACATTTCCGGCGACTGCCGTCGAGATCCAGAACCGCCTCGGCATGCATCACGGCTTTGCCTTCGACATGCAGGCAGTGTGCTCAGGCTTCGTCTATGCGGTGACGACAGCCGATCTCTACATCCGCGGCGGCCTGGCAAAACGCGTGCTGGTGATCGGCTCGGAAACATTCTCGCGCATCCTCGACTGGAGCGACCGCTCGACCTGCGTGCTGTTCGGCGACGGCGCCGGCGCACTGATCCTGGAAGCAGGCGAGGGGGCCGGCACGATTGCCGACCACGGCGTTCTGGCCGCCAGCCTGCGCTCGGACGGTGCGCACAAGGACAAGCTTTTTGTCGACGGCGGACCATCTACGACAGGAACCGTCGGCCACCTCAGGATGGAAGGCCGCGAAGTCTTCAAGCACGCGGTCGGCATGATCACCGACGTCATCGAGGCGACCTTCTCGGCCGCCGGTATATCAGCCGACGATCTCGACTGGTTCGTGCCGCACCAGGCCAATAAACGAATTATTGACGCTTCGGCCAAGAAGCTCGGGATTGCAGAACAAAAGGTGGTGGTTACGGTCGATTTGCACGGTAACACCTCGGCTGCTTCCGTGCCGCTGGCGCTGTCGGTGGCCGTCGCCGACGGCCGCATCAAGAAGGGCGACCTCGTCCTCCTGGAAGCGATGGGCGGCGGCTTCACCTGGGGCGCCGTTCTGGTTCGCTGGTAAGTGCCGAACGGTCCGGTTTCGGTCCTTGACCTTGCCGGATCAATTACTTAGGCTCAGCTGTTGTTGTGCCGAATTTTACGTTTGAGCTGATGGGACGGTCGCATGGGGGGAAAGACACTTACGCGTGCCGACCTAGCGGAGGCCGTCTACCGAAAGGTCGGTCTGTCGCGCACTGAATCCGCTGAACTCGTCGAAGCGGTGCTGGACGAAATCTGCGAAGCCATCGTCCGCGGCGAGACGGTAAAGCTGTCGTCGTTCGCGACATTCCATGTCCGCTCCAAGAATGAGCGCATCGGGCGCAATCCCAAGACCGGTGAAGAGGTGCCGATCCTGCCGCGCCGGGTGATGACCTTCAAATCGTCGAACGTGTTGAAGAACCGTATCTTGCGTTCCCACCAGAACAGCAAGGCCAAGGGCGGCAAATAGCCTCCATTGTACGGTTGAAAACCGGCCTCGCCATAACGCCGGGCTTGAATATTGCTTCACAAACCGCTGAAATAAGGTCCGATTCGGCAGCATGGCTGGATTGGTGTTCCGCGTATGATCCATTCCGCGCAAATGGAATGAGCTTCTCTCTTTGTTGAAGCCTGATCTCGCTGAAGACCGTTCCGGATCACGCTCCAGCGTGAGGATTTCGCCCATGGACAAGAGCCCTGACGCCTTCCGCACCATCAGCGAGGTCGCTGAAGATCTCGACCTGCCGCAGCATGTGCTGCGCTTCTGGGAAACGCGCTTTAACCAGATCAAGCCGATGAAGCGCGGCGGCGGCCGGCGCTACTACCGGCCGCAGGATGTCGAGCTGATCAAGGGCATCCGCCACATGCTCTACGACCAGGGCTACACCATCAAGGGCGTGCAGAAGCTGCTGCGCGAGAACGGCAATCATTTCCTCGTCGCCATCGGCAACGGCGACATGGCCGCCGTCGAGGCGATCTCGCAGCGAAAGCAGGCCGACCAGGTGCCGCTGACCCCGGCGGCACAGCCGCGCGGCGGCGATGATGAATTGGTTGGCCAGCCAAGGGTCAAGCCCAGCCGCCGCTTTTTCGGCCTGGGCAAGAGCGACGAGGAAGGTCCGGTTCAGCCGGACGCATCTAAACTCTCGCGCGACAATCGCGCGCTGCTGCAGGAGGCGCTGTTCGACCTCTTGGAATGCAAGCGCCTGCTTGACCAGGTGCGCTGACCACCGCGCGAAGCGCTTTGGAGCCCTCGAGACCGGAACCCGACTTGGGGTGAGGCGTTACGTTTCCTTCTGCAAGACTTTCCTGCGGCAAGACAAGGAAACGCATGATGGCAACATTTTCGACCCTTTCGGACATCGACCTCGAAAAGCAGGTCGCGGCCCTCTCAAGGGAACTCGCGGCGCTGCGCAAGGCCGTGTCGAAGCGGGGTGGCGCTTACTATGAAGATGGCCGCGATGCCGCTCTCGACACATATTCCGACCTTGCCGGACGTCTGCGCGATGCCATGCCGGCAATCCGCAAGCAGGGCAGGGTGATGGAGAAATCGGCCCGCGACCATCCGGCGGCGGCGGCCGCCGTTGGCCTTGTGGTGCTCGGCCTGGTCGCCAGCCTGCTGTTCAGCCGGCGCTGACGGCGACGTCGGTACAAGGGATAGAAAAGAAAGTGGCGGCTCGCCTTTCGGGCGCGGTCGCCATTTTCAGTTTATGCGGGTTGCGATGCCGCTCCGGTATCTGGCGCGAAGCGCGTCGGCATAGAGCCGGGTAACACCCGTGTGCGTCCGACGCAGGAAGGCGGATTGGTCGAGCCGCCACAGCCGCACGATTTCGCCGGCGAACGCCGGATTGGTGGTGGTGCCATAGCCGGCGCCGGGATAGACGACGATCTCGCCGGCATAGAGACCATGGTCGGTGACCAGGAAGTCGATGCGGATATAGTCGAGGTTGCCGGCGATAACGGGGGCGATCGACACCGCCTGACGGACATAGTCGAGAAGCCGCGTGTTGACGGGCACCGCCTGATCCTCGCGGGGATAGCCCGGATCGCGCCCTGGCAATGGATTGGCGTCCCGGTCCAAAAGCAGCGAACGCCCGGCTTCCTTATCCTCGACCCAGGCATGCGTTACCACGCCGCCGCAAACATGCACTTTGATGTCGGTTGCGATCCTTGCGCCGGAGAGCGCCAGCCGCTCTTCCACGAAAACGGTGGGAACGACAGGCCAATAGGCCCATTCGCCATTGCGGCGGCCGTAGCGTTTTCTCAGCCAGTGCCTCGTCTTGGCGACGATGAGGCCGCGATTGGGCTCGCCATTGGCAACGAATATGTTCATCGCGCAGCCGTGGTTTGTCTTGACGATGACATTGCCGGCCAGCAGGTCGAGAGGAATGTCGGCAGGGTTGCGCCCGGACCAGAGCGTCTGAGGCACGGCGATCTCGGGACAGGCGTCACGGATATGAGCCTTGGCGGCGAGCTTGTCGGTCAGTGTTACGAACAGCGGATTGCGGTCGACGATTTTTCGCCAGAGCAAGAGCTCATGGTAGCGCACCGGCGTGGCCGGATTGGGCAGATAGCCCAGTTTCATGAAGTATCGCACCACAAGCGCAGGATGGCGAAGCGTGAGCCACAATCGCGCGACCGACAGGACAAGGCGGTCTGTCCGGGAGATATCGGCCTTGGCCGTCATCGGGGATACCTGGCCCTGTTCGCAAACGCCCGATCCAGTGCGATACACCGGTCAGCAACATTCCTGCCGTACCGCGATTTGGCGCCGCGTGAAAGATTTCACTTGCCGTCGCGGTATCGGGGGTGGCGCCGAAAATCCTGGGTCAGTTGGGTCATCCGGCGAATTCGACAGGCCCGGTTTGATGTCGGGCTTGGCATTGCACAACCACGCGAAGACCAAGCTTGAACAAGAAGCCAAGGTCGGTCTTCGCGTTGGCGGTCTGGTATGCTTAGTACGTCTTCTTTGCCATCTTCTTCATGTGGTGGTGATAATGATGGTAGTGATGATGGTAGTGATGATGGCGGTGATGATAACGATGATGGTGGTGGGGATGATGATGATGCTTCGCCATCGGCGCCGCATCCGCGCTCGTCGCACCGACCACGGGCGCCGTGAAAGCCAGTGCAACTGCAAGCCCGAGGGCCGAGAGGAGGGACTTCTTCATGGGATCGTTTCCTTTTGTTTCGCCGGCAGCTATGACTCGGGTCGATAGCCCGACCGCCGCGCCTGGAATTACGCTCCCGGATTTTTTCGTCAGTATTTCCCGGTTGTAGAATTTTGTTTCTGGACTGTTTCTAGGAAGCCGGCTTCACGTCACATCTTTGCGAGGGCCGAAAAGCCGGCTCTTGCCGCCTGTTTTGGCTACATCGGCGGGATCACGCCATTGTTTCCCACCACGACGCGGCTGGAGCTCAGCGTGCCGTCAGCCTCGCGCTGGGCATTGGCGAAGACCGTAGCGCCTGGCTTGAGATCGGTCGGCGCGGCTGGCGCGAAGGTCACGACCGGCGTGCTGTCGGGAATCGAAATCTTCTTGGTCTGCCCATTGTCATAGGTCAGCGTCACGGCGCGCCCGTTTATGTCGGTGACGTCGGCCACGGTGCCATTGGTCATGCGGCTGTTCGGCTGCAAGTCCCACGGACGGTCGCCCTCGCCGGTGCCTTTCAAGGCGGCTGGGAAAATCACCACTTCCAGCGCCCCACTGCCGCCATCCGCCTTCGAGACCGATGCGATGCCAAGGAAATCGCCCTGCTTGATGTCCTTTTCGGAGGCGCTGGCGACGCCGGATATCTTCCAGCCGGTGTTGAGCTTGATCGCGAAAGTATCGCCCTGGCGGGTTTTCACGGTCAGCAGCGATGGCTCGAAACTGACCACCGTACCGCGCACGCGCAGTGCGTCCGCCGCCTGGGCGCCGCTCACGGCGGCAAGGGAAAGGCTGGAGATCGTGCCGAGCACGACCATGAATGTCTTGAAGTTCATTGCAGGGATCCTTCTGGGGAACGGGCCGGCTGGAACCGGATGGTTTTCACGCCAGCGCATCAGAACAACGAACAGGTGGGCTGAAACCTCCGGGCAAAAAGGTGCCGAGGTGTTCAAAAGAACTTGATGGCATGCGTGAGACCGCCCTTGCCGGGACCCGCTTCACGATAGCGTGACGGCCTTTGGCTCTTGGCAAATCGCTGGCGAGCAGGCATGTTCCTGCTCGTCTCAGGCAACACTCCATTTTTGATCAAAACGCTTTCAGCCACCGGAGTTGCCAATGCCCAACAATGCAAAAAGCCATGCCCTCTCCGAACCGTTAGCCAGTGAGATCGGGCACGATTACAGCACCCTTAGAGCAATGCGGGAAACCCGCGGATACAGCGTGGAAGAGCTTTCCCTGACCTGCGGTCTGTCGGTCGGCGAGATTGAGGATATCGAGAACGGCCGGGCGGCCGATCCGTCGAAGCTGCGTCGTATTGCGTCCGCGCTTCGCATGCCTCAGGACGCTCTCATGGCGCCCGCCGCGCCGACGCCGGCCGCACAAGGCCGACCCTTGGCATAGGACCAGTACCAGGCATGCAAGAGAACCCGCCAGAGCCCGCTTGGCGGGTTTCTTGTTGATGCCACGGCGTCCTCAGGCAGGCCGGACTTGCCGATTTACAGATCGCGCGTGTTTATACTTGCGGCATACAAAACTGCGCCAATCGCGTCTGCCGTCCGTCGTCTTCGAATCGTGGGTTTTTGATATGAGCCTGGAGTCTGTTCGTGCCTTGTTCGCCGCCCATGCGCCCGATATCGAGGTCATCGTCACGCAAGCGAGTTCGGCGACGGTGACGCTGGCGGCGGAAGCGCACGGCGTCCTGCCGGCGCAGATCGCCAAGACCATCTGCCTGCGCGTCGGCGAGCGCACCATGCTGGTCGTGACCAGCGGCATCGCCAGGCTGGACAACCGCAAGTTCAAGGACCAGTTCGGCGGCAAGCCGCGCATGCTGGACGCGGAGGAAGTCGTCGCCGCCACCAACCATCCGGTCGGTGGTGTCTGCCCGTTCGGCCTGCCGGCACCGCTGCCAGTCTATTGCGACGTCTCGCTGCGCGAATTCGACGAGGTGGTGCCGGCTGCTGGAGCCACCAACGCGGCGGTGAGGATTTCGCCGCAGAGGATGGTTGAGCTCACCGGTGCTGAGTGGGTGGATGTTTGCCAAGGCTAACGTCGGAACCAATCCAAGGCTGAAACCGGCAGGGCAAGGGAGGAGCGATTCGAGGGTTGGTTGATTTGGCTGGGGGACTTCGGGGGCAAGTCCTGCTTTAAAATGGTCGGAGTGGCCGGATTCGAACGACGACCCCTTGACCCCTAGTCAAATTACTGGACCTCACGCCGACTAACACATCAAAACACCAGAGTTCACCGTGTCGCTAGATGGTAGTGCCTCCACCACTGACCTCGTCAGTTCCACAGGTGTAACCACCGACACCTGGTATCATCTTGCTGTCGACTATCACGGGACAAAATACCGAATGTACCTGAACGGCGTGATAGTGGCGTCGTCAACGACGCACCGCACCATCAATCCATCAGGGGCGGTTCTCAGCATCGGCGGCGACGGCAACACCACAAACTTCAATTTCAATGGCTGGATCGATGAGGTCCGCATCACCAAGGGCGTTGCCCGCTACGCCTCCGATGCTGGCTTCACGGTGCCAACAGCGGCATTTCCGCGCTCCTAACGAAAAGGGCCGGCGCGACGAACGCCGACCCTTACATTGTTTGCCCGTCGGGTTCAGTGAACAGGGGCGCGTTAAGACCTTTAGCAGGTGCCGGTGCCGGTGCCAGTCTTGGAAATGCCAGTGTTGTTCAGTTTCACGCACAGGCCGGTGAACTGGCTGCCGACCCATCCGCCGATCGCGATCACGGCGACAATCGAGGCCGCGGCAATGATGCCGATGAGGATGGAATATTCCACCATCGCGGCGCCGTTTTCGTCGTCGCGGAACTGCTTGATCAAATTACGCATGTGATTACCCCTTTTTTGACTTTACACCCCGGAGTTGCCGGCAATTGATGCCCCCAAGCCGCCCCGTCGATGACTATTAGTCTTTACTGATATGCCGAAGTCAAAGGGATTTAACGGAAAGTTAACCGCGAAGACTTGCAGCGTTGCTAGGCTGGGACGGTAAGCCTATGATTTTGTGACATTATTAGCGACTTAACCATAGAAGCACGCCGAGGCGTCAGGAAGGTAAAGGCGACCATGGTCTATGGCTGTCGATATACCCCGTTATTTTAGCGAGGCACGGTGTGCGGGAATTGTCTGATCACGCTGCTGCACAGGCGGCCTAGTTGCCGCAATCCTTTATCGCTTTTGCAAAGGCCTCCAGAGACAGCGCATACTCGCGAAGTGCGGACTCGGCACCAATCCTGGCATCTTCCAGATCGGCCGCCTCATCTCTAGCGCTTGCAGGCATCATCGGCACTGCTTCATGGAAAGCTTCACCCTTGACGACTCTGACAGTGGATCGCAGTTGCAGAGCTGCCGCGCCGGCAGAATCGCTTAGGGCATTGCAACCTGTCACGGACATCTCAGCGGCAGCGGGGTTGGCGATCAGCAGGACAGCCAGAACAAGGTGTCTCATCGATAGAGCTGCGCCTCGTTGCGGAATGCCTTGTCGACAAGCGTGTTGTTGGCGAACGCGCCATCCACGTCGACGATCTCCAGGCTGATAGGCTTCTCGCCAGCCGAAGGGTCTTCAGGGTCTTTGGTGTTATCTTGCTTTTGGACTGGCGTGTTGATGAAGACGCTAACATACCCATCCGGTTTCAATTGTACGTGCCCATTGATCTTGTCTTGGTTCGCTATGCAGTTGACGATCGCCATATTGAGCAGCCGACGATCAGGATCGGCTGTCGGGGCGTCTCCTTTGTAGCAAGATGGCGTGCCGGTTTCTTTGGTCGGATTGAGTGATTTGTCGCCTACCAACCCTTGAGAAATCTCGTATTTGTAGACGTCATACCTCGACGCCGGCGCTGTCTTGGTGCCGGTTGGGTTGGTGGCGCTCGGGACGTTCGGATAAGCGCCTCCGTGGTTGATCTGCCAGTAGTTCGTCCAAAAGCCTTGAGACCCGATCGCGTCGGACATGCCTTTCGTGTCGACATAATTGGTCCCGGGCGGCAGCGGCAGCGCTGTGTTGTCAGTGACCGGGTCATATTTGCTGCAACCGGTTTTCTGGCCCTTGCGCACGTTGCTCGCCGGCCGGTAATTGAAGTCCTTGTTGTTCTTGTTCAGGGAGCCGCTATAGAGATCAAACCGGACATTGAGGCCGGCATTGACCTGGCCAAGGGTGACACCGGTCTTCGTCGTCAGCGCGTCGCGATTGTAACAGGTGCCAGAGTTTCCGATCGCGATAGCATCGCGCAGCGAACTCAGGTTGTTGTCGATCAGCCCGAAATTGCCGGGGCCAGGATTCGAGTCCACCTTCAGGACGCGGAACTCCCGGCTGTAGGTGTCGCCGGAGGCAAACGCTTGTTGGATCGTCTTGCTGGTCGACGAATCGGCTGTCTCGAACGGGTTGCACATGAAGAGCGGAACAGTCTCGCATATCGACTGAACGAAACCGGCGACAGCCTGGGGTCGGATGTCCATTGTGTCAGTGCTGCCGACGAGGCTTGCCGGAAAGATGGTTGTGAATGCCCCAGCACCCTTCGCCAGGCCGGACGCGTTTATAGTCACTTCGGCAAAAGCCACCGCTTTAGGATCGACGCTGGCCCAGTTCACGCCGTTGGCATCGACGCCGGCGGTGGTCAGGGTCGTCTCATCGCTGGCCGGTATTCCGGTCAAATACGTGACGGTCACGTCTGCCGGAACGAGTGTATGACCGGCCACGTCCGAATACAGCGTCTGGTTGGCAACAAGGGTCGTCACTGCGAGGTTGGCCCGCGTGATCGAATCCGATCTGCCATCCAGTTCCGCGGCAGCGGCCAGAGCGATGGCATCGACACCCTTTTGCAGCTGTTGTTGAAGCCCGGTAGCTCGGCTCATGTCGAAGGCCAGCAAAGAAAAGCCGATGAGAACCGGCAGCATAATTGCAACCAGCAGCATCGCGATACCGCGTTGATCATTCCAGAATTCGCGCAAAATCCTACGCATAGCATATTCCCCAAGCCATGCCGCAGATAGTTCCCCGTCAAACGACAATAAGCTCCCTTTGCCATCCCTGCAAGGCGCCGTTAATCAGCAAGGTTATTACGCGTCACTGCGGCATATCCGGCTATATATTTCTTGAGCCCTCTTCCGGTAATTTGATCTCTGTTCGATCGGAACTGTCGATCAATGTGTGGGCCATCCGCCGACCTATTGGAGGCGCCAGAGTCGTATGAATCCGAGGAGGACGAAGAAGAAGCCCCGGACCTCGTGATGCTTAGGGGCGGGTTTCGGCTGTAGCCTCACGGTGGCGGGCTTTTCCCTTATCCCTTGACAGGCCGGTCTGCGCTCGACCGCTCACGACAGCCTTCTGGTCGATTTTGGTAGTTGCCGTGCGTGATGTTGAGATACCCTGAGTCACAATGCCGAAAACTTGGGCCTCGCCATCAACGGCTTCATTCAACGCGATCGGACCTTTAACGACTCTATCGAAATCAGGCATGGCAAAGCAATCTCCCCTGATCCCGGTCGATTTGGCCACCACCGATAGTCGCAGGAACGCGGGCCAATTGGGAGGGGAGTTACCCCGTGCGTTACCCTGGACGAAAATTAGGTTGAAGAATTCAAATGGACTTTTGGGGGTAAGTCCTTGTTTTGTTAATGGTCGGAGTGGCCGGATTCGAACCGACGACCCCTTGACCCCCAGTCAAGTGCGCTACCGGGCTGCGCTACACTCCGGACCGGTCGCGATGTATCGTGATAACCCTGTTCGGGTCAACCGAAATTCGGCATTTATCGCGCGATCGCCGACACGCCTGGAAAAGCCGGCCGCGACAGCCGCTGGTGGCGGTATTCCAGGGCGATGGCGCCCCAGATCAGGCCGAGCAGCAGATACATGTGGCGCCAGTGGTCGATGTCGATGAAGGTGCCGAGCCCGATATTGCCGATGAAGGCAACATAGGCACACAGCAGATAGGGCTGCCATGGCCGGTCGCGCAGCAGGATGCGAAAACCGGCTGTGATGGTCCAGACGACCAGCGTCAGGAACGACACGAAGCCAAGCCAGCCATAATCCATCAGCATTTTCAGCCAGATGTCGTGCGTGTCCTCGCCGAACATCTTGCCGAAGACCAGCGGCCCGATGCCGAACGGGCGCTCCATCGCCATCTGGAAGCCTATACCGTAGCGGGCAAAGCGGCCGAGGCGGGCGGTGTCGTAGCTCTGTTCGAGATGCGCGCGGTTGGAGAACATCTCCGACACGCCGGGCAATTGCAGGATGACGATGATGGCGATGGTCAGCAATGACAGCGCGGCGATGGTCATGATCACCACGCGCAGCCGGAACTTGCCGCTGGCGCTTTGCAGGAACAGGCAACCGGTGAGGAGGACCGCCGAGACGGCGAACATGCCCCAGGCGCCACGCGAGAAGGAGAAGAAGATGCCCAATGTGATGATCAGCAGCGGCACCGCCAGCAGCGGCATGCGCGAGACCGAACCGGTCAGGATCAGGTAGAGCAGATAGATGCCCGGCAGCACCAGGAAAGGTCCGAAAACGTTCGGGTCCTGGAACGCGCCGGCCGCGCGGTCGTATTTGGTGAACATTTCGGCGCCGGGGAAGGCGTGGAAATAGCCTGCTATGCCGAGCAGCGACGTCGCCACCGCCGAGACGACATAGGCATTGAAGATCAGCCGGTAGAGGCCCGGCTGCGTGGCTGTCACGGAGGCGAAGAACACCGCGCTGAAAGCGAGAAACAGCGATACGGAGAGATAGAGCGGCGTGAAGGCGAGGTCTGCCATCTGCGTCATCGAGATCATGCCGCCGATGTTCATCGTCACCAGCAGCACCAGCAGCGGCATGGCCGCGCGGGAAATCCGCAGGCCGAACAGAGCCCAGATGGCGATCAGCCCGGCCATGTAGATTTCGTAAGGCGCCGGCTCGCTGATGACGAAGCCGGACAGAAGGATGCCGACCACCACCGCAGCGGAAGAAATCAGCGCGATCAGCTTGGCGTTGACCGCGGCCGACGGCAACTCATGGGAGATCGCGCTCAATAGGCGTTTTCCGTGTTGAGCAGCCGGACCGGCGTCAGGAACAGGATCCGCAGATCGAACAGCAGCGACCAGTTCTCGATGTAGTAGAGGTCGTATTCCGTCCGCATGCGGATCTTCTCGTTGGTGTCCATCTCGCCACGCCAGCCGTTGATCTGCGCCCAGCCGGTGACGCCCGGCTTGACCTTGTGGCGGGCGAAATAGCCGTCGACCACCTCGTTGTAGAGCAGGTTGTGCGACTGCGCGGCGATCGCATGCGGGCGCGGGCCGATCAGCGACAGCGAGCCCAGCAGCGAGTTGACGAACTGCGGCAGTTCGTCGATCGACGTCTTGCGGATGAAGCGGCCGACACGGGTGACGCGCGGATCGTTCTTGGTCACCGTCTGCTTGGCGGTCGGATCCGAGCGGTCCGTGTACATCGAGCGGAACTTGTAGACCTCGATGATCTCGTTGTTGAAGCCATGCCGCTTTTGCTTGAACAGCACCGGTCCCTTGCTGTCGAGCTTGATGGCAATCGCTGTCGCCAGCATCACCGGCGAGAAGACGATGATGCCGACCAGCGAGAAAATGATGTCGAAGGCGCGCTTGGCGACGGAATCCCAGTCGTTGATCGGCTTGTCGAAGATGTCGAGCATCGGCACCGAGCCGATGAAGGAATACGCGCGCGGGCGGAACTGCAGCGCGTTGGAATGCGCCGAAAGCCGGATATCGACCGGCAGCACCCACAGCTTCTTCAACAACTGCAGCACGCGTGTTTCGGCGGTCAGCGGCAGCGACACGATCAGCATGTCGATGCGCGCGATACGGGCGAACTCGATCAGTTCCGAAATCGTGCCGAGCTTGGGATAGCCGGCGACGATCGGCGGCGAGCGCTTGTCTGAGCGGTCATCGAAGATTCCGCAGATGCGGATATCGTTGTAGGGCTGCTTTTCGACCGAGCGGATGAGGACTTCCGCCGCCTTGCCGCCGCCGACGATGACGGCGCGCCGCTCCATGCGGCCATCGCGTGCCCAGCGCCGGATCAGTCTCGACATCACCAGCCTGAGGCCGAAGAGGAGGACGAAGCCGACGACGAACCAGGTGCCGAACAGAAGCCGCGAATAGTCTTCCGACATCTTCATGGCGAAGGCCGTCAACGCCATCAGCGCGAAGGTGCCGGCCCAGACCAGCAGGATGCGGCCAAGATTGGCGATCGGTCGCATCAGCGAAACGACCTGGTAGCAGTCGGTGACATCGAGCAGCACCACGGCGAGGAACGACGCGGCGGCAATCGTCACCGGATATTGCCAGGCGAGATAGTTGAAGAAGCCGACAAAGTAGAAATAAACGCAGAGCCCCGAAACGAACAGGATCCCGAACTCGACCATGCGCAGGACGCCGCTGACCATGATCGGCGACATCGTATCGCGCCGGTATTGCGACGCGACCTGCCGGGCAACGTCATTCATGCCGCCGGGCACATCGCCCTCAGCTGGGCCGTCGAATTTACGCACCGCTTCAGGTGAAAAGCGGCGCGCTGGGTCGATCTCGTTCATGGGGCTTTCCGCAAGCTTCCTTCGGTCAATAGCAAAAGAGAGCTAAGAAACCCTTGAAACAACGCGTGGCTTTGGAAAGGCCTGGGCGTTACCGGTCGAGCGCGGCGAAATAGGCCTTCTCGATTTCGGCGGCCATGACGTCGGCGCCGAAGCGCGCCCTGAGGCTGCCGCCATCGGGCATGAGTTTGCTGTAGGCTGAGAGATCGGCCAGCGCCTCGCTCATCTTGCCGGCGAGTTCGACCGGATCGGGCCGGATCAAGGCAGGGGAGCCGGAGCCGAAAATTTCGGGTATGCCGCCGACAGCGGTGGCTATCATGGGTCTTGCTGAGGCCAGCGTCTCCAGCACGATATAGGGCATGGCTTCGGCGCGGGATGGAACGACCACCAGCGCCGCCAGCGCGAAGGCCTGCCTGGCCGGCATTGGCGGCAGGAAGCGGACATGGCCTTGCAGCCCCAGGCGCTCTACCTGCGCATGGTAGCGCGGCAGGTCGTCGCCGTCGCCGACCATCACTGCGCTCAGCGCGCGGCCAAGTCGGGGACCGGCGGCTGCCAGGGCATCGATGAAGATGTCGGGTCCCTTCAGGTCCCGCATCATGCCGATATAGAGCAGATCCGCCGCATCGGATGCGATGATCACCGGTTCGAATTCGGCGGCGCGCAGTCCGTTGTAGACCAGAATGTTCGGGATCGGCGGCTCGCCCACCTTCCTGCGATAGGTCCGCCGTTCGTAGTCCGAGACGAACAGCAGGCAATCGGTAAAGCGCGCCATGGTGCGCTCCAGCGCGAAGAACAGCTTCCCGGTGGCTGTCGTTTCGTCATAGTGGAGGGAGCCGCCATGCGGCGAATAAAGGCGGGCTACGCGAGACCTTGATACCCGCAACAATGAGCCGAACAGACGGGCATAGGCGCCACCCTTGGCGCCGTGCCCGTGCAACACGTCCGGCCGCAATTCCTTGATGATCCTGTATGTGCGTCGGGCCGAGGCGAGATCGCCCGGGCCGACATGGCGCTGCATTGGCGTGCGATGGATGCCGAGCGCCAGCATGTCCTTCATCTGCTCGAACAGGCGCTCCTCGAATTCGCCGCCGGTGGTCGAATCGCAGACGATGCCGACCACATGACCGGCGGCGACCTGCGCTTCCGTCAGGTCGCGCACATGCCGGAAAATTCCTCCGACCGGTGAACGAAAGCAGTGGACGATCCTGAGCTTGTCCGCCACGTGGTGTCTGTCAGAACAGGCGTTCGCGGACGTAAACGGTATCTCCGGGCAGCAGCGGATCGGAGGTGACCACGCGGCCGGTCATCACCTTGCCATTGATGTCGCGGGTGATGTCGACGCTTTCCTGGTTGGCGCGCGGCGAGAAGCCGCCGGCAATGGCGATGGCCTTCTGCACGGTCAGGCCGGGCACATAGGAATACTGGCCGGCAGCACCCACTTCGCCCATGACGAAGATCGGCCGGTAGCGATCGATCTCGACCGAGACGTCGGGGTCGCGCAGATAGCCTTGCCGCAATTTGTCGGCGATCTCCTTTTCCATCTGCTGCGCGGTGTGGCCACGCGCCGGTATGGCGCCGACAAGCGGGAAGGAGAGGTAGCCGGACTGGTCGACACTGTAGCTGTTGGTCAGGCCGTCCTGCTCGAACACGGTGACGCGGATGCGGTCGCCGGCGCCGAGACGATAGGGCTGGTCAAGGACCTCGTGGAAGGCGGCCGGCGTCGGCCGGTAGCTGGAGCAGCCGGCGAGCATCGACACGGCAAGCAGAGCGCGAAAGAGAGAGGCAGTGCTTTTCATGTCGGATACGTACCTTCGACTGGCCGCTGCGGCGTCGCAGCAAACATCTGGGATCGGGTCCGTTATCATCCTGTTAGGGTTAATGGCCGGTAAAGGAGCCGGTCGAGAGCGCTCGCGGTTTTGGTATTTTTATCGTTTTTCTTGCTGCTCGCCAGTAATCCCTAACGGAGTATTACCGCGATCTTAACGGCTGAGTTACCATAGTTGTTTACGGTGCATCCTGACCCAGTTTCGGAGTAGGGATGCATGTCCGTTCAGTCCGCGGCCGCAGATGTCGACGTTGACCTCAGGCAGCTCTTCGCCAGCCTGGCGAGGAACTGGCTGCGCATAGTGCTCTTCGTCCTGGTGGTGACGGGCCTGGCGTTTGCCTTCGCATTATTCGCGACCAAGCATTACAAGGCCCAGACGCAGATCGAAATCGCCCCGCGTGAATCCGTCTACACCCGTCCGGCCGGCAGCAACAATGACGGCGACAAGCCGATCCTCGACGAGCAAGGCGTCGCCACCCAGGTTCAGATCATTTCGTCCAACGAAATCCTCAAGCAGGTGGCACAGAAACTTGGCCTGTCGCGACTGCCTGAGTTCGACGAAGCGCTCAACATGTCATACCTGAGCCGCGTGCTGGTCCTGCTTGGGCTTAAGAACGACCCGACGGATATTCCTCTCGACGAGCGTGTCCTGAAGAAGATGCGCGAAAAGCTCAACGTCTTCGGCGTTGAAAAGACCCGCATCATCGCGATCGAATTCTCCTCAGAGGATCCCAAGTTCGCGGCTTCCATCCCTGATGCCATCGCCGCTGCCTATATTGCCGGGCAGGGCGCGGCCAAGAGCGAATCGAACACCGCCGCCGCGGACTTTCTGGCGCCCGAGATTGCCGACCTGTCGAAGCAGGTCAGGGATGCCGAGGCCAAGGTCGCCGCCTACCGCGGCCAGTCCGACCTGCTGATGGGCGGCAACAATGCGGTTCTGGCCACGCAGCAGCTGGCCGAGCTGTCGACCGAATTGTCGCGGGTGCGCGCCAATCGCGCCGCGGCCGAAGGCACCGCCGACAGCGTGCGCGAGGCGCTGCAGAATGGCGGTTCGCTCGACTCACTGCCGGAAGTGCTGTCGTCCGACCTGATCCAGCGTTTGCGGGAGCGGCAGGCCGAGTTGCGCGCCAACATCGCCGATCTGTCGACGACGATGCTCGACAATCATCCGCGCGTTCGCGCCGCGAAATCACAACTGGCCGATCTCGATGCACAAATTCGCAACGAGGCCCAGAAGATCATGAAGGGCCTGCTGATGCAGGCCGATGCCGCCAAGGCGCGTGAAAGCCAGCTCATCTCCGACGTCAATCAACTGAAGGCAGCATCGGCGCAGGCCGGCAACGAGCAGGTCGGTCTCGACGCACTGCAGCGCGATGCCGCCGCCAAGCGCCAGCAGCTCGAACTCTATCTGACCAACTACCGCGAGGCAGCTTCGCGCCAGGACCGCAACTACGTGCCGGTCGACGCCCGTGTCTCCTCACCCGCTTCGGTGCCCTCCGAGCCATATTTCCCCAAGGTTGGGCCGATTGTTGGTGCGGCCGCGGCGGCTTCGCTTCTGCTGGCCGCGGTATACACGCTGCTCAAGGAACTGTTCTCGGGCCGCGCCATGCGCCCGGCCACGGGCACCCGTTTCGCGCCGATCGACGAGGTGGCGATGCCTGCCACTGCCCGCCAGGAGCCGGCCGCTCCTCTGGAGCCATATGCACGCCTGGAGCCGGCTGTCGCCAGCGAATTCGCCAGTCATGCCGCCGAGACGCCTTGGCCAGAAGCGGTCACTGAACCGGTCACGGAATCGGAGCTGCTGGCGCAGCCGCAGCCTGTTGCCGCTGCCGAAGCTGTGGCCAAGGCTGAGCCTGTCGCGGAAGCCGAATCGGTCGCCGAGCCGGAGCCTGTCGTAGAGGTCCAGCGGCCACGCTCGGTGCTTGGCGAGATCGACATCGAGAAGGCCGCGGAAAAGCTGATCGCCAGCGGGGCAGCCCGCGCCATATTCGTGTCGCCCGAAGGCGACGAGGCGGCCGCATCGGCGATCCTGGTGGCGCGCGAGGTATCCGACGCCGGCCTGCGCGTCCTGCTGCTCGACCTCACCGCCTCGGGCGCCGCTTCGCGGCCAATGCTGGACAGCGGGCTTTTCCCGGGCATAACCGACCTGCTCGCTTCGCAGGCGCAGTTCAGCGACGTGATCCATGCCGATCTCTATTCCGACTGCCACGTCATTCCCGTCGGCACCGCCGATCCGGTCCGCGCCATGCGCGCCGCCGACCGGCTGCCCATCATCATGCAGTCGCTGACCACCGCCTATGACCTGGTGGTGGTCGAATGCGGACCGGCCGATGCGCAAGGCATCAGCCGCCTGGGCGGTGAGGCCACCGAAGTGTTCCTGTCTATGCTCGAACCGGACGACGAGGTGACGGAGGCCGCGGTCAAGCTGATCGAGAGCGGCTACCCCGACCTGACACTGGTGACCCCTCTTGGCCACGAACCGCCGGGCACACCGGGCCGGCGCTCCGCCGCCTGAAAGCGGCGGACCCGGCCTATCCCAGCTCCAGCGTCGTCACGCCGAATATCCTGTCGGGATCGAGCTTCGGCGGCGTGCCTTGGTACATTCGGGTGGTGCTGAAGGTCGGTGAGAAGCCTGCTGCCTCGAGCGCCGCGATGAAATCCACCTGGGTCGCGGGAACGTCGATGTTCAGGTCACCGCCTTCACACGCGCTCGCCAGCGCCCCGAGCAATTCGAGTGCTGTCTGCGCGTCGTCGGCAAAGAGCGGTCCGACCTTGAAGCCGCTTCGGCAGGATCGCGCCACCGCATAGCCGGCCATTCCCCGTGATGTGATCGCCGCCAGGGCACGGTGAGGCGGCTGCAGCCATTGCCGCAAGAAAGAGCTCCGGGGCGCCTGAAAGCAAAGCGCGTCATACCCGATGATGTCGGGCACTGACTGCGCGGTCACGATACGAGGCCGCTCGGCGCCGGCGGGCAGCGCTGCGGGACGTCCGCTGTAGCGGATGGTCTCGTAGACCGGCCTGAACCCCTTGCTTCGGTAGTTGGCTTGCTGCTCCTCGACGCCGTCGAGGCCGACGGTACGCCCGGCCAGCCTGTCCATGCCCGCGGTCCACACTGCCTTGCCATAGCCCTTGCCGCGCATGTCCGGACGGCAGATGTAGAGGCCGATGAAACCAAAATCGCGCCCATAGGCCACCGCTGAGATCGCGGCGACCATGTCGTTGCCGACAAAGGCACCGATGAAACCCTCCGGATCCGCTGCCTGGAACCTCGCCGCATCTTCAAGGCCGGGGTTCCAGCCCTCGTCAGCCGCCCAGTCGATGAGGTCGGCCAATTCCCCCAGCGACAGCGTGCGGATGATCGGTTTCATGGCTTACTCCGCCGCGACAGCTCCGGGCGAGAATGATTTCAGCATACCAAGATAGGGCTTGGCCAGCGGGCTGGCATAGGCACCGCGCTTCGATGTCGACAAGCCCAGCGCAATCAGCGCTTCGGCCTGCTTGATCGCGGCGCCGACACCGTCGATGACGGGCAGTCCGAAATCCGCCTGCAACTGGTGGGCAAGGTCGGCCATGCCGGCGCAGCCAAGCACGATGGCCTCGGCGCGATCCTCCTCGACAGCACGGGCGATCTCGTCGCGCAGCTTGCCAACCGCTCCCGATGTCGGATCCTCGAGTGCCAGCACCGGAATGTCGGCGGCCCGCACACGCGCCCGTCCAGTCATGCCGTAGCGTTGCACCAACCCCTCCACAGGCACGCGCGAGCGTTCGGTGGTGGTGACGACGGTGAAGCGCTGGGCGATGAAGGAAGCCATGCTGAGTGCTGCCTCGCAGATGCCGATGACGGGAATGGCGGCCATGGCGCGCGCGGCGTCCAGCCCGGTGTCGTCGAAGCAGGCGATGATGGCGGCCTGAACGCCGCGGCGTTCGCCGGCGACGATCTCCATCAGCAGGCCGGGCACCGCCAGAGCCTCGTCATAATAGCCCTCGATTGAGGCCGGTCCCGTGGACGAGGTGACGGCGACGATTTCGGTCCGGGCGCCGGCGACCGCGCGCGCGGCCGCCGCGATCGTCTCGGTCATGCTCGCTGTCGTGTTGGGGTTCACCACAAGGATCTGCACGATCACGCTCTCGCCCGGCGGCGGCCGACATAGAGGATGGCGCCCAGCGTCGCCAGGATCACCAGGAAGGAGAACACGGTGGTCACCGTGCCCAGCGCATAGAGCACCGGCGTCGTGACGTTCGTGGTCATACCGTAGATTTCCAGCGGCAGCGTGTTGAAGGTTCCAGATGTCATCAGCGTGCGGGCAAACTCGTCATAGGACAGCGTGAAGCCGAACAGGCCGACGCCGATCAGGCTCGGCGCGATCATCGGCAGCACGACATGGGCGAAGGTCTGCCAGGACGAGGCGCCGAGATCGCGCGCGGCCTCCTCATAAGCCGGCGAGAAGCGGTTGAAGACGGCGAACATGATCAGCACGCCGAACGGCAAGGTCCAGGTCAGATGCGCGCCGAAGGCCGACGTATACCAGGCTGGGCGCAAGCCGACCTGCTGGAAGACGACGCCGATGCCCAGCGAAATGATGATGGAGGGCACGACGAGACTGGCGACCGCCAGATAGAACAGCGCTGTGGCGCCGCGAAACTTCTGCCGGAAGGCGAGGCCGGCGAGCAGCGACACGATAACCGTGACGATCATCACCATCAGGCCCAGCACCAGCGAACGCTTGAAGCTGCCGCCGAAATCGCCGACCGCCTGGCGCTCGAACAGATTGGCGAACCAGTGCAGCGACACGCCGTTGAGCGGGAAGGTGAGGCCGCCGGTCTCACCCTGGAAGGAGAGGATCAGGATCGCCGACAGCGGACCGTAGAGGAACAGCACGAACAGCGCGAAGAAGGCGGCGAGCACGTAGAATTCGAGGGTGCGTTTTTCGTGGCTCACGTCAAAGCTCCCTGCGGATATCGACGATGCGCAGGATGCCGGCGACCATCAAGAGCACCAGTACCAAAAGCACCACGGCGTTGGCGGCGGCGGCCGGATATTGCAGCAGCGACATCTGGTTCTTCATCATCAGCGCCACCGACGCACTCTGGCCGCCCGACATCACCTGCACGGTGGAGAAATCGGCCATTACCAGCGTGACGACGAAGATGGTGCCGATCGCCATGCCGGGCTTGGCCAGTGGGATGATGACGTTCCACAGCACCTGCCAGCCGGAGGCGCCGGCATCGCGCGCGGCCTCGACCAGCGAGCGGTCGATGCGCATCAGCGTGTTGAAGATCGGCGTCACCATGAACAGCGTGTAAAGATGCACCATGGCCAGCACGACCGCGAATTCGGAATAGAGTAGCCATTCGATGGGCTTTGGCACCAGACCCATATGCACCAGCGTCGAGTTGATCAGCCCGTTGCGGCCGAGCACCGGGATCCACGAGATCATGCGGATGATGTTGGAGGTCAGGAACGGCACGGTGCAGACCAGGAACAGCACCATCTGCATGGCCGTGGTGCGGATGTGAAAGGCGAGGAAATAGGCTACCCAGAAGCCGATGAACAAGGTCAGCGCCCAGACGATGGCCGCGAATTTGATGGTGTTGAGATAGGTTTTCCAGGTGACCCAGGAGCCCAGCACATCGGAATAGTTGGTGGTCAGGAAGTCCGGATACATGGCGGCGAAGTCGTAGTCCCAGAAGGACACGACGACGATCATGATGATGGGCAAAAGCAGGAACGCGCCGAGGATCAGCGCCAGTGGAGCTGACTGCAGGTAGGGCGTGACGGCGCCGATGGAGAAGCGGCGGCGCCGCCTAGTGGGGCTGGCGGCGATAGCGGGGCGTTCGAGCGCGACTGTCATCAAGGCTCTCGGTTTTGGCGATGCGGGCGGAGCCGCGTTACCCCTTCTCCCTGCAAGGGGAGAAGGGGTAGAGGAGGGGCGCTTGTTCCCTTACGCCGCGATGAACTCGTTCCAGCGCTTCACCATGTAGCGGTCCTCGTCCATCACCGAGTTCCAGCAGGCGACCTTGCCCATGCGCTCCTCGAAGGAGCCGCCATCGCGCACGGCGCCGGCCTTTTCCATGACCGTGCCGTCCGGCGCCTTGATCTCGCCCTTGGCCGGCTTGCCCTCGATCCAGTAGCCCCACTCGTCCTCGGTCATGAACTTCTTGGCCGAGACCATGTTGGCCGAGTAGTAGCCTTGGCGGTTGAGGTAGCCGCCGACCCAGCCCGACGTGTACCAGTTGATGTATTCATAGGCCGCGTCGAGTTCGGCGCCTTTGAGGTGGGCGGCAAGGCCGAGGCCGCCGCCCCACGAGCGGTAGCCCTCCTTGAGCGGCTGGAAGCGGCAGGCAATGCCCTTGGAGCGCACGGCGGCGACGGCCGGCGACCACATGGACTGGATGACGACTTCGCCCGACGCCATCAGATTGACGCTCTCGTCGAAGGACTTCCAGAAGGCGCGGAACTGGCCGGCCTGCTTGGCCTTGATCAGGAAGTCGATCGTCTTGTCGATCTCGTCCTTGGTCATGTTGCCCTTGTCGGCATATTTGATGTTGCCGGTGGCTTCCATGATCATGGCCGCATCCATGATGCCGATCGAAGGGATGTTGAGGATGGCGGTCTTGCCCTTGAAGGCCGGATCCATGATGTCGGCCCAGGTTGTGATGTCGCGGCCGACGAGGTCGGGGCGGATGCCGAGCGTGTCGGCGTTGTAGATGGTCGGCACCATGGTGAACCAGTTGGTCGGCGCCTTGGCGAAGGTCTTGGAATCCTGCGCCTCGACGAAGCCGACGGTATGCGGGGCGGTGCCCTGGGCGATCACGCTGTCAGGGGTCAGCTTGCCGGTTTTGAACAGCGGCACCAGCTCGTCGTAATATTTCAGCTTGCTGACATCCATCGGCTGCAGCACGCCGGTGGGGAACACCTTCTTGCAGATCCAGTATTCGATGTCGGCGATGTCGTAGCTATCGGGCTGGGTCACGGCGCGCTGGGCGGCGGCGTCGGAATCGGTCGCCGTCATCTCCAGCGTGATGCCGAGGTCGGCCTTGCACTTGTCGGCAATGGCGTTGAGGTTCGACACGCCGGTGCCGAACTGGCGCAGCGTGATGTTGGACTGCGCCCAGATGGTCGGGAAGCCGGTGATGACGCCCGAGCCGGCGGCAAGGCCGACTGCGGCCGCACCCGTCTTGAGCAGCGAGCGGCGCGAAATGCCAGTCTTGGTTTGTATGGTGTCTGTCATGTCTATTCCCCTGTCTTGTTTTGCTTGGTTGGAGTCATGAATTGAGGCGGCCGAGGACGATCGCGTCTTGCGGATCCCAGGCGAGCGGTACGGCGTCGCCGATGGCGACGGGTCTGGCGAAGAAATCGGAATCGTCGACGATGACGGTGAAGTCGTCGATGCCGGCGCCGGTCACCGAGAGTTTCACCGTGGCGCCGCGATATTCGATGTTGGAGATGATGCCGGTGAAGCCGAGGCCGGGCGAGGGCGCGTCGCCGATGCGCACATGGTCGGTGCGGATGGCGATGTCGATCGGCGCTCCCACCTCCTGGCCTTGCCCACAGGCGGCGAGCGAGCCGCCGCCATTGACGTCGAAGACGACCATGCCGTCGCGCCCGCCGGTGACCCTGCCGGAGATGACATTGTGGTCGCCCATGAAGCGCGCGACGAAGGCGGTGGCCGGCCGTTCGAACACGTCGCGCGGCGGTGCCGCCTGTTCGATGCGGCCGTCATTCATCACCACGATCAGGTCCGCCAAGGCCATGGCCTCCTCCTGGCTGTGGGTGACGTGGACGAAGGTGATGCCGAGCGACGTCTGCAATTTCTTCAGCTCGGCGCGCATGCGGATCTTCAGGAACGGGTCGAGTGCCGACAGCGGCTCGTCGAGCAGCAGCGCCTCGGGATCGGTGATCAGGGCGCGGGCGAGCGCTACGCGCTGCTGCTGGCCGCCGGAAAGCTGCGCGGGCCGGCGCGTCGCATAGGCCTCCATCTGCATCAGCTTCAGCATGTCGAGCGCTTTGGCCCGGCGTTTTTCCTTGTCGACGCCCTTCATCTTCAGGCTGAAGGCGACATTGTCGATGAGGTCGAGATGCGGGAACAGCGCATAGGACTGGAACATCATCGCCGTGCCGCGCTTGGCCGGCGGCAGGTCGGTGACGACGGTGTTACCGAGCCGGACGTCGCCGGACGAGATGCTTTCGTGGCCGGCGATCATGCGCAGCGTCGAGGTCTTGCCGCAGCCGGAGGGACCGAGCAGGCAGCAATAAGTCCCCGCTGGTATCTTCAGGCTGATGTCCTCGACGGCGGTCGTCGTTCCATAGACTTTCGAAACGGACACGATGTCGATCTCGGCGGCTTTGGACATTCAGGCTTCCCCGTTTGGTCGCATTAACCAATGCATCATGCGTGCCAAATGGGATGTGTTGGTCCAACCGATTGATTTGTCAGAAGAATCAGGATTCTCGCCTGTTGCCTATGCATCGGGCCGTCTTGTGCATTGCACAAATTATGGGCGATTGTGCGCGATCTGCACAAGAATCGTATGCAATCTTTTTTGACGTTGTGTCCACTTTGCCTCTCGTGCGGGGAGGACGAGTCGCGTTAGAAGGGGGCAGGACATCATCGCCATGAATATCGCCGATCAGATCTATTCCGCCACCGACAGCGCCAATCAGGATCGCGCTCAGGCGATCCGCGACAATCTGCGCGACGCCATCGTCGACCGCCGGCTGGCGCCGGGCACCAAGCTGTCGGAAGGCGAGGTCGGCACGCTGTTCGATGTGTCGCGGACTGTCGCCCGCGCGGCCTTGCAGATGCTGTCCTTCGAAGGCCTGGTGCGCACCGAGCGCAACCGCGGCGCTTTCGTCGCCAACCCGTCACCCGAGGAGGCCCGCCAGGTCTTCGCCTCGCGCCGGTTGATCGAACCCGGCATTGCCATTGCCGCCTGCGGGCGCGTCACATCAGCCGACATCGTCGCCTTCAGGGCGCAACTCGACGAGGAGGGCCGCTTCATCGCTGAGCGCGGTCCGACCGCGCGGCGTTCCGAAATCAAGGCGTCCGGCGATTTCCATCTGCTGCTGGCCTCTGTCGCCGGCAATGCCATCCTGCAACGCTTCATGGAGGAGCTGGTCGCGCGCTCTTCGCTGGTCATTGCGCTTTACGGACGGTCCGGCGTGTCAGCCTGCGGGCACAGCGAGCACACGGAAATTGTCGGCGCGCTGGAAAACAGCGATTGCGAGCGGGCAAGCCGCTTGATGCTGCACCACATAGATCACATCGAGGCCGATCTCGACCTGCGCGTCAGGGCCGGCCCGGCGCTCAGGGAAGCTCTGAATTTCTGAAAGTTAGCTGTCGTCCTCGCCGGTAGTGGGTGCAGCCTGCCCGGCTGCCTTGCGGCGTAGCATCTTGGTCAGCTTCCAGATCGTCGGGCTGTTCTTAACGAAGGCCTTCAGCCGCGCGCCCTGGCGAAGCGTCTGCGCCAGCGCGCGGCCCTTCAGCGTCAGCGGCACCAGCACCTCGCAATGCCGGGTTTCGATATCGCACCACTGCCGTTTGTAGGGCTCGTCGCCGACGGAGAAATCATAGACCGCAAAACCCGTCTCGCAGGCTTCCTGGATGTTGTCGAAGAACAGGAAATCGCCGGGACTGCTGTGCGCGAGATCGTCCTCGGCAATCGCGCCGAACTCGCAGATCAGGCGCTTGCCCGAACGGCTCGATCCGGTGACGGCGCGCAGCTTGCCGGCAACCTCCAGCCCGTGCAGCACGAAAGAGGGCGTGTCCTCGGCCAGGGCCTGCGTGAACAGCCCTCGGAAGAAGGCGCGTGTCCGATCGTCGCCGAAGACGTTGGCGATGCCCATCTTGCGAAACCGGTTCTCCTTCATCTCGAAGAAGGCGTCGAGCAACCTGTCCACCTCGTCCGGTGTTTGCGCCTCGATGCGCCGGTGGCTGCCGACGACCTCGAATTTACGCGTCTGCGAACGATGCTTCTTGCGTTTGCGCTTGCCGCTGGCGCGCAGCAGCAACGCATCGAAGCCACCCGCAAGGTCGACGGCCAGCGAAAGATTGGGGCTGGCGAAATGGTCAAGCGATGCGAGCGGATTGGCGATGCCGTCGAAATCGGGCAGCAATCGTTCCAGCGCGATGAGATCGATGTCGGGGCGGGCTCTGGCGATGGCCGCAAACATCGAGCGGATGGCCGTGATGTCAGCCCTGGCCAACCATTGCGGGTCGGCCGCTGCGAAATTGCCGTTGGCGTGGCGGCCGCCCATGAAACGGGCAACCCGGAACGGTCCCTGGCTTACGACCTCCAGCGCCAGTGCGAAGACCGGCTTGCCTTCGGGAGAGAGCGTTGCGACGAGCAGATCGGGTTTGAACTCACCGGCCCAGTTCAGGATCCATGTCTCGCCCTGCGCCGGCGCGTAGAGCGCCGAGCGGCAAAACCCCGCATAGGCCGTGAGCCCTTCGGCCGCGGCAACGGAAACCGACAGCTGCGCTGCATCCTTCGGCAGGGCGCGCGGCGAAGCCTCGGTGGCCGCGAGCCGATTGCCGTCAAATGACGCCATTGCGTCAACCATACCTCAATCCTTAAGGCGTATTGATCCCGATTTGGGGGAGCGCTCAGGCGTGTTCCGTGCTTGGATCAGCCTAGGCGCAAAAGGTGAATGAATGATCGACGGTGGGGAGGCAATCCGGAAGCTGGCGCTCAATGTCGCGCGCTATACCGGCCTCGCACCGCTGGCCAGGCCGTTTGTCGGCGGCATCGGCGCCATCCTGATGCTGCACCGTGTGACGGCGACACCAGAGAAGCCAAACAGCGTCAACCGTCACCTCAACATCGCGCCCAGTTTCCTCGACGCGGTGATCGCCGGCATGAAGGCGGACGGCTATGCCTTCGTCTCGATGGACGAGGCCGTGGAGCGCATCAAGGCAGGCGGCAAGGGCGGCCGCTTCGCCACCATCACCGCCGACGATGCCTATCGAGACAACATGACAGAGGCCCTGCCGGTGCTGGAAAAGCACGGCGCGCCGATCACCATCTATGTCGCGCCCGGCCTGATCGACGGCACCGCCGATCTGTGGTGGGACGTGGCCGAGGACATCGTCAATGCGTGCGACCGCCTGACCCTGGCGACCCCGACCGGTCCAACGGTGATCGATTGCGCGACCCCCGCCAGGAAAAATCAGGCGATAGCCAGGCTGCATGCCTACCTCACCACCGAGGTTCGCGAGGAAGATTTGCGGACCGTGCTACGCGATCTGGCTGCTTCAAACGGCGTCGACGCGGACGCCTCGCGGCTGCGGACCCTGATGAACTGGGATGAGATCCGCACCGTCGCCGCTCATCCGCTGGTGACGATCGGCGCCCATACGATCAACCACAGCAATCTGAAGCGGCTTTCCGAGGCCGATGCGCGCCACGAGATCGCAGCTGTAAGGGACATGTTGCGGGCCGAACTTGGCAGGGAGCCGCACCATTTCGCCTATCCCTATGGCTATGCAAGCGCCGTCGGCTGCCGCGAAGTCGGCTTTGTCCGTGACGCCGGCTATACCTCCGCCGTGACCACCCGTCATGGCGTGCTGCGCGCCGAACATGCCGGCTTCCTGCAGGCCTTGCCGCGCATTTCGATCAATGGCCGCTACCAGAACCTCGCCCACATCCGCACCATGCTGTCGGGAGTAACGACGCCGCTCGCCAATGCCGGCAAGATGCTCGTCACCATCTGACGAGTTGCCCGGCAGAGCTTAGCGCTTCACCCGCGGCTCCAGCATCAGCCATTTGATGATGCCCATCGCCGGCAGCACCCAGAGCAGGCCGCTGAACAGGAAGAACAGGAATTGGACCAGCGCGCCCGATTCCGAAAGCCGCGCGACGGCGAAGATGGATGCGACCAGCGCGTAGACGATGACCAGGGCCACCAGCAGGAACATTCCGATCAGCTTTTTCAGGCGAATGGGCATGGTATGGTCTCGTTGATCACTATCGCTTAGGCCGAACGCGGGACACGTGCAACCCGCCGCATCAGGCGCGACGGCGTGCCGCGCTGCACAGTCTTGCCAGTGCCGGTGCGATGGTTCACCAATCCGCGACATTCAATCGGACGGGACAAGATCATGGCTGCCATCTCAGCCGCCGCTGCACCATACGCTGCCCGCGACCGCGACCTGCACAACCGCGCGCTGGTGCGTGGCTGGCTTTACGTCGTGCTCCTGGTGCTGTTTGCGCTGGTTTTGGTCGGTGGCGCCACGCGGCTCACCGAGTCCGGTCTTTCCATCACCGAATGGCAGCCGATCCATGGTGTCATCCCTCCGCTCAACGACGCCGAGTGGCAAGAGGAATTCCAGCGCTATCAGCAGATCCCGCAATACACCGAGCTCAACAAGGGCATGGGCATCGAGGCGTTCAAGTCGATCTTCTGGTGGGAATGGGCGCACCGTCTGCTGGCGCGCAGCGTCGGCCTGGTCTTCGCCTTGCCGCTGCTGGTCTTCTGGGCGACACGCCGCATCGAGCGCGGCCTTGGGCCAAAGCTGGTCGGCATTCTGCTTCTCGGTGGCCTGCAGGGCGCTATCGGTTGGTGGATGGTGGCCTCCGGCCTGGTCGACCGGGTTGCCGTCAGCCAGTACCGGCTGGCGACGCACCTGACGCTGGCGGCGCTGATCTTCACCGCCACCATGGTCGTCGCGCGTGGCTTGGCGCCGCACTCCGAGCCCGCGGCCGATCGTTCGACGCAGCGCCTGGCCGGCGTCATCGTGCTTCTGGCGCTGATCCAGATCTATCTTGGCGGTCTGGTTGCCGGGCTCGACGCCGGTCTGAGCTACAACACCTGGCCGCTGATGGACGGCAAGATCATCCCGGGCGATCTGCTGATCCTCGAGCCGGCATGGCGCAACTTCTTCGAAAGCCCGAAGACGGTGCAGTTCGTCCATCGGCTCGGCGCCTATACGGTCTTCGCCGTCGCGCTCTGGCACATGATCGCCACGGGTCGGCGGCTGCCCGGCTCAACCCATGCCCGCCGCGCGACGCTATTGTTTGTGCTGGTGCTGGTGCAGGCCTCTATCGGCATCGGCACGCTGCTGATGCATGTGCCGCTGCACATGGCGCTGACCCATCAGGGGTTCGCACTGATCGTACTGGGCTTCGCCGCCGCTCATTGGCGCGGTACCAAGGGGGCTTACCCCTTGCCGCACCAGATCGCGGTCAGGAACTGATCTCGAGCCAATCGGCCCGTCACATCCAGAATTCGTTGGACTGCGTGGTTTTCTCGCCGTCGAATTCCGCCTGGCGCACGGCGGCTGCGGATGGCGTTGACTGGCGCTGAGCGGCTTTCGCTGCCTCGTCGGCGTCGGCGGCTCTGAGCGCGTCAAGCTTGGCCTGGGCAACGGCGATGTCCTGCCGCACCTGGGCGGCCTTGACCTCATCGGTGATCGCCTTGGCCTGGTCTTCCAGGTCCTGGATCTGCTTTTCGAGCGCGGCCTCCTGGGCTGCATTGCTCGAGGAGCTGGACGAGGAGTACTGGATTGCGGAGGAGGAGCCCGAAATCGCGCTGACCATGACAAATCCTTGGGTGGGAGCCAGGACATGGTCTGTAGCCGATCATGGTGAACAATCGACTACCACGTTGTTCCCTGAGGTCAGAAATCTGCCCGCACCGTCCGGATCGCCTTGGCGATCGACAATTCGCGGTTCTCCTCGACCGCATTGTCGTCCTCGTGGTGCCAGGCTGCGGACAGACAGCCATAGGCGATGGCATGGTCCAGTATCGCTGCCGGTGATTGCCCCAGCGTGCTCGCAAAGACTTCGGCCATGTGCGCGATCCGCAGCGGATCGAGGCAAAGCGCATCGCGATCGAGCGGGTTGTAGAACATGTTGGCGGCATCGAAGCCGGGATCGCCGAGCACGCCCTTCGGGTCGATCACCAGCCAGCCGCGCACGCCGTGCAGGATGTTGTCGTCGTGGAGATCGCCATGCAATGGCCTAACGTCATGCGGGTTGGACAGCAGCCGCTCGGCGATGGCGGCGGCTTCGACATACAGGCTGTCTTCGCTGGCGTCCCGGTCGGCTTTCGCCTTCTTGAACAGGCTCGAAAAACGCTCCCTGAGCGGCTGAAGCTCGGGCGGGAAGGGGCCTTTCCCAGGCGAAAACAGTTGCGCCATCACCTCCGCCGCGATTGCGGTCGCGCCGTTGTCGCCCTGTTCATCGAGAACCTGCGAAAGCAGGGTGTCGCCGGCATATTCGAGCAGCATCGAGTGCCCGTCGCGGCCAAGCAGGCGCACCGCGCCTTCGCCGCGCCGCCAGGCGAGAAAATGTTCGCCACGCAACTCATCGGCGATATCGTCGAAAGGCTTGAGCGCCTTGACGACGGCCGGCGAGCCATCCTCGCGAACAACCTTCCAGATGCGGCTTGAAAAGGTCTCGGCAATGAGTTCGGGCGCGCTGATTTTCCAGCGCGCCGGGAAGGCCGGTGCGTCCATCAGAGGCCGAGCATCAGGTCCATGTTCTGGACGGCGGCACCCGAGGCACCCTTGCCGAGATTGTCGTAGACCGCCAGCAGCAGCGCCTGCGCGCGTTTGTCGTTGGCAAAGACATAGACCTTCATGCGGTTGGTGCCGTTGTAGATCTCGGGATCGATGTCCGGCATGCGCTCCAGATGCGCATAGGGCGCCACCTCGACCACGCCACCCTTGATGGCGGCGAAATGGTCGGCAATGGCGGCATGAAGCTCCACACCCGTCGGCACATGGTCGAGGCCGCCGAGCTGCAGCGGCACCACGGTGATCATGCCCTGGGCGAAATTGCCGACCGCCGGCTGCATGATCGGATCATGCGACAGCTTCGCATAGGCCCGCAGCTCCGGCACATGCTTGTGCTGCAGGGTGAGGCCATAGGGCAGGAACTCCGAGGCGTCCTCGCCCTTGGCGACGTAATCCTCGATCATAGGCCGGCCGCCGCCCGAATAGCCCGAAATGCCGTTGACGGTGATCGGGAAATCGGCCGGCAGCAGGCCCGCAGTGACCAGGGGCCTGAGGGTGGCGATCGGTCCCTGCGGCCAGCAGCCGGGATTGGCGACGCGCTTGGCGGTGGCGATTGCCTTCGCCTGCTCCTTGTCCATCTCGGCGAAGCCATAGGCCCAGCCTTCGGCGACGCGATGCGCGGTCGACGCGTCGATGACCTTGGTGGTGTCGTTGGCGATCAGCGACACACTTTCCTTCGCCGCATCGTCCGGCAGGCACAGGATCGCGACATCGGCGGCGTTGAGGAATTCGGCGCGCGCCGCCGTTTCCTTGCGACGCTCGGTCGGAATGGAAATGATCTCCAGGTCGCCACGCTCGGCAAGCAGCGCCCGGATCTGCAGGCCGGTGGTGCCGTGCTCACCGTCGATGAAGATTTTCGGTTTCATGACCTGATCAAATTCCCTGATATTTCAACACTATATGCCGTGACCGTGATTCACAGCGGCGCCATTGTGATTGCCGTTGTTCATCTCTAGCTGCCGTGCCTTTCGCTCCGCCAGCAGGCCGAGATACTGCATGGCCACCATCGAGCCGGCGATCGCCGTTATATCGGCGTGATCATAGGCCGGCGCAACCTCCACGACATCGGCGCCGACAATATCGACCTGATTGAGCTGGCGCAGCGTCGACAGGATCTTCGCCGACGACGGCCCGCCGGCCACCGGCGTGCCGGTTCCGGGCGCATAGGCCGGGTCGAGGCAATCGATGTCGAAGGTCAGGTACGTCTTCTTGCCGCCGGTGCGGTCGACGATGGCGTAGGCGATGTCGGACGCGCGCATCTCCTCGATTTCGTGACCGTAGAGGATCTTGATGCCGAACGTGTCGGGCGCGTGCGTCCGGATGCCGATCTGGATCGACCGGTCGGGGTCGATGATGCCTTCCTTGACCGCGCGGCCGACGAAGGATCCGTGGTCGATGCGCTTGCCGTCATCTTCCCATGTGTCCTGATGCGCGTCGAACTGCACCAAAGCGAGCGGTCCGTGGATGGCGGCATGCGCCTTGAGCAGCGGCCAGGTGACGAAATGGTCGCCGCCGAGCGTCAAAAGGAAAGCGCCTGATTTCAGGATCTTGGCCGCTTCCCGCTCGATCGTGCCGGGCGTCTTCTGGTGGTTGCCCGAGTCGAGCAGGCAATCGCCATAATCGATCACCGCAAGGTGCTCGAACAGATCGCGCGAGAACGGGTACTGCGGGTCATTGTCGAGGATCGCCGAGGCGCGGCGTATAGCCTGCGGCCCGAAACGGGCGCCGGGCCGGTTGGTGACGGCGGCGTCGAAGGGAATGCCCCACACCACCGCGTCCGCGCCCCTCACGTCCTTGGTGTATTTGCGCCGCATGAACGACAGCGCGCCGGAATAGGTCGGCTCAAGGGCGCCGCCCGTTTTGGAGCGAGCGGTGAAGGCATGGTCGATGTTCTTGGTCGCCATTACTGGTCCTCGTTTTCATCGGGGTGCAACAACTACAGAACCGGCATGGAAGATGCCAGTCACAGCTTGGGGAGACGAAACGGCGCCGCCCGGGTGCCACGGCAAGACAGGATTTGTACCATCATGACGCAGGCCGCGTTTCTTAATCCGTCCGATGCCATGGTGTCGACCCATGCCGGTACGATAGCCGGCGAGCGCTTCCAGGTTCTCGATTCGTGGCGCGGCATCTGCGCGCTGCTGGTGGCGCTGTTTCATTTCCCGACCGCTTCTGGGATCTCGCAGAGCGCCTTCATTGGTTCGTCCTACCTTTTCGTCGACTTCTTCTTCGTCCTTTCCGGTTTCGTTATCGCCAGCAGCTACGGCAGTCGGCTGAGCCAGCCGGTCCAGGTCGCTCGCTTCGCTTTGGTGCGTTTTGGCCGAATCTACCCGCTGCATTTGCTCATGCTTGCCGCCTTTGCCGGTTTCGAGCTGCTGCGGCTGATGCTGCCGCAACTGCATGGCACCGGCGCCGCCCCTTTCACCGGCGGTTTCGACCCTAGGAGTCTGCTGGCCAATCTGCTGCTGCTGCAAGGGATGGGCTTCGAGGATCATCTGACCTGGAATGCGCCAAGCTGGAGCATTTCGGCGGAGTTCTTCGCCTATCTCCTGTTTGCCGGCGTGGTCTTCATCGCCGGCGCGCGTGCCTGGATATGGTTCGTTGCCGCCGCCGTCACCGCGCCGCTGTTCCTGCTCGGCTTCTCCACGCATCATATGGATGTATCCTACGATTTCGGCTTCATTCGCTGCCTCTACGGCTTCTCGCTCGGCGCCCTGCTGGCCTGGTTTCAGCATGATTCCATTGCAGGGGCGCGACAGATCCTTGTCAGGAACGGTCCGCGGCTGAGCTGGACCCTTGCCGAAATCGTCATGGTGGCGGTGATCGTGCTTTTCGTCTCGCTGGCGGGCAGCAATGATTTCGGCGTCGCCGCTCCCCTGGTGTTTGCGCTGGCGTTGTTTCTGTTCGCCCATGAGGGCGGCTGGATTTCCGCCTTGCTCAAGCTTCCGTTCATGCTGACGCTCGGCGCGCTGTCCTATTCGATCTACATGGTCCACCTCTTCGTCCAGGCGCGCCTGATCAACATTGCGGGGCTGGTCGAGCACAAGCTCGGCCTTGGCATCGTCGGCGACATCGTGCTGCGCGGCGCGCCGGCGACCGGCTTCGGCACCGGCTTGGCCGGAACGGTAGCAATCGTCGTCATGCTCGTCGCCACCATCGCCGCGTCCTGGATCACCTGGCGCCTGGTCGAAATGCCTGCGATGGCGTGGTTCCGCAGGTTCTCGAAACGCATCTGACGCGGGATATCGCGAGCATGATCCCGAAAAGTGGAAGCCGGTTTTCGGAAAAGATCATGCTCAAACAAGAAGGCCGCTAGCCGGCTTCGTTCACCTCCCTGTCACGGACATCGCCTATCCCGGCTTCGATCCGGCAAGGAGCGATTCTCGATGCGGACAATCTGGCTGAGCCTTCTGCTTTCCACGGCATTCGCGGTTGCCTCCGGTCAGGCCCTGGCCGGCGAAAGCCGCGCCAGGCAGATCCTTGACCGCTTCGAACATGCCAACCAGTGGCGCGACCATGTCATGGTGGCCGCGCATCGGGCCGGCAGCATGCAGGCCGGCAAGACACTTTACGCGGAAAATTCGCTCGCTGCCGTGGAAGGCTCGATCGCCATGGGCGCCGAGATTGTCGAGGTCGATATCAGGCGTTCCAAGGACGGCGAGCTCGTCGTCATGCATGACAGCTGGCTCGACCGCACCACGACCTGCAAGGGCGAGGTCATCAAATACACGCTGGCCGAACTCAGGACATGCCGGCTGGTGGTCGAGGGCACGCGCACCGTCACCGACGAGAGGGTCTCGACGCTGCGCGAGATGCTGCTGGCGACCAGGGACCGGATCCTCATCAATCTCGACAACAAGCTCGAAGTCGGCGACCTCCCGGGCATGATCGCGGTGGCGCGCGATCTCGGCATGGCCGACCAGGTCATCGTCAAGGAGAACCTGTGGAACCAGAATCGGGTCAACACGGTCAAATCAGCCATGGCCGCGATCGGCGGCGGTGTCCAGTTCATGCCGATCATCGCCGATGACGCGGTGCATGATGCCGGTTTCGCCGAAACGGTCGATCACGCTTTCTCGCCACGCGCCATCGAACTGATCAACTGGCGGGCGGGCGCCGAAACCCTGACCGCAACCGGCGGACCGCTGTTCAGCACGCGCATGCGCGCGGCAGCGGTGCGGGGAAACTGGCACATCTGGGCCGACACCTACGCCATCGTCAACAAGCCGGGCGGTTTCCTCGCCGGCGGCCGTGGCGACGAACTGGCGGTGCAGGCCAGCCTGCCGCGCGAAGCCTGGGGTTTCTGGGCCGATCGCGGCGCCACCATCATCCAGACCGACGAACCGAAGGCGGCAATCGACTGGCTGGCGGCCAACGGCTATCGCGTGCCCTATGCCGGGACGGGCGAACGCGTTGAGCCCGCCGCGACCGCCAGCATCAATTGATTTGCCCGTGATCGGCGTCCCGGCCTAGTTGTCGCAGGCTGACCTCTACTGACGGAACGGTGACAGTGAAAACCCGTTATCCCAGGGCATGCCCGACACCATGGTTTTCAAGCCCCGCGCCGCCTATGCCGCCACCGTCGCCGCGACCAGTTTCGGTTTCGTCGTGGTGCAGCTCGATGTCTCCATCGTCAATGTCGCGCTGAACAGGATCGGCGCGGCGCTGTCGATGGGCATAGGCGGCCTGCAATGGGTCGTCGATGCCTACACGCTGGCCTTTGCCTCGCTGCTGCTTGCCGGCGGTGCGCTCGGCGACAGGATCGGCGCCCGCCGTGTGTTTGTCGGCGGCATGGCATTGTTCAGCATCGCTTCGCTGGTCTGCGGCCTGGCGCAGAGCCCTTGGGTGCTGATCGCGGCGCGTGCCGTGCAAGGCGCGGGCGCCGCCTTGCTGATGCCGTGTTCGCTGGCGCTGCTCAACCGCGCCTATGCCTCGGACAAGCCGCGCCGGGCGCGCGCCGTCGGCCTGTGGACGGCGGCGGGCGGCATCGCGCTTTCGGCCGGGCCGGTGCTCGGCGGCTTCATGGTCGCGTCGCTTGGCTGGGCCAGCATTTTTCTGGTCAACCTGCCCATCGGCGCTCTCGCCATCTGGATGGCCTACCGGTTTCTAGAGGAAACGCCGCCCAAGACCGGGAAGCCGCCGATCGACTGGGCCGGGCAGGGGCTTGTCGTGCTGACGCTGTTTTCGCTGACCGGCGCCTTCATCGAAACCGGTTCGTCGGGCTGGACTTCCTTGCCGGTCATTGGCGGATTGATCCTGGCGGTGGTGGCTGGAATCCTGTTCCTGCTGGTCGAGAGCCGGACCAAGGCGCCGATGTTTCCGCTCAAGCTGTTTGCCAGCCGCATTCCGGCGGTGACGAGCCTCGTCGGGCTGGCGGTCAACCTGACGCTCTACGGCACGATCTTCATGCTCAGCCTCTACTTCCAGAAGGAAAGGCATTTTTCGCCCGAGATGACCGGGCTCGCCTTCCTGCCCTTCATGGCGGCGGTCACGGTGTCGAATGTCGCGGCCGGACGAATCGCCGCAAATTATGGCTCACGCTTGCCGATGGCGATTGGCCTGCTTCTCGGTGCTACCGGTTTCGGCCTGATGGCGCTGATCCAGGCCGATACGTCCTACCTGTCGCTGCTTTGGCGGCTGCTGTTCCTGCCGATCGGCATCGGTCTCGCCGTACCCGCCATGACCACGACGCTGTTGTCGTCCGTGCCGACGGCGATGTCGGGGACTGCCTCGGGCGCGCTCAACACCGTGCGCCAGTCGGGCGGAGCGATTGGCGTCGCGCTGTTTGGCTCAGCTTTGGCGCTGGGCACGATCCAGGGCATGCAACTGGCATTCCTGGCCTCGGCGCTCGGTGTGGCCGTTTCCGCAATTTGCGCCTTCCTGTTCATCCGCGATGCCGACCATTCCGCGGGATAGGGATGCGCAATGCAAAAAGGCCGCCCGGAGGCGGCCTTTTCGATTGTCGAAAACTGCGGAGCGCTTAGCGCTTCGAGAACTGGAAGCTGCGGCGGGCCTTCGCCTTGCCGTACTTCTTGCGCTCGACGACGCGGCTGTCGCGGGTCAGGAAGCCACCCTTCTTGAGCACGGCGCGCAGTGCCGGCTCGTAGTAGGTCAGCGCCTTCGAGATGCCGTGACGAACAGCACCGGCCTGGCCGGATAGGCCGCCGCCGACGACGGTGGCGACGATGTCGTACTGGCCTGCACGGTTGGAAGCGATGATCGGCTGGTTGAGGATCATCTGCAGGACCGGACGCGCGAAATAGGTCGCGAATTCCTTGTCATTGACGACGATCTTGCCGGAGCCCGGCTTCACCCAGACGCGCGCAATGGCGTTCTTGCGCTTGCCGGTGGCATAGGCGCGGCCCGACTTGTCGAGCTTCTGGACGTGGACGGGGGCTGCCGGCTGGGTATTCGTGTTGCCGGTAGCGGCGCCCAGTTCTGCGAGCGAGGAAAGCTCAGCCATCTTATGCGACCTTCTTGTTCTTGGAATTCAGCTTGGCCACGTCGAGGACTTCTGGCTGCTGGGCGACATGCGGATGCTCGGCCCCTGCATAGACGCGCAGGTTCTTCATCTGGCGACGGCCGAGCGGGCCACGCGGGACCATGCGCTCAACGGCCTTCTCGACGACACGCTCGGGGAAACGGCCCTCGAGCAGCTGGCGCGCGGTGCGCTCCTTGATGCCGCCGGGGTGGCCGGTGTGCCAGTAATAGACCTTGTCGGTGAACTTCTTGCCGGTGAACACCACCTTGTCGGCATTGATGACGATGACATTGTCGCCGTCGTCGACATGCGGGGTGAAGGTCGGCTTGTGCTTGCCGCGAAGATGATTGGCGATGACAGTGGCGAGACGACCAACGACGAGACCTTCGGCGTCGATCAGGATCCACTTCTTCACCACATCCGCAGGCTTCTGCGAAAAGGTTGTCATGTTTTCTGCTCTCGGTTCTGACCTTCAAAGGGAAGGCGTTTCTTGTTGCTTGGATTGGCGATGAGACACTTACTCGCCGCCAATAACAAAACGGCGGCCTTTGCGGGCCGCTGCTTCGTGAGGGCTTATAGGCGAGGGGGAACTGCGCGTCAAGCCGATCAAAAAGCTCTACAGCGAAGAAACAATAGCAAAAACAATGGTCTAGGTAAAAGGTATTATTTTACCACATCGCTGTTCCGCTTCGGCGGGATCGAATAGGTGCCCGTCGCGTGCGCGATCGTCTGTCCGTCCGGCCCGGCGACGATGTCGATGTCGAACACCATCAGGCTCTTTCCCAGCTTCAGGATGCGGCAATGGCCATCGATCGGCCCGGCCTCGGCCTTGCGCACGAAGTTGATATTGAGGTTGGTGGTGACCGAGAGCGCGTCCGGCCCGGCGTGGCTGAGCACGCAGACATAGCCGCCAATGTCGGCCAGCGTGAACAGGGCAGGGCCCGACACCGTTCCGCCGGGACGCAGATGCCGCTCATTGGCATTGAGCCGCACGATGCAGCCGCCGGGAAACACGTCGATCGCCTCATAGGCGGCGGAACTCTCGTTGAGTTGCGGAAACACAGTCGCCATCAGCGCATTGATTTGCGCTGCGGTCAGCACCGGCTTGAGATTGGTCTGGGCGGGCATATCGGTCTCTCGTTTAGCGGCAAGCCTGTATGGGCGCAGCCGGATGTTTCTGGCAACATCTTCATCCTCCTGGCGCAAGCGATGGGTGTTGGATGAAACCCGATGCGATATTAGATAGTCTGCCAACCCGACCGGAATCGTGGAGACCTTAGCCATGGCCGAAATCCTTGCCATCAAGCCTGCTGCAGTTGAAGGTCCGGTTGTCGCACAACTGGGCAAGGGCGTGCTGCGCCTGACGATCGCCAATCCACCCGCCAACGCTTTGTCGCTGGCGGTCATGGCGGCGCTGACGGCGGAACTAGAACGCGCCAAGGCCGACAAGGCTGTTCGTGTCATCGTTCTGTCGGCCGCCGGCAAGGTGTTCTGCGCCGGTCATGATCTCAAGGAAATGACCGCGCGGCGTGCCGACGCCGATCGCGGCAAGGCCTTCTTCGAAGAGACCTTTGCCGCTTGCGCCGCGCTGATGCAGGCGATCGTGCGCCATCCCAAGCCGGTGATTGCCGAAGTCGACGGCCTGGCAACCGCCGCCGGGCTTCAACTGGTCGCGAGCTGCGATCTGGCGATTGCTTCGCATGAAGCGACCTTCTGCACGCCGGGCGTCAACATCGGCCTGTTCTGCTCGACACCGATGGTGGCGCTGTCGCGCAATGTCTCGCGCAAGCAAGCGATGGAGATGCTCCTGACCGGCGAGACGATCGACGCGGCAACCGCCAAGGAATTCGGCCTGGTCAACCGGGTCGTGCCGCGCGAATACCTGAATCAGATCGTCACCAAATACGCGCAAACCATTGCTTCCAAATCATCTTTGGTGGTGAAGACCGGCAAGGAAGCCTTTTACGCGCAGGCTGAAATGGGGCTGGCGGACGCCTATGCCTATACCGGCCGCGTCATGGTCGAGAACATGCTGGCGCGTGACGCGGAGGAGGGCATCGGCGCCTTCATCGGCAAGCGCAAGCCGGAATGGACGGACGAGTAACCGTGGAACCGCGCATCTCCATCATCACGATCGCGACGGATGACCTCGATCGCGCGGTGCGCTTCTACGAGGCGATGGGCCTGACCCGTCATGCCGGCATCACCGACGGCGTCGCCTTCTTCCAGATGGGCGGCGCCATTCTTGGCCTGTTTCCGCGCGCCAGTGCCGAGGAGGATGCGGGGCTCGCCTTCGCCAGGGCACCTTCCGCAGTCTATCTCGCCTACAACACCCGCTCCGACGCAGAAGTCGATGAAGTGCTTACCATGGCCGACAGGGCCGGCGGCAAGATCGTCAAGCCGGCCGGCCGCGCCTTCTGGGGCGGCTGGTACGGCTATTTCGCCGATGCCGACGGCCATGTCTGGGAGGTGGCGCACAATCCGGCCTTTCCAATCGCGGAAGACGGCACGATTTCGTTGCCTGGGTGATGGCCTACCGCAAGCAGCTGACGCGGCTCAAGGCGCCCTATCTCAAACGCATCCTGCTCGATCCGGAGCGGGTGTCCGACTGGGAAAAATACCCCTGGAACCTGCCGCTGTTTCGCGGCCGCGACTTCGAACTCGAATTCACCACGCCGATCACCATCATCGTCGGTGAGAACGGTACCGGCAAATCCACCTTGCTCGAGGCGATCGGCGCGCTGGCCGGCTATGACGAGGCCGGCGGGGGCAAAGGCTACATGCCAGTCGACCATTCCAGCGCCATCGACAAGAGTGGTGCCGCATTGGCGAACACATTCCGTGGCCACTGGTTGCCAAAAGTCACCGCCGGCTGGTTCTTTCGCGCCGAATCCTTCTACTCGGTGGCCCGTTATCTCGACCAGGCCGCGCTGGAAGACCCGTTCAAGCCACCGCCGCCGGATTTCCTGTCCTGGTCGCATGGCGAAGGCTTCATCCGCTTCTTCGAGGAGCGCTGCCGCAGGCAAGGCATCTACATTCTCGACGAACCGGAAAGCGCGCTGTCGCCGTCGCGCCAGATCGAATTGCTGAAGATGCTGCGGCGCATGGACCAGTCAGGCACCGCGCAGGTGATCATGGCCACGCACTCGCCGCTGCTGATGGCTTGTCCCGGCGCGCAACTGTTCCGCATCAGCCGGTTCGGGCTCGAGCCCGCAGACCTTCGTGATACCGACCACTTCCGCATGTTGCGCGATTTCAGCAATGACCCGGATGGTTTTCTCGCCGAGGCGTTGTATGAGGACGAGGCATGAATCACGATAGCTACGACAACACCTACATCGCCGGCATCCTCAATTCGGTGAAGACCATCGCCATGGTCGGCGCGTCCGCCAACGACGTACGGCCGAGCTTTTTCGTGCTGAAATATCTGCTGGCCAAGGGCTTTTCGGTGATTCCGATCAATCCCGGCCAGGCCGGCAAGGAAATCCTTGGCCGGATGACCTATGCCAGGCTGGCCGATATTCCGGAGCCGATCGACATGGTCGATATTTTTCGCGCGGCGACCGCGGTGCCGGGCATCGTTGACGAGGTGTTGCGGCTCGATCCCTTGCCCAAAGTCATCTGGATGCAACTTGGCGTGCGCCATGACGAGGCAGCCGCACGCGCCGAGGCCGCCGGCATCAAGGTGGTGATGAACCGCTGTCCCAAGATCGAGTACGGCAAGCTGTCCGGCGAAATCGGCTGGACCGGCGTCAATTCCGGCGTCCTGTCGTCGAAGAAGCCGCTGATGCGCCAGGGTTTCCAAAGTTTTGGCGTGCGCCAGAAGTGACGCGATCCGAAAAGATCGGGATCGTTTTTTCGGAATAGAGTCCAGCCAACCGCCGCCGCGCAAAATTATTTCGGGAAGCGATTGAGTTTCCCGCGCGTTCATCGCAGATCGTCCACCAAAAGGTATTTTCTTCTTTGCATTCGCCTACGGGCTTCGCCAAGAATGCCCGGCGATTTCCAGAGCTTCAAAAAGGGAGGTTTCAGTGACCCGTTCGCCCGGTTTCAACACGCTCGCCGTCCATGCCGGCGCCAAGCCCGATCCGGCCACCGGCGCACGCGCCACGCCGATCTACCAGACGACCTCCTTCGTCTTCGACGACGCCGACCACGCCGCTTCCCTGTTCGGCCTGAAGGCCTTCGGCAACATCTACACCCGCATCATGAACCCGACCCAGGCGGTGCTTGAAGAGCGCGTCGCGGCACTCGAGGGCGGCACGGCTGCCCTGGCGGTCGCATCCGGCCACGCCGCGCAGGTGATCGTGTTCCACAATCTGATGCAGCCGGGCGACAATTTCGTCGCTGCGACCAGACTTTATGGCGGCTCGATCAACCAGTTCGGCCACGCCTTCAAGAATTATGGCTGGGAAGTCCGCTGGGCCGATACCAACGACATCTCGACCTTCGAAAGCCAGATCGACGACAGGACCAAGGCGATCTTCATCGAGAGCCTAGCCAATCCGGGCGGCACCTTTGTCGATATCGAGAAGATCGGCGACATCGCCCGCAAGCACGGCCTGCCGCTGATCGTCGACAACACGCTGGCCTCGCCCTATCTGATCCGGCCGATCGAGCATGGCGCCGACATCGTCGTCCATTCGCTGACCAAGTTCATCGGCGGCCACGGCAATTCGATCGGCGGCGTCATTGTCGATGGCGGCACCTTCGACTGGTCGAAGTCGGGCAAGTACCCGATGCTGTCGGAGCCGCGCCCCGAATATGGCGGCCTCGTCCTGCACGAAACCTTCGGCAATTTCGCCTTCGCCATCGCCGCGCGCGTGCTCGGCCTGCGCGATCTCGGCCCGGCGATCTCGCCGTTCAACGCCTTCCTCATCCTGACCGGCCTCGAAACCTTGCCTTTGCGCATGCAGCGCCACTGCGATAATGCGGTCACCGTCGCCGGCTGGCTGTCCAACCACCCCAAGGTCGCCTGGGTGAACTATCCCGGCCTTCCCAGCGACAAGAACAACGCGTTGCAGAAGAAATACTCGCCGCTCGGCGCCGGCGCCGTGTTCACTTTTGGCCTCAAGGGCGGCTACGAGGCCGGCGTCAAATTCGTCGAGGCGCTGGAACTGTTTTCGCATCTCGCCAATGTCGGCGACACCAAGTCGCTGGTCATCCACCCGGCCTCGACCACCCATCGCCAGCTTTCCGACGAGCAGAAGGTCAAGGCCGGCGCCGGCCCGGACACTGTGCGGCTTTCTATCGGCATCGAGGACGTCACCGATATCGTCGCCGACCTCGAACAGGCACTCGCCAAGGTCTGATCGCTGATGACTGCGTTTCTTTCCGTCGACACCAAGAGCGTCGAACCCGAATCCGGCGCGCCGGCGCCGGATCGCCTGATCTCGGGCGATCCGAAATTTCGCACCTGGAATGTCGAGGAGCGGGACGGCGGCCTTTACGCCGGCACCTGGGAATCGACCCCCGGCAAATGGCGCATCGTCTATGACGAATGGGAGTTCTGCCACATCCTGTCCGGCGTTTCGGTGATCGCGGAAGACGGTGGGCAAGCGCGCACTGTCCAGTCCGGCGACAGTTTCGTGCTGAGGCCGGGCTTCAAAGGCAGCTGGGAAGTGCTTGAAACGACTCGCAAGGAATATGTGATCAAGCTTTAATGCATGTCGCCCAAAAGTGGCCCCGGTTTTGGGAGAACGACATGCATAAAGACAATGACCTAAAGCGCATCGCGTGAATCCGATCAAACGCGACGCGCTTTAGGCATCCGGGTCAGACGACGCGATCGATGTCACTGTCTGAAAATCCGTATCGGGCCATCATCCGCCGGTGCCAGTCGCTGCCGAGCAGCTCAGCGAGGCAATCATCGATGCGGCGGAGCAGGTCGGCATTCTCCTTGGCGATCGCGAAGGCACCGGCCGATGGCGGCTTTTCAGCCGCGGGAACCTCGACAATTTCAAGCTGGATTTCCGGTCGCTGCGCCAGATAACCTCGGTGCGCCATGGCAACGCTGGCATAGGCATGCACCATGCCGTCGGAGACCGCTTGCGCCGCCTCCGCTTGTGTCGCGAACGGCCGGATCTGGCTGGGCGAGAGTCCATTCCGCGACGCCGTAAGATGCTGGACCTGATCGGTGATGACGCCGATCAATGCAGTCGGGTCCTTCGCGATCGATTGGTATCCGCTAAAGCCGCGCGGATTGCCTCGCCTCACCAGCAACCCATCCTGCAGAGCCCAGATCGGCCGGGTGAAGTCGACAATCTGCTTGCGCTCGTCGGAGACGAACAGGCCGGTTGTCACGGTCCAGCGGTTGTCGACCAACCCCGGCAACAATTCGGCGAATTCGGTTCCTATCGTCATGAAGTCCGCAAAGCCCAGCATGCTGCTGACCCTTTGCGCAAGCTCGACGTCGCAACCCGAAACCTCACCCGATGCGCCGGTGAAGCAGAATGGCGGCTCTTCCAGGAAAGCGAATTTCATTTCGATCATTGATTCCGGAATCTATTTTGCCGGGAACTGGCTGAGGCAGGCTTCGGACGCCTTGTCGTGCATCGCCAGCGCATCCTCGGCATCGGTGTCCGATATCTCGTCGCGGTAGTAGCGCGTCACGAGATCCAACTGGGCCTGCGTCACTCCTTGTGTCGGCATTTCCCGAGCGAGACAGCCGCAAAGGCTGAGAGCACGGTCCGGCGAGCCGACCTTGCGGTTGGTCAGGATGAAATCCTGGGTCGGGCAGGCAGCAATGAAGCCGTTGAAATCGAGCCTCTGTTGCGGCTGGTCGCCATGATTGACGTAGGCCGACTGCCACTGGCTCTTGCCGCTGACCACGTCACAGCCGGTTGCGGCATCGCTCGCGTTCGTGGTGACGGCTTGCCAGGCCTTCTCTTTGCCGCCGCTGGGATATTCAAAATTCTCACCCAGCGAGGCGGCATATTGGTCAAGGTCGGCCTGGGTGAAGCCGATCGCTTGAAACCGGTTAAACTGGCATTGGCACTCACCGGCGACCCGTTCGGCCTCGCCGTCTTCAGGTTGCTCGCTGGATTTGCTTTTTTGGCAGGCCGCGATGAAAGCAGTGCCGTCGAGCGATGTGGCGGGGAAGGTCGAGACTTCAGCGTAATGGTCGCCGGTCCAGCCAAATAGCTTCTGGTCGAGTTGCAGGTCGATGAAGCCGTTGCGCTTGAAGGCACCGAGAGCGACCCTGTCTGGAGGCGTCAGTCTCGCACCCGGGATGTCGCCGAGGACCTCACGGTAGCCGTCGCCTTCCAACACGAACAGGAAAAGCCCGCATTTCACGCCGTCGCAGGCGGGATCCGCGACATAGGCATAGATTTCGGACAAACCGTCGAGGTTGAAGTCGACTTCATAGGCCCAGAACTTGTCCGCGGGCACAGCCGCGCCCGTTTGGCGTTCGAGCAGACCGCCAGCCATGGCCCTGGCGACGGCATCGCTGTTTTCCTGAGGTATGTTTTCCGGCTGCTGCTGGGCGCGCGCCGCCCCCAGGCAGGCGCACAGCCATGCCAATGCGAACGCCGTCGCCAGTTTGGAAAACAGTCTCATCGCGCAGCCCCAGGCCCGCGATCGTTCAGAAGCCGACAGCGAGCGTTTCCAGCCCATGGAAGTGGTAAGTGTCGCGGAAGCGCGGCTGTTCGGCAAGATGGAGCTTTGGCTGCCGTTCGAACAGGGTTTTCAGCGACATCTGCAATTCGAGCCGCGCCAGCGGCGCGCCGATGCAGAAATGGATGCCGGCGCCGAAGGACACGTTCTTCTGGTCTGTCCGGTCCGGCCGGAAGGCCAGCGGTTCGGCGAAAGCGCGCGGATCATGATTGGCCATGCCGAGCAAAAGCCCGATCGTCTGGCCCGGCTGCACCACGATGCCAGGCGCAATCTCGATCTCCTGATAGGCGTAGCGCATGAACATATGCAGCGGCGCGTCGAAGCGCAGGCATTCCTCGACGGTGGCAGCGGTCGCTTCGGGCGAGGCGAAGAAGCGTCGCGGATCGCCGCCTTGCGCCAGGATCGAGCGCACTGCGTTGCCGGTCTGGTGCACGGTCGCTTCATGGCCGGCATTGAGCAGCAGGATCGCCGAGGACACCATCTCGTCCTCGGACAGTTTTTGGCCGTCCTCCTGCGCCGAAATCAGCAGCGACAGCAGGTCGTCGCCGGGATTCTTGCGACGCTCGGTGACGTAGCCACGCAGGAAATCGGCAAATTGGCCTGCGGCGCGATTGGCCGTCTCCTCGGTCTCGCGCGTGCGGCCATGGATGTACATGGCGACCATTTGATGTGACCAGTCGAGCAGTTGGGACCCCATCTCGACCGGCACGCCGAGCATTTCGGCGATGATGGTGATCGGCAACGGGGCCGCGAAGGCGGGCAAAAGGTCGACGGGGCCGCTCGGATCGAAGCGGTCGATCAGCTCGTTGGCGAGCGCTTCGACACGTGGCCGCAGCCGCTCGACCTGGCGCGAGACGAAGGCGCGGTTGACCAGCGTCCTCAGCCGCGTGTGCACGGGCGGTTCCAGCTCGAGCATGGAGTTCGCTTCGATGCCGTCGAACGCCTTGAGATGGCTTCGGTCCTGGCCGTTGCCACGGCTGTCGGGAATACCGGCGGGGTTCTGGCGACCGAAGCGGCGGTCGCGCAGCAGCCGGTTGACATCGTCGAAGCCGCCAAAGCACAAGAAGCCGAATTCTTCCCAGAAGAAGGCATTCGATACGCCATGCAGGAAACCATAGGCCTCATAAGGGTTCAGGAAGAAAGCCGGCTCGTGCGGGTCGAGCCGCAGCTGGCGAGTGGCTGGATCAAGGGCCAGATAGGGCAGCGTCAATTTGGTCATGCCAGACCCATAGCGCGGCTTGCCAGCCTCATTCCAGACCGTATGTTGGCGCGCGATACCCCATGAATTGATCCAGCCGTGGCGGCTGTGGAAGGTCTGAGCGGATGAATGTGATCGTTGTCGGCGCGGGTATTGCCGGTCTCTCCACGGCATGGTCGCTGGTCAAGGCCGGCCACAGCGTCTCCATCGTCGAGCAGGGGCCTATTCCCAATCCGTTGGCGGCGTCGGGCGACCATCATCGCGTCATCCGCCGCGCCTACCGGGCCGGAAGTGGCTACGGCCGGCTGATCACCGAGGCCTATCAGGCCTGGGACGAGATGTGGGCCGATCTCGGCGAAAGCCACCTCGATGCGCGCGGGTTTGTCTGCATTTCGCGTGAGCCGGGCGACGAGGCAGAGGAGTACCGCGAGGGTCTGGAAGCGGGGAATTTCCCTTTTGAGTTGCTGGAATCGGACGCAGCCGTGAAACGCTGGCCGTTTTTGCAAGCCGGCTCGTTCCGCTATGCCTATTTTTCGACCGAAGGCGGCGCGCTGCATTCCCGCAAGATCGCCTCCAGCCTGGCGAAGTGGTTGCGCGCCCAAGGCGCCAATGTCTACGAAAACAGCAAGGTCACCGCCATCGACGCCGATGCCGGCCATATCGTGCTCGAAGGTGGTGAAACCATGCAGGCCGATCGCATTGTCGTCGCGGCCGGCGCCTGGGTGCTGAAACTGTTTCCGGAACTGGATGGCGAGCTGAAGACCTATCGGACTGCACTCGCCTATGTCGAACCGCCAGCCGACCTCAAGGCCGCCTGGGATGCGTCACCGGTGATCCTTGATATTGGCGGTTCTGTCGACGGTTACGCAATCCCGCCCTCGGGCGGCGCTGGCATGAAATTCGGCTCCGGGTTGCACAGGGTGCCCACCAGCGACGCCGACTGGAATCGTGACCCGGTGCCGGGTGAGGGCGAGGCGATCCGCAACCTGTTTTCGCCACCGATCGCCCGCATCGAGGAATATGAGGTGACCGAGGTCGTCACCTGCGCCTACACTTTCACCGCCGACGAGAAATTCATGGCGCAAGAGAAGGGCAGGTGCCTGATCGTCTCAGCCTGCTCCGGCCACGGCTACAAGTTCGGCGCGGCGGTTGGCAGGCGCGTTGCCGCGGCTGTCGGCGACGGCGACGTCGCGGGACTGAAAGCATGGCTGCGGGCGGAGGTGGCCTGAGCGTCCGCCCGAACCTGAATTAATCCTGGCAATGCCTGGGAATATGCACGCGCCGCCAGCCTGACGACCCTTCGCGGACCACCACGCGCCGCGCGACGGTCTGGTAGGAGGCAGGTACATCGATGATGCGCCTTTGCTCCGGCTGTATCAGCACTTCCTCGGCAATCTTGTCGTACTGCGCTGGAATGACGACACGTCGCGTGCGCTCGGGCTGGATCACCACCGTCTCGGCGACGCGCTCATAACGTGCCTTGTGCCAGATCTTGCACAACACCCTGCGGCCGTGGATGACGCGCCATTCCCAGGAATAGCCGCCGTCGTCGACTTGCACCGTGTGGTAGACGGTGCGGGTGATGGCGGGCACGATCTCGTAGCTCACCTGTGCCGGAACGGTCATCACCACGCGTTCGCGCGTGCCGTAGATGGGCGGGGTGTAGTCGACCTGCTGGCCGGGTGGGTTGACCATCACGTCTTCATAGACCGTGTCGTATACCGCCGGCGTGCGGACCGGTTCGTAGCATTCCACGGCGCGGCCGCCGGCCGCCGTCTGCGAAGTCGTGCCGAGCATGGCCAGCCCGGCAATGGCGAAGGATGCGCTTCTCCTGAACATGACACTCCCCCTGTTTGAACTTTACACATAAGTTCAACGTTGGATTGTAGGGCAAGCCGTTGCGTAGAAAAGCGGTTTTGCCGCATTTCGTTAAGTGACGCGGTTAAGAAACTGCTACGCTGCGGATCGGCGCGGCTGCCCCAGACCGGCGCAGGTGCGAATCCTTGGCCGTAAAGCTTGATTCGACTTACCCAGATGGCTAGGACGGGTCGGCCTTGCACAAGGATGAGCCGGCATCCTATCTACGGAATAACGATCCAGTCCCGATTCTGCCCGATCTGCCAACCTTCCCGGCGCCGGAATCCCACCGCGAGATAAGAGATATCTGATGAAGAACCCCGTCGAAACCTACATGAACCTCGTTCCGATGGTGGTCGAACAGACCAATCGCGGCGAGCGGGCCTACGACATTTTCTCGCGCCTCCTCAAGGAGCGCATCATTTTCATCACCGGTCCGGTCGAGGACGGCATGGCGACGCTGGTCTGCGCACAGCTTTTATTCCTCGAAGCCGAGAATCCGAAGAAGGAAATCAACCTCTACATTAATTCGCCGGGCGGCGTGGTCACCTCGGGCATGGCGATCTATGACACCATGCAGTTCATCAAGCCGGCCGTATCGACGCTCTGCATCGGCCAGGCCGCCTCGATGGGCTCGCTGCTCCTGACCGCCGGCCACAAGGACATGCGCTTCGCCACGCCGAACGCCCGCATCATGGTTCACCAGCCGTCGGGCGGCTTCCAGGGCCAGGCTTCCGACATCGAGCGCCACGCCATGGACATCGTCAAGCTGAAGCGCCGTCTCAATGAGGTCTATGTCAAGCACACCGGCAAGACCTACGAGGAGATTGAACGCACGCTCGACCGCGACCATTTCATGACCGCCGACGAAGCCAAGGATTTCGGCCTCATCGACAAGGTCATTTCGTCGCGCGAGCCGCCTGAAGCCGCCGTGGCATAAGGGCTGGGTGGCAGTTGGATGGCACCATCACGCGCTTTTGGCGCCTCTTGCGGCATTTCGGCCACAATTGGCTGTTCCCTCGACGGTCAGGATTGCCTACGTTAAGGCTATGTTGATTTTCGACGGCTTAGCTTTGTGTGGGGTTGCTGCGAATCATTGCCACGTTTTCTGATTTGTGTTTCGTACGGAATACGTTGCGGGAGCCGGGACACTGGCGGCGGCGAATTCCCGCGATAGTTAGAATATGCGCCCTTTCAGCCAGACCATCGGCGGGCGGCCATGAAAGGACAGGAAAATGAGCAAGGTCGGCAACAACAGCGGTGACTCGAAGAACACGCTTTATTGCTCGTTTTGCGGCAAAAGCCAGCATGAGGTGCGCAAGCTGATCGCCGGTCCGACGGTCTTCATCTGCGACGAATGCGTCGAGCTCTGCATGGACATCATCCGCGAGGAGAACAAAACCTCGATGGTGAAGTCGCGCGAGGGCGTGCCGACACCGCAGGAGATCCTCAAGGTTCTCGACGACTATGTGATCGGCCAGCCCTACGCCAAGCGCGTACTGTCGGTGGCCGTCCACAACCACTACAAACGCCTTGCGCATGCCGGCAAGAACAACGACGTCGAGCTGGCCAAGTCCAACATCCTGCTGATCGGCCCGACCGGTTGCGGCAAGACGCTGCTTGCGCAGACGCTCGCCCGCATCATCGACGTGCCGTTCACCATGGCGGACGCGACGACGCTGACCGAAGCCGGTTATGTCGGCGAGGACGTCGAGAACATCATCCTGAAGCTGCTGCAGTCGGCCGACTACAATGTCGAGCGCGCCCAGCGCGGCATCGTCTACATCGACGAGATCGACAAGATTTCGCGCAAGTCCGACAATCCCTCGATCACCCGCGACGTGTCGGGCGAGGGCGTGCAGCAGGCACTGCTGAAGATCATGGAAGGCACCGTCGCCTCCGTGCCGCCGCAGGGCGGCAGGAAGCATCCGCAGCAGGAATTCCTGCAGGTCGACACCGCCAACATCCTGTTCATCTGCGGCGGCGCCTTCGCCGGCCTGGACAAGATCATCTCGGATCGCGGCAGAAAGACCTCGATCGGCTTCGGCGCCATCGTCGCTTCTCCGGAGGATCGTCGCACCGGCGATGTCTTCCGCCTGGTCGAGCCCGAGGATCTGTTGAAATTCGGCCTCATCCCCGAGTTCGTCGGCCGTCTGCCGGTTCTGGCGACGCTGGAGGACCTCGACGAGCCGGCGCTGATCCAGATCCTGACCGAGCCGAAGAACGCTCTGGTCAAGCAGTATCAGCGGCTGTTCGAGATGGAAAATGTCGACCTGACCTTCCACGAGAACGCGCTGTCGGCGATCGCCAAGCGCGCCATCGAGCGCAAGACCGGCGCCCGCGGCCTACGCTCGATCATGGAAGCGATCCTGCTCGACACCATGTTCGAACTGCCCGCGCTCGAGGGCGTGCGTGAAGTGGTGATTTCGGAGGAAGTGGTGACCGGCAGTGCCCGGCCGCTCTATATCTACTCCGAACAGAAGGAAAAGAAGGGCAATGTCAGCGCCTGATATGGCAACTGACCCCATATTTTTGTGGAACGGCGCCGTTGCGGCGCCGTTTTGCTGTGAAGGACACCCGACCTCGGTGATGGAGTGGATTTGCCGGCGATGTTAACTCTTGATCTTTGCCCCGCGTGCATCCACCTAACACTGGAAGGCCGAGGTGCCGAATTCTGTGCTGTAAAACTCCCGTCACAAACGGTGGTAGGCGGAACGATCCCCGGTCGTTAATATGAGATTCGCGGTTGGCCTGATGGTGGCCGCGACATGAAAGGTTGGACAATGGCCAAAATATCCAAGGCTCCCAGCGACGGCGTCTTCGCAGTCCTCCCACTGCGCGACATCGTGGTGTTTCCGCACATGATCGTTCCGCTCTTTGTCGGGCGTGAAAAGTCGATCAAGGCGCTGGAAGAGGTGATGGGTCAGGAGAAGCAGATCCTGCTTGCCACCCAGATGAATGCCGCCGATGACGATCCCGAGCCCGATGCCATCTTCGACATCGGCACGCTCGCCAATGTGCTGCAATTGCTGAAGCTGCCCGACGGCACCGTCAAGGTTCTGGTCGAGGGCGCTTCGCGTGCGAAAATCGTCTCCTTCACCGATCGTCCCGACTTCCACGAAGCCCGCGCCACGGCGTTGGTCGAGCCGGAGGAGGAAGAGGTCGAGGTTGAGGCGCTGGCCCGCTCGGTCGTCACCGACTTCGAGAACTACGTCAAGCTGAACAAGAAGATCTCGCCTGAAGTGGTGGGTGCTGCCAGCCAGATCGACGACTATTCCAAACTCGCCGATACGGTTGCCTCGCATCTCGCCATCAAGATCCCTGAAAAGCAGGAAATGCTGGCCACGCTCTCGGTCAAGGAGCGGCTGGAAAAGGCGATGGGCTTCATGGAAGCCGAAATCTCCGTCCTGCAGGTGGAGAAGCGCATCCGCTCGCGCGTCAAGCGTCAGATGGAGAAGACGCAGCGCGAATACTACCTCAACGAGCAGATGAAGGCGATCCAGAAGGAGCTCGGCGAAGGCGAGGACGGCCGCGACGAGGCTGCCGAGATCGAGGCGCGCATCAAGAAGACCAAGCTCTCCAAGGAGGCCCGCGAAAAGGCGGAAGCCGAGTTGAAGAAGCTCAGGACGATGTCGCCGATGTCGGCGGAATCGACCGTCGTGCGCAACTATCTCGACTGGATCCTGTCGATTCCGTGGGGCAAGAACTCCAAGGTCAAGCAGGACTTGGCTTTCGCGCAGAACGTGCTCGACACCGATCACTTCGGCCTCGACAAGGTCAAGGACCGCATCGTCGAGTACCTGGCCGTGCAGAGCCGCCAGAAGAAGCTGAAGGGGCCGATCCTGTGCCTCGTCGGCCCTCCCGGCGTTGGCAAGACCTCGCTCGGCAAGTCGATCGCCAAGGCGACAGGTCGCGAATTCATCCGCATGGCGCTGGGCGGCGTGCGTGACGAAGCCGAGATTCGTGGCCATCGGCGGACCTATATCGGCTCGATGCCCGGCAAGGTCATCCAGTCGATGAAGAAGGCGAAGAAGTCCAATCCGCTCTTCCTGCTCGACGAGATCGACAAGATGGGCCAGGACTTCCGTGGCGATCCGTCGTCGGCGCTGCTCGAGGTGCTCGATCCCGAGCAGAACTCGACGTTCATGGACCATTACCTCGAGGTCGAATACGACCTGTCGAGCGTGATGTTCGTGACGACGGCGAACACGCTGAACATCCCTGCGCCCTTGATGGACCGCATGGAGATCATCCGTATCGCCGGCTACACCGAGGACGAGAAGATCGAAATCGCCAAGCGGCATCTGATGCCGAAGGTGATCCGCGATCACGCGCTGCAGCCGAAGGAGTTCTCCGTTGGCGAGGACGCGATCCGCGCCATCATCCAGACCTACACCCGTGAAGCGGGTGTCCGGAGCCTGGAGCGCGAGCTGATGAAGCTTGGGCGCAAGGCGGTGACCGAGATCCTGAAGACGAAGAAGAAGACGGTGAGCATCACGGCGGCGAACCTTGCCGACTACCTCGGTGTCCAGCGCTTCCGCTTCGGCCAGGTCGAGGCCGACGATCAGGTCGGTGTCGTCACCGGTCTTGCCTGGACGGAAGTCGGCGGCGAGCTGCTGACGGTCGAAGGCGTCATGATGCCCGGCAAGGGTCGCATGACGGTGACCGGCAATCTACGCGACGTGATGAAGGAATCGATTTCGGCGGCGGCCTCTTATGTCCGCTCGCGCGCCATCGATTTCGGCATCGAACCGCCGCTGTTCGACAAGCGTGACATCCACGTCCACTTGCCGGAAGGCGCCACGCCGAAGGACGGCCCGTCCGCTGGTGCTGCCATGGCGACAGCCATTGTGTCGGTGCTGACGGGTATTCCGGTCCGCGCCGATGTGGCGATGACTGGCGAGATAACGCTTCGCGGCCGCATCTTGCCGATCGGCGGCCTGAAGGAAAAGCTGCTCGCCGCATTGCGCGGCGGCATCAAGAAGGTGCTGATCCCGGAAGACAACGCCAAGGATCTGGCGGAGATTCCGGACAATGTGAAGAACGGCATGGAGATCATTCCGGTCTCGCGCGTTGGCGAGGTGTTGCGGCACGCGCTGGTGCGTATGCCGGAGCCGATCGAGTGGGTCGAACCGGTCAATCCGCCGGCCACGACCGACAGCGTTGACGACGCTGGAAAGTCGCTTGCGCATTAGAGCGCCGCGCGTCCAATTGGGCGCGCAAAGGACGCTCTAACACTTGGGACTTATGCATGGTCCTTTCCGGAAACCGACATCGGTTTTCGGGGCCATGCATTAATATTTGCTAAAGTTGCAGTGCACAAACGGAAAGCCGGGCCTCGCGCCCGGCTTTTTCATGTGAAAAACCCCGGATTTCCGGGCTTTTTCCGCTTTTTTCCTGCCTTTTCGACTTGGTTGCGGGAGCGCTTCTTTCTAAAGTCCGTTTCCTGCCGGATGAGTCGTTAGTTCCGGTGTTCTCATGGAAGGGAATTTTTATGAACAAGAACGAACTGGTGTCCGCTGTCGCCGACGCCGCGAGCATTTCGAAGGGTGACGCGCAGTCGGCGGTCGATGCGGTATTTTCCGTGATCACCGGCGAACTGAAGAAGGGCGGCGATGTCCGGCTTGTCGGCTTTGGCAATTTCACCGTGTCAAAGCGTGCGGCCTCCACCGGCCGCAACCCGCAGACCGGCGCCGAAGTGCAGATCCCGGCACGCACCGTGCCGAAGTTTTCGGCCGGCAAGGGCCTCAAGGACGCAGTCAACTAAACGCGTTTTTCTTTTTCAGAGACAGAAAAGCCGGGCTCGCCCGGCTTTTCATTTTTGTGCCCGCGCTCTGCTTTGGATGATCGCCGCGCTATGCTGTCGGCGCATCCGCGCGCATCAGGCCTTCCTTCTTGAGATCGGCCCAAAGGGCCGCTGGCAGTTTCGCGTCGAGCAGTGACCGGTTGCTTTCGACCTCGCTTGGCCGCTGGCCACCGGGGATCACCGAGACCACCGAGGGATGCAGCAGCGGAAATTGCAGCGCCGCCTCGATCAGCCTGATGCCATGGCGCTTGCAGACAGCCTCAATGCCGGCGACCCGCTCGAGAATGTCCTTGGGCGCCTCTGAATAGTCGTAGTAGGCGCCGGGCTTCGGTCCTGTCGCCAGGATGCCGGAATTGTAGGGGCCGCCCAGCACGATGCCGATGCCGCGCTTCTGGCAGAGCGGCAGGAAGGTGGCAAGCGCCTCCTGTTCCAGCAGCGTGTAGCGCCCGGCAAGCAGGAACAGGTCGAAATCGCCGCGCTCGGCCAGCGTCTGGGCAACCTGCCATTCGTTGATGCCGCCGCCGAACGCCTTGATGACGCCCTGGTCGCGCAGCGACAGCAACCCGTAATAGCCCGAGCGCATGAATTCCTCGATGCGCTGGTCGGACGCCTCCTTGCTGCCATGGGTGAAGATGTCGACATCGTGCACGAACAGGATGTCGATCCGGTCGACGCCGAGCCGCTCTAGCGAGGCCTCAAATGACCGCATCACGCCGTCATAGCTGTAATCGTAGACTTCCCTACGCGATGGCGTGTCGAAGAACTTGCCGATGCCCGTGCGCTGCTCCGGCGGGCAAGCGCGCATCAGGCGGCCGACCTTGCTCGACAGCACATAGTCGTCGCGCTTCCTGCCGCGCAGGAACGGGTTGAGCCGTGTTTCCGACAGGCCGAGCCCATAGAGCGGCGCGGTGTCGTAGTAGCGGCAGCCGGTCGCCCAGGCGGCATCGAGCGTGGCATTGGCATCCTCGTCGGAGACGGCGCGGTAGAGATTGCCGAGCGGCGCCGTGCCGAAGCCGAGCTCGGTAAAGGTGATCCCGCCATTGCCGATGCGGTCGAAATGCCGTGTCTTCATGTCCTGGTGTGTCCTGGCTTGATTTGTCTGACATGACACTATCATGCCTGTGATCAGGCAAAAGCGCCGCGCAGTGTTGGACACGCATTTTCGCGGTTGCTAGCATGAACGAAATCAAGCTGTTCGTGGAAAATCCCACGGCGATTTCGGGGCGGGTCAGCGGTGAGCGACAAGAACGAAAACCTGTTTGGAACCGCGCTCGACGAACTCGGCGCCGTGCTGGCGCGCGTGGATGAGAGCCGCATCGATTCCGCCTGCAAGCTGTTGGCCGAAGCCAGGCAGATCGTCGTCTATGGCTGCGGCCGCGAGGCTTTGCAGGTCAAGGGTTTCGCCATGCGGCTCTATCACCTCGGCCTGCCGGTCTCGGTGGTCGGTGACATGACCACGCCGCCGCTGGGCCCAGGCGATGCCTTCCTGGCCAGTTCCGGACCAGGAGAGACCTCGACGGTGCTGACCTTGATGCAGGTCGCGCACGATGCAGGTGCAACCAACCTCCTGTTGACCGCTCAGGCCGAAGGCCGCGCGGCGAAGCGGGCTGATTTCACGCTGCTCATCCCGGCGCAGACAATGGCCAATGACCAGGGATCGCAAAAGACATCGGTGCTGCCGATGGGCTCGGTGTTCGAAGGCGCGCTGTTCCTGCTGTTCGAGGTGATGGTGCTGAAGCTCAAATGCCTGACCGGTGCGTCGCCCGAAGCCATGCGCGCCCGCCACACCAACATGGAATAGACCATGCGTTATGAACTGATGCTGCCGCACCAGATTCGCAAGGCGATCGCTGAGAATTGGCCGCTCGCGTTGCCGCTTGGCGTGCTCGAATACCATGGCGAGCACATGGCTGTCGGCATGGACACGCTGGCCGTCATCAAGACGCTGGAGCTGTTCGAGAAGGAGAGGGACGTCGTCATCCTGCCGCCCTTCTACTACGGTGCTGCGAGCTACGCGGTGGCGCCGCCGGAAGGCACGGGTTCGGTACAGGTCGGCGGCAATCAGCTGGCGCCGTTCGGCGAGGAACTGTTCTACAGCCTGTTGCGCATCGGCTTCCGCAACATCCACGCCATCATCCATCACCAGACGGAAAACTTCGCTGCCGGCATGCCGACCGATCTCGCCTTCAAGACCGCTGGCAGGCAGGCGATTTTCCGTTTCCTCGAGAAGCAGCGCGGCGAGGGCTGGTGGGGCTCCGAGACGATGGTCGACTATTATGCCGGACATGCCGCGGGGGAGAATTTCTTCAACTGGGTGCAGGTGCATCCGCTCATGCCCGCCGCCATGAACGGCAAGTACCCGTTCGACCATGCCGGCATCGGCGAGACATCGCTGATGCTGGCGCTATGTCCGGAGGCCGTCGATACGGCCCACTTCGCCGACAATACCGGCTGGTATACGGCTGATGCCAAGGATGCATCGGCGGAACTCGGGCACAAGGGCGTCGCCATGATCATGGATCACCTGCGCGCGATCCTGAAGGCCTAATCCCGGCTTTTCAACCGCTCCGCCCGGTAGTCGGCGATCGACTTGTCCGGATCGCTCTTGGTGGCCACGGCCCAGATGAACGTGCCGGCGCCGGCTATCGCCAGGATGACGTAAAGGGCTATGCCGAGAGCAAGGTGGTTGGCATAGAAGCCCACCAGAGCCATGAGCAAGCCGCCACAGAGCATTGCCAATACAAAACCGGCGATGACGGCCCGACCCTGCCAGGCAATCGGCATGACGCCCTTGCCGTAGCGGTCGTAGCCCACGCGAATGTTGCGCGCGAACCAGTATTGGGTCGTCACTTCACGGCTCCCGCCGTCATGCCCATGATGAGATAGCGTTCCAAGGCAATGCCGATGACCGCCAGCGGCGCTATGGCCGCGGTGGCAAGCGCTGCCATCGACCACCAGTTGATGCCTTGCGAGCCGGTCTGGCTCGCCACCATGACAGGAATGGTCTTGGCATCGGTCGAGGTCAAAAGCGCGGCGAAGAAATACTCGTTCCAGCACAGCACCATCGCCAGGATGAAGGCGGCGACCATGCCTGGCAGGGCGATCGGCATGACGATGCGGAAAAAGGCGCCCCAGATAGACAGGCCATCGACGAGGGCCGCTTCCTCGAGCTCTACGGGGATGGAATTGAACTGGTCGCGCATGATCCAGATGACGATCGGCAACACCATCAGCGTGTAGAGCAGGATCAGCCCGATGCGCGTGTCGAGCAGGCCGACTTCGCGGTAGAGCACCAGGAACGGCAGTGCCAGCACCACCGGCGGCAGGATCAGCTGCGACAGGAAGAAGAACGAGATGTCCTCGTTCTTGAACCAGGCGAACTTGTAGCGGTAGCGCGTGAGGCCGTAGGCGGCGAGGCTGCCGATGACGATGGCAAGGCTCGACGCGCCGACCGAGGTGATGACCGAATTCATGAAGCGCTTGAAGAACTCATCGCGCACCGTGGAGGTCTGGAAGATCGAATCCGGCGACAGGCCGAGCGATCGCCAGCCCTTCCAGTCCGGCTGGAAGTCGACGAAGGGGATCAGATGGCCTTGCGTGACATCGACCGCCGATTTGAACGAGGTGGTTAGCGTCCAGTAGATCGGGAACAGGCAGATGAAGGCCCAGAACACCAGCGCGCCATAGATGAAGACACGGCTGGTGATGAAGCTCGCTGGAGAGCGGATTTCGGAAACGGTGTATTCGGTGGTTTGAACGCTCATGATCCCACCGCTCAGTTGACGTTGCGCACGAAGCGGTTGGCGAATTTCAGCAGCCAGGTCACGAACACGACGATGATGACCAGATAGGCCATCGCCAGCATGGTGCCGTAACCGACATTGGAGCGGTCGCGGTATTCGCGGTAGATGAAACTGGAGACGGAATCGGTGGCGCCGCCTGGCCCGCCTGATGTCACCGTGATGATGATGTCGGCGAGCTTCAGCTTGAAGATGATGCGCAGGATGACCGCCGTCACCGAAACCGGCAGCATCAGCGGGAAGGTGACCTGCCAGAAGGTTTGCCACGCATTGGCGCCGTCGACCCGTGCCGCTTCGAGGATCTCGCGCGACATCGCCTGCAGGCCGGCGAGCAGCATGATCATCATGAACGGGATGAAGGTCCAGGCGTCCAGCACCATGATTGAGATGCGGGCGATGATCGGATCCGAGAAGAAGGCCGGGTTTTCCCAGCCGAGATGACGCGCCAGCGTTGCTGCCGGCCCGAAGCGATATTCCATCAGCGACTTGCCGACCATCCACGACACCGCGACCGGCGACAGCATCAGCGGCATCAGGAAGACGACGCGGAAGAATTTTCGCGCGCGGATCTGGGCGTTGAGCAACAGCGCCAGGCCGAAGGCGATGACATATTCGACCAGCACGGCGAGCACGTAGAGCACCATGTTGAACAGCGCATTGCGATAATAGGGATCGGCCAGCATCTGCCAGAAATTGTCGAGCCCGTTGAACCTGCGCCCGCTGAAGGAGCTAAGGTTCCAGTCGGTCAGCGCGATATAGAAGCCGAACAGGGTCGGGAAGATCACCATGGCGATGGTGAAGAGCAGCGCCGGCAGCAGGAACAGCGCGCGCTGGCCGTCCTCGCCGCGCGTCAGCACCTGGCCGATGCCGATCGCCACGCCCCACAGCACATAGGCGTAGACGACGGGGCGCCACGTCTCGAAGCCGATCGTGTCGACCTCGCTCTTGTAAAGGATCTGAACAAGGATCGTTGCCAGCAGGCCGAGCGTTGCAGCGGCCATCAGCGCCCAGCCGAGCCGTTTGCGGCCTGGCGGGATGAGGTCGGATGGGACGGCGTTTGCCGGCCAATCATTGGTGGGCAAAGTCTGGTTAGCCACGCGTCTCGTCCGTTTGCAAAAGGCACTTCGCGACCGGCCACGCCGGTCAGGACGGGGTCCGGCGGCTCTCGTCGCCGGACCCCAGGTTCATGCTACGATCAGGCCAGGCCGAGCGAGGCCTTGTAGAGCTTGACCTGCTTTTCGCGACCGATCTGGTCGGTGAGCTTTTCCCAGGCGGCGGCGATGGCGTCGGCGCCTTCCTGTGCCTTCATCTTGCCGGCGAAGGTGTTGGCCAAAATATCCTCGGCGGCGGAATAGTACTGGAAGATGCCGGGGATGCGTGGCTCGATCGCCGCGTTCGGATGATTGTAGCTGTCGCCTTCCGACTTGAGGTAGGAAGTGATGAAGGCCTCGTCGTAGCCGGCCGCCACCCATTCCGGAATATCGAAATGCGAGTTGCGGTAGGGCTGGAAGCCGGACGGATACATCGCCGTCCAGATCGACAGGTCCTTGCCGCCGAGATGGGCGGCGGCGGACCATGCCGCCTTTTTCTTCTTCTCGTCCTTGTCGACGCGGGCCATGACATAGACGCCCCAGCCGAGATAGGCGCAGTTCGGTGAGTAGTTTGGCCCGCTGGCGAGCTTTTCCCACTTGCCGGTCTTGGAATTGTAGACATCGTCCGAACCCGGCAGGATCGAGAAGCCGGTGACGTCGCCGATGACCGAGGAATCGTTGGTCTTGACGTTGGAGCCGATGTCGCCCCACCAGGGGATCATCGACCCGGTGCCAGCCAGGAACTGCTGGAAGCCGGTGGTGTTCGGGTCGGCGTTGATCTGGTCCGCCGGTTCGGACGGCAGCGCGTCGATCACGTCCTGGATGGCGCGCACCCAGGCCGGATTGTTGATGCGCGGCTTCATCGTATCGGCGTCGAACAGCCATGCCTTGTCATCGGGATGCTTGGCATAGGCGGTGGCACGGCTGCCGAGGAAGTAGAAGCCGAACCCGCCCCAGGGCTTGGGCGCATCGAGATAGCCATAGACGTCCTGGCCCTTGAATTTCTTGCCCTTGAGGAACTTGGTGACAGCCTGCACCTGCTGCCAGGTCTTCGGCACGCCCCATTCGCCGGCCCCGCCACCGTCCTTCCACTGCTTGGCGAGGTCGGCATCGGCAAACACGTCGGTGCGGTAGTTGAAATTGTGTGTGTCGCCGTCGATGGTGACGCGATACTGCTTGCCGTCCCAGGTGCCGACCGGCGGCTTCAGATAATTGACCAGATCGTCGAAATCGATCTGCTTCTTGACCCAGTCGGGCATCTCTGACGTCAGGCCCTTGCCGCAGACATCGCCTTCGAACGGCGCGCCCATCTCGATGATGTCGAAGTCGACAGTGCCGGTGGCGATCGACTGCTGCAGGCGGGCATTGTAGTCGGCCTGCGCCAGGTCGATCCAGCTGATCTTGGCGCCGGTATAGGCCTCCCACGGCTTCAGGAAGCCGCGGAACAGCACGTTGTGCAGGTTTTGGTTGTTGAGACCCATGAAGGTCAGCTCGACGCCGGCGAATTCGCCTTCCTTGACGTTGGCCTTGGTTGCCTCCAGGCAAAGCTCACCGACCTTCTGGAAGTCGGCGTCGGTAGGCTGACCCTTGCCGACACCGGGGATCTGCAGGATTTTCGTGCGCAGCTCGCTGGCGGCGGAGGCTGGACGCGTGAACGCGCCAAGCCCGGCGCCGGATGCGGCGGCGATGGCGGCCATGCTGGCCGCACCCTTCAATATGTCGCGTCGGGTTGCTCCCGCGCCGACCATTTTCTCGTAAAGACCGACTCTCATCTACCATTCCTCCCAGAACAAGACCGTGAATTGATATGCCAAAAATTCGGACGCCGAGACGTCGACGGTTCTCCTCGATAAAACGGGGACGTGGGACCCCACCCTGCGTCGCCTGGAGTTCCGCTTTCCGGGTGAAAGGTCCGGCATTCGGATTGGCAACTATCACTATTCGCACAACGGGATGCCGTGTCAACGAGAATGGATTTTTATCTATAAGAGACCGACTTGCCCTTGCCGTTGGCGTTGGCTAGCTTCACCGCAACGAGAGGGAGGATGATGGCTCAAGTCGCAATCAGCAAGGTGGCCAAGGCGTTTGGAACCGTCAAGGTTCTGCATGAGGTCAGCGTCGACATCGCCGACGGACAGTTCGTGGTGCTGGTTGGCCCCTCGGGTTGCGGCAAGTCCACGCTGCTCAGAATGGTGGCCGGGCTGGAGACCGTTTCCGGCGGCACGATCGCCATCGGCGATCGCGTCGTCAATCATCTGCCGCCGGCCAAGCGCGACATCGCCATGGTGTTCCAGAACTACGCGCTCTACCCGCACAAGACGGTGGAGCAGAACATGGCTTTTGCCCTCAAGCTGCGCAAAACCGATCCGGCCGAGGTCGCCGAGCGGGTCAAGCGCGCCGCCGACATCCTCGATCTCAATCCCTATCTGAAGCGCTATCCCCGGCAGCTCTCCGGTGGTCAGCGCCAGCGCGTGGCGATGGGGCGCGCTATCGTGCGCAATCCACAGGTGTTTCTGTTCGACGAGCCACTCAGCAATCTCGACGCCAAGCTGCGCGTGCAGATGCGCACCGAGATCAAGGAATTGCACCAGCGGCTGAAGACCACCACGATCTACGTCACCCACGACCAGATCGAGGCCATGACCATGGCCGACAAGATCGTCGTCATGCGCGATGGCCGCATCGAGCAGGTCGGCGCGCCGCTGGAGCTGTTCGACCGGCCGGCCAATTTGTTTGTCGCCGGCTTCATCGGCTCGCCGTCGATGAACCTGCTCAAGGGCATCATGCGCAAGGGCGACAAGCCGGGCGTCGAGATCGCTGGCACGCTGTTCCCGATTGCCCCGAACAGCGCCGCGCAGGACGGGCAGGCCGTCGTCTATGGCGTGCGACCGGAGCATCTGGAGATCCATCCCGATGGCGTGCCGGCGAAGATTTCGGTGGTCGAGCCGACCGGCTCGGAAACGCTGGTGTTCCTGCGCTTCGGCGAGGGCGAGATGGTGGCGCTGTTCCGTGAACGCCACGATTTCAAGCCCGGCGACACGCTGACCCTGAAGCCGAGGCTCGACCAGATCCATCTTTTCGAAGCCGAGACAGGCAAGCGTCTCTGATCTCAAACGGACTTCACGAGGACTATCATGCTCAAAGGCATCAATCCGCTGCTCAATGCCGACGTGCTGCAGGCATTGCGGGCGATGGGCCATGGCGATGACCTGATCATCGCCGACACCAATTTCCCGTCGGATTCGGTGGCGAAGCAGACCGTGCACGGCAGGCTGCTGCGCATCGATGCATCGGCGGCCGAGGTGGTGAAGGCGGTGTTGTCGCTTTATCCCTTGGACACATTCGTCGATGACTCCGCTGCGCGCATGGAAATCGTCGGCAAGCCGGACGAGATCCCGCCGGTGCAGAAGGAAGTGCAAAAGGAGATCGACACGGCCGAAGGCAAGGCCTGGCCGATGATTTCCGTTGAGCGCTATGCCTTCTATGAGCGCGCCAAGCAGGCCTATTGCGTCATCCAGACCGGCGAACGCCGCTTCTATGGCTGCTTCGCCTTCCGCAAGGGCGTGGTGCCGCCGGATGCGGAGTAGCAGCATGGCCACCGGCAAGCCTGTCGTCATTTTGGGCGTCTTTGTCGCCGACACCGCCTATCGCGCCGATCGCCAGCCGCGCATGGGCGAGACGATCCTCGGCAATTCGTTCAAGCTGGGTCCGGGTGGCAAGGGGTCGAACCAGGCCGTTGCCGCCGGCAAGCTCGGTGCCGACACCACCTTCCTGACCCGGCTTGGCATCGACGCCTTCGCCGACATGGCCAAGCGGACCTGGCAGGATGCCGGGGTGAAGAGCGCCGTCATCGACACGCCGGACAGCTATACCGGCGCTGCCTACATCTTCGTCGAGGAGGGCAGCGGCAACAACGCCATCATCGTCAGCCCCGGCGCCGCCATGCTGATCTCGCCAGCCGATATCGAGGCCAACGGCGATCTGATTCGTGGCGCCGGCGTCTTCGTGACGCAGCTCGAACAGCCGATCGATGCCGCGATGCGGGCGCTGGAGATCGCGCGCGGGGCAGGGGTGACGACCATCCTCAACCCCGCTCCCGCGGCAAAGCTTCCCGACCGCATCTACGCGCTCTGCGACTATCTCACGCCGAACGAGACCGAGACGGAGGAATTGACCGGACTGAAAGTCTCCTCGGTCGATGAGGCGCGTGCCGCCGCCGGCAAGCTGCTTGAAAAGGGCGTCGGCACGGTCATCGTAACGCTCGGCGACAAGGGCGCGCTGCTGCACTCGAAGGACCGCTCCGACCATATCCCCGCCATCAGTGCCGGGCCGGTTGTCGAAACCACCGGTGCGGGGGATGCCTTCAATGGTGGCTTTGCCGCAGCGCTGTCGCGAGGCGTGGAGCCGCTGCAGGCTGTGCGCTTCGCCTGCGCCGTCGCCGGCATTTCGGTGACGCGTCCCGGCACCGCGCCGTCGATGCCGACGCTGCAGGAGGTCGAGGCACTGTTGGCGAAGGGCTGAGACACTGAGGCTCGCGGCCCAACCGAGCCATCAGGCTGTTCCAGCCCTAACGCATGTGGCCAAAAGTGACCTCGGTTTGGGAGAACTGCATACATCAAACAAGGACCCGAAGTGCGTCGCATGAATACGCTTCAATGCGACGCGCTCTAGATGTCCCGCAGGCGATGCCCTTACTGCTTGATGTAGCAGCGTTTTTCTTGATCGGGCGCGGGATCGCCGAATGTATCGTTGTCGCATTGGACGCCATTGCGGAACACGTCCTGCGTGAATCGGCCGCGCGCTCCGTATCTGACCACCTTGCGGCCATCGAAGTCGCAGAATTCGCCTTCATCGGCACAGGCAGCCCATCTTTCGCGGCGCGGCTCGTCGTAATTGTCATCCGACTGGTCCCGGTCGCGCATGACGATGAAACACGACTTTGGCCTGCCCGGTGCGGGGTCGCCAAAAACGCGATTTGTGCAGGGTACGGCGTTTCGCTCGAAATAGCGCGAGGTTGTGCGGCCCCGGGCGCCGTAGACCACCTCGGCGGGATACGGCAGACGACAGATGCCGCCCTCGCGCGCGCACTGCTGCAGCCTGTCGGCCGACGCGGTCGCCGGGAAAAGGGCGGTGGCGACCGTCGTCACGGCACCCAGGTAAACGAGGGTGAATATCGTGCGTATAGGAATGTTTGGTGCGATTGACACTATAAGTCCTCCATACCGTTTCGGCAGCATACTGGTGCAGCTCCGTTACCTGCGAAATGAATCGAGCGCTTTGTGGGCAAATCCGCAAGCGCAATTCGCAAGATCAAACGCGGCTCAACCAGGCTGAGTCGGTTCAGGAGCTGCTTTTCAGCCTATTGGAGTGGCGTCCCGTTTGCCACACCGTCACGCATGCATGATTGTTTTTTTGAAGCCGGCTGTGAAGACCGTCGGCCGCGTACGATTGGCGCTGGTAACGATCACCGACCGCGCCTCGACACTTCATTTCTGAAAGTGGACTTTGACAATTCATGTCGACATTTCCCTATGCCAAGGGTTTGAAACCCTTGAGAGAAATGGCGCGAGTGACGGGGCTCGAACCCGCGACCTCCGGCGTGACAGGCCGGCACTCTAACCAACTGAGCTACACCCGCGCATTGACGAGCACGTGTCAGCCGTGTTCGTCGTTGGGGCGCTGGATAAGGGGTTCGCCACCGGGTGTCAAGCGCACCAAACCATCATAACAGCAAACTGGAGAAGGTTTTTTGACAGCCGGCGTTTTGTTGGCAAATCCGGCCCGCGAACAGGGCGTCGCCTGTTCATTTGGCCTTGCGAAGCCGGTCTCGACCGCTTAAAGGTCCGGCCCGGAGCGGGCGATTAGCTCAGTTGGTAGAGCGCTTCGTTTACACCGAAGATGTCGGCGGTTCGAGCCCGTCATCGCCCACCATTCCAGCACCCCACCATTCCATACTGTTAATGCTACTCAGTGGCGAAGGTCGCGCGCGGCTGGCTGTCCGTCGGCGGCCGCGTCACAAACCCGGCGCAGATCGGCATGGATGTTTTTGGTGTTCAGCAGCTCGGCCGCCTCCGGGTAACCCTCGGCCAGTAACGCTGCAACAATCTCGGCTGGAGAGTTGTGGACACCACCTTCCGCCAAAGCATGAGCCCGCTGGTAGATATGGCTTGTTCTGATTTCGTCGGCCATTTGCAAACCCCTCGGTTGGCTAGAACTGATAGACAACCCTTGAGGTGAGGATGCGTTCCATGCAACTTACGAGGGAATACTTGCCGGCTGATGCGCCGAGCGACGGCTTGTCCTGTTGCCTCTGGTCAGGAGGCGGCCGATCCAATGCCGTCGATGCAAGGATTACGGCGGCACCATCCGGAAATCCTTGCCCTCGGGCAGCAATTGCCCGCCGTCGACGACAATGGTCGTGCCGGTGATGTAGCTGGCGTCGTCCGAGGCGAGGAACAGGAAGGCATTGGCGACGTCGCGCGGACTGCCGAGCCGGCCGAGCGGGATCGAATCCTCCATATTCTTGATATAGGCGGCGCCACGGTGCTGCTGGATGGCCTCGGTCAGGATGTTGCCGGGCTCGACGCCGTTGACGGTGATGCCGTAACCGGAGAATTCCAGAGCCGCCGAACGGATGAAGCCGTTGATGCCTGCCTTGGTCGCCGAATAATGGCCGTGGCCCGGACTGGTGACGTGCGGACCGGTGATGGAGGAGGTGAACAGCATGCGTCCGTAGCGCTGCGCCTTCATCGGCACCAGTGCCGCGCGGGTGGCATTGAATGTGCCGCGCAGATTGACGGCCATGACGCGATCCCAGTCGTCGGTGCTGGTGTTCTCGATCAGCTGCCAGGGATAGATGCCGGCATTCTGCACGATGATGTCGAGCCGGCCGTGATGCTTCAGCGCCGATGCCACCGCGGCCTCGGCGTCGCGCATTTGCGAGATGTCGGTGCCGATGAAAGGAGCGCCAAGCTCATCCGCGGTCGCTTGTCCGGCCTCGACATCGGTGTCGGCGAGCACCAGCCTTGCACCTTCTTCGGCGAAGCGCAGTGCGATACCTTTGCCAATACCGCTTGCGCTGCCGATGATCAGCGCGACCTTGTCGTTCAGTCGTCCGGTCATGTGAGCCGTCCTGTCATGCGAGTCTTTGGCGAATGGTTTGCTTGAAAGCGTCGAGCAACACGGCGGCCAGCACCAGCAGGCCATGGATGACCTGGGTAAAATTGGCCGGCAGCCCCATCAGGTTGATCGCCGTGTTGATGGCCGAGAGCAGAAGCACGCCGGCATAGACGCCGGGGAGGGTGCCGACGCCGCCTTTGAGGCTGACGCCGCCGATGACGACCGCGGCAAAGGCGTTGAACAGCAGGCCGACACCGAGATTGGCGGTGGCGCCGGAGGTGCGGATCGCCAGCAGCCAGCCGGCTAGGCCAGCGATGGCGCCGGCAAGCACGAAAGCGATGATGAGGTTGCGGTTCACCCGGATGCCGGCGCGGAAGGTCGCCGTCTCGTTGCCGCCGATCATCACGAGATGACGGCCGAAGGGCGTCTTGGCCATGATCAGCGAGAAGACGACGAAACAGGCGATGGCGATCCAGGCGGTCAGCGGCAGGCCGATTAGCCGCTGGATGCCGAACCAGCGGATCGCTGGCGCCAGATCCTGCGCCGAGCGGCCGCCCGAAATCACCAGCACCAGGCCGCGTACCCAGATGTAGGAGGCCAGCGTAATGATGAAGGCGCTCATCTTGACCTTGACCACCAGGTAACCGTTGAAGGCGCCGATCAGGCCGCCGACGGCCAGCGCCAGCAGCAGCGAAACCGGAACCATCAGCCATTCCGGATGTAGCTGTATGCCAAGGCCGATGCCCGACGAGCAGAACAGGATGCCGACCGCCATGGCGCTGAGCGCGGCGACGGATTCGACCGACAGGTCCATGTGGCCGGCGATGATGACCAGCGCCAGGCCGATCGACATGACGCCGAGCACGCTCGAGGCCTCGATGATGTTGGCGAAGATGCCGAGCTGGAAATAGTTCGGGATGAAGATGGAGAAGACCACCAGCACGAACAGCAGCATGAACCAGACGAGGTTGTCGAGAACGAACTCCAGGGCATGGCGGGTGCGAGGGTTCATGGGTTGATCCGGCTGGCGCATATCCGAAAATCATCTTTTGATTTTCGAAGTCATGCGCGGATTGGAATTGGAGGATCGGCTCCGGGCCGGCGGCCCGGAGCGTTTCAGGTGACGTGCCTATTCGACCGACTTGACGGTGTCCGTCGGCGGCTTCTGGTTGCCCCAGAAGGCCGGGTTGTCGACGTTTTCCTTGGTGATGGCGGCACCGGGGATCTTGATGTTCGGACCCCAGGCTTCCTTGGTCACGGTCGATTTCAAGCCAAGCACGTCGTATTCGCCGGGCTTGATCTCTTGCTTCTTGACCACCTTGTCCATGAACATGGCGACGGCAGCGGCCTGTGCGTAGAGCGGCTGCTCGACTTCGACATTGAGCCAGCCTTTGCGGATCAGGTCGAGACCGACCGGAGCGCCGTTCGAGCTCATCAGCATGACGTCGCCCGGCTTCTTGCCGGCGGCCTCGAGCGAGGCGACGGCGGCGACCGAGAGGTGGGCGGCATGGCTGAAGATCAGGTCGATGTCGGGGTTGGCCAGCATCTGGTCGGCAACGATGGTGCCGGCGTTGCTGGCTTCCCACTGCATGGCTGGAAGCGAGATGATCTTGACGTCCGGAAACGCCTTCATCTTCTCCTCAAAGCCTTTCTGGATGTCGAGCGTGTAGGGATCGCCGGGGTCGCCCAGCACCTGCAGCACCTTGCCCTTCACCGAGCCGTTCTTGGCTTTCAGCAGTTTTTCGGCCTGGTCGGCGGCGACATAGCCGATCTCGACGGTTCCGGCGACCGAGGTGAAGTCGGAAGGCGTCGAGGTGATCTGGCGGTCGAATTCGACCACCGGAATGCCGGCGGCACGTGCGGCTTCGATCGACGGTTTCAGCGCGTTGAAGTCGACGGCAGCGAGGATGATCGCCGCCGGCTTGAGGGCGATGACGTCATTCATCTGCGATTGCTGAGCGTCGGTCTTGTTGTCGGCGTTCAGGGTCTTCATCTCATAGCCGGTCTGCTTCAGGAACAGCTCCAGAGCGCTCACCGAGCCGGTCTGGAATTCGTCGAGCAGTGTCGGCACCATGTAATAGACGACACCCTTGGACTGGGCGAATGCCGGCGTGAGCGTGGCAAAGGCCAGTGCCAGGATACCGAAGACAGCAAGAAGTATTCGCTTCATGTCGTTGGCTCTCTGTTAAGCCGGACCCCTCTTTGTCCCTCAGCCTGCCGGTCCGGCACCGGCAAGCGTCTCTCCGGTGATCATGTTGATCACCGCGTCGGGACTTGTTTTGTTGCGTGCGACATCGCCCGCCACGACGCCTTGCCGGATCACCACGATCCGGTCGGCGACCTGAAAAGCCTGCTGCATGATGTGTGTGATGATGACGACGCCGATGCCCTGGCTCGCCACCTGGCGGATCATGTCGAGGCCGCGCCGGGTCTGCTCGACGCCAAGGGCGGCGAATGGCTCGTCGAGCAGCACCAGCTTGCCGCCCCAATGCACGAAACGGTTGAGTTCGATGGCTTGCCGCTGGCCACCCGAGAGATGCTCGACATTGGTGCGCAGCGACGGAATGCGGGTGCCGGCGCTGGCCAGCGCCTTTTCGACGACGGCCTCCATGGCGCGCTCGTCGAGCACTGGAATGCCAAGCACCTTTCTGGTGATCTCGCGGCCCATGAAGAAATTGGCGACCACGTCGACATTGGTGCACAGCGACAGGTCCTGGTAGACGGTTTCGATGCCCGCCGCCTTGGCTTCGGCCGGCGACCTCGCCAGAAACTCCTTGCCTTCGAACAGCATGCGGCCCGAGGTCGGCTCGAGCCCGCCAGCGATGATCTTGACCAGCGTGGATTTGCCGGCGCCGTTGTCGCCGAGCAACGCCACGACCTCGCCCTTGCCGATCGAGAAGCTGATGCCCTTCAGCGCTTCGATCGCGCCATAGTTCTTGGTGACGTTGTCGAGCACCAGCAGCGGTTCGCTCATGCGGCAATCTCCTTGGCTGTCAGAAGATCGCGGCCGCGTTCGCGCTCGGCGGCGAACATCTGGCCGAAGCGCGGCGACAGCACCCCGGAAACCGCAAGGGCGGCGGCGCCGCGCAGCACGGAATGTTGCCCGCCGCGCGCGACCATAATCCGCGGCGTCACCCGGTCCTTGCGCGCCGAGACGGAGTTGTGCAGGCCGTCAGCCGAACCGGCCAGCCGTTCGAGCAGATCGGTGGACGCCAGCCCGCCGAGAATGACCGTTTCAGGATCGAACAGGTTCTCGATGACGGCGATGGCATTGTGAAAGATCGGCGCGACTTCCGCGACCCAATCGGCCTCTGTGCCGTTCCAGCGCCGGAGCGCCTCCAGCGAGAGGTACCTTTCAAGACAACCGCTGTTGCCGCAGGGACAAGCCTCGCCGCCGGGAACGACAGGGATATGCCCGACCTCGCCGGCATTGCCCCAGGCGCCACGCTGCACGCTGCCGTCATGAACCATGACGCCGCCCAAGCCGACGCCGAAATAGAGATAATAGTATTCAGAAAATTGGGCGCCGAGGCCGTAGAGCCGCTCGCCCATGGCCGCCGCCGCCATGTCGGTCTCGAAGAAGGCCGGCAGTCCGGTCGAGGCCGCCAGCCGTTCGCGCAGCGCCACATCCTTCCAGCCGGTCATGGTGGTCGGGCCGATAAAACTCATGGATTCGACACCGAATGGTCCGGGCAGGGCGAGGCCAACCCCGAGAACCCGCCCGCCGGCCCGCAATCCGGTCAATTCAGACACCATGGCCCCGATCAGGTCGAAGGCGTGGTCGGGCGTTGCGTTCGGCGCCTCGCGGTAGGCGCTCTCGATGACGTCGCCGCTCAGATTGATCAGGGCGGCATTGATGCCGAGCGGGGTGATGTGGATGCCGACGGCATAGCCGCCCTCGGGATTGATGCGCAGCGTCGCCGGTGGCAGGCCGCGTCCCTTGGGTTCCTCGCGCACCGAGAGGATGTAGCCCTGCTCCTCCAATTCGCGAACGATGGTCGATACGGTCTGGACGGTGAGGCCGACGCGGCTGGCGATATCGCCGCGGGCGATCGGCCCATGCAGGCGGATGGATTCAAGCACGATGCGCCGGTTGTACGGCCGCCCGAATTCCTGATTGGTCCCCCGCAATGCCATGCCTTGCGCCCCCTGATTGACGTTAGGTTCGCATCAAAGAGTTATTCAGTCAAATGGAATTCAAAAATAAATCGGGAGCGCGGTCCAATCCGGGAGAGCCGCAGGTCGCATCCGGCCCAGGCCCTGTTCAGGTGTGGCGCTTGGCTGATTGCCGCCATGGTGAAACCGCTTCAATGCTGGGCGAGCCTCGCAATCGTTGAACAAAGCATGGAGTAGAGATGATCGAACTGCCGTTTGCCCGCGACGAATACCAGCAGCGGCTTGCCAAGATCCGCGCCGAGATGGCGAAGCGCGGTCTCGAACTCCTTGTCGTCAACGACGTTGCCAACCAGCACTACATCACCGGCTACGACGGTTGGTCGTTCTACACGCCGCAGGTGGTGCTGGTACCCATTGAGGAGGTCGAGCCGGTCTGGATCGGGCGCGCCATGGACGCGGCGGGTGGCCTTTTGACAGCCTGGATGAAACCCGAAAACGTGGTTGGCTTCCCGGAGGATCATGTTCAGCGGGCCGATCGCCACCCCATGGACTGGATCGCGAACTGGATCGTCGCCAAGGGTTGGGGTAACAGACATATCGGCATCGAGCTCGAAGCCTATTATTTCTCGCCGAAAGCGCATGCCCGCCTTGTCGCCGGCCTTTCCAATGCGAAATGGCACGATGCCGATCTGCTGGTGAACTGGATCCGCGCGGTCAAATCCGCGCCGGAAATCGCCTATCTGCGCAAGGCTTCCACCTTGGCCGAGGCCGCCGTTACGCGGGCCTTCGAGGTGATCGCGCCCGGCGTGCGCGAGTGCGATGCGATTGCCGCGATCCAGGCGGCGCAGATCGCCGGCAGCCCGGATTTCGCCGGCGACATCACGGCTCTCCCGCCGACCATCCTCGGCGGCGAGAATGCCTCGGCCCCGCACATCATGTGGAGTGACCGGCGGTTCGGGGACAATGAGACGATTGCGCTGGAACTCGCTGGCGTCTGCCGCCGCTACGCGGCTGGACTGGCTAGAACGATGCAACTCGGCAAGACGCCGACGCGTGTCGCGGACACGGCAAAGGCGGTGATCGAGGGCATGGACGCGGTGCTCGACGCGGTCAGGCCGGGAACATCTGCCGAAGCCGTCGAGGCCGCATGGCGCAAGGTCATTCAACGCTATGGACTGAAGAAGGAGTCGCGCATCGGCTATTCCATCGGCGTCGCCTATCCGCCGGATTGGGGCGAACACACGATCAGCCTCAGGCCGGGTGACAAGACGGTGCTTCAGCCCGGCAACGTCGTTCATTCCATCCTCGGCATGTGGATGGACGGCTGGGGCATCGAGATCAGCGAGACCATCCTGGTCACCGAAACGGGCCATGAGACGCTGACGAAGTTCCCGCGAGAGATCCATGTCAAATCCTGAGGGTTCGGCCATGGTAGGCGGTGCTGCAAGTCCCGGTGCAGTCGATATCGACACGGGAATTCTCGACCAGATGATCGAGATCCGCCGCCATCTGCACCGCAATCCGGAACTGTCGAACAATGAAGCCAACACGCAACGCTATCTCAGGCAGATGCTGGCCGGCGAGGGGATAGCCGACATTCGCGACGTCGCGGGCTTTGGCCTTGCGGTCGACATTGTCGGCACCGGCAAGCCGTCGAACCGGAAGATTGCCATTCGCGCCGACATCGATGCCTTGCCCATCGAAGAAGAGTCCGGTGTCGACTATGCATCGACAAATCCCGGCGTGATGCATGCCTGCGGCCACGACGCCCATGCCTCGATGGGTTTCGCGGTTGCCGCGCACCTCCATCGATCAAGGGCCGATTTTGGCGGAACCGTCCGCCTGATCTTCCAGCCGGCCGAGGAGGATTCGCCCTCGGGCGGCAGGCGGGTGGTGGAAGAGGGGCTGCTCGACGATATCGACGCCGCCATCTGTCTTCACGTCGACCCCTATACACCGTCCGGCAAGGTCGCGGTCCGTTCAGGTCCCTATACCCTGGCGTGCGACACGTTCGACGCAATCGTCATAGGCGAGGCGGCGCATGCGGCCAAGCCCTATGAAGGCGTCGATGCGATTGCCGTGGCCTGCTCCATGGTCGGGGAATTGCAGAAGATCGTCGCGCGCGAAATCGATCCGTATGACCCCCTGGCCATTTCCGTCACCGGCATCAATGGCGGCAGCGCCTACAATGTGATCGCCGGCAGGGTCGCCCTGAAAGGCACCATCCGCAGCGGTAGCGACGCAACCCGCGAGCGGGCCTGGCGCCGCGTTCGCGAAATCCTGGAGGGCATGGCGGCAAGCCACGGCGCTAGTGTGGAACTCGCCATACACAAAGGTGAGCCGGGAGTGGTCAACGATGTCGAGATGGCGGAGCTGATCGCCGTCAGCGGCAGGGCCTGCGTCGGCGCCGACAATGTTCTCAACACACCTGGGTGGACCATTGCCGACGATTTTGGCTACTACAGCGAGAAGCGTCCATCGGTCTATTTTCGGCTCGGAATCCGCAATGAAGCGGTCGGATCGGTCTTTCCGCTCCACCATCCCAGGTTTCGTGTCGATGAGGCCGCGCTAAAAATCGGCGCGGCGACCCTGGTTTCGGCGGCGACCAGATTTCTGTCGACGCAACCGGAAAGGCCGGATTGATCAAGCAGTTCAGGCCTGTTCAGTATTTGATGACCCGGCGCTCGACCAGCACCACGGCGCAGAACAGGGCAATCGACAGGCAAGACGATAGCACGATCGCCGCGTAAAGCCGGTCGGACTGGTAGTTGAAACTCGCCTGGATGATCAGCGCGCCGAGGCCCTTGTCCGAGCCGATCCATTCGCCGACGATGGCGCCGATGACTGCCGTCGCCGATGCGATGCGGAGCGAGGAAAACAGCATCGGCAGCGCACGCGGCAGCCGCAGGCTCCAGAAAATCTCCGAACGTGTCGCCGACAGCACCCGGAACAGCTCGTGCTCATTGTCGCTGGCGGAGTCCAGGCCGCGGATCATGTTCACCAGCGTCGGGAAGAAGCATATCACCGCCGCGATGACGATCTTCGGCGTCATGCCGAGACCGAAGATCAGGATGATGATCGGTGACAGCGCCAGGATAGGAATGGTGTTGAAGAACAGCACGATCGGAAAATAGGTAGCCTGCAGGACGCGGTTGTGCACGAACAGGACGGCGAGCAGCACGGCGGCCAGATTGCCGATGACGAAGCCGGCCAGCGCCTCGATCAGCGTCGGCCTGAGATTGTCCATGAGCAGCGCGAAATTCTTCTGGAAGACGCCGGATATGGCAGTTGGGGTCGGCACGATATAGGCCGGCACGCCGAGCAGTGGCAGCAGATACTGCCAGGCGAGAAGCAGCGAAGCCGCGCCGAGAACGGGCAGGGCTATTGCCATTTGCGGCGACAGCGGTGCGGGCCTCATGATGCTTGCTCCAGCGCGGTCCGCAGTTCCGCCATGGCGGCGACGATTGCCGGATCTTCGCGCGTGCAGCGGTTGCCGTCCTGCTTGAGCGGCCGCAGGTCCAAATCCCTAACGAGCCGCCCCGGATTGGTGGCGAGAACGATAACGCGTTCGCCGAGATAGGCGGCTTCGGCGATCGAATGGGTGACGAACAGGATCGTCGTGCCGGTGCGCCGCCACAGGTTCAGAAGCTCGTCGTTGAGCCGATCGCGGGTGATCTCGTCGAGCGCCCCGAACGGCTCGTCCATCAGCAGCAGCTTCGGCTGGCCAAGCAAGGCGCGGGCGATGGCCACGCGTTGGCGCTGGCCGCCGGAGAGTTGATGTGGCAGGCGTTCGCCAAAGCCGGCAAGCCCCATCAGCTCCAGCAGTTCGTCGCTGCGGTCCTCGATCTTGCGGGTCAGGCTGCCTTGCCCGACGTCAAGCGGCAGGCGGACATTGTCACGCACAGTGCGCCAGGGCAGCAGCGTCGAGTCCTGGAAGACGAAGCCGACATCGCGGCGCGAGCGCACCGCATGCGGCGTGTCGCCAAGCACGCTGATCGTGCCGCCGAGCGGTTCGAGCAGGTCGGCGACCACGCGCAGCAAGGTCGACTTGCCGCAGCCGGACGGTCCGAGGATCGACAGGAAGGAGCCGGCCTCGACGCTGAGGTCGAGGCCGGAAAGCACCTTGACGGCCGCCTGGCGGCCGCCATAGCCGACATCCAGCCTGCTGGCTTCGATCGCGCTCGCCATCAGGCGGCGGGCGCGTCGAGCTTCGGCCGCTCGGCAGCCGAAAGTTCGAGGATCTCGGTGGTGTAGACATCGGCCGCCTTGGGCCGGCCGTTGGGGTACTGGCCGACCTTGTCGAGCAGCGTCAGCTGCTCTTCGATCGAGGCGGGGTCGAACGTGCCCCAGCCGTCCTTGGCCGTTGCGCCGTCGAAGGAGAGTTTTAGCACGAGGTTGACGGTCTTCTCTTCCCAGCCGAGGTCCATTTCGGGATAGGCGGCGACCATTTTCTTCACCGCTTCCTGCGGGTTGGCGTGCACCCAGCCCCAGCCCTTGGCAACCGCGCCGATGAATTTGGCCAGCGTGTCCGGGGCCTTTTCGATCGCCGCGTCGGTGGCGAAATAGACATCAGCATAGGAGTTCAGGCCGAGGTCACGCACCAGAAGGTCGATGCGGTCGTCGCCGACGACGCTGAGCGCCTGCGTGTTGGTGATCCAGCCGCCAATGGCGTCGACATCGCCGCGCACCAGTGGTCCCTTGTCGAAGCCGACATTGATGACGGTGAGGTCGGATGCACTCATGCCGTTCTTGGCCAGGATCTCATCCATCACGAAACGCGCCGTCGGCTGGATGCCGATCTTCTTGCCCTTCAGGTCGGCCACGCCCTTGATCGGATTTGAGGCCTTAGAGGTGAGCGCGTAGGGGCCCGTGCGGAAGCCGCAGGCGATGATCTTCACCGGCACGCCGCTGGCGCGCGCCGCAAACAGCTGTGGCGTTTCGGAGAATTGGCCAAGCTGTGCCGCGCCCGAAATCACCGGCGGCACGGTCGAGGCGTTGGGCCCGCCCGGGCTGAATTCCACCTCGAGCCCGGCATCCTTGAAGTAGCCATTGGCGACGGCGGCGATATCGCCGATCTGGCCGTTGGACATCAGCCAGTCATACTGGATGACGACCTTTCCGGCGGCCTTCGCGCCCGGCGTCAGCACCAGCTGCATGCCGCCCGATGCCACGGCAACAGCCGCCAGGCCGGACTTCATGAAACCGCGGCGATTCATGTCGTAATTCCCATTCATTTTTCGCTCCTGTTGCAAGACTGTCTCGTCTCTTCATTGCGCGCCGTTCCCTTGGCGCGGTGTCGTCTACGGCTGTTCGTCGTGGTAGTCGCCGGGGCCGCCGTCGAGCCAGGCGTAGAGTTCCCAAAGCGTGTCGTCCGGGTCGGTGAAATAGGCGCAGCGCGCGTTCCAGACATAGTTTTCGGGCGGGCCATAAAACCGCACACCCTTTGCCGTCAGCTCGGCATGCAGCCGGTCGATCTCGTTAGGTGCGTCGAGCTGGACGGCGACGCAGACCTTGTGCGCATGGCGCGGCGACCTCAGTTTGGATACGCCGGTATGCCGGCTGATATGGTCGATCTCCCAGGCGGCCAGTGTCACGCCTTCGCTGTGGAAGTCGGCGAAACCCTCGGCGCGGCGACGGAGGCGAAAGCCCAGTCTGTCGACGTAGAACTCCACCGTCCGCTCGATGTTTTCGACGAGAAGGCAGACGTCCGAAATTCGATATGCGGTCCCCAGCGACATGACTATTTCCCTCCCTCGGCGCGCTGGGTGCGCAGTGGCAGTTTGACGCCGACACGGTCGGCCGCGCCGATGATGTGCGCGCGCATTGCAGCCTCGGCAGCCGCCGGGTCACCGGCGACCAGCGCCTCGTAGATGCGCACATGCTCGCCGACATTGACCTCCACCAGATCGTGCAAGGGGTTGGTCTGCCTTGCGTAATAGATCGAGCGCCGGATCTGCTCGCAGACGAAGGAGATGAAGGTGTGGATGTAGCTGTTGCCCGTCGCCCGGGCGATTTCGCGATGGAACAGCAGGTCGGCGTCGATGCTGCCGTCCTCCCAGCGCTCCTCGCCGCTCATGCGGTCGAGTGCGGCCTTGATGGCATCGAGATGCTCCTGGCCGCGGCGTTCAGCAGCGAGTGCTGCGGACTCGGCCTCGAGGATGCAGCGCAGCTCGAACAGCCGCTCCATGTTCTGCCCTTCCTTTAGCGTCTCGCGGTCGATGCGGATCGCCGCGCGCTGTTCCGGCGCCAGCACGAAGGAGCCGATGCCTTGCCGTGCCTCCACCATGCCGTCGGCCCGCAATTGCGCGATCGCCTCGCGCACCACGTTGCGGCTGACGCCGAATTTTTCGGAGAGCTGCTGTTCCGTCGGCAGCAGGGCGCCCGGGTTGAGGTCACCGGACTCGATCTCGCGGCTGAGGAACGCCGCGACCCGATGCGGCAGCGCCTCGACAGTGCCGATGGCGGCCAGTCGTTGTTTCATGAAAAAGTCTCCGTCGCGCGAAAGAGGCAGCCAGGGTTCATCAGCCCGCCCGGGTCGATGGCATGTTTCAGCGCGGTGACGAGCTTGCGATGGACAGGGGTCATTCCGGCCCAGTAGGCAGGCTGGCGGGTGCGCCCGATGCCGTGCTCGGCGCTGATCGAGCCGCCAAGTGCGTTGACGACATCGTACAACCCGGTGGTGATGGCGGTGCCCCTGGCGCGGGCCTCGGGCTCGGCAAGGTCGAGCGGCGGCAGCACATTGAAATGGATGTTACCGTCGCCCGCGTGGCCATAGGCCTGGGAAATCCAGCAGGGATGCTCCAGTTGGACAAACTGCCGGGCTCGGGCGATCAGCGTGGGGATATCGGAGATACGCACCGAAAGATCGGTGCGTACGTGGTAGCCGCGCTTGGCCTGGCCCTCGACCAGCCCTTCGCGAATGGCCCAGAACGCCCTGGCCTGTGCGCCGCTTTCTGCCAGGACGGCGTCAGTGACGAGCTCTTCTTCCATCGTGCGGGCAAGGAAATCCACCAGCAGGGCGCGCAAATCGATGGCGGCACTCGACGACAATTCGATCAGCACATGGACCGGGGCGGTGACCGGCGCGACGATGTTCGGGTCGACGAGCCGCGCCAGCTCCATACATTCCGATCCGATGATCTCGAAGGCGGATATCAGGTCGGAGCATTCGCGTCGGGCTTGCCTGAACAGCGATATCGCCGCTTCGAATGATGGAAGCCCCAGATACGCCGTCTCGACCTTGCCGGGTCGCGGAAAGAGCTTCATTTCGACACCGGTGATGATGCCGAGCGTGCCCTCGGCGCCGATGAAAAGCTGTTTCAGGTCGTAGCCGCGATTGTCCTTGCGCAGGCCGGAAAAGCCGCTCCACAATTCGCCGTCAGGCAGCACCACTTCTAGGCCGACGATAAGGTCGCGGGCCATGCCGTAGCGCAGCACATTGACGCCACCTGCATTGCTGGAAGCGTTGCCGCCGATCTGGCAACTGCCTTGAGCGCCGAGCGCCAGCGGAAACAGGCAATCCTGTTCCTCTGCCGCATCCTTGATATGCTGCAGGATGCAGCCGGCATCGGCTTGCAGCGTGAAATTGTCGGCGTCGACAGAGCGGATCCTGTTCAGTCGCTCCAGGCTGATGATCACCGCGCCGCAGGCCGTGCCGATGTCGATCGCGCCGGCGACAAGCCCGGTGTTGCCGCCCTGCGGGATTATCGCCAGCCCAAGCGTGCCGCACAGCCGAACCGAGGCCTGGACCTCGGCGACCGATGCCGGTTTCAGCACGGCAAGGGCGCCGCCATGATGATCGCCTGACCAGTCCACGAGGTATTTCGCCATGTTGGCCGCATCGGCGGCCACACCGCCTTGCCCCAGGAGATGCTCCAGGGCGGCAAAGACGTCAGGCGAAATGCCGTGAATGGTCATTATCGGATTGGCGCTGATGTTGTGGCGTATGGTTATACATATCATCCTACAACTGGAATTGTGTCAACACCGGCAGGCCGAACGGCCGTGGACAAGTCGCTTGCCAGCGCGTTGGGTTAGGTGCTGGCCAGGTCGCTGATCAAGCAGGAGCAGAAGCCGCCCGCTGGCAGTCGAGGCCGGCACGGACAGCGATCCCCCAGATCCGGATTGCTTGCAAAGCGGGGCAGATTTGGTTTGAGAGGTAGCCAATCAGGTCAGGACTGGCGCAGCTCAGAGATACTGGGCGACCTTCTTGCCGACGGTGAGGAAGCGCAAGGGATCGATCGCTTCGCCATTGTGGCGCACTTCATAATGCAGATGCGGGCCGGTCGAGCGGCCGCTGCTGCCGGTCTTGCCGATGACTGCGCCGGCGCCCAGCTTCTCGCCCACGGTCACGTCGATTTCGCTGAGATGCCCGTAGCGGGTCGCAAAGCCATTGCCGTGGTCGACCTCAACCATGCGGCCATAGCCGCCGTTCCAGCCGGCCTTGGTGACAACGCCGGGCGCCGTGACCTTGGCGTCCATGCCGATGGGCGCCCTGAAGTCCATGCCCGAATGCAGCGCGGCGGTGCCGAGGATAGGATCGGTGCGCACGCCGAACGGGCTGGTGACGGAGTGGCCGGGAGCCGGGTTGGCCAGCGGCAGCTGGCGAGCTTCCTTCTTGAGATGGTCGAGTGTATCCAGCGCCTCGTCCAGTTCCTTGACCTTGCTGTCGAACATCATCGAACTGTCGAGCGGGATCAGCGGTCCGCCGACATCGCTTTCGTTCTTGCCGAAATCGCTGTCGACCGGCAGGCCGGCAGCCTGGAGCGCCTGGGTGATCGCGTCGGCGCTCTTATAGGCATTGTCGGCAAGCGTGTTGATGCGGCTGAGCTGCTCGCTCTCGATGGATTTCAGCGACTGGTTGATCGACACGAACAGCCTGTCGGCGCGATCGGCGGCCGAATCGCTGGGCAGCGGATCGGTGCGGGTCGACCATAAGGAGAATGGCCTGGTGTCGGCGGCGCCAAGGTCGGCGCTGAGACTGGCCACCGCGTAATTCTGCGCCGGCTGGCTGATGCTGCCGGTCACCTCGGCGTGTTTGTCCGGCTTGGCGGCAGCTGCCGGATCCTCGGTGGGCACTGTTCCGACGTCATTCTCGGCGCGTTCGAGCAGCGGGCCGAGACGGCCGTGCCGCTGGCTGAGCTGTGTCTGGCGTTCAAGCAGTTCGCTGACCTTGGTTTCCATCAATTGTTGGTCGAGCAGCTGGCGGCTGGTGATGCGGTCGACCTGGGCGCGGAGTGCTGAGATGCGGTCTTCGTAGGCCTGCTGCATGCGCGCCTGGCGCGCGGTGGTGGCGCCGATCAGGTCGTCGCGCAGCACGAGATAGGACGTGGCCAGGAGATAGCCGATGGCAATGGCGGCGAGTGCCGAACCGATGAAAGCCGCGAGCCAGGGCCGGATCGTAAAATGCCTGATCTCGTTGCCTCGGGCGATGATGACCGTGTGGGGTTCCTTGCGCCTGCCGAAGACTGCGGACTGACCGGTTGCGTTCACGGGACCAAGCTTTCGTTTACGACACCACGACTGCTTGATTACACATTATTAGGGTTAACAAAGGCTTTCTGGGCCGATTGCGCGGCACCGAATGCACGCGGCACGGGCAAAAGGTTGCATGAAAACCGCCATGCGGGCGGCCGACCTGTCGCTAAGTCATTGGCAATGAACAACAATTTTCTGCCAGCCGAGCGGCCCGTCGCTCGCGGGTCAGGGACTAGGGTTCCTTAACTGTCTTCGATTGCATTTACTTGACGGTTTTCGATTAAAAGCGTGATGGGGTTTGGGATTCTATTGAATATGGCGGTCTAAGGGATGCTGAGCGATCCGGTTGGCAAGATCCTCGACAAGTTGTCGAGCACCAGTCTGCTGGCGACCGGGCTCTTGCTGCTGACTGCCCTTGTCAGCGCGCTCGTGGCCTATTGGCGCACGGTCGAAGAAAAGAGCTGGAAGGAATTTTTCGAGTTCGTTATCCCGCAGGAGGTCATCACCCATCCCTCGGCGAGGGCCGACCTGATGTTCTGGGTGACGAAGAAGGCGCTGATGCCCTTCCTCATGCTGCCCGCCGGAATTGTCTTCGTCTCGGCGGTGGGCTACGGCACCAACTGGCTGTTTTCGGCACTGTTCCAGTTCCAGCCGCCTCTGATCGACGGGCCCGCAGGGCCGGTGACGGTGCTGATCTTCACCATCACCATGCTGCTCGCCTACGACATTTCCTATTATCTCTATCACGTTGCCCAGCATCGCTATCCCGTGCTTTGGGAATTGCACAAGGTGCATCACTCGGCCGAGGTGATGGTCGGGATCACCAAGGACCGGGTCCACCCGCTCGACGAGCTGATGAATCGAGCCTGGGACGGCGTCATCGTCGGCGTCTGCTTCGGCATCTGGTCGCTGATTTCGCTGAACCTTGTCGAACTGACTGTCTTTGGCGTCAACGTCTATGTCATGCGCAACATCCTGATGATGGATTTCGTCAGGCACACGCATTTCAAGATCTCGTTCGGCTCGCTCAACAATGTGATCCTGTGTCCTCATTGGCACCAGCTGCATCACAGCACCGATCCACGCCACTACGACAAGAATTTCGGGCTGCTGTTCTCGTTCTGGGACCGGCTCTTCGGAACATTGTGTGTGCCGAAGCCCGACGAGGACTTCAAGTTCGGACTGGTCGACCGCGACGTGCGCGATTACCAGTCGCTGGCCGGCCTTTATGTCATGCCGCTGAAGCGGATGTGGGGGCATATTGCCAGGCGCATCCGGCCCGGAAAGCCACGGACTTCGCGATCATCGGAAGGGACACTGCCATGAACGCTCCCTTCGTGCTCGCCATCCCGCGCACACGCACCTTCGAAGTCGTGACATCGGCGACGCGCCTGGCCGAGATCGCACCAGCCTGGAGCGCGCTCTGGCAGCGAGCCGGCGGGCTTGTGTTCCAGCACCCGGACTGGATCGCGGCCTGGTGGCGCACCACCCCGCATCAGGAGCGGCGCACGCTCAGGATCGGGCTTGCCTGGAACGGCGACAGGCTCGATGGCGTGATAGCGCTGGCGACCTTCAAGCGCTCCGGCATTCGCATACTCGAATGGGCGGCGAAGGATCACAGCGACTATGGCGATGCGCTGGTACTGCCCGACAGCGATCCGCAGGCGATCTCCCGCCTCTGGCAGCATATTTTTGATCAGGGCGGCTTTGACCTGATCTATCTCAACCGTCTGCTGCCGGATGCCGGTGTTCATGCCCTTCTGAACCCGGCCTCGCGCCACGGCACGGCGCTTCGGGCCAACCACCGCACTGAAATCAGCTACCGTGTCGCGGGTCCCTGGCAGAGTGGGGCGAAATGGTTCGAGACGCTGTCAAAGAAAGGCAGGCAGAATTACCGGCGTGGCCGTAAGTTCATGGAAGAAGCCGGTACATTGCGTTTCCGCTTGCTCGATGCCGGCGAGCCGCGGGAGCCGGTGCTCGCACGGGTCGCGGCGCTGAAGCGCCTCTGGCTCGTCCGGCACGGCCGCGTTTCGGACCTGTTCGACAAGGACTCGCCCGTTCTCACCGCGCTTATTTCGGTGCTGGCCGAGCTCGGGCTGTTGCGCATCTTCGTGCTGGAACTTGACGACACGATCGTCGCCGTCTCGATCAATTTCGAGCAGCACGGCACGATGATGGCTTTCATCACCACCTATGATCCCGAATATGAGCGCGCCTCGCCGGGCATGGTACTGATGATGGACTATATCCAGTGGTCGCTCGACCGTGGCCTCGCCAAAGTTGATTTTCTCTGCGGCGGCGAGGATTTCAAGCGGCGCTTCGCCACCCAATCCGTCACGCTGTCGTCGATGATCGGAGCGCGTGGCCTGCGCGGTCATCTTGCCGAGCTGGCCGATCGTGTGAGCCATGTCGCGAAGTCCTGGCGAGCAAAGCGACAGCCGAAGCCGAAGGCAGAAGCACCCGACGAGTAGGGCGGCACGTGTGGGTCTTCGCGACGCTCAAAGCGCGCGAACGGCCTCCAGCACCTCTTCCGCATGGCCCTTGACCCGGACCTTGCGCCAAATCCTGGCGATCCGCCCGTCACGGCCGATCAGGAAAGTCGCCCGCTCGACGCCCATGTATTTACGGCCATACATCGATTTCTCGACCCACAGATGGTAGGCCTCGATCACCTTGCGTTCCTCGTCGGCGGCGAGGTCGATGGTGAGATTGTACTTGGATTTGAACTTGTCGTGCTTCTTGACGTTGTCGGGTGACAGACCGATCACGACGGCGCCGGCCTTCTCGAATTCGGGTTTCAGCTGTGAAAAGCTGATTGCCTCTTGCGTACAACTCGTCGTGTCGTCCTGCGGATAGAAATAGAGGACGACAGGTTTGCCGGACGAGGACGAAAGGCTTAGAGACCCGCCCCCATCCCGGGGCAGGTCGAACTGCGGTGCGAGATCGCCCACGTCGAGGTCAGCCATATCGATGCCCTTGTTTGAGGTTACGCGCGAAGCCACACCGATATAGTGTCGACCGGGGATTCGTCCACGAGCGAATTTGTACAACGGAAGATTGCGTGGATCAGGAGCAACCGCAGCACGAGAAGATCAGGTTCAGGCGTGACGAGATCACCGACCTGGGGGCCTTGCCGTCCGCGTGCCGCGTTCCACCGCTTGGTCAGGCGTCGATCGGCCGCGGCTTCCGCATGCTTTCGCGCGTGTTTGCCGGCATGGTCGCGCTCGTCCTGCTGGCCGCCGTCGTTGTCTATCTGGTCGGGGCATCCGGGATAGGCTCCGAGCGGCTTCGGGCGGAAGCCGAAACCGCCATCGAGAAACTCGCCGGCGTCGATGTCCATGTCGCGGTCGGGCCGGCGCGGATCACGCTCGACAGTTCGAGCTTCGTCGCGCTTCAGGTGAGCGACGTCAGCCTGAAGACATCAGATGACAAGCCGATGGCGGATGCCGGCCGCGTGCGCTTCGGCATGCGCCTGATACCGCTGCTTTGGGGAGAGGTGCGGCTGACCAGCGCCAGGATCTCGGATGCCCATATCGTTGTGGCGGCGATGCCGTCCGGCGGCGACTGGACGGCGCAATTGCGCAACGAGGACGGCCTCATCGATCCGGAGAAACTGTCCGACGCGGTGTTCGGCAACATCCATCACGCGCTGGACGCCGTGCGGGAAGATTCGCTGCGCCGGATCGAACTCAGCAATGTCGAATTCGTGCTGCCCGATACCGGGGCGATCAAGCTGATCAAGATCGCCGACGCCACCGTCGTACAGTCGGGGCCAGGCGGCATGGCGTTTTCCTCCGAGGCGGATGTCGATGGCAGAAAGGTCACCGTTGCCGCTTCCGCGACCCGCGATATCGCGGCGCACCGGGTGACGGCCCTGAATGCAAGCATCAATCTGGTGGCTGCCGAGACCACTACGGCCGACGCCGGGAAGTTGGGGGCTGTCGCGCTGAAACTGACAGGATCGGAAGGAGCCGGCACCATTGCATCACGGTTGACGGCCGCCCTGTCGTCGACAGGTTCCGTGCTCGATCTTGGTCCCCGCGGGCTGCTCCCGGCCGACGTCGATGTCGATGCCACGCTTGTCGATGGCAGCAACAAGATCCAGGTGGACAAGCTACTGCTGAAAACCGGCCGGTCTTCTTTCAATTTCGGCGGCTCGATAGGGCCAAAACCTGCGACCGGGGCGGCGGGCGAGGAACCCTCCTATCGTTACGACCTGACCAGCGACGGTTCGACACTGGCGCCATCGGAATCGCCCGAGCCCGAGCTGACCTTCCTGGCGCGCATCGCCGGTGTCTATCAGATCAAGAGCCACAAATTGGTGGCCGAGCAGATCGCGGTTCGCTCCGACGCGCCCGGCGAGGTGCTCGGCACCGCGGCCGTCACGTTCGTTGACGGCAAGGCCCCGGGCATCAATCTGGCGCTCAATGTCCATGACATGCCGGTCTCGTACGTCAAGCAGCTATGGCCGTGGTTTTCGGCGCGCAATGCGCGGCTTTGGGTGCTGAACAATCTGTTTGGCGGCCGCGTCGTCGACGCCAATCTCCAATTCCAGGTCGTACCGGACCGCCTCGGCAACGGCGTGCCGCTGTCGGCCGACGAGGTGTTCGGCCGCTTCCAGATCGAAGGCTCGCGTTTTGACACGGCCGGGCGAATTCCGCCGATACGCGACGCGGTTGGCGTCGTCGCTTTCCACGGCAATGACGTCGATGTTTCGCTCTCCTCGGGCACCGTCTTCATGCCCAGCGGCCGCACCGTGGCGGCCAGCAACGGCACGCTGGCGGTCAAGGCGGCGAACCGCCCGCCGGTCATCGGCGCACTCGACATCGACGTGGAGGGGGAGGCGCCGGCTGTCGCCGAGCTTGCCTCCTACGAACCGATCAACGCCATGCGCCATGTCGGCTTCCTGCCGGATGATCTGTCCGGCAGCGTCACCGGCCATGTCAGGGCTGATATCCCACTGCAGTCCGGTGTCGATACCTCGAAGCTCGACTGGCTGGTGTCGCTCGACTACACCGGCCTGTCGCTGGCCAAGCCGTTCGAGGGACAGACCGTGACCGATGCCGACGGTTCGATCACGGTCGATCCCGAAAAGGCGGTGATTTCCGCCAAGGCATCGCTGAACGGCATTCCTGCCGAACTCGATCTTGTCGAGCCGCTGGCGGATGATGGGCCGCCGCGCAGCCGCAAGGTGGCCCTGGTGCTCGACGACAAGATCCGTGCCGCCGCCATGCCGGGCCTGACGCCGCTTCTGGGCGGAACGGTGAAGGTCGCGATCGACAAGAGCGGAAGCGGCAACCAGAACGTCTCGGCCGACCTGACCAATGCCAGGCTGGACATTCCCTGGGCCGGCTGGAGCAAGGGGGCAGGGGTTCCGGCCAACGTCAACTTCGTCATGACCAAGGCCGGCGACACCACGACGCTGTCCGATTTCGAACTCGACGGAAAGACATTCTCCATCGACGGCAGCATCGTGCTGGTCAACGGCGCCCTGTCGTCGGCGAAGTTCAGCAAGGTCACCTTGAACCGGGGTGACGATGTCGCGATTTCGGTGAAGCGGTCGGGCAAGGGCTATGCGGTCGATATCAATGGCAACGCGCTCGACGCCCGCGCGCTCATCAAGCAGTTCACCTCCGATGTGGACACCGCGACCAAGACGACCGGAACAGACAACATTTCCGTCAGCGCCGATGTCGAGCAGCTTACCGGTTTCCACGACGAGCAACTGTCCAACCTGAAGCTCGATTATAGTGCCGCCGGTTCAAGGGTGAACGGACTGAAGGTCAGCGCCACGGCAAGTTCGGGCGCGGCCATCACCATCAGCAACACCACCGGCGGCGGCCAGCGTTCGCTCAACGTGCAGTCCGCGGACGCCGGCGCCATATTGAGGTTCCTGAACGTCTACGAGCACATGGAAGGCGGCGCGATCACGCTGGCCTTGTCAGGAACCAGTGACGGGCCGATGAAGGGCAAGGTCGACACCAGCAACTTCTTCATCGTCAACGAACCGAAACTCGCTTCCATCGTCTCGACCACGCCGGCCGGCGACAACCGCAGCCTCAACCAGGCGGTCAAGGGCAATCTCGACACGTCGCGGGTGAAGTTCGAGCGCGGTTATGCCGAGATCGAGAAAGGCAGCGGCTATCTGAAACTGGGCAATGGCGTGCTGCGCGGTCCGCGCATCGGCACGACGTTCCAGGGCATCCTCTACGACCAGAACAACAATATGGACATGACCGGCACCTTCATGCCGGTCTATGGTCTCAACCGCATCTTCGGCGAACTGCCCATCGTCGGCGCGTTGCTCGGCAATGGCCGCGACCGCGGCCTGATCGGCGTCACCTACCGGCTCAGGGGCAATGCCAACAAGCCGGTGCTCGACGTCAATCCGCTGTCGGTGATCGCACCGGGCATATTCAGGTCGATCTTCGAGTACCGGTGAGCAATTCCAGGAAAAGTGTGAAGCGGTTTTCCCGGGAAAAGCGCGTAGCGCTTTCCCTTGGGAATTGCGGCAAAACAAATAGTTAAAACAGTTCGCCGTTTCCATGAAACGGCAAACTGTTTTAACGGCCTCAGACCGGCCGCACCAGGACGTGTTTTTTCCTGCCGACTGAAAGCTTTACGACGTTTTCCGGACTCAAATCCTGAAGCGTGACCATACGGCGGTCGTCACTGACAGACTGGTCGTTGATGCGCACCGCACCACCCTGGATGAGCCGCCGCGCCTCGCCATTGGACGATGCCAGCCCGGCCGTGACCAGCAGCGACAGGATGCCGACGCCGGCCTCCAGCGCGGCTTTGTCGACCCCAACGGTCGGCAACGTTTCGGCCAGAGCGCCTTCCTCGAAGGTTTTTCGCGCGGTTTCCTCGGCTTGGTTCGCCGCGTCTCGACCGTGGACGATCGCCGTCGTCTCCGTGGCCAGGATCTTCTTGGCCTCGTTGATCTCGGAGCCGCCGAGTGCGGCCAGCCGCGCGATCTCATCGAGGGGCAGGCGGGTGAATATCTTCAGGAAGCGCTCGACATCGGCGTCCTCGGTGTTGCGCCAATACTGCCAGAAATCATAGGGCGAGAAGAGGTCGCCGTTGAGCCAGACCGCACCCTTCGCCGACTTGCCCATCTTGGCGCCGGAAGACGTCGTGAGCAGCGGTGTGGTCAGCGCGTAAAGCTGCGGCGTGCCCATGCGATGGCCGAGATCGACGCCGTTGATGATGTTGCCCCACTGGTCCGACCCGCCCATCTGCAGGCGGCAGTTCTGGCGCCGGGCGAGTTCGACGAAATCGTAGCCCTGCAGGATCATGTAGTTGAATTCGAGGAACGACAGCGACTGTTCGCGGTCGAGCCTGAGCTTGACGCTGTCGAAGGTCAGCATGCGGTTGACGGAGAAATGCCGGCCGACGTCACGCAGGAACTCGACATAGTTGAGCTTCATCAGCCAATCGGCATTGTTGACCATGATGGCGTCGTTGGGGCCGTCGCCGAACCGCAGGATGCGGCCGAAGATGCGCTTGATGCCTTCGATATTGGTGGCGATCGCCTCAGGCGTCAAAAGGCTGCGCTGGTCGTCGCGGAAGGACGGGTCGCCGATCATCGACGTGCCGCCGCCCATCAGCGCGATCGGCCGGTGCCCGGTCTCCTGCAGCCAGTAAAGCATGGTCGCCGAGATCAAATTGCCGATATGCAGGCTGGTGGCGGTGGCGTCGTAGCCGACATAGGCAGTGACCGTTTCCTTGGCGAAAAGCTGGTCGAGGCCGGTCTCATCCGAAATCTGGTGGATGAAGCCGCGCTCGCTCATCGTGCGCAGGAAATCGGATTTGAAGGCAGGCATATTTTGTTTCCCGAAAGCGTCCGGCCGATCTGATGCGGCCTATATGAAGGCGCGCGTTTAGCATCCAAGCGCGATCAGCAAAAGTGGTTTCCGGTTTTGCCTCGGGTTGTCATGCGCCAAGGGTCACAAGATATCAGGGTGATCACCCGTTGTTGAAACGGTGCGACGAGCCGTCCGGGACGAATGCTTGCTTCATCGTTTCGGCTGGCGTAATGAGGCGCCGCGCCAAAGGTTCTTGCAGCCCACGACCTCGAGCGGCACCGCACGGCATCCAACAATGCCATATCCGACGACAGAGCCCCGACGCGACATGCCGGACGCATTGATATCCATCGTCATTCCTTGCAGGAACGAGGCGGCAAACCTGCCGCTGCTGATCGACGAGATCGAGGCGGCGATGGCCGGGCGCGACTTCGAACTGATCATCGTCAATGACGGCTCGACCGACGAGACCGCTGCCGTGCTGGCCGAGCAGACGGCACTTCGCCCGTTCCCGGTGCGCGAATTGCGGCACCAGAAATCCGCCGGCCAGAGCCTCTCGGTGCGTTCGGGCGCCTGGGCGGCGCGCGGCGGCATCGTCGCCACGATCGACGGTGATGGCCAGAACGATCCGCAATACATTCCGGTGCTGGTCGATGCCTTGCGGCAGGCCGGGCCCGATTTCGGCGCCGCCCAGGGGCAGCGCCTCAAGCGCCGCGACAGCAAGGTCAAGCAACTGGCGTCTCGTTTCGCTAACTGGCTGAGAAACGCCATCCTGCATGACGAGACGCGCGATACCGGCTGCGGCCTGAAGGCGGTGCATACCGATGTCCTGCGCAAATTGCCGTTTTTCGACGGCACGCATCGTTTCGTTCCAGCCCTGGTCATCCAGGAAGGCTATCGCGTCGTGCATTGCGACGTCGTCGACCGGTCGCGCCGCCACGGCAAGTCGAACTACGGCATTTTCGACCGCGGCCTGCAGGGCGCGCTCGATCTCGGCGGTGTCTGGTGGCTGCGCCGCAGGCGGCGCAGAATGCCAAAAGTAGAGGAAATCAAGCGTGGTTAACGTGCTTCAGGAATTGGGAACCTGGCTTCACCAGGTTTTTGTCAAGCAATTCGACGCATGGGTCCTGCTGGGGTTCATCGCCCAATTCTTCTTCACCATGCGTTTCGTCGTGCAGTGGCTGGCATCTGAAAAGGCCAAGCGCAGCGTCGTGCCGGTGGCCTTCTGGTTCTTTTCCCTGTTTGGCGGCGGCCTGCTGCTGATCTATGCCATCGTGCGTCAGGATCCGGTGTTCATCGCCGGCCAGGCCATGGGCATGTTCATCTATGTCAGAAATCTCTGGCTGATCGCCAATGAGCGCAAGGCGGCGGCGATGACCAAGGTCGATTGAGCGGCCGGCCGGATAATCTTTTTGCATGTCGTCTCCCCAAAACCGCGGCACACTTTGGGCGACATGCTTGGTGAAATGACCAGAGAGGCTCAAGCATGGCGTTGAACAGGAACTACATCCTTCTCTTCCTGTTCAGCCTGGTGATGACGCTTTCGGGGCTGGCCTCCCTGCCGCCGATCGACCGCGACGAGTCGCGCTTTGTCCAGGCCACCAAGCAGATGGCGGAGAGCGGCGACTATGTCGACATCCGCTTTCAGGACGCCTCGCGCTACCAGAAGCCCGTCGGTATCTACTGGCTGCAATCCGCTGCCGTGACCTTAAGTGGGAAGGGCGCCGAAGCCCCGATCTGGGTCTATCGCACGATCTCGGCGTTGGGCATTGCCATCGCGGTGCTGGCGATCGCCTGGACGGGAACCAATCTTTTCGGCGCCAGTGCCGGCATCGCCGCCGGCCTGGTGATGGCGGCGATCTTCGCCACGGCCTTCGAGGGCCGTGACGCCAAGACCGATGCGATGCTGCTGGCCTGCTGCGTGGCAGCGCAAGGCGCGCTGGCGCAGATTTATCTGGCATCGCGCCGTAACGAACCAGTCGCCGGCCATCTCTGGTGGATCTTCTGGATCGCGCAAGGCGCGGCAATCCTCATCAAAGGGCCGATTGCACCGCTTTTGTCGGCGCTGACCATCGCGGCGCTGTTCGCCTTCGAGCGCGACGGGCGCTGGCTGTCGAAGCTCAGGGTCGGACGTGGCCTGTTGCTTGTCGTGGTGATCGCGCTGCCCTGGCTTGCCGCTATCACCTGGAAAAGCCACGGCGCTTTCCTGCAACAGGCGGTCGGCAAGGACATGCTCGGCAAGGTCGCGTCGGGGGAGGAATCGCACGGCCTGCCGCCCGGCTTCTATATGCTGACCTATTCGCTATTCATGTGGCCGTTCGGGCTGATCGCGGTCGGTGCCGGTCTGCAGGCCCTCAACCGTCTGCGCGACGATGTCAGGCTGCGCTTTTGCCTCGCCTGGTACATCCCGTTCTGGCTGGTGTTCGAACTGATCCCGACCAAGCTGCCGCACTATGTCTTGCCGGCCTATCCCGGCATGGCGCTGCTGGTCGGCTGGCTACTGACGTTGCAGCCGGAGGATGCCAATGCGCCGCTGAAGCGTTGGCAGCAATGGTTGTGGTGGTCGACCGCATTCGGCCTGGTCGTGGTAAGCCTCGGCCTCGCGGCGGTCTGTATCGGTGCGCCGATCTACATCACACACACCTTCTCCTGGTGGAGCATTCCGGCCGCCGCCGCCGCACTCGGCACGGGCTACTTCGCTTTTTCGCGGCAGTTGCAGGTGCCGCTGCCCCGCATCGGCGCCACCGCCGCCTGTGCCGGCATCACCTATGCCTTGCTGTTCGGCGTCATCGCGCCGTCGCTGAAGCCGATCTGGCTGAGCCCGGCGATCAAGCAGGCGGTGCTCGCCAACAAACCTTGCGACACGACGGTGCTGGCCTCGGCGCGGTATCAGGAACCGAGCCTGGTATTCCTCGTGGGCACCAAGACGGTGCTGACCGATGTCGGCGGCGTGGCGGAACATCTGCTTGCCGATCCGGCCTGCGCGTTGGGGTTGGCACCGATCGAGGACGAGCAGAAACTCAATGGCATGCTATCGGTGCGAGGCAAATCGGTGAACCGCATCGCCGAGATCGACGGCCTCAACTATTCGTCGGGAGACAAACTTACGCTCGGCCTCTATCGTGTGGCTCCATGACGGCTCGTCGATGCCCATGACGGCAACAATGGGGTCGAATTCCCAATGCTCGTGAAACCGCGCCCTTCCGTTTTCGCCACGCTGCTTGCAGTTGGGCGCCGGTCCATGGACAATTTTCGCGACACCTTGCAGATCGTCAGAAGGCGCTTTGCAGGTCGTCCCGCGCGTTACCCCAACATCGCATGGCCGGTTTGGGGGCTGGTCTGGCTGTTGCTGACAGCGGCGGCCTTTGTTCGCCTCGACACGCCGGCAGGGGTGCTGCATGGTCAATGGTCGGGAGCGAGGGTTGCCGAATTCCTGACCCAGTTCGCTCTCGGCGGCTGGTATCTGATTCCATCAGCGCTTTTGCTCGTGGCGGCCAATCTGATCGATTGGCGAAGCCTTTCGCGGCGGCGGCTGATGCTGGTCTACAACTGGACTTGCCTGGCATTCCTGGTGCTGAGCGCCGTCGGCCTGTCCGGCCTGCTGGTCAATGTGCTGAAATATGCGATCGGCCGGGCGCGGCCGCTCTACTTCCAGGATTTTGGCGTGCTCGCTCTGCATCCCTTCGCCTTTGACGCGCGCTTCGCCGGTTTTCCGTCCGGCCACGCGACGACGATGGGGGCGGTCTTCGGCGTTCTCCTGCTTTTGTTCCCGAGGCGTTGGTATATCGCCTTGGTGGTCACCGCCTGTTTCGCCTCGACCAGGGTTTTCGTCGGCGCGCACTATCCCAGCGACACCGTCGCCGGCTTCGGCCTGGGCTGTGCGTTTGCGCTCGCCTGCGGACTGGTCTTTGCCCGGCTCGGCTTCATCTTCCGGCCGACGCCGTCGGGATTGCCGGTCCGCAAAGCATCGTTTCGGCTGATTGCTCCTGAAAGATAGGCCGCTGCCGTATCAGTTGCTATCCAGGCCGCCGTAGGATCTGACCAGGCGGATCATGTCGGATGAATTGGCGGTCTCGCTTTCAAGACCTTGCGCGACGCCAACGCGATCGGCGACGGGACGGTTCTGGCTGACCTTCCACTTGCCGTGGATCTCGCTGATTTCGATCTCCAGTCCGATGATGCCCTTGATTTGTGACTGGATGAAGGGCGGCGGCGCGTCGGTCACCGCCCAGGGGGCTTCGCGAGGGCCTTCCTGCGATAGGGTCAGGTCGGCGATCTGCTGTGCCAGCCAGTCCTGGTCGTCCATCACTTTTGCCGTGCCGCGCACCTGTACGATGGCATAGTTCCAGGTCGGCACAACCTTGCCGGTCTCGCGCTTGGTCTCGTACCAGGAAGGCGTCACATAGGCATCGGTGCCCTGGAAGACGATCAGCACCGGTGATGACGGGTTTTCCGCGATAAGTTTCCAGTGCGGGTTGGCCTTGGCCAGGTGGGCGCGCAACCTGCCGTTCGGCGACGCTTCTGCGTCGAGCAGGAACGGAATGGCATCGGCGACCGGACCGTCAGGCCCGTTCGAGATCAGCATGCCGAGCGGATGCGACCGGATCAGTCCGTGCAGGACATCCGGCCGCGTTTCCTGGAAATGGGGAGGCTCGTACATCGGCGCTGGCGCCTTTCCCTGCTTATCTCAGCCGCTTCGGCCGCGGATCGGACAACTCGCCCGCCAGTCGGCGATCGAGATAGTCGGCGCATTCCTCGATCAGCAGGTCCGCATCGTTGGCGAAAAAGTGGTTGGCGCCGGGCAAGGTCTTCTGCGTGATGGTGATGCCCTTTTGCGTGTGGAGCTTGTCGACCAGGCCTTGCACATCCTTCGGCGGCGCCACCTTGTCGGCATCGCCGTGGATGATCAGGCCCGATGACGGGCAGGGCGCCAGGAACGAGAAATCATAGGTGTTGGGCTGCGGCGCGATCGAGATGAAGCCTTCGATCTCGGGCCGGCGCATCAAAAGCTGCATGCCGATCCACGAGCCGAAGGAATACCCGGCAACCCAGCAGCTCTTGGAATCCGGATGCAACGACTGCACCCAGTCGAGGGCGGCGGCCGCATCCGACAATTCACCGGTGCCGTGGTCGAATTCGCCCTGGCTGCGGCCGATGCCGCGGAAATTGAAGCGCAGCGTGGTGAAATCGCGCTTCTGGAACATGTAGAAGAGGTCGTAGACGATCTTGTTGTTCATCGTGCCGCCGAATTGCGGGTGCGGGTGCAGCACAATGGCAATCGGCGCGCTCTTTTCCTTGGAAGGCTGGTAACGTCCCTCCAGGCGGCCGGCCGGACCGGTGAAAATGACCTCAGGCATGAAATACTCCACTTGGTATACGAATGCGCGGCGCCCGGAACGTGTCTTCCTCTGGCCTTGACGCAGGGCGAGCGTCTTCTTAGAAGCTAGTTTAGAACTATTCAAAACTGAGTGGCCTGACGTCGAGCCCGGCCACCCGCGCCGCAAGCCGCGTAAATAGGACGGCTCGCCTTGGAATTTCAAGGAAATAACGCCATACGACAACCGAATGGCTTCTGACGGGACCAACTGGACGAAAATGGCCGCAAAACGCGCCTATCTCGACTACAATGCCAGTGCGCCGCTGTTCCCAGCGGCACGCGAGGCTATGGTCGCGGCGCTCGACGTGACCGCCAACCCGTCATCGGTCCATGCCGAAGGCCGCGCCGCGCGGCGCCTGATCGAGACGGCAAGGCGCGAGGTTGCGGCGCTGGTGAATGCCAAGCCCGAACATGTCGTGTTCACCTCCGGTGCGACCGAAGCCGCCTCGACACTGCTTTCACCCGATTGGCAGATGGGGCGCGGGACTGTCCGCATGAGCCGGCTCTACGTCTGCGAGGCCGATCATCCCTGCCTGTTGAATGGTGGACGCTTCCCGGCAGCGCAGGTGACGCGCGTCGGCGTCGATGCCAACGGCATTGCCGATCTCAACGCGTTATCCGCGGCGCTTGCCGGTCACGACAAGGCCGATGGCCTGCCGCTGGTGGCGATCCATGCCGCCAACAACGAGACCGGCGTCATCCAGCCGATCGATCGGATCGCCGGGATCGTCAAGGCTGCGGGCGGCATTCTTGTCGTCGATGCGGTTCAGGCCGTGGGCCGCGTTTCCATCGATATGTCAGCGGGTTACGCCGACTATCTGATTCTGTCGTCGCACAAGATCGGCGGTCCCAAGGGCGTCGGCGCCATCGTTGCCGCCGCCGATCTGATGATGCCGAAGCCGCTGATCAATGGCGGCGGCCAGGAAAAGGGCCATCGCGGCGGCACGGAAAACCTCGCCGCCATCGCCGGTTTTGGTGCTGCCGCGCGCGAGGCGGTGAGCGGACTGCCGGCGATCGATGCGGTGCGCGAGCGCCGCGACGCGATCGAGGCCATCGTGAAAATGCTGGTGCCGGAGGCAGAAATCTTTGGAACCGGCGCGCCAAGGCTTGCCAACACGACATTCTTCGCTATTGCGGGCGTCAAGGCCGAAACCGCGCAGATCGCCTTCGATCTCGCCGGTGTCGCGCTGTCGGCCGGCTCCGCCTGTTCGTCGGGCAAGGTCGGACCGAGCCATGTGCTGAAGGCCATGGGTTTCGGTGACAGTCTTGGCGCCTTGCGCGTGTCGATCGGTTCGGCGACGGGTGCCGAGGATATCGAACTCTTCCGCACCGCGCTGGCGGGCATTGCCGCACGGCTAGCCGCTAGGGAAAAGGCGGATAGAGAAGAGGCCGCGTAGCGGTTGGACGATTTTGGGCCTTTCGGCCTGGTAGAGCCGTGCGTTTCATGCTGGCCGGGTGAATTTCCGGTCGAGGCGCACTATATGGAACTTACGCTGCCGCGAGCGCTCTTTGGCGTTCATTTCGGTAGTGCCATAGTTTGAAAACTGCCGGGCCTTGACCCCGGCGTGGATGGAGAACGCATATGCCTGCTGTGCAGGACACGATCGATCGGGTCCGAAAGATCGACGTCGACCAATACAAATACGGATTCCAGACCGAGATTGCTGTCGACAAGGCCCCCAAGGGCCTGAGCGAAGACATCATCCGTTTCATTTCGGCCAAGAAGGACGAGCCGTCCTGGATGCTGGAATGGCGCCTGGAAGCCTATCGGCGCTGGCTGACGCTGGAAGAGCCGACCTGGGCGCGCGTCCACTATCCGAAGATCGACTTCCAGGACATCTACTACTATGCGGCGCCCAAGAGCACGCCAGGCCCGTCGTCGCTCAGCGACGTCGATCCCGAACTCTTGAAGGTCTACGAGAAGCTCGGCATTCCGCTGCGGGAACAGGAAATCCTTGCCGGCGTGCAGAAGACGGATGCCTCCGATCTCGAGGAGCCCAGCGACAACGTCTACAAGTCGGGCCGCGTCGCCGTCGATGCGGTGTTCGATTCCGTCTCCGTCGTCACCACCTTCAAGAAGGAGTTGGCGCAGGCCGGCGTCATCTTCTGCTCGATCTCGGAAGCCATCCGCGAGCATCCGGAGCTGGTGAAAAAGTATCTCGGCTCCGTGGTGCCGACCTCCGACAATTACTATGCGACGCTGAATTCGGCTGTGTTCACCGACGGCTCGTTCGTCTTCGTGCCCAAGGGCGTGCGCTGCCCGATGGAGCTGTCGACCTATTTCCGCATGAACGAGAAGAACACCGGCCAGTTCGAGCGCACGCTGATCATCGCCGAGGAGGGGGCTTACGTCTCCTATCTCGAAGGCTGCACGGCGCCGCAGCGCGATGAGAACCAGCTGCATGCCGCGGTGGTCGAACTGGTGGCGCTCGACGATGCCGAGATCAAATATTCGACGGTGCAGAACTGGTACCCCGGCGACGCCGAGGGCAAGGGCGGCATCTACAATTTCGTCACCAAGCGCGGCGACTGCCGCGGCGACCGTTCGAAAATCTCGTGGACGCAGGTCGAAACCGGCTCGGCCATCACCTGGAAGTACCCGAGCTGCATCCTGCGCGGCGACGATTCCCAAGGCGAGTTCTATTCGATCGCCGTGTCGAACGGTTATCAGCAGGTCGATAGCGGCACCAAGATGATCCATCTCGGCAAGAACACGTCGAGCCGCATCATCTCCAAGGGCATCGCCGCCGGCTTCTCGCAAAACACCTATCGCGGCCAGGTCTCGGCGCACCGCAAGGCGACCAACGCCCGCAACTTCACCAACTGCGACTCGCTGCTGATCGGCGACCAGTGCGGCGCGCACACCGTGCCTTACATGGAAGCCAAGAACTCGACGGCGCAGTTCGAGCACGAGGCGACGACGTCCAAGATTTCCGAAGACCAGAAGTTCTACGTCATGCAGCGCGGCATTCCGGAGGAGGAGGCGATCGCGCTGATCGTCAACGGCTTCGTCAAGGATGTCATCCAGCAGCTGCCGATGGAATTCGCGGTCGAAGCGCAGAAGCTGATCGGCATCTCGCTTGAGGGCTCGGTCGGCTGACCGGACAGATATTCAGGAAACAAAAGAATGCTTGAGATCAAGAACTTGCACGCCCGCATCGTCGATGACGGCACCGAAATCATCCGCGGCCTGAACCTGACGGTGAAAGCCGGCGAGGTCGCCGCCATCATGGGCCCGAACGGCTCGGGCAAATCGACGCTGTCCTACATCCTCGCTGGCCGCGAGGACTATGAGGTCACCGAGGGCGACATCCTCTACAACGGCCAGTCGATCCTCGAAATGGATCCGGCCGAACGCGCCACGTCAGGCATCTTCCTCGCCTTCCAGTACCCGATGGAGATACCGGGCGTCGCGACCATGGAATTCCTGAAAGTGGCGATGAACGAGCAGCGCAAGGCGCGTGGCGAAGAACCGCTGAAGATCCCGGAATTCCTGAGGCGAGTGAAGGAAGCCGCCGCTTCGCTCAGCATGGACATTGCGATGCTGAAGCGTCCGCTCAATGTCGGCTTCTCCGGCGGCGAGAAGAAGCGCGCCGAAATCCTGCAGATGAAGCTCTTGGAGCCGAAGCTGTGCGTGCTCGACGAGACGGATTCCGGCCTCGACATCGATGCGCTGAAGATCGTCTCCGACGGCGTCAACGCTTTGCGCGCGCCGGACCGGGCGTTCCTAGTCATCACCCACTACCAGCGGCTGCTCGAACACATCGTGCCGGATACAGTGCACGTGCTTTACAAGGGCCAGGTTATCAAGTCCGGCGACAAGTCGCTGGCGCTCGACCTCGAAGCCAATGGCTATGCCGGCGTGATCGGCGAAGCCGCGTGAGATGCCAGAAGGCAAGGTCAAACTGATGAATATGCACACACAACCGCAGCGGACACCGGCCGAAACCGCGTTGATCGACGCGTTCGGCGACCGGCTGTCGCTGCTGCCGGGCGACGGCGCGGTGATGCTGAAGCGCGACGACGCCATCGAGGCGATCAAGCACGGCCTGCCGACGCGGCGCATCGAATCCTGGCACTACACCGACCTGCGCCGGCTGCTGAATGCCGTGCCGGACTTCGACCCGGCGGCGGCGGCAAAAGCTATTGCACCGATCGTCGAAGGCTCAGCGGTGCTGGCGATCCTGAACGGCAAGTCCGACGCGAAGACGACGCCTGATATCGAAGGCGTTACCGTCCAGCGCCTGTCGGAAAAGCTGATTGACGGAAGCATCGCGCCAGGCCTTGATCCCTATGGCAACGATGATGCCATCGGCGCCCTGAACACGGCCTTCGTCGCCGACGGCTACTTTGTCGACATCGCTGACGGCGCTGAGCTGGAAAAGCCGATCGAACTGCAGAATTTGCAGGCTGGCGGCCAGACCCATGTGCGCCTGCCGGTGCGCGTCGGCGCCGGCGCCAAGGCTGTCATCGTCGAGCGTCAGGCGGGTGATGGGGCAGCTCTGGTCAGCTCGGTCAGCCAACTCGTGCTCGGCGAGGGCGCCGAGGTGACGTGGCTGATCGTGCAGGAGCAGCCGGAGACGGCGACGCATCTGGCGCAGTTCAAGGCCCATATCGGCAAGAACGCGAAGCTGACGCTGTTCGTCATGAACGCCGGCGGCAAGCTTGTGCGCCAGGAGATCATGGTCAGGACGACAGGCGAAGGCGCCGATTTCAAGCTGCGCGGCATCAATCTTCTGGCCGGCGACACCCACACCGATGTGACCATGGTGCTCGACCACGCCGTCCCGCACACGACCTCGACAGAGGTCATCCGCAATGTGGTGACGGGCAAGGCGCGCGGCGTTTTCCAGGGCCGCATCAACGTCCATCAGTACGCACAGAAGACCAATGCCAAGATGGCCTGCAACACGCTACTCCTGTCGGACGATGGCGAGTTCTCGACCAAGCCCGAGCTTGAAATCTTCGCCGATGACGTCATCTGCGGCCATGGCGCGACAGTCACCGAGATCGACCACGACCATCTCTTCTACCTGATGGCGCGCGGTGTCGACGAGAAGAGCGCGCGGGGCTTGCTGGTCAAAGCCTTTGTTGCCGAGGTGATCGAGGAACTGGATGACGAGACGATCGTCGAGGCGCTGGAAGCGAAGCTCGACGAGTGGTTTCTGACGCACGGGTGAAATGATGAACGCTCCAGGCAAGATTGGAGATTTCTACGACGTCGAGGCGATCCGCCGCGACTTCCCGATCCTGTCGCGCGAAGTCTACGGCAAGCCACTGGTCTATCTCGACAATGGCGCCTCGGCACAGAAGCCGCAGGTGGTGCTGGATACGATCCAGCACGCCTACAGCCAGGAATACGCCAACGTTCATCGCGGGCTGCATTTCCTGTCGAATGCCGCTACCGATGCCTATGAAAAAGCACGTGAGACGGTGCGCCGGTTCCTCAATGCGCCGAGCACCGACAACATCGTCTTCACCTCGAACACGACGTCGGCGATCAACACGGTTGCCTATGGCTACGGCATGCCAGACATCGGCGAGGGCGACGAGATCGTGCTGTCGATCATGGAGCACCACTCCAACATCGTGCCCTGGCATTTCATCCGCGAGCGGCAGGGCGCCAAACTGGTCTGGGTGCCGGTCGACGATCTCGGTGTCTTCCACATCGAGGAATTCGAGAAGCGGCTGACCGACCGCACGAAACTTGTGGCCATCACGCAGATGTCGAATGCGCTGGGCACGGTGACGCCGATCAAGGAGATCGTGCGCATTGCGCATGCGCGCGGCATTCCCGTGCTCGTCGACGGCAGCCAGAGCGCCGTGCACATGCCGATCGATGTCCAGGACCTCGACTGCGACTTCTTCGTCTTCACCGGCCACAAGGTCTACGGCCCGTCGGGCATCGGCGTTCTCTACGGCAAGAAGGACATTCTCGCCGGCATGCGTCCGTTCATGGGCGGCGGCGAGATGATCGAGGAGGTGACGGAAGACATCGTCACTTACAACGAGCCGCCGCATCGTTTCGAGGCCGGCACGCCGCCGATCGTCCAGGCGATCGGGCTCGGCGCGGCGCTGGACTATATGGAAAAAATCGGCCGCGAGCGCATCGCAGCACATGAGGAAGACCTCAAGACTTACGCGCATGAGCGGCTGCGCGCCATCAATTCGCTGCGCATCTTCGGCGACGCACCAGGCAAGGGCGCCATTATCTCCTTCGAACTGCAAGGCATTCATGCCCATGACGTGTCGATGGTGATAGACAGGCAGGGCGTGGCCGTGCGCGCGGGCACCCATTGTGCCCAGCCGCTGTTGAAACGCTTTGGCGTAACCTCCACATGCAGGGCATCGTTCGGCATGTATAATACCAGGGCCGAAGTCGACGCTTTGGCCGAGGCGCTCGAAAAAGCGCGCAAATTCTTCGGGTGACGATCATGGATGACGCTAGCCACACCACCGAGACCGTGCCGGAAACGGCGATCAACCCCCTGGTTTCCGCCTCGGCCATTCCTGCCGACGAACTGGCGCGGCTGACCGACGACATCGTCTCGGCGCTGAAGACGGTCTACGACCCGGAAATCCCGGCCGACATCTACGAGCTCGGCCTCATCTACAAGATCGACATCGAGGACGACCGCTCGGTCAAGATCGCCATGACGCTGACCGCCCCGGGTTGCCCGGTGGCCGGCGAAATGCCCGGCTGGGTGGAAAATGCCGTCGGCGCCGTCGAAGGCGTCTCCGGCGTCGAGGTCAACATGACCTTCGATCCGCCCTGGTCGGCCGACCGCATGTCGGAAGAGGCGCAGGTGGCGGTTGGCTGGTACTAGGCAGGCAGAGGCTGGCGCACTTGCGCCAGGGGTAAAACTTCACCATTTTAGGTGAGGAATCATTCGGCAGGCCTTGAACCTGCATGGAATGGAGAAGGAAAGACAATGGGACGCTTCGCCGTCATCACGATGACCGAAAAGGCCGCCGACCGGGTGCGCGAGATCGTTGCCACCCGCGACAGCGCGCATGGCATCCGCCTTGGCATCAAGAAGGGCGGCTGCGCCGGCATGGAATACACGGTCGATCTGGTGATCGAGCCCAACACCAAGGACGATCACATCGAACGCGACGGCGCCCATGTCTATGTCGCCCCGGAGGCCGCCCTTTTCCTGTTCGGCACCGAGATGGATTTCGAACAGACGACGCTGCGCACCGGCTTCACCTTCCACAACCCGAACCAGAGTTCGGCCTGTGGCTGCGGCGAATCCGTCGAGCTGAAGCCGGCCGACCTCAAGGCGCTGGCAGAGGCACGCGCTTCGGCCTGAACCCAGGCCGAGTTTCCGAATCCACACCGAGCCGGTGACCGGATGGCCGTCGAAAACGTGAACGTCGCGACATCAATCCGGCCGCATGTCAGCGCCGACAATGCCGCGCTGGCGCATCTTTTCGAAGAGATGCAGCGGCACTATCGGGTGCCGTGCCCGCCGCTCGAGACCATCCTTGCCGATCTTGCCGCTCTGCCGCCGGGTGTTGAGATTTTGGTCGCCGAAACGGACAGGATCATCGGTTTTGCCATCTGCTCGACGATCTATCCCGGACCTGGCCTGCGAACCGGCTTTTTCCTGAAAGAACTGTTCGTCTCGCAAGCCCATCGCGGCAGCGGTGCCGGACGCCTGCTGATGCAAACGCTGGCGCGGACCGCCCTGCAGCGCGGCCATGGACGCGTCGACTGGACCGCCGACCGCGAAAACCAGCGGCTGCTGACCTTCTATGACGGCCTTGGCGGTACGAGGCAGCCGGACAAGGTTTTCTTTCGGCTGAGCGGCGACGCGCTCGCGGCTTTGGCGAATGATGAACCATTCCTTCTCCCCGTTCACGGGGAGAAGGTGTCACGAAGTGACGGATGAGGGGCAGCGCCAACCTCTCCAAAGCTAACGCTGCCCCTCATCTGCCTGCCGGCATCTTCTCCCCGTAAACGGGGCGAAGAACGCTACTCCACCCACATCCCTGTCCGCTTGTGCCAGTCCGCGATCGATTCCTCGGGATAGACATCGAACGCCTTGTCTTTCCTGCCGATATCGGGCTCGACCCAGTTCGCCTTGTATTTCAGCATCAGATGCACCTTTTCAGGCGGTTTCGGCAGGTCGCTGTCGATCGCCGAGGCGAAGGGATGCACAAGCTCCGGCCATGTCGGGTCGTAGAGCCAGAGCGCCGATCCGCATTTGCGGCAGAAATTGCGCTCGCCGGTCGAGACTTCGCAATGGGGATGCTCGTCATCTTCGATCTCGGCGCGGTAGACGCCGAGGCTGCGCTTGCCCCTGATGTTCAGCGTTTCGTAATCGGCGCCGAGATTGATGGCGAAACCGCCGCCGCCCTGCTGCTTGCGGCAGATCGAGCAGTAGCACAGCATGAACGGCACGGGCGTGTGGCTTTCCACCTCGAAACGCACGGCGTTGCAGCGGCAGGATCCCTTGAGCAGAAGCGGCATGACAAAAACTCCGACGGAATGGTCTCAACCTGTCAGCATGATTTTGGTTGCGCGATGACAATGTCAAATGCCGGTGACATGATCGCGGCATGGACAATGAACGCATCGCCGAACTTTTCGAGGGCCTCGGCCCGGTCAGCATCCGAAAACTGTTCGGCGGCAAGGGCATCTATTTCGACGGCGTCATCGTCGCCATCGTGCTGCGCGGCGAATTGCTGCTGAAGGCCGACGAGCAAAGCGCCCCCGATTTCGAAGCCGCCGGCTGCAAGCAATGGACCTATACCGGCTCGCGCCACGGCAAGCTGGTGGCAATGCCCTACTGGAGCATTCCCGATAGCGCGTTCGACGATCCCGACGAGATGACGGTGTGGGCGCGCCGCGCCTATGAGGCGGGGCGAAGGGCTGGGAAATAACTGCGCAGACGCAGGGTATGTTGAGATTCAGGTCAGGCCGAGTCGAGTGGTGGGTTCCGAGAACCGGAGCGGAGTGTACTTTTCGTACGTGAGCTCAGTTCTACTGCGACGCAGTAGAACGGGAAGCGCAGGAACCCGCCATTCGCAGGCCGGCATCACCTGAATGTCAGCATGCCCTACAGCGCCTTCGCAATCCTCGCCGCCAACCGCGCATTGTTTTCGACCAGCGCGATGTTGGTCTTCAGGCTCCGGCCGCCGGTCAGTTCGAGGATTTTTCCCAGCAGGAACGGCGTCACCGCCTTGCCGGTCACGTTGAGGGCCTCGGCGGCCTTCTGCGCGGCTTCGATATAGCCCGCCATCTCTTCCGCCGGGATTTCGTGGTTCTCGGGCACTGGGTTGGCGATCAACATGCCGCCGCTGAGCCCCAGTGTCAGTCGCGTCTGGTAGAAATGCGCGATCTCTTCCGGCGTGTGCAGAGTCAGCGGCGCGCGGAAGGGCGATTGCCGCGACCAGAAAGCCGGCATCGTCTCGCAGCCATGGCCGACGACCGGCACGCCGCGCGTTTCCAGAACCTCGAGCGTCTTCTCGATATCAAGGATGGCCTTGGCGCCGGCCGAGACGACGATGACCGGTGTGCGCGCCAACTCGTCGAGGTCGGCGGAAATATCGAAACTCTTTTCCGCGCCCTTGTGGACGCCGCCAATGCCGCCGGTGGCGAACACTTTTATCCCGACCATATGCGCCGCGATCATCGTGGCGGCGACTGTCGTACCGCCGGTGCGGCCTTGCGCGACGGCAAAGCCGAGGTCGGCGCGCGAAAGCTTCATGGCGTCACCGGTCATGGCCAGCGATTCGCGCTCGCCGTCGGACAGGCCGATCTTGATGCGGCCGCCGACCACCGCGATCGTCGCCGGCACGGCGCCGCCGTCGCTGATGATCTTCTCGACATCCGCCGCCATTGCGCCATTGTCGGGGTAGGGCATGCCATGGGTGATGATGGTGCTTTCCAGTGCCACCACCGGCCGCCCGGCGGCCAGCGCCTGAGCCACCGGCGCGTGGATGTCGATGAAGGGGCGGGCGGTCTCTGGGGTCATCTGCATCTCCAACCGGAGTGCGGCGCATCCGTCTGGACACGCAGCTTCACTCAGGCACTATGAATTTGCCGGTCTCATGCCACTTCCTGCGCCTCCGGCACAAGGGCCAGCGCTTCAGTGAAGCTCGCGGCGGTGAAATCGGGAACGGCGTCGGCGCTTTCGATGGCCAGCGTTGCCGCCGCGACGCCGTCGCGCAAGGCCTGGCGCAAAGGGATGCCGCGCAGCAAGGCCGCGATCGTCGCGCCCGCCAGTGCATCGCCGGCACCGGTGACATCGGCAACCCTTCTTGGCGGCGGCGGCAGGATCGAGAAGGCGCCTGCTTCGTCGAAACCCAGCACCGGTGCGCTGCCCGCCGTCACGATGCCGCTGGCAAGGCCGCTGCATCGCAATCCGTCGATGAGATCTCGCTCGGCGGCATCGGCATGGACGCCGGCCAGCGCGACGGCTTCTCGCCGGTTCATGAACAGCTGAGCCAGAGCGCCGAGCACCGGTATTAGCCGGATCACCTTGGCCGGCGAAATGGCAATGGCGAATACAGGTTTGCCGGCGGCAAGCGAAACCAGCCGCTCCAACGCTGCCGACGGCAGATTGGCGTCGCACAGGACGGCATCGGCGGCAGTGATCGCCTCGCGGACCTTGGAGCGCCTCATCTGCTTGGGGAACGCCAGATCGTACAGCGCCATATCGGCAAAGCCGACGATCAGTTCGCCCTCGCGGTCGATCAGCGCCGTATAGCTCGGCGTCGTGCGGTCGAGGAACACGGCCGACAGATCGGCGATGCCTGCTTCCGCTATGGCGCGTGAAACCGTATCGCCCGCCGCATCGCCGCCTCGCATCGAAAGCAGTGAAGCGGAAGCGCCGCGCCGCACCGTGCTGCGCAGCGCGTTGAAGACGCCGCCGCCGACATCCTCGCGCATCGTGCCGGGATTGGACGCGGCCGGCACGTAAGCGCCGGACACCTGGCCACGCCGGTCGATATGGGCGCCGCCCACGGCCAGAATCTTTACGGATTTCACCATGCCGGCGATATGCCCTTTGTTATTCTTGCCGCGCAAGCGCTAGGCTGCGACTGCAGTTTCGCATGCGAGGCAGCGATTCGGCAGACCGAGACAACGGGGCCCGCTGGCCTAATGCGAATGCGTTGCTGCTTGCGTTTCTGGGACGAAAAAAGAACAAATCGGGATATTGCTTGTTTTTCAAATGGTTGTTGCCTCTTGCCAAATGAGAACAAAAAAGGTACAAAATGGCAGGGATTACGGATTGTCCGGCCTTCATTGACGACCAAGGGGTGATGTATCATGGCTCAGAATTCTTTGCGGCTTGTAGAGGATAAGGCAGTGGACAAATCAAAGGCTCTGGATGCGGCGCTGTCGCAAATCGAGCGGGCGTTCGGCAAGGGCTCGATCATGCGGCTCGGCGCGAACGAGCAGGTCGTCGAGATCGAAACGGTGCCGACCGGCTCGCTCGGCCTCGACATCGCGCTTGGCGTCGGTGGCCTGCCGCGCGGCCGCATCATCGAAATCTATGGGCCGGAAAGCTCGGGCAAGACGACGCTGGCGTTACACACCGTGGCCGAAGCCCAGAAGAAGGGCGGCATCTGCGCCTTCGTCGACGCCGAACATGCGCTTGATCCGGTCTATGCCCGCAAGCTTGGCGTCGACCTTGAAAACCTGCTGATCTCGCAGCCCGACACCGGCGAGCAGGCGCTGGAAATCTGCGACACGCTGGTGCGCTCCGGCGCCATCGACGTGCTGGTGGTCGATTCGGTGGCGGCGCTGACGCCGCGTGCCGAAATCGAAGGTGAGATGGGCGATTCGCTGCCTGGTCTTCAAGCTCGTTTGATGAGCCAGGCGCTGCGCAAGCTGACCGCTTCGATCTCGCGCTCCAACACCATGGTCATCTTCATCAACCAGATCCGCATGAAGATCGGCGTCATGTTCGGTTCGCCCGAAACCACGACCGGCGGCAATGCGCTGAAATTCTATGCGTCGGTGCGCCTCGACATCCGCCGCATCGGCTCGGTCAAGGACCGCGACGAGGTCGTCGGCAACCAGACCCGCGTCAAGGTGGTTAAGAACAAGCTGGCGCCGCCCTTCAAGGTGGTCGAGTTCGACATCATGTATGGCGAGGGCGTGTCCAAGACCGGCGAACTGGTCGATCTCGGCGTCAAGGCCGGCGTGGTCGAGAAGTCGGGCGCCTGGTTCTCCTACAATTCGCAGCGTCTTGGCCAGGGTCGCGAAAATGCAAAACTGTTCCTGCGCGACAATCCCGATACCGCGCGCGAGATCGAATTGGCGCTGAGGCAGAATGCCGGGCTGATCGCCGAGAAATTCCTCGAGAATGGCGGCTCTGAGGGCAGTGGCGACGATGGTTTCGAGGACGAAGCCGGTGCGATGTAAGGCAATTGCCGGAGTTCGGCCATAATCCCGGTCTATGATCTGAGGCTTAAGTAACTGAGTTCTGTAGTATCGCGTCCAAAACCGCCGGCCTTTGCGCCGGCGGTTTTCGTTTTTGGGTGGCGCCGACGGCTGGCAAGCTCCTCGATTGGCCCAATTCCGTGTTTCTGGACAGGCTGGGGCGTGCCCGCTAAAAGGCCAAATCTATTTCTGCAAAGCAGAGACCAGTTTCCGCCGGCCGCGCCGGCGGTTTTCGCGAAAAGGCAGCAGTCATGAGTGGCGTGAACGAGATCCGGTCGACATTTCTCGACTATTTCCGCAAGGAGGGCCACGAGGTCGTCGCCTCGAGCCCGCTCGTGCCGCGCAACGATCCGACATTGATGTTCACCAATGCCGGCATGGTGCAGTTCAAGAACGTCTTCACCGGTTTGGAGAAGCGGGCCTATTCGCGCGCCACGACCGCCCAGAAGAGCGTCCGCGCCGGCGGCAAGCACAACGACCTCGACAATGTCGGCTACACCGCGCGTCACCTGACCTTCTTCGAGATGCTCGGCAATTTCTCCTTCGGCGACTATTTCAAGGAGCGTGCCATCGAGCTTGCCTGGAACCTGATCACCAAGGAGTTCGGGCTGAACAAGGACAAGCTGCTGGTCACCGTCTACCATACGGACGACGAGGCGGCCGGTTTCTGGAAGAAGATCGCCGGTTTCTCGGACGATCGCATCATCCGCATCCCGACCTCGGACAATTTCTGGGCGATGGGCGACACCGGTCCTTGCGGGCCGTGCTCGGAAATCTTCATCGACCGTGGCGAGCACATCTGGGGCGGTCCTCCCGGCAGTCCCGAGGAAGACGGCGATCGCTTCCTCGAATTCTGGAACTTGGTGTTCATGCAATATGAGCAGGTGACGAAGGAGGAGCGCGTCGACCTGCCGCGTCCGTCGATCGACACCGGCATGGGCCTGGAGCGCATGGCCTCCATCCTGCAAGGCGTGGAAAGCGTTTTCGAAACCGACCTGTTCCGGCATTTGATCGATGCGGCGTCCTCCGCGCTTGGGCGTGCTCCGGATGCGGAAACGGTGGCGTCCTACCGCGTCATTGCCGATCACCTGCGCTCGTCCTCCTTCCTGGTCGCCGACGGCGTGTTGCCGTCGAACGAAGGCCGCGGCTATGTGCTGCGCCGCATCATGCGCCGCGCCATGCGCCACGCGCAGTTGCTCGGTGCGAACGAGCCGCTGATGTGGAAGCTGGTGCCGGCGCTGGTGCGCGAGATGGGCCAGGCCTATCCCGAACTGCTGCGCGGCGAGCAGTTGATCACAGAGACGCTGAAGCTCGAGGAGACACGCTTCCGCAAGACGCTGGTGCGCGGCCTCGGCCTGCTCTCCGAGGCGACGGAAACACTGCATGCCGGCGACATGCTGGACGGCGAGACGGCCTTCAAGCTTTACGACACCTACGGCTTCCCACTCGACCTGACTCAGGACGCGCTGCGCCAGCGCAGCATCTCGGTCGACCTTGCTGGCTTCACCAATGCGATGGAGCAGCAGAAGGCCGAGGCGCGCAAGCATTGGACCGGGTCTGGCGAGGCCGCGACGGAGACAGTGTGGTTCTCCGTGCGCGAAAAGACCGGCGCCACCGAATTCCTCGGTTACGAGACTGAAGCTGCGGAAGGCCTCATCCAGGCCCTGGTCAAGGACGGCAAGGCCGTCGACAGCGCCAGCAAGGGCGACGCCGTTGCCGTGGTCGTCAACCAGACGCCGTTCTATGGCGAGTCCGGCGGCCAGATGGGTGACACCGGTGTGATCTCCGGCGAAGGGTTTTCGATCGAGGTTTCCGACACGCAGAAGAAGGCCGACGGGCTGTTCGTGCATCTGGGCAAGGTAGCAAGCGGCACCGTCAAGACGGGCGCTGCGGTCGAGCTCAAGGTCAACCATGCGCGCCGCACCAGGCTGCGCGCCAACCACTCCGCCACGCATCTGATCCACGAGGCGCTGCGCGAGGTGTTGGGCACCCATGTCGCGCAGAAAGGCTCGCTGGTCGCGCCCGAGCGGCTGCGTTTCGACATCTCGCACAACAAGCCGATCTCGGCCGAGGAACTCGAAGAGGTCGAGCGCATGGCCAACGAGATCGTCGTCCAGAACAGCCCGGTGACCACGCGCCTGATGTCGGTCGACGACGCCATTGCCGAGGGCGCCATGGCGCTGTTCGGCGAGAAGTACGGTGATGAGGTGCGCGTCGTGTCGATGGGCACCGGCTTGCATGGCGCCAAGGCCAACCGGCCCTATTCGGTCGAGCTCTGCGGCGGCACCCATGTCAGGGCGACCGGCGATATCGGTCTGGTCCGCGTCGTCTCCGACAGCGCGGTCGCCGCCGGCGTGCGCCGCATCGAGGCGCTGACCGGCGAAGCCGCGCGCAGACATCTCGACGAGCAGGACAGGCGTCTGAAGGCGGCGGCGGCGGTGCTGAAGATTTCACCGGCTGACGTGCCGGCCCGCGTCGAGGCTTTGCTCGAAGAGCGCAAGAAGCTCGAGAAGGAACTCACCGAAGCGCGCAAGAAACTGGCGCTGGGCGGCGGTGCCGCGGTAGGTGCACCGTCGGAGAACGAGACGGTGGCGGGCGTCGGCTTCCTCGGCAAGGCGGTCTCCGGCGTCTCGCCGAAGGATCTGAAGCCGCTGGCCGATGCCGGCAAGACCTCGCTGGGCTCCGGCGTCGTCGTCTTCGTCGGCGCCGGCGAGGACAACAAGGCGAGCGTCGTCGTCGCTGTCACCGACGATCTGTTAAGCCGCTTCAGCGCCGTCGATCTGGTGCGCGTGGCCTCCGCAGCACTCGGCGGGCAGGGCGGCGGCGGACGGCCCGATATGGCGCAGGCCGGCGGACCGGATGCCTCAAAGGCCAATGATGCGATAGCGGCTGTGAAGGCGGCACTCGAAGCCGCCTGAAAGCCACGACATGAATGTTCTTGTCCTCGGCGGCTATGGTTTGATCGGGGACGCTGTCGTCGGCCGTTTGCTTCGCGACGGTCATCACGTGACCGGTCTCGGTCGCGATATCCGGGATGCACAACGACGCCGGCCGGCGGTTCGCTGGATCGCGGCAGACATGTCGAAACTGCTCGCTGCTGAAGACTGGCTGCCGGTGGTCGCGGGCATGGACGCGGTCGTCAATGCGGCAGGCGCGCTGCAGGACGGCCCGCGCGATCGCCTCGACGCCATCCATCGCGGCTCGGTGGTGGCGCTGGTCACGGCCTGCGAGCAGGCCGGAGTGCACCGCTTTGCGCAGATCTCGGCGATCGGCGCCGATCCCGCCTCATCAGATGCTTTCTTCAGCACCAAGGCGGAAGGCGACAAGGCGGTCGCAAGCTCCTCGCTGGAGTGGACCATCCTGCGGCCGGGCCTGGTGATCGCGCCCGCCGCCTATGGCGGGACCGCACTTTTGCGCGCCCTTGCGGCCTTTCCCGTTTTTGTCCCTGCCGTCATGGCGCGCCGGCCGATCCAGACCGTCGCGGTAACGGACGTTGCCGAGGCGGTCTCGCGCGCGGTTGCCGGATCTCTGCCGCCGCGCCTTGCGATTGATCTCGTTGAAACCGAGGCCCGATCGCTCGCTGATGTTCTCTCAGACTTTCGGGCATGGCTTGGGCTGCCGTCGGCCCGCATCGTGCCGATGCCGGCCGTTGTCGGCCGGCTTGCCGCCGTCATTGCGGACGGCCTTGGCCTGCTTGGTTGGCGATCGCCTTTGCGCAGCGCAGCCCTTGTCGCGCTGGCGCGTGGCGTGACCGGCAATGCCGGACCCTGGAACGATATAAGCGGCCACCCGCTTCAGCCACTGGAAGCGACGCTGGCCGACATGCCCGCAAATGTCCAGCAACGATGGTTCGCCCGCCTGTGGCTGCTGAAGCCGATCGTGTTCGGCGTGCTCCCGCTGTTCTGGCTGGTTTCCGGCATCGTCGGCCTGGCTCGACAGGATGCGGCAGCCGACATTCTGGTGTCGCATGGCCTGTCGTCTGCGCTTGCGCTCGGAATGGTGCTTGCCGGAAGTGTTGCCGACATCATTGTCGGAGCCGCTGTTCTGGTGCGTTCCCTCGCACGCCTCGCGCTGACGGGAATGATTGCCATCACCTTGGCCTATCTTGGCGCGGCAACCGCACTTGCGCCCGATCTGTGGCTCGATCCCCTGGGGGCAATGGTCAAGGCGGTACCCGCGCTTTGCCTTGTCCTGGTGGCGCTGGCGATTTTGGACGAGCGATGAGCCTCTGGGTCGACACTCTGCGCTGGCTGCATATCATCGGCGCCACGGTTCTGTTCGGCACCGGCGCCGGCATCGCCTTCTTCATGCTCATGGCGCAACGCACTGGCCGCGCCGACCTCGTCGCCCATGTCGCGGGCACGGTTGTCATCGCCGACACCATTTTTACGGCGACCGCCGTCATCGTTCAGCCGATCACGGGCGTGCTGCTGGCGCGGGCAGTGGGCTGGCCGCTGTCCGAGGGCTGGATCGTGCTGTCCTTGCTGCTCTATGTCGTGACAGGCCTGTTCTGGCTGCCGGTGGTCTGGATCCAGATTCGCATCCGCAACCTGGCGCGGCAGGCGGCCATCGAAAACGCGCCGCTGCCCGCCGAAGAGAAGCGCCTGTTTCGCATCTGGTTTGCTTGCGGCTTCCCGGCTTTCGCCGCCGTGCTTGCCATTCTCTGGCTGATGGTCACCAGGCCGGAGATAGGGCTTTAGCCCATCGCCTTCCGCCTTGGCTCGCCTGGTGGGCAGCTCAATCTGCCTTTTCGGTCTTGGCGAAGCTCACTCGGGCCGCGATGCGGCCCCACCAGGCGTGGATATCGGCAAATTGGGCCAGGCGCTTTTGGCCCTCAGCGACTTTTAAGAAATAGGCGATGATCGGCGCGGCATGCAGGTCGGCCAGCGTCACCTGGTCGCCGAGCAGCCACGGGCCGGGAGCCTTGAGCGAGGTTAGCACCCGCAGCACCGTTTCGGCCTGGCGGAGTCCGTCGGCGATCAAAGCCTCATCCGGCTCAGCCTTTTCCAGCCGCTCGACGGCAACGTCCCAGACCATGGCGCGGTAGGCATAGGCGTCGAGCATGCCTGTCATCTGGCCCATCCTGGCGCGGCCGCGCGCATCGGCAGGCTGCAGCGCCGGGCCGTCGAAGGCTTCGTCGATATAGCGCGCGATCGCGTTCGTCTCGAACAGCCGGAACCCGTCATGCTCGAAGGCCGGAATGCGGCCGAACGGGTGAAGCTCCAGATACCAGGCCGGAATGCCTTCGGCGGCGAAGATATCGAGCGGCACGAGTTCATAGTCGATGCCTTTCTCCTCCAGCGCCATCCGCGCGATGCGCACGTAAACGCTGTAGTCCGCGCCGTATAGAGGATCGGCCTGGTCATGCTGTCAGCCCTTCGTTTTCGCTGCCCCAATAAAGCGAAGGCTCCTTTCGGAGCCTTCGCCGTCTTGTAAATCTGGGTTCTTACCCCATCGCCTTCTGCAGATTCTCGTCGATCTTGTCGAGGAAGCCGGTGGTCGACAGCCAGGGCTGGTCGGGACCGATCAAGAGCGACAGGTCCTTGGTCATGAAGCCGGATTCGACCGTCTGGATACAGACCTTCTCCAGCGTGTCGGCAAAGCGCTTCAGCTCGGCATTGTCATCGAGCTTGGCGCGATGCGCGAGGCCGCGCGTCCAGGCGAAGATCGAGGCGATCGAATTGGTCGAGGTTTCCTCGCCCTTCTGGTGCTGGCGATAGTGGCGGGTGACGGTGCCGTGCGCGGCTTCCGCCTCTACCGTCTTGCCATCCGGCGTCATCAGCACCGATGTCATCAGGCCGAGCGAGCCAAAACCTTGCGCCACCGTGTCGGACTGCACGTCGCCGTCATAGTTCTTGCAGGCCCAGACATAGCCGCCAGACCATTTCAGGGCGGAGGCCACCATGTCGTCGATCAGGCGGTGCTCGTACCACAGCTTCTTTGCCTTGAACTCGGCCTCGAATTCCGCCTCGTAGACTTCCTGAAAGATGTCCTTGAAGCGGCCGTCATAGGCTTTGAGGATGGTGTTCTTGGTCGACAGATAGACCGGATAGTTGCGCAGCAGGCCGTAATTCAGCGAGGCGCGGGCGAACTCGCGGATCGACTCGTCGAGATTGTACATGGCCATGGCCACACCGGCGCCTGGTGCATCGTACACATCATGCTCGATCACCTGGCCGTCCTCGCCAACGAACTTGATGGTCAGCTTGCCTTTGCCCGGAAAGCGGAAATCGGTGGCGCGGTACTGGTCGCCGAAGGCGTGACGGCCGACGATGATCGGCTTGGTCCATCCCGGCACCAGGCGCGGCACGTTCTTCATGATGATCGGCTCGCGGAAGATGGTTCCGCCGAGGATGTTGCGGATGGTGCCGTTCGGCGACTTCCACATCTTCTTCAGCTTGAATTCCTCGACGCGCTGCTCGTCGGGGGTGATCGTCGCGCATTTCACGCCGACGCCGTATTTCTTGATGGCGTTGGCCGAATCGATCGTCACCTGGTCGTTGGTGGCGTCGCGGTGCTCGATGCCGAGGTCGTAATATTCGAGCTTCAGGTCGAGATAAGGGTGGATCAGCTTGTCCTTAATGAACTGCCAGATGATGCGGGTCATCTCGTCGCCGTCGAGTTCGACGACCGGGTTCGCCACCTTGATCTTCGCCATGAAAGAATGCCTCGTTGCTGGGATATGGGACGGCCTTGCCCGCGCGGGATTTGGCCAGGGGATGCCGCCCGTATATCAAAGCGCTTTTGGCCGCGCAAACGGCGATCGGTCACGACTGTGGGGCTGTCGCCGCGATCATTTGCCAAAGCTTCATTTTCGCGGCTGAATATGGCAGGGAACGCTGAAATGCCGCAAACAGCAGTTCATTGACAATCATGCCCGTCACCAAAGACCCCGACAAGATCGCAGCCGCCGGCCCGGCGATTATCCTGGTCGAGCCGCAGCTCGGCGAAAACATCGGCATGGTCGCCCGCGCCATGGCCAATTTCGGCTTGGCCGAGCTGCGCCTGGTTAACCCGCGCGACGGCTGGCCGAGCGAGAAGGCGCGCGCCGCCGCCAGCCGGGCCGACCATGTCATCGACGCCGTGAAAGTGTTCGACGACCTGGCCTCGGCGCTTGCCGATTTGAACTTCGTTTTCGCCACCACCGCCAGGCAGCGCGACGGCTTCAAGTCCGTGCGCGGTCCGGTGGAGGCGGGCAGGGTGCTCCGCGCCCGTCACACCATGGGGCAGCGCACCGGCATCCTGTTCGGCCGTGAGCGCTTCGGCCTCTACAATGACGAAGTCGGCCTTGCCGACGAGATCGTCACCTTTCCCGTCGACCCTGACTTCTCTTCGCTCAACATCGCCCAGGCAGCACTGCTGATGTCCTATGAGTGGATGAAATCCGGCCTCGAGGACGAGACCAAGACAAACTTCACGGGGCCGGAGATGAAGCCGGCCAGCAAGGAAGAGTTGCACGGCCTGTTCGCCTATCTTGAAGGCGCGCTCGAGGCGCGCGGCTATTTCCGGCCGTCGCCGAAGAAACCGAAAATGGTCGACAATCTGCGCGCCGTGCTGACGCGCGCCGGCTTCGCCGAACCGGAGCTCAAAGTACTGCGCGGCATTATTTCCTCGCTCGACAGGTTTTCCCCGGCAATGCCGCGTGGCGATGGCTCGCCGGGGGACGATCCAAGACGACTTCCGGCCGCTGCGCGAAGCCGGACGACAGACAAAGAAGATTAAGGTCAATAAGCTTCGAACGTCTGGTGTAACCGAATATTATTCGGTGCTGATCCATCCTCATCGAAACTGTGAGGGTGGCATATGGTTACGTCCAGTATAGGCCGGATGCGCTTCTTCCTTTACTCACTCGGCCTGTCGGTGGCCGAGATGGTGGCGATCATCGTCTGCATCATGGGCACGATCGGCTTCGAAGCTCTGGTCTATTCTGCGCCAGGCCCGTCACGTCAAGGCATGGCCGGTGCGGTACTGGTCTTCTCGCTCATCTTTGTTGTGCTGCGCGGCAACATTGCGTTGCGCCGCAGTCGCGATGCAAACGGGCGCCGATGGATCGTGTGGTCCTATATCGTGCTTTCCGGCTTCTACGCCGTTCTGCAAGCAGGCACGCTGCTGGTCATCAAATTCGGCGATCCGGAAAGCGTGCCTGGCGGCCTGAACCTGCTCGGCCTTTCCATATTCGGCCTCTGGTGCACCATCCTGTGGGCAAAGCCTGTCGCCGGCAACAACATCGAAGAGCTGACCTCAATCTTCGACTTTGACGGCCCGCTGCCAACGCCAGCCCGCGCCGACCGAACCGCGGCAAGCACTGTTCCCGCTACGCCGCGTGTCGCCGCTGCACGCGTTTCGCCCGCACCACAGCCTTTCGGCAGGCCGCGCGCCGCCGGCTTCGGCAAGCGTGGGGTGTGAGGCCCAGAACTGCGCAAAACTTGCGAGCATTCGCCACTTCAAGACCATGATCGTTGCGGATAGAAACGGCATTGGCCAAATCACTGGCCAGCCTCTTTCCGTGGTCCGATATTCATGAACGATCGATCAAGCCACCGCCCGATCCTGATGTTCGATTCCGGCGTCGGCGGGCTGACCGTGTTGCGCGAGGCGCGCGTGCTGATGCCGGACCGGCGTTTCATTTATGTCGCCGACGATGCGGCGTTTCCTTTCGGCGCCTGGGAAGAACCGGCGCTGCGGACGCACATACTGGAGCTCTTCGCCAAACTGCTCGACCGGTTTGAACCAGTCATGTCCGTCATCGCCTGCAACACCGCCTCGACGCTGGTGATCGACGTGCTGCGCGACGCCTTTCCAGGCCATCCCTTTGTCGGCACCGTGCCGGCGGTCAAGCCGGCGGCCGAGCGCACACGTTCGGGCCTGGTCTCGGTACTGGCGACGCCAGGCACGGTGAAGCGGCAATACACGCGCGACCTGATCAGCAAATGGGCGCAGAAATGCCATGTCCGCCTGGTCGGCAGCGACAGGCTGGCGGGACTTGCCGAAGCCTATATGCGCGAGGGCTTTGTCGACGAGGAGGCCGTGTGCACCGAGATCGCGCCCTGTTTCATGGAGCGTGATGGAATGCGGACCGACATCGTCGTGCTGGCCTGCACGCATTATCCGTTCCTGGTCAACCGCATGCGCAAGACCGCGCCCTGGCCGGTCGACTGGATCGATCCGGCCGAAGCAATCGCCCGTCGCGCGCTTTCGCTGCTGCCGCCCGTCGACGGGCCACTGCCGCAAAGCGAACCCGATATCGCCGTCTTCACCTCCGGCAAGGCGGATTTCGCCGTCAGCCGGCTGATGCAGGGATTTGGACTGGCCGTACGCTAGGCGGTGGCGGAAACGTCTGCCGCTCAAACAGCTTCAAAGACGATGCTGCGCTGATCCGGATCTGCCGAGACCAGCCTTAGCGTCAGACCATCACCCTGTTCGAGCCCGGAGGCCTTCAGGTTGGCAACGACGGGCATGTCGGCAAGCTGGACGCGCACGCCATGGTTGACGTCGGTGACAACGGCCTTGAACGTCTCACCCTCGCGTCCCCTGAGCATCACCGCCTCGGCAAGGTCGATGGCCGCATGGTTGATCTGCGAAGCGCGGGCATCCGACCGTCCCATCACTTTCGGCAATCTGGTGAACGCCTCGGTGACGGCCTCTGGCACGGGCTGGCCGTTGGCGATAGCCAGCGCACAGCGAATGACATAGCGGTCGGCCAGCCGCCTGAGCGGCGCGGTTGCGTGGGCATAGGTTGCAGCCATCGCCTCGTGCCACGGGACGACGCCCTTCTGATAGGGCTGATAGGACGCGCCGGAGCCGGCATGGCGGATTTCCAGCATCAGCGCCGCCTGCTGCTTGTTGGTCGGATCAAGGGTCCGCTGATAGTCGTGCAAGCTGGTGGAGGCCGGCCAGGACAGCCCGAGAGCCTGCGCCGCATTGCGCAGCCTTTGCACCTTGGAAGCATCCGGCTCCGACATCACCCTGAACAACCCGGTATGGTGCGCAAACATGGCGTCGGCGATCGCCATGTTGGCAGCCAGCGAAAGCGCGGCGTTGTCTTGTTCGGATTGCAGCAGCGGTCTGAACGAAAGCTGGAATGTGCCGTCGGCGAGCCTCTCAACCTCCTGCTCGGGCGGGTCGACGCGGGAAGCGCCACGACGCTTTTCGTTCATCGCCATGCGCCGCGCCATTTCGGCGAAGCCGGCGGGAACGTCGGAGGCCTTCACGCTGTCATAGGCGAGCTTCGCGCGGCTCTGAACGATTGCCCGCTCCGCGCCGTCCAATTTCACCGCACCGTCCTCAGCGACCCGAACGGTGAAGATAACAGCTGGACGCGGGCCGTCCGGCAACAGGCTCGCCGCACCCTCGGCAAGTACCGGCGGGTAGAGCCCGGCCTTGCCGTCCGGCAGGTAAAACGTCTCGCCCCGCGTCCAGGCTTCGAGATCGATCGCGTCGCCGTCCGCGACGAACCAGGCCACGTCGGCAATGGCATAGTGCAGCAGAAGATCACCGGCGCTCGCCTCGATCGAGAACGCCTGGTCGAGATCGGTGGAGGCAGCCGGATCGAGCGTGACGAAGGGCATATCAATTCGATTGGCATGCTGGTTCGGCGCACGTCGGGCCGCCGCCTCCGCCGCGGCCATGACCTCAGCCGGAAATCCCTCCGGCACGTGGAATTCGGTGCGGATCTTCGCCAGGCCGGTGAAGAGCGCTCGTGAAGGGTCTGTCAGAGACTTCATTCAGCGGTCCTACACCGGAGCTTCGAACACGGGAAGGTCGCTAACGAAAATCGCCAGAGCCGGCCGCCGGAATGGCAGCAGTCTGGTGAGGAACTGGGTCTCTGGAACTGCCGCCGAAGCTCGGCGTTTCTCCTCTGACAGCAAAGGAGAAACAGCCATGCCTGCCACCTCACAAGCTCAGCAAAAAGCTGCCGGGGCCGCGCTCTCCGCCAAGCGCGGCGAGACGAAAAAGAGCGAACTCAAGGGCGCTTCCAAAGGAATGTACGAATCCATGAGCGAAAAACAGCTTGAGGAATTCGCCGAGACCAAGCGCAAGGGATTGCCGGAAAAGAAGTCGAAAGACTGAGCATCTCGTTCGCGAAACGTTGACCCAAAAAAGACGAAGGCCCGCAACGGAACTGCGGGCCTTGTTTCTTCAAGCAAAGTCTCTCGGCAAATGTTTTGCCTCACCAGCGGTGGCAGCGCCTTACCTTTGTCACGATCACCTTGCGATGACCGTGCCGCCACACCACCCGCTTCTTGACGATGACGCGGCAGACCTGTTTGTGGCCGTGCCAATGGCGCGCCATCGCCGGTTCCGGCGCCACCGCCATCGAACCTGCAAGCACCGCGGCGCCTGCCAAGGTAAGGAAGAACTTCTTCATGCTAATTGGACTCCTCTAGCTCCAGATCCCTTCCTGGTGCCGTTGGCGCAGAACCTCCCGCCACATCCGGCATCGCGTAACGCCCCGAACGCTATAGAGTTGCGTTGCGCCGCGCCACTCACAAGCTTGACACCGGTTAAATCTCGGTTTAACCAGCCGCCAACGCCGGGCAGCGATGTCCGGTGTTTGTTTTGGATGCGCAAGACCGGTTGCCTTGGTTTCTGGTTTTGTTTGAACTGACGTGTCCCGTGGGTTTTCCGCCGCGTTGCGTGGGAAAACCCTGTCAGGTCTCGAAAACGGAGGCCAGAGGAGGGCGCGTTTCCTTCACCCGGACCATGAGGTGCCGGGTGTGTTGTTTTAAAAAGGGAATGCGATGAGCAAGCGCGAATCTGCGAAGTACAAGATCGACCGCCGTCTCGGCGAAAATATCTGGGGCCGCCCGAAGTCCCCGGTCAACAAGCGCGAATACGGCCCCGGCCAGCATGGCCAGCGCCGCAAGGGCAAGCTTTCCGACTTCGGCCTGCAGCTGCGCGCCAAGCAGAAGCTGAAGGGTCACTATGGCGACGTTTCGGAAAAGCAGTTCCGCAAGGTCTATGAAGAGGCTGACCGCCGCAAGGGCGACACCTCGGAGAACCTGATCGGCCTGCTCGAGTCGCGTCTCGACGCGGTCGTCTACCGCTCCAAGTTCGTGCCGACCATTTTCGCCGCCCGTCAGTTCGTCAACCACGGCCACGTCAACGTCAACGGCAAGCGCGTCAACATCGGCTCGTACCGCTGCAAGCCGGGCGACGTCATCGAAGTGCGTGAAAAGTCGAAGCAGCTGGTCATCGTCCTGGAATCGGTCGGCCTCGCCGAGCGCGACGTGCCGGACTACATCGAAGCCGATCACAACAAGATGGTCGCGACCTTCTCGCGCATCCCCGGCCTGGCGGACGTTCCGTTTGCCGTGCAGATGGAACCGAACCTGGTCGTCGAATTCTATTCGCGCTAAGCGAACGCTTTTCTGCGATACCGAAAAGGCCGCCCTTCGAGGCGGCCTTTTTGTTTCGTACATCCGCTTTGCGGTTTCGATTCTCCGGCCGATGCGCTAATCCGGGCGGACGTCACCTCCGGGGCCGCCGCGCCATGAACATGCTGCCAGACATCGAGACTCTAGAACCGGCCGCCGAAGGCGGCTCTCATCCTCTGTTCGCCGATGTGCCGTCCTCGGTCGAGTTCAACAAGCTGCGCAAGCGGCTGCTGCGGCTAACCCGGCAGGCCATCGAGGATTTCTCGATGGTGGAGCCGGGCCAGCGCTGGCTGGTCGCGCTGTCGGGCGGCAAGGATTCCTACGGTCTGCTCGCCACATTGCTCGACCTCAAATGGCGCGGGCTGCTGCCGGTCGAACTCTTGGCCTGCAATCTGGACCAGGGCCAGCCGAATTTCCCAAAACACATCCTGCCGGACTATCTCAACGCCAACGGCATTGCCCACCGCATCGAGTATCAGGACACCTATTCGGTCGTCACCGACAAGCTGCCGCAGGGCAGCACCTATTGCTCGCTCTGCTCGCGGCTGCGGCGCGGCCATCTCTACCGCATTGCGCGCGAAGAGGGCTGCTCGGCGCTGGTGCTCGGCCACCACCGCGAGGACATCCTCGAAACCTTCTTCATGAACCTGTTCCATGGCGGCCGGCTCGCCGCCATGCCGCCGAAGCTGCTCAATGACGAAGGCGACGTCATGGTGCTGCGGCCGCTGAGCTATTGTGCCGAGACCGACCTCGAAAAATTCGCCGCCGCCATGCGGTTCCCGATCATTCCTTGCGACCTCTGCGGCAGCCAGGAAGGCCTTCAGCGCAACGCCATGAAGGCGATGCTGGACGATCTGGAAAAGCGCATGCCCGGCCGCAAGGACACCATGATCCGCGCGCTGTCCAACACCAGGCCGTCGCATCTGCTCGACCGGAAACTGTTCGATTTCGCCGCTCTGAACCGGACCCTCATCACAGGACAAGACGCACCCGATGACATTTGACGACAACGCGATCGACTGGCTGGCCAGCCTGCTGGCCGAGGCAGCCGACACCGAAATCATGCCCCGCTTTCGCCGGCTGGGCGAGGGCGACATCAGACAGAAGACCTCGGCCGCCGATCTGGTGACGGAAGCCGATGTCAACGCCGAGCGGCTGATCACCGCCAGGCTGCGCCAGCACTATCCCTCGGCCATGGTTGTCGGCGAGGAAGCCTGTTCCGACAATCCGGCGCTGCTCGATGGTCTGGGCGATGCCGATCTGGCCTTCGTCATCGACCCGGTCGACGGGACCTTCAATTTCGCCTCCGGCGTGCCGCTGTTCGGCGTCATGCTCGGCGTCGTGGTCAAGGGCGAGACGGTCGCCGGCATCATCCATGATCCCGTCGGCAAGGACTGGTTGATCGGCGCCAAGGGCGCCGGCAGCCATATCCGGCATGCCCATGGCAGGCTGGAGACCGTGCGGGTTGCCGCGAGCGCGCCGATTTCTGGGATGACCGGCGCGGTTTCCTGGCAATACATGGCGGAGCCCGACCGCACGCGGCTCGCCTGCAACCAGACCAAGACGCTGTCGCAGTTCAACTACCGCTGTGCCGCCCACGAGTACCGCTTGCTGGCGAGCGGCCACGGCCATTTCGTCGTCTACAACAAGCTGATGCCCTGGGATCACCTCGCCGGCGTGCTGATCCATGCCGAAGCCGGCGGCCATGCCGCGCGCTTCGACGGTACAGCCTATCTGCCATCGCATGTCGGTGGCGGTCTGCTGGTCGCCCCCGACCGGGGAAGCTGGCAGGAGTTGCGCCGCGAACTGTGGGCTGAGTAGGATCAAGTCCTGCGGCCCGCGCTTCACCGGTGGGTTTGCGCGGCCGCAAAATTGGTGCTTTCGTGGGGGCTCTCTGAAATGAAATCTCGGTTCGCAATTTTTGCGACGGCTCTTTTTTTGTTTGCAGGCGCCAGCGCGGCAATCGCGCAAGAGCGTCCCTGCCACAGTGCCGATCCCGTCGACACGCTCAAGGAGATGTCGGACGCCATCTATGCCTGTCGGAAGCCGCCAGCCGGAACCGCGGGCATGTCGCTCACGCTGCAGTTCTCGTTGCGCCGCAACGGCACGCTGATCGGCAAGCCTCGCGCCACCTATTCGGATCTCGGGACCGATACCCAGCTCAGCCGGGCCTTCGTGGCGTCGATCCTCAAGGCACTCGACGAAGCACTGCCATTGCCTTTTTCGGACAGTATGGGCGGAGCAATCGCGGGGCGTCTGCTTGCGCCTCGCTTCACAGCAGCACTTCAAAGTGCATCCTGACGCACCTCGTTCAATGCAGGTCGGTAATATGCCCTGAAACCGGTGGGTTGTGCGGCTGGAACATCTTGCCGCGCTCGGCGATGAGGATCATCAGCAGCGCCGCGACCGAGACGCTGCAGAAGCCGGCGGCAAGCGGCGTCACCGTGCCGTTGAAAGCCTGGCCGATCAGCGTGCCGAGAATGCCGCCGAGAAACGTCTGCATGAAGCCCAGGATGGACGATGCCGTGCCGGCCAGCTGGCCGAGCGGCTCCATGGCCAGTGCGTTGAAATTGGCGCCAAGCGCGCCGAAGGGAAGCATGGCGCTGGCAAAGAAGGTGACGAACAGCCAGAGCGGCATCTTGATTTCCAGCGAAACCACCAGCCAGGCCAGGCTGATGACCAGAAACAGCAGCAGCGCGCTCTGCGACAAGCGGCGCATGCCGATACGGCCGACCAAGCGCGAGTTCAGGAAATTTGAGAAGGCGAGCACGCCCGCGACCCCGGCGAAGATGACCGGGAACATCTCGCCGACGTTGAAGATGTCGACATAGATCTGCTGCGCCGAGGCGATGAAGCCGAACATGGCGGCAAAGACGAAGGTGCTGGCAAAGGCGTAGCAAAGCGCGATGCGGTTGGTGAGCACGATGCGGAAGCCACCGATGACGGAGGAGACCGTGAGTGGCCGGCGATATTCGGGGCGCAGCGTTTCAGGCAGGCGCAGCAGTGACCACGCCGACACGATCAGCGCGCCGACGGCCATGGTGACGAAGATGTAGTGCCAGGTCGCGAACAGCATGATGAACTGGCCGATCCCAGGCGCAATGACCGGTATCGCCATGAACACCATGAAGATCAGCGACATGACTTCGGCCATGCGCCGGCCTTCGAATGTATCGCGCACGATCGAGACCGCGATGACGCGCGTGGCGGCCGCGCCAATGCCTTGCACGACGCGGCATATCAGCAGCGTTTCAAAGCTTGGCGCGATGGCTGCCGCGGCGGCCGCCGCTACGTAGATGATCAGCCCGGCGACAAGCGGCGAGCGGCGGCCGAATCGGTCCGAGATCGGCCCGAAGAACAGCTGGCCGCCACCAAAACCCAGAATGTAGGCGGTGACCACATATTGCCGGTGGTTTTCATTCTCGACGCCGAGCGAAGCGCCGATCTGTTGCAGCGCCGGCAGCATGATGTCGATGGCCAGCGAATTCAGCGCCATCAGTGCGGCGCAGAGCGCAATGAACTCCCAGCGCGGAATAGGCAGTTTGATTGCCAATTGCGGCGCTGTTGATTGCTGGTCCACGGCAAGTCCGATCTCTAAAACGAAAACGCGCCGGCGGGCCGGCGCATTGGCTCGTCTTGGTCCCGACGTCAGGGACGTAAGAATTGCCGAGGCGAGGTTACCCCGGTGTTCAGTGCGGTCGTTAAAACCTGCCCGAAACCGAAATCAGGCAGTGGCTTTGACGCTCACGCCCTTTTCGACGAGGAACGTCTGCAACTCGCCGGCCTGGAACATCTCGCGGATAATGTCGCAGCCGCCAACGAACTCGCCCTTGACGTAGAGCTGGGGGATCGTCGGCCAGTTGGAATAGTCCTTGATGCCCTGGCGTAGCTCTGCAGAGTCCAGGACATTCACGCCTTTGTAGTCGGCGCCGATATAGTCGAGGATCTGGACGACCTGGCCGGAAAAACCGCACTGCGGGAAACCGGGCGTGCCCTTCATGAAAAGCACGACGTCGTTGCCCTTCACTTCATTGTCGATGTAGTCGTTGATACCGCTCATGGAACATCCTTTCACGCCTGTGGGAGTCAGGCTCGAAGCATGTCCTTCAAATAAACCCATAGGTTGCCCGAAACAAGACATTAGCCGCGCCATGGGCGAAATGGCGCAAGAGATGAGCCGTATTGGGCCAAGCGGGGGTTGATTGGAACGGCCTCAGTCGGGAACGCTGGTCTGCAGCGCAAGCGCGTGCAGCACGCCGCCCATATTGCCCTTCAGCGCGTCATAGACCATCTGGTGCTGCTGGACGCGGCTCTTTCCGCGGAAGCTCTCGGCGACGACTTCGGCAGCATAGTGGTCGCCATCGCCGGCGAGGTCGCGGATCGTCACCTTGGCGTCCGGAATGCCGTCCTTGATCAGTTTTTCGATGTCGTGGGCATCCATTGCCATGGCAGAATTCCTGTTTCGGGCGGGCGGCAGCGCCCGTGCGATGAGAGTCGGGGTAAACCTAAAGCCTTTCAGGCCACGATTGAAGCCGTTCCGCACAGCGCCGGCGCGATTGTCGCCTACGACGCACTGTCATCCGGACGGACCGCATCGGCTGCGGGGTCGTCGTCGCGCATCGAGAAGGCGCGGCCAAGGCTGAAGACCAACACGTAGAGCGGGATGTTGACCGCCAGGTTGGCGATCGGCAGATAGCTGGTCATCCGCCAGACGGGCGAGAAGAACGGCTGGCCGTAACCATCGCAGGCCAGCGAAGAGCCATACTCCCACAGGGCTCCCAGGATGGCTGCAACGGCGAAAAGCTTGATGCAGGTGACGACCCGGCCTGTCCTTGCGGGCTCCGGCAAAAGCCGGCTCCAAAGCACGAGGCAGACGATCGGAACCGCATAGATGAGGTTCTGCAGAACCAGCATCGGCAGCGTGCCATTGGCCGAAGCCAGGAACTGCTCACGCCTTTCCAACAGCGGGCAAACCTCGCTCGAGGTCGTCGACAGCAGGAAGAAGACGAACGGCCCGAGGAACCAGAAGAAGAACAGCGACGGCCAGAAGACGACTGCAAGCAGCGCCCGAACGGCCAGTGTACTCAACTGGCCTGGTCCATGAAGCGGGGGAACCAGCCTTCGTGCGCGGCGGTCAAGTCGCTGACCGGGATCGCCCTGGCGTCGCCGAGCTTGAGCGTGTTGCCGCCGGTCGAGCCGATCCACGGCGCGAAGATGCCGAGTTCGCCCTGCTGCTTGCGGATGGCGTCCCATTCCTCGCCATGCGGGTCGATCGACAGCGTCAGCAGATAGCGGCCCTGATCCTCGCCGAACCAGACCGGGATCGGATCGGTGCCGACAAGCCCGGGAACGGTTGCGCCGATGCCCGACGCCATCGCCATTTCGGCCAGCGCCACTGCGATGCCGCCATCGGAAACGTCATGTGCAGCCGTGACGATGCCGGACGCGATCAGCGAGCGCACATGGTCGCCGACGCGCTTCTCATGCGCGAGGTCGACCGGCGGCGGCGGACCGTCCGTGCGGCCATGGATGTCTCTGAAGTAGACGGACTGGCCAAGATGCGTGCCCCAGGAGGCGGGCGCGCCAACCAGCAGGATCATCTGGCCCTCAGCCGCAAAGCCGGTGCGCACCATCTTCGACCAGTCGGCGATCAGGCCGACGCCGCCAATCGTTGGTGTCGGCAGGATGCCCTGGCCGTTGGTCTCGTTGTAGAGCGAGACATTGCCCGACACGATCGGGAAGCCGAGCGCGCGACAGGCATCGCCGATGCCTTTTACCGCGCCGACCAGCTGGCCCATGATCTCGGGCCGTTCCGGGTTGCCGAAATTGAGGTTGTCGGTGGCGGCCAGCGGCAAAGCCCCGGTGGCGGTGAGATTGCGCCAGCATTCGGCCACCGCCTGCTTGCCGCCTTCGTAAGGGTCGGCCTCGCAATAGCGCGGCGTCACATCAGACGAAAAGGCGAGCGCTTTGGTCGCATGGCCTTCCACCCGCACCACGCCGGCATCGCCGCCGGGAAGCTGCAGCGAATTGCCCTGGATCAGCGTGTCATACTGCTCCCACACCCAGCGGCGGGACGACAGGTCCGGGCCGCCGAGCAGCTTCAGCAGCGCCTCAGTGACATCGGCCTGCGGAATGTCATTGGCGGCAAGCGGCGCCGGCTTCTTCGGCTCGATCCACGGCCGGTCATATTCCGGCGCCTTGTCGCCGAGATCCTTGATCGGCAGATCGGCGACCTGATCACCCTGATGCAGCACGCGAAAACGCAAATCGTCGGTGGTCTTGCCGACGATGGCGAAGTCGAGCCCCCATTTGTGGAAGATCGCCTCGGCTTCCTTTTCCTTCTCGGGGCGCAGCACCATCAGCATGCGCTCTTGGCTTTCCGACAGCATCATCTCGTAGGCGCTCATGCGCTCCTCGCGCACCGGCACCTTGTCGAGATCGAGCTCGATGCCGAGGTCGCCCTTGGCGCCCATCTCGACCGCCGAGCAGGTGAGGCCGGCCGCACCCATGTCCTGGATGGCGATGACGGCGCCCGAGGCCATCAGCTCGAGGCAGGCCTCCAGCAGGCATTTTTCGGTGAAGGGGTCGCCGACCTGTACGGTCGGGCGCTTCTCGTCGATCTTGTCGTCGAATTCGGCCGACGCCATGGTGGCGCCGCCGACGCCGTCGCGGCCGGTCTTGGCGCCGAGATAGACGACAGGCAGGCCGACGCCTTTGGCTTCCGAAAGAAAGATGGCGTTGGTCTTGGCAAGGCCGGCGGCAAAGGCGTTGACCAGGATGTTGCCGTTGTAGCGGGCGTCGAAATTGACCTCGCCGCCGACCGTCGGCACGCCGAAGGAATTGCCGTAACCGCCGACGCCCGAAACCACACCGGCGACAAGATGCCTGGTCTTGGGGTGATCGGGAGCGCCGAAGCGCAGCGCATTCATCGCCGCGATCGGTCGCGCGCCCATGGTGAAGACGTCGCGCAAAATGCCGCCGACGCCGGTCGCCGCGCCCTGATAAGGCTCGATGTAGGAGGGATGGTTATGGCTTTCCATCTTGAAGACGACGCAGTCGCCGTCACCAATGTCGACCACGCCGGCATTCTCGCCCGGTCCCTGAATGACCTGTGGCCCGGTGGTGGGCAGCGTGCGCAGCCACTTCTTCGAGGATTTGTAGGAACAGTGCTCGTTCCACATCGCCGAGAAGATGCCGAGTTCGGTAAAGCTCGGCTCGCGTCCGACGAGGTCGAGGATGCGCTGATATTCGTCGGGCTTCAGCCCGTGCGCGGCAATGAGCTCTGGGGTGATCGGAACGGAATTGGAAATGGTCATGGGCGGCGATTTATGTCCATGGAGCGGGGATTTTGAGTCCCCTCATAACGCAAGCTTTGCGGTCGATACACCCGTCGAGCGAGGAAAAAGACAGAAAGCAACAAGGTGATGACAGGGTAAGCCGCATCAGGTCCTTGCAGGCGCTTGTCGGGCCGGCCGCATCGGCGAGATCACCGTGAGGGATGCAAAGCCGAATGCGGAACGCTATGGCGTCCTGGCCGTTGGGTCTGCGACCATTCAGGAGATCCGGACCATGGCTACCAAGCAAGGCAAGAAAGACAATCGCCTCTCGGACAAAGAGGCCATGCATATTGCCGAGACCACTGACGTTTCGCCCGACCAGGCCAAGGAACTGGCCGAAAAGCTCGGCAAGGACAAGGCAAGGAAGGAAGCCAGCAACTTCAAGGCCGAAGGCTGATCCGGGCCTAGCTCCTCAGGAGAAGCTGTCGTAGCCGGCGCGGCCCTCATCGAGGAGGCGCCGAAGCACCGCAACGCCATCGGCAACATCGCCGCGCTGCCGCGGCTGCGAAACGCCGAAGCGGATGCCGTGAAAGACCTGTTCGGAACGGCCGGCCTTGAACTCGTCCTCGTCATCGATCAGCACGCCGTTTTCCAGGCAGGCATTCTTGAAAGTGCCGGACAGCCAAGGGTCGGGTAAAGTCAGCCAGACAAACGGCACCTTGTCGTGCGACTTGAACGCGAAGCCGGCCAAGGTCTCGCGCACGATCGCGATGCGGGCACTGATTTCGGCGATGCTGCGCTTGCGGATATCGCTGGCCCGACCGGAAAGCACCAGCCGGGCATTCACCTCCGCCAGCAGGAAGGGCATGCCGCCGGTCATCATCTTGTGGGCGACACGGATACGGTGGCGATAGGCAGGCGGGCAGGAGAGCCAGCCGCCGCGCATCCCGGCCGCGACCGACTTCGATAGGCCGCCGGCAACGATAGTTCTCTCCGGAGCATATTCGGCGAGCAACGGTGTCGGGTCATCGGTCAGGTGGCCATAGAGATCGTCCTCGATGAGAACGACATTGTATTGGCGCGCGACACGTGCGATCGCCTCGCGGCGCGCCCGCGACAAGGTCACCAAGGTCGGGTTCTGCGCCGTCGGCATCAGGAAGATCATCCTGGGATGTTTTTGCGCGCAGACGCGCTCGAAATCGGCCGGGTCGAGGCCTTCCTCGTCCGATGCCACCAGCGCCGTGCGCCGGCCGATCAACCCGGCACTGCGGGAGATCTGCGAATAGGTGAGGTGTTCGAACGCGACATAGTCGCCTGGCGTGGTGAGCGCGGCGATCGCCGCCATCACCGCGGCATGGGTGCCGAGCGTCGGAACGATGGCGTCGGCAGCCGGGCGGAAGGCGTTTCGCGACAGCCAGCGGGCGCCGGCTTCGTACCAGCGGCCCGGAAAATCGCGCGTATAGCTTGAAATTTCATGGGGATGATCCTGCGCAGTGCGCGATAGCACCTCGGCGACGATGGCGCCCTGGCCGATATCGGGTGCCGCCGTGCTGTCGAAACGCAGCTTGTCCTGCGGCGCATCGACAAAGCGCGTGCCTTCCACGCTGACGTCGGGAGCCTCCGGCTTTACGCCGTCGGCGCGCTGGCCAAGCACATAGGTTCCGCGCCCGACTTCGCCGCTCACCAGCCCGCGCTCGCGCAGCAATTGGTAAGCCCGGCCGACCGTGCCGACGGTGGTGCCGATGTCGTAGGCGAGGTCGCGTTGCGGTGGCAGTTTTGTCCCGGCCCCGATGACGCCCTGGTCGATGCCCGCTTCAACGGAGTCGGCAAGGCGTTGATAGAGCGGCCCGGCGCCGGTGGTCAGATCTGGAAGCCAATTTGTCATGGTGACAATTTTCTATATTGCACCGGAATGTGAGTCAATACATATCAATCGCACACCAAAAGGGGTGCAATCGATACTTTTGGCAGAAAGAAAATGGATACAATCGCGACAATCCGTCCTTCAAGAGCCGTGTTTCCAGACGAAACGCTACGCCCGTCCGGCCAGCGAGGTTTTGTCGGCCATCTGGTGCGCGTGATCAGGTCACTGGCACGATGGATCGACCATTTGCTGGAGCGCCGGCGCGGCCGCCTGGCATTGCTGGAAATGACCGACGATCAGCTCAAGGACATCGGCCTCTCGCGCTGCGATGCCCATCGCGAGGGCATCAGACCCTTCTGGGAATAGGGGCCAATCTTAACGGACCCGTTTGGTCCCGCGATGGCCGATGCCACGATCGATAAAAACGGCAACGACGGAGATTACCAGGAACAGCGCGGTGATGGCCAATGCCGCAATGGCGACACTGGCTGCGCCGTTCTTGGCGACATCGAGGAAGGGGTAGGGCACCTCGCCGGCAAACGGCGCCCGCGCCAGCGCATAGGCCAGATAGGCGATGGGATAGAGCATCCACCAGGATATGTCGCTCCAGCGCGTCCTGCCGTCGGCGCCTGCTATCAGCCACCACAGCACGAACAGAACCGGCGTCACGTAATGCAACAGGACGTCGCAGAGCAGGAACAGGCCTTGCGGCTGCCAGAGCCGCGCCAGAACAGTGGCATAAACGATGACGACCAGGGTGATCGAAACCGCGACACCCGCGCGCATCCGGAACCCGGCGAAGGCCGGCAGCCACGCATAGAAGCTGGGTGACAGCAGGGATGTGTACACCAGCACGGCGCCAATGTTGGTCAGGATGGTGAAGAAGCTGAAGTAGAAGACGATCGAGCCGAGCAGGCTGCGGCCGGCTTCCATCGACGCTGGGATGCTGATGCAAAACTGCAGGACGAGGCCTGCCAGACCGATGGCCAGACCCACCACCTGCAGGAAGCGGCCCATGGTCAGGCGGTCGCGGCGCAGGCCGGATTGCCGGCCTGCCAGCGGGCAATGTCCGAGCCGATGCGCGCGCCGAGCGGGTCGTTCATCAGCGGCCCGAACGCGTCGACGCGGCTCGAATTGCCTTGCGCCTGCACGACCAGCAACGGCTTGCCACCATAATGCTTGGCCGGCACCAGCAGGAAGCGCGGCGTGCCGCTGAACGAGTTCAGCTCATTGGCCATCTGGTATTGCTTGAAGGCCGGGTCCTTGCTGGCGATCCAGCATTTGTGTGCGTCGATTGCCACCTGTTCCATGGCCAGCAGTGCCGCGCTCTTGCCCGAGGGCACAGGCGTGCTCTTCGGGGTCGACTGGCACGAGGCCAGGGCAAAGCCTGCCGCGGCAACCAGGGCGATCGTCTTGCTCTTGATCAAGCGGCACCCATCTCGAGTTCGGAGAGAGAGATTTTCAGGCCGTCTGTCATCTCACCCCACACCCGCGACAGGGCCGGATGCTGCGAAGCGATCTGCTCATAGGCATCGAATTTGGGATAGGCGTCGAGCAGGTCGTGGCGACCTGTCATGGCGCGGAAATTGTTGAAGATGAACCGGGTCGGTGTCAGCCACGCATCTGCGAAACTGATGTCGTCGCCGAGCGCGAAGGGGCCTTGCGCCATGCGCGCCTCGATCGCCGCCAGCCCGTGGTGCAGGCGCGTGAATTGGGCGTCGATCTCGGCATTGTTGCGCTTCGGCACGAAATGCAGCTCGAAAAGCTTCATCGTCGGGGTGAGAACATCGAGATCGGTGATGCGGGCGAACATGCGCACCAGCGCGCGGTCCTTGGAATCGGGCGGCAGCAGCGCCGGCTCCGGAAACCGCTCCTCGAGATATTCGGCGATGACAACCGATTCGACGATGGTTTCACCCGAGCCGGTGATCAGCACGGGGATCCGGTTCATCGGCGAAATGGCGCGAAACGCTTCGGGGATCGGAAAACCCGGCGGTGGCGCGATGATCTTGAGCGGCACGTCCTTGATATAGGCCAGCGCCCGCACGATCGACGAGTAGGGCGACAACGGCCGCGAATAGAGTTTCATGACCGTCTCTCTCCCCAGAGCAATGGACGTGATGTCCTTGTAAACTTTACTGCATTTGCGGCTGAAATCGTCAAGCGGCGATGCCGAGCGCGCCTTCGAAGAGGGCGCGACCGTCGCTGCCGCCATGGGCGGCTTCGATCAGGTTTTCAGGATGCGGCATCAGGCCGAGCACATTGCCTTGTTCGTTGATGATGCCGGCAATGTCATTGATCGAGCCATTGGGGTTGGTCCCCTCGGCATAACGGAACACCACCTGGCCTTCGCCTTCGAGGCGGGCAAGCGTTTCGGCGTCGGCGAAGTAATTGCCGTCATGGTGTGCCACTGGCGAGCGGATGATCTGGCCCGGCTGATAGCGGCGGGTGAACATCGTGTTGGCGTTGGTGATCTCGAGCTTGATCTGCCGGCAGACAAACTTCAGCGAAGTGTTGCGCATCAGCGCCCCCGGCAGCAGACCGGCCTCGACCAGGATCTGAAAACCGTTGCAGACGCCGATGACCGTGACGCCCTTGGCGGCCTTTTCGGCCACGGCCCGCATCACCGGCATGCGCGCGGCGATCGCGCCACAGCGCAGATAGTCGCCGAAGGAGAAGCCGCCGGGAATGGCGATCAGGTCGACATCCGGAATCTCGGTGTCTGTCTGCCAGACCGTGACCGGCGGTTTTCCCGAAATCTTGGTCAGCGCCGCGATCATGTCGCGGTCACGGTTGAGGCCAGGCAGGAGGACGACGGCTGATTTCATTTTGGTTCGTAGGGCCTCTGGGCTTCGGCTAGTTCGCGCAGGTCGAAACGTCTGTCTATGCGCTCCAGGCGCTCGTCTTGTCTGGCGAGAATGCCATAAACGTTGTGGATGTCGCTTTGCGTGGCCACCATGTGACCCTGTATCACATTCAATTCCCGTTTCGTCTCGGAGACATCCTGACGAAGCTCACCGATTTCGTGATGTACGTGCTTCAGAAGCTCGAACATCAGTTCATTCGTGACTTCCGACATAGTGCCTCCGACACAACCTCAGGTAAGTGTCACACTATAATTCTCAATCACCGTATTCGCCAGCAGCTTGTCGCACATGGCTTTCAGGTCGGCTTCGGCCTTGGCCTTGTCGCTTTCGGCCAGTTCGACGTCGAACACCTTGCCTTGCCGCACCGCGCCGACGCCATCAAAACCCAGGCCGGACAGCGCGTGCTCAATCGCCTTGCCTTGCGGGTCGAGAACACCGTTCTTGAGGGTGACGGTAATGCGGGCCTTGATCACGCTGGACATGCTCCTGTTCTAAAGTATCGGATCGCAAGCCGCGATCAGTGCGGCTTGCCTTTGACGCCGTCGGTCGAGGCGACAAGCACCGGACCGGTGGGGCGGGGCGGCTCATTCTCATTCATGATGCCGAGGCGGCGGGCGACTTCCTGGTAGGCTTCGACGAGGCCGCCCATGTCGCGGCGGAAACGGTCCTTGTCGAGCTTGTCCTGCGTCGCCACGTCCCACAAGCGGCACGAATCCGGTGAAATCTCGTCGGCGACGACAATGCGCATCATGTCGCCTTCGAACAGGCGGCCGCACTCGATCTTGAAGTCGACGAGCTGGATGCCGACACCCATGAACAGGCCGGAGAGGAAGTCGTTGACGCGGATGGCCAGCGCCATGACGTCATCGATCTCCTGCGGGCTCGCCCAGCCGAAGGCGGTGATGTGCTCTTCCGACACCATCGGATCGTCGAGCGCGTCGGCCTTGTAGTAGAATTCGATGATCGAGCGCGGCAGAACGGTGCCTTCCTCGATGCCCAGGCGCTTGGACAGCGAACCGGCGGCGACGTTGCGCACCACCACTTCGAGCGGAATGATCTCGACTTCCTTGATCAGCTGCTCGCGCATGTTGAGCCGGCGGATGAAGTGGGTCGGGATGCCCATGCGGTTCAGATGGTTGAAGATGTACTCGGAAATGCGGTTGTTCAGCACGCCCTTGCCGTCGATGACCTCATGCTTCTTCTTGTTGAACGCGGTTGCATCGTCCTTGAAGAACTGGATCAGCGTGCCCGGTTCGGGTCCCTCATAGAGGATCTTGGCCTTGCCTTCATAAATGCGGCGGCGATTTTTCATCTGATTTTTTCTCTGGATTTGCGGGCAGGCGGCAAGCGACCAGTTCCTGTCCGTCTGCCTAAATTAGTGCGGCGACGGCGGGGTTCAATGCCGGGTCTATCCCAATCACATCGTTTGCTCAATCGGCAAATCCTTCCAATCAACCGCTTTCGGGACTGAAATGCCGCAGCGCAGCATATGACGAAGCGTATTGACCGGCCCGCGACCTTTTGGTTTGTGCTTTGGCAACACACATATCACTTGCCAACGAATCGGATTTGACCCGGAGGGACGCCATGAGCAGCATGAAAGACCGCGAAGAAGGCTTCGAGCGCAAATTTGCATTCGACGAGGAGCTTCGGTTCAAGGCCTCGGCGCGCCGCAACAAGGCGCTCGGCCTGTGGGCCGCCGAAAAGCTCGGAAAGTCGGGCACTGATGCTGATGCCTACGCCAAGGAAGTCGTCGTCTCCGACATCGAGGAAGCCGGCGATCACGACGTGTTCCGCAAGATCCGCAAGGATTTTGACGCTGCCGGGGTCGAACAGTCGGACCATCAGATCCGCCGCACCATGGACGAACTGATGGCGGAGGCGATCGAGCAGATCAAGAACACCTGATCCGGGCCGGAGCAGGTTCCGCAAAGTGTCCCACGGTTTTGCGACAGAGCCTGCGACAAACAAAAGGAAACAGGTTCCGCAAAGGTGTCCCACGGTTTTGCGACAGAACCTGCGATAAAGAATGACTGGACCAATCGACCGCCCGGCCAAGCCGGGCGGTTTTTCTTTGCCTTTGCCGTGGTTTCCGGCTGAAACTGCATTAGAGCGACGTGCGTCCTTCTGGACGCACAAAGTACGCTCTAACGCTTAGCGTTTTCGCATCGTGCTTTCCGAAAATCGATCCGATTTTCGGGCCGATGCGATGTTAACGAGGAAAGAGATTAGATGTCCCTGAAGTCCCGCCTTGCCGCCGATGAAACGCTGATCACCGCCTGGTCGGGTGTGCCGGACGCCCTGACCGTCGAGATCCTCGCCAAACAGGGCTTCGATGCCATCACGCTCGACATGCAGCATGGCGGCCATCACGAGGACAGCGTGCTGCGCGGTCTCATGCCGGTGCTTGCCGCAAACAAGCCGGCGCTGGTGCGCATCCCGGTCGGCCGCTTCGACATGGCAAGCCGGGCGCTCGATTTCGGCGCCGAGGCAGTCATCGCGCCGATGGTGAATTCGGTGGCTGACGCGAAACTGTTCGCCTCGGCGATGAAGTATCCGCCGCTCGGCGAGCGCTCGTGGGGGCCGACCTATGCCTTTCCGCGCCACGGCAAGGGCGATTATGCCGAATGGCTGCGCGACACCAATCAGCGCACCATGGCCTTCGCCATGGTCGAGACGCGTGCCGCGCTCGACGCGCTCGACGGCATTCTCGACACGGCGGGCATTGACGGCATTTTCCTCGGCCCATCGGATTTCTCGATCGCCTGGAGCAACGGCACGGTCGTCAATTCGACGCTGGAAAGCATGATGGAGACGATAGCGTCGGTCGCCGAGCGCACCCGCAAGGCGGGAAAACATGCCGCGATCTATGTCGTCGAACCGGCAATTGCCGGCCGTGTCGTGTCGATGGGTTACCGCCTGCTCGCCACCGGGTCCGAACATGCGCTGATTTCGCTGGGCGCAAAAACCTTGCTGAAGGGCATCAAGGACTCGATCGGATCCTGAATCCAAACCAGACGAATCGCTGCCGCACAAGCGTTGCGTGGTCAGGCCTTGGCAGCCGCGGGCGCCGCTGCTGCTGGGCCGTGGCGTCTGAATTTGTTGAACAGAGCGCTGAGTGCCTGGACCCACCAGTTGTTGATGGCCATCAGCGGCAACGCCACCAGGATCGAACCCAGCAAGGCGGCCACGGCGCCGAGTGCGGCCGAGCCACTGGCCAGCAAGACCCATGCCCCCAGTGAGCAGATGACGGGTACATGCACGAGGTAGAGCGGGAAGGACAGGTCGCCCAGGAGACGTGCCGCCTTGCCCGAGAACCATGACGGCGGGTTCTCCACACTCAGCAAGGCGTAGACCAGCATAATGCTTGCCGGGATGGCCACGCAGGCTTGCCGCAAGTCATCCCTGGGAGCAACAACCTCAAGCACGACGAAGGGGCGGTATATGCCGACAGCATCCCCAGCATAACCCAACAGCGCCAGGGAAACCATGACGATGGCACCTCTCACCCACCGATTCGGGCGAAATCCCATGGCAAGAAGAGGATAGAGCAGGAGGCTGGCTGCAAAGGCGCAAAAGAGGAAATTAACTTGCCACGCCAAGAAAACGCCCGTTGCAACGGCGAACAAGGACAACTGCGGCGACCGGGCCTGCAGGACGACCGGAGCCAGGGCAAAGGCCAGCAAGCTTCCCCAGAATTCGACCGCCATGGTCCACAGGCTGCTGTCATAATAGCTGTCGCCGTCAATGAACGTTCGCCAGGTCCCTTGCAGGAATGCATCGCTGAAATTCGCGGACTCCGGCGAAAGCAGCTGTGAGGCATTACCGAATCTGCTTAGCCAGCCCGATTGAGTGACGCTGGCGGCATCCTCGAAGAAGTACAGATCGAGCTTGAAGACGGTGCAGGACGCCAGCGTCGTGATGAGCACCGGGCCGGCCAGGCGCGGCAGGCGCTTGATCGCACCCAGCAGCAAATCTTCCAGTTTACGGGTCTGAAAATAGCGATTCACAAGCACATAGGAAGACAGGACGAAAAACAAGTACACGGCGGAGGCGCCATTGAAGGCGACGAAAGCCAGACTTGTTTCGAACGATTGCGCGGCTTCGGATGGTGCGAAGGCGATCAAAATATGCCCATTCAGAACAACAAGTGCCGCGACACCTCTCAGCAATTCGAGTGAAGCATCCTTGCGCAAGTATGGACCCTTGTTTGAAAAATCGTTAGTTCAGTATTCTCTAATATAATTCGGCGAACAGAATTCCCCGCGTCTGAAGAGATTACCGCGAGCTGCATTAAATTATTGTTCACGCAGGCCAAGCGGATGCTTGAGGGCGACTTCGTGCGCAGGTTCTGTCAGTATATATTACAAGTCCGTCAGGAACTTGGCGAAGGTCATGGAGCCTTCGGGCCAGGGGCCGAAGCCTGAATCCTCGCTGAGATGGCCGGTCTCGCCGGCATCGATGAACAGCGATCCCCAGGCGCCGGCAATGTCCTCGGCGACATCGAAAGCGCAGAACGGGTCGTTGCGGCTGGCGATGACGATCGACGGAAAAGGCAAGGGCTCGCGCGGATAGGGGCCGAAGGTCATCAGGTGCTTCGGCTTGATCTTAGGGTTGGCGACATCGGGCGGCGCCACAAAGAAGGCGCCGGCGACCGGCTTGACGAATTGCGGCATGGCCTGCACGGCCGCCGCGACACCAAGCGAATGGGCAACGATGACGACGGGCCGCTCGGCCTCGTTGACCGCTTTGGCGACGCTCGCCGTCCAGTCCTCGCGCACCGGCTTCGACCACTCCGCCTGCTCGACGCGCCTCGCCGTCGACAGTTTCGATTGCCAGCGGGTCTGCCAATGCTCAGGTCCGGAATTGGTGTAGCCCGGAACGATCAGGATATCTGCGTCTTTGACTTTCATGCCGCTGAGATAGCGAGCCCGATTGCCTCATGCAACCGTTGATGGGCACGCTCCTGCTCATAATGGTGAACACCATGTTCGCATTTCGCTGTCTTGTGTGAACGATCGCGATAGACGATCTGTCGTCGGGAGAGAAACAGCCGTGAAGGACCGGATATTTGGCGCTGACACGACGTACAATGATCGGCGGCGCCGGGCTCCTGGCATTGGGAGCTTCATCAAGCGCTGCCGCAACGGAGACAATGATGAGCGAACTGCCATTTGCCGCCACCACGCCGGTGAGCGTTGCCCGCGTCGGCCTGAAGGCGCGCGATGCCGAAAGTCTTGCCGCCTATTATCGCAAAGTCGTCGGACTGCAGGAATTGAGCCGTGCCGACGGCGCGATCACGCTCGGCGCCGGCAGCCGTCCGCTGCTGGTTGTCGAGGCTGATCCTTCGGCCAAGCCCGACGATCCGCGCGGCGCCGGCCTGTTCCATACGGCTTTCCTGCTGCCCAGCCGTGCCGATCTCGGCCGCTGGATCAACCACGCGATATCAGACAAGATCACCATCGACGGCGCTTCGGACCATCTGGTCAGTGAGGCGCTGTACCTGACCGATCCTGAAGGCAATGGCATCGAAATCTACGCCGACCGCCGTCCACAGGACTGGAAATGGAACGGCGACAAGATCGCCATGGCGACCGAGCGGCTGAATATTCCGTCTATTGTCGCCGAAGTGCCGGCCGGCGATGCCGGCTGGCAAGGTGCGCCGGAAAACAGCATCGTCGGCCATGTCCATCTGCGCGTCGGCAGGCCGGAAGAAGCCGAAGCCTGGTGGAACCAGGAATTCGGCTTCGACACGGTAGCCAGATATGGCGGCCAGGCCGTGTTCCTGTCGTCCGGCGGCTACCATCACCACATCGGCGCCAATGCCTGGCAGAGCTCCGGTGCCAACCGCCGCGATCCGAGCCGGTCCGGTCTGGCCTGGGTGGAGATGCGTTCGGACAATGTGACCGGCGAGACAGTCCGCGAGGATCCCTGGGGCACGGTGATCAGGACTGTTCCCGGCAAGGCGTGATTGGCTTTTGACGTGAGCGTCTTTCTCCCCGTAAACGGGGAGAAGGAAAGCTCAAGCTTCCCCAAACACCCGCCGGAAAATCGTATCGACATGCTTGGTGTGATAGCCCAGGTCGAATTTCTCGCGGATCTCGGCTTCCGGCAATGCTGCCGTCACTTCCTTGTCGGCCAGAAGTTCCTCAAGAAAATCAGCGCCTTGCTCCCACACCCTCATGGCGTTGCGCTGCACCAGCCTGTAGGAGTCCTCGCGTGACAGGCCAGCCTGCGTCAGCGCCAACATCACGCGCTGCGAATGCACCAGGCCGCGGAACTTGTTCATGTTCTTCAGCATGTTCTCGGGATAGACGACCAGCTTGTCGATGACGCCGGTCAGCCGTGACAGCGCGAAATCGAGCGTCACCGTGGCGTCCGGGCCGATCATGCGCTCAACCGAGGAGTGCGAGATGTCGCGCTCATGCCAGAGCGCCACATCCTCCATCGCCGGCAGCGCCATGGAGCGCACCATGCGGGCAAGGCCGGTAAGATTTTCCGTCAGCACCGGATTGCGCTTGTGCGGCATCGCCGACGAGCCTTTCTGGCCTGGCGAAAAATACTCTTCCGCTTCCAGCACCTCGGTGCGCTGCAGATGCCGGATCTCGGTCGCCAGCCGCTCCATCGACGAGGCGATGACGCCGAGCGTAGCAAAGAACATGGCGTGGCGGTCGCGCGGGATGACCTGCGTCGACACCGGCTCCGGCTTCAGCCCTAGCTTTGCCGCCACATGCTCTTCGACATAGGGTTCGATGTTGGCGAAGGTGCCGACAGCGCCTGAAATCGCACAGGTGGCGATATCTTCTCGGGCATGCACCAGTCGCTCGCGGCAGCGCGTGAACTCGGCATAGGCCTGCGCCAGCTTGATGCCGAAGGTCGTAGGCTCGGCGTGGATGCCGTGGCTGCGGCCTATGGTGACGGTATCCTTGTGCTCGAAGGCGCGGCGCTTGAGCGCGGCAAGCAGGCCGTCAATGTCTGCGAGCAGGATATCGCTGGCGCGGGTAAGCTGGACGGCAAAGCAGGTGTCGAGAACATCCGACGAGGTCATGCCCTGGTGGATGAAGCGCGCGTCGGGTCCGACGAATTCGGCGAGATGGGTGAGGAAGGCGATCACGTCATGCTTGGTGACGCGCTCGATCTCGTCGATCTTCTCGACATCGAATTTCGCGGCATTACCCTTTTCCCAAATGGTTTTCGCAGCCGCTTTCGGGATGACACCGAGCTCGGCCAGCGCGTCGCAGGCATGGGCCTCGATTTCGAACCAGATGCGAAACCGGGTTTCGGGCGACCAAATGGCGACCATTTCCGGCCGGGAATAGCGAGGGATCATCGGTCAGTCCTGATGTATCTAGAGCAATCCAGGAACAGTGCGCAGCGGTTTTCCGTCCGGAATTGCGAAAAAGAGGAGTTAGAGCGGGTCGGCGGTTCTACCAAACGCTGAACCGCTCTGGGTTAGCCCGCGTCCTAACAGAGGCGGGCAAAATGCTCAACGCTGTTGCCGCGCAAACCAAAGGCTTGCGGCAAACAAGGCGATGAAACCAAGCGGGAAATAGAGCCGGATGCCCAACACCACGAACTGGTAGGACGCTACGGCCATCGTGAAGGCGAGCTGAAACCCCCAGGTGAGAGTGAAGACGGGCGCATGCCATTCCGCATAGTAGGACCGGTATTGCAAGGCATAGAGCCCGGCGGTTAGCCCGATCGTCGCGGCGGCAAGGCACACCATTGTCGCGGCGAAGGCGACCTCTCGGCCCCTTCCGAGCGAAACGAGCCGTGCCGCGAACAGGCCGACCGGAAAGGCCAAGGCGCCGCCGCCCGCAAACAGCAGCGATACCGTACGGATCTTATCCGGCGTCACCCAACTGTCCAGCAACAGGTTGACGAGCGCACTGGCGCCCATCGTGACGGCCCATAGCAAGGCGCCGAGAAGTGCCGTGCGCGGCGTCGGTATCGCGTTGTACACGCGGCCAAGGGCACGATTGCGCCTTGCGGGTTGAGCAATGGGTGTCACAGGCGGCCAGTCACGGCGATCCAGCGAAAGTCCGGCCCCTCGAAGCCATATTGGCGCACCGCGATCAGCACCGCATAGGCGCTGAGGCTGTCCATGGAGAATGTCTGCACCGCACCGATGCGGTAGCCGTTCGGGCAGCCGCGGCTCTTGGGGATGGCTTTGTCTTCGTGCAGCAATTTGGTGGCGCCGCCATCCTGCGCCTCGATGCGCAGCAGCCGGAAGCCATTAATCTCGCCCTGGCTGTCGCAGCCTTCGGTGTTGTTCATGCCGATCTCGTCCAGTCGGAACTCGAGCGGCTGGTCGACCGGAGAAAAGATCGGCCGCGGATTGACCACCATCCGGTGCGGATCGGCCGAAAGCTCGGTCACCGGGTTGAAACCGGCGGTGATGCCGCGATTGGCGCTCAGCTCGGCCTGGCCGACAATGGCCTCACCTTTCTGCCGGGCCTGAAGGCGCGCTGCGTCCAGTTTGGCATTCTCGTCGTCGAGCCGGACCCGGATCGGCGTGCCGTTGAGAAAGCTGTCGGTGCTGGTGTCGATGTAATAGCGGTTGGCATAGGGAAAGCCCGACCCGTCCTGGACGCCATATTCCTCGAAAGCAAACACGCCACCGTCCTTGGTGAAGCCAAGGATCTCAAGCTCGGCGACATCGCCGGCCTGGGCAGCGATCGACGCCGCAAACTGTGCGGCCAGGGAAACGGCAAACAAAACGAGCATTCGCATCGGTTCTTCCCTCAGGCAGCGGCGATCGTTGCAATCCCTAGCACGACCGAATCAAAACGTCGTGCGGGCCGAAAGCCGATGCATCCAATCGGCCCGTCAGTTGTTATTGTCGGCAGTCCCAATGGAGAACCACCATGACCGACACCAGCAAAATTCGCGAGCATATGGAAGTCGTCGGCGCCGATGGCGTGCATGTCGGCACCGTCGACAAGGTTGACGGTCAGCGCATCAAGCTGACCAAGGCCGACAGCGGCGAGGGCGCTCACAAGGGCCATCACCACTACATTCCTCTGGCGCTGGTCGGCGAGGTCGACGGCAAGAAGGTGTGGCTGTCGGCGAATTCGGATGTCGCGGTGACCTTCGAGGAAGAAAAGTCCGATCCCGTCTGATAGGGCGACCCGCTCTAGCGGCGCGACGACCAGACCGGAAACAGATCGTTGTCGGCTGGCGTCGCCGCAAACACGCCGCGGCTGATGGCGCGCGCCATCGTGGCGCCGGCCGCGGCATAGAGGTCGATTGCCGCATCAGCTTCGAGCCGGATGCCGCTCTTTCCTGTCGCCAGCGCAAACACCAGATCGCCGTCGGCCGGCGTGTGCGTCGGCCAGATGGCGCGCACGAAGCCGTCATGCGCCGACATTGCCAGGCGTTTTGCGGCGGCCTTGGTGAGGACCGCGTCCGTGGCAATGACGGCAATGGTGGTGTTGCCTCCGGTCTCCATCTGCCTGCCTGCATGCTTGTCGCGGTATTTCAGCAAAATGTTCCTGGCATCGTCCGGCATCGGCGAGGGATAGCCGAGCCCGCCGAATTCATCGCCGATTTCGAAGGGGGCTGCCCAGAAATGGCGGGTGCGGCTGATAGTCACCGAGCCGGTCGGATTGACGGCGGCCAGCGCGCCAATAGTGATGCCATTGTCCAAAAGCGTCGAGGCGGAGCCCAGGCCGCCCTTCAATCCCGCGGTCAGCGCACCGGTGCCGGCGCCCGTCGTGCCAAGCTGGAAATCGGTGGCGGCGGATTGTGCTGCCTCATAGCCGAGGTCGCGGTAGGGTGGATAGCGACCCCAATCCTTGTCGCCGCCATTGCGCAGGTCGAACAGGATCGCCGCTGGCACGATCGGCACGCGAAAGCCGCCCACTTCGAAGCCGATGCCGCGCTCGCGCAGCGCCGCCTGCACGCCGGACGCAGCATCAAGGCCGAAAGCCGAACCGCCCGACAGCACCACCGCATGGATCGCCTCGACCGAATTGTGCGGTTCGAGCAGGTCCGTCTCGCGCGTTCCCGGCGCGCCGCCAAGGATCTGGACGCCGGCCACCGCCGGTTCGTCGCACAGCACTGATGTCACGCCGGACTTCAGCCTGGCATCGGAAGCATTGCCGACCCGCAGGCCGGCAACGTCGGTGATCAGATTGCGCGGACCAGTGCGGAACATCAGTTGCTTTCCAAAGGCACGAAGCGCGTGCCGTCGAAACGGAAGACGCGGTAGGGGCTCCGACTGAGGTCGCCCTTGGCGTCGAAGCGGACCGCTCCGATCGCCGTCGTGAAATCTTGACCGGTCAGGGCGTCGGTCAGCGGCTTGCCCGAGCTCTCGGACAGCGCAGACGCCGCCTTGGCAATCTCGATCGCCGCATAGGCAGGCAGTGCATAACCGTCCGGCACGATCTTTTGCGCAGAGAAGCTTTCCAGCACTTTGGGATCAGTGACATCGGCCCATTCTGGCGGGGCGATCATCAGTGTGCCCCCTGCATAAGGCACGTCGCCGGGCGGCGTGCGCAGATTTTCGCCGCCGGCAAAGGTGATGCCGGCCTGGAGCTGCGCGGCATCGCGGCCCATAATGGCAATGTCGTCGCCGTCGCCGCCGGCAAAGACATGCGTGGCGCCGGCTTTCTTCAGCCGGCCGATCATCCCGATCTGGTTGTCAAGCTGCGGCCGGAACGTGTCGACGAAGACCGGTTTCAGCGCCGCTTGCTCGGCCGCCGCGCGAAATGTTTCGGCCATCTCGCGGCCATAGATGGTGCCGTCGTCGATGATGGCGAACAGCTCGTTCTGCCACAGGCGGGTGAGGGTGGAGGCAACGGCGTTGCGCTCGTCGTCGCCGCGCGGCCCGAGGCGATAGACCGGCCAGCCGGTCTTGGCGCGGCGGTCGGTCAGGCTTTCGGTGCGCACGCCGACGGTGATGACCGGGATGTTGGCGTCCTTGAGGATCGGCATCGCCGCCTCGATGGCGTCGGTGCAGAGGAAGCCGACGACGACACTGACCTTCGCCGCGGCGAAGTCCCTGGCCGCAGAAGCACCACCGTCGGCGGTGCACGCGTCATCCACGGTCTTGAGTTCGATGCCATTCGCTTGCGCCGCCAGACTGGTGCCGGCCGCGACCTGCTTGCCGAGAATTGCCGATGGTCCGGACAAGGGCGCGGCGACGCCGACCAGCAGCGTCTGCGCGATCGCGCTGTTGGCCACGAACAGCCAGGCCAGCGCCGCAATTGTTCTTGTCCCAGGTCGCATTCGAGCGATGGAGTCCTCCGTGCCGGCTTTACGCTTTGGCACTATTTGCCGCCAAGACCTAAAGGCTGCCCGGCCTTGGTGCAACACGCGAATTTGGGGATATGGGCCAAGCGCTTCGCTTGTGGCGTGTCATGTCTGGCCATATATGTCAGGACGATACTGGCCATGGAATATTCCCGGTGCTGAAGAAGAACGATATTGGGCCGCAGGCCTATCGCGACGCGATGAGCCATTTTGCCGGCCACGTCCATGTGGTTACAACCGACGGGCCCGCCGGCAAGCGCGGCACGACCGTGATTGCGGCCTGTTCGGTATCGGACACGCCGCCGACCATCCTGGTCTGTCTCAACCGTGAAAATGCCAAGAATGAGCTGTTCGTGCAAAACGGCCGGTTTGCCCTGAACACGCTGGCCTCGCATCAGGAGCCGCTGTCGATCGGCTTTTCCGGCATCACCGGCCTGCCGCTTGAAGAGCGTTTCGCGCTCGGTGAGTGGGATGTGATTTCCACCGGTGCGCCGACGCTGAAGGGCGCACTCGCCGTGTTCGACTGCGAATTGATCGACACCAAGGACCTGGCCACCCATCGTGTGCTTTTTGGCAAGGTGACAGGCCTGCGCATGGGCGATAATTTGCGGCCGCTGATCTACCACGCCCGAGGCTACCACGTCCTGGACAGCGGAGCGGCGGCGTTCACGGAGAAAGAATGACCGAACTGAAACCGCGCCCCGTGCCGCGGACGATCGACGAGACGCTCGATCTTCTGACCGGCGCGGACTATGTGGCGGACCGGTCGCTGGCGACCGTGCTTTTCCTGTCGCTGCGCATGAACCGGCCCTTGTTCCTCGAGGGCGAAGCCGGTGTCGGCAAGACAGAGATCGCCAAGGTGTTGGCGCAGGCGCTTGGCCGCCGGCTGATCCGCCTGCAGTGCTATGAGGGGCTCGACGTCTCCTCGGCCGTCTATGAATGGAACTACGCCGCGCAGATGATCGAAATCCGCATGGAGGAGGCGGCCGGCAAGGTCGACCGCTCCGCCATGGAGCGTAACGTCTTCTCCGAGAAATATCTGATCCGCCGTCCGGTGCTCGACGCGTTGACCGGCAAGACGGGCGCTGCCCCGGTCTTCCTGATCGACGAGCTCGACCGCACGGATGAAGCCTTCGAAGCGTTCCTGCTCGAAATCCTGTCCGACTACCAGGTGACGGTACCCGAACTCGGCACCATCAAGGCCGAAGAGCCGCCGATCGTCATCATCACCACCAACCGTACCCGCGAGATCCACGATGCGCTGAAGCGGCGCTGCCTTTACCACTGGGTCGATTATCCCAATGCCGAGCGCGAATTGGAGATCGTGCGCCGCAAGGTGCCTCAGGCCAACCAGCGGCTGTCGGCTGAGGTGGTTTCCTTCATCCAGAAGCTGCGCCAGATCGAGCTGTTCAAGGTGCCGGGCGTTGCCGAAACCATAGACTGGGCCGGCGCGCTGACGGAGCTCGACAAGGTGGCGCTCGATCCCGAAACCGTGTCCGACACGATCGGCGTGCTGTTGAAATACCAGGACGATATTGCCCGCATCGGTTCGGGCGAGGGCCGGCGCATCCTCGACGAGGTCAAGGCCGAACTCGCGGCGGCGCAGTAGCGGCAATGAACGCGCCGGGTGCTTACCCCAAAGAGGCCGACCCCAGAGAGGCGACGCCGGACGGGCGCATTGCCGACAACATCGTCTATTTCGCCCGCACCTTGCGCAAGGCAGGCATGCGGGTCGGCCCGGCCTCGGTCAAGGATGCCATCGAGGCGGTGCTGGCTGCCGGAATCGGCTCACGCGACGATTTCTACTGGACGCTGCACGCGGTGCTGGTGTCCAGGCATGAGGATCACCCGACCTTCGACGAAGCCTTCCGGCTGTTCTGGAAATCGCGCGAACTGATCGAAAAGATGCTGGCGATGTTCTCGCCGGTGGCGCCTGACGCCAGGGAGAAGCAGAAGCCGCGCGCGGCCGAAAATCGCGTCAGCCAGGCGATGTTCGAGGGCCATCAGAAGAACCAGCCGCCGCGGGAAATCCCTGAGATCGAGGTTGATGCCCGCTTTACCTTTTCCGGCAACGAGGTGTTGCGGGCTAAGGATTTTGCCCAGATGAACGCCGCCGAGATGGCCGATGCCAAGAAGGCCATCGCCGAGCTGCGATTGCCTTTCGACATGGTGCGGACCAGGCGCTTCAAGGCCGACGCGCATGGTCGGCGTATCGACCCGCGCGCCATGATGCGCTCGGCCGCGCGCACCGGCGGCGAACTGATCCTGCCGAAATTCCGCTCGCCCCGCGAAGTCCATCCGCCGCTGGTGGTGCTGGCCGACATTTCCGGTTCGATGAGCCAGTACACGCGCATCTTCCTGCATTTCCTGCATGCGCTGACGGAAAAGCGCCGCCGCGTGCACACTTTCGTCTTCGGCACGCGGCTGACCAACCTGACCCGGCAGATGCGCCACCGCGATCCCGATGCGGCACTTGCCGACTGTTCGGCGGCGGTCAAGGACTGGTCGGGCGGCACGCGCATCGGTGACACGCTGGCCGAGTTCAACCTGGTATGGTCGCGGCGCGTACTGGGGCAGGGTGCTGTCGTGCTTCTGATCACCGACGGGCTGGAGCGCGACGATGTCGCCGGCCTGTCCGAGGAAATGGAGCGGCTGCACAAATCCTGCCGGCGGCTAATTTGGTTGAATCCCTTGCTTCGCTTCGACGGTTTTCAGGCGCGTGCCCGCGGCGTCAAGGCGATGCTGCCGCATGTCGATGAATTCCGCTCGGTCCACAATCTCGACGCGCTCGCCGACCTCTGCGCCTCACTCGACAAGAAATCGGCGCAGTCGGTCGATCCGCGGCGATGGATGGAAGCTGGCGCGAGGCACGCTGCATAGCCATATGTTTATCCATCGGAAAAACAGACTCTGAGAGAAGCGATCATGGACGACAGCATCTATCTCGATGAGGCCCGCGACCCGCTGATCATCGCGGAAGGCTGGATGAAGGACGGCAAGGATGTCGCCATTGCCACCGTGGTCGAGACCTGGGGTTCGGCGCCGAGGCCGGTCGGCAGCCATCTGGTCATCGACGCCGAAGGCAATTTCCATGGCTCGGTCTCGGGCGGCTGTGTCGAGGGTGCGGTGGTGAGCGAGGCGATCGACGTGATCGACTCAGGGAAAGCCAAAATGCTCGAATTCGGCGTCGCCGACGAAACCGCCTGGCAGGTCGGCCTCTCCTGCGGTGGCCGCATCAAGGTGTATGTCGAGCGGTTGGGCTGATCTCAGATGGATCCATACGCCTTAAAAACTTTGAATGCCGAACGACGTGCCCGCCGCGCGGCGATCCTCGTCACCGATCTCGGTGATGGCCGCGATCGCATCGTGCGTGAGGGCGACCGGGTCGCCGGCGATCTCGGAGCCGCGATCGCCAAGGCGTTTCGATCAGGCAATTCCGGTTCCGTCGAGGCGGAAGGGCGGACCTTCTTTCTCAACGCGCATCTGCCGCAGCCGCGCCTCGTGGTGATCGGCGCCGTCCATATCAGCCAGGCGCTGGCGCCGATGGCCAGGATTGCCGGCTATCCCCTGGAGATCATCGATCCGCGCACCGCTTTTGCTACGCCCGACCGCTTTCCCGATGTCGCCTTGCATGCCGAGTGGCCGGAAGATGTTCTGACGCGCCAGCCGCTCGACAGCTACACCGCGCTTGCCGCCGTCACCCATGACCCGAAGATCGATGATTTCGCGCTGAAGGCAGCGCTTGACGCCAACTGCTTCTATGTCGGCGCGCTTGGCAGCCGCAAGACGCACGCCAAGCGCGTCGAGCGCTTGCTGGCGCTGGGCGCGAGCGCCGACCAGATCGCCCGCATCCATGCGCCGATCGGGCTCGACATCGGTGCCGCCAGCCCGGCCGAGATCGCTGTCGCGGTGCTGGCGCAGACCATCTACGCCTTCCGCTCGCGCGGCCTCGACGCCAAGGGCGCGGTGGCGTGAAATTCGGTCCGATCCCGATTGAGACGGCCGAAGGCGCGGTGCTGGCGCATGCCACCACCGCTGGCGAAATGCGCTTTCGCAAGGCGCACAGGCTGAGCGCCGAAGACGTCTCCATACTCAAGCGGGCTGGCGTCTCGCAGGTTGTTGCGGCCGTGCTTTCCGCGGACGATCTCGGCGAGGACGCCGCGGCGCAAAGAATTGCCGAAAGCATGACTTTCAGCGGTATCGAGGCCAGGTCCGCCGCCACCGGCCGGGTCAATCTCCACGCCAAGGCATCAGGCATCTTCACGGTCAGCGCGGCGATGATCGACGCGATCAACGCCGTCGATCCCGCCATCACCCTTGCCACGCTGGCGCAGCATGCGCCGGTCGAAAAGGGTCAGATGGTGGCGACGGTGAAGATCATCCCGTTCGCGGTCAGCTCTGCGCTTGTCGATGCGGTCGCGAAAATCTGTGCCGGCGGCGAGATCTTTGCCGTCAACGCCTATCAGCCGGTGCGCGTCGGTGTCATCCAGACGGTCCTGCCGGGCATCAAGCCCAGCGTGCTCGACAAGACGCTGCGCGTCACCGAAGCAAGGCTGGCGCGTTCGGGCGGCAGGTTGACGGCGGAGCGCCGCACGCCGCATGAGATCGCGCCCGTGGCGGAGGCCGCTGCCTCGCTGGCGCGCGACAATGACATGGTGGTGATCTTCGGCGCATCGGCGATGAGCGATTTCGCCGATGTCGTTCCGGCGGCGATCGAAATGGCGGGCGGGACTGTCATCCGCGCCGGCATGCCGGTCGATCCCGGCAATTTGCTGGTACTGGGGACGCTGGATGGCAAGCGCGTCATCGGTGCGCCCGGCTGCGCCCGCAGCCCCAAGGAAAACGGCTTCGACTGGGTGCTTGACCGGTTGATCGCTGGCCTTGACGTCACCGCGAAGGACATCGCCGGCATGGGTGTCGGCGGGTTGCTGATGGAAATCCCGACACGGCCGCAGCCGCGCGAACCGCTGCCGGCCAAAAGCCGGCTCAAGGTCGCCACCGTGCTTCTGGCGGCCGGCCGGTCGAGCCGCATGGGCGGACCGAACAAGCTCTTGGCGCTGTTCGACGGCAAGCCGCTGGTGCGCCGCACCGCCGAGCGTGCGGTCGCCTCGAAGGCGTCGGGCACGATCATCGTCACCGGTCATCAGCGCGAGCGGGTGCGCGCAGCTTTGTTAGGCCTCGACGTCACCCTCGCTGACAATCCGGATTTCGCCGATGGCCTGTCCACGTCGCTGAAGGCCGGTATTGCCTATCTGCCGGAGGACACCGCCGGCGTGATGATTGTTCTGGGAGACATGCCTGGCGTTGTGTCAGACGATCTCGACCGGCTGATCGATGCCTTCCGCAAGGCTGGAGGCAATTCCGTGGTCCGCGCTTCGCATGAGGGCAAACGCGGCAACCCGGTGCTCCTGCCGCGGTCGCTGTTCCCGGCCATCGCTCATCTCGAAGGCGATACCGGCGCGCGCCACCTGGTCGAGGCCGAAGGGCTCGACGTCATCGATGTCGAGATCGGCGAGGGCGCGTCTGTCGATGTCGACACCCGCGAGGCGCTCGAAGGCGCCGGCGGCGTGCTGCAGGATTGACAAACCCGAACTGAATTAAGCATGGCTGAGGGATGGCTTTTCGTTTCCTTTCTCCTCTCCACGGCGTTCTGATCGCAACATTTGTTCTTGGCGTTGCCGCCCAAGCCGATGCGCTCGAACTGAAACCCTTCAAGGACGATCTCTTCGCCTACCCGGCCACGCTCTCGTCCGACAGCAACGGCGCCTATACGGTCATCGACTACCGCGAAATGCGCGACATCAACCAGCGTGATGAAGTGCCGGAAAAGCGCGTGCATGCGCAGTATACTGACACCAGTGTGCGCAAGGTTCAGCAGGATCTGATGCTGAAGACCGATGCTGGCGATGTCAGGCACGTCGCCGTCGGCAAGACGGAAGGTGCCGGTATCATCGTGCTCTACCTGCACGGGCAGGGTGGCAGCCGCAAGCAGGGCGTCGACGACTTCACTTTCGGCGGCAATTTCAACCGCCTCAAGAATTTGATGGCCGGCAATGGCGGGCTTTATCTCTCGCCGGATTTCCCCGATTTCGGTGACAAGGGCGCCGCACAAGTCGCAGCCTTGATCGATCACTACGCCGAACAATCGCCGGGCGCGAAGATCTTCGTCGCTTGCGGCTCGATGGGCGGTTCCCTGTGTTGGAAGCTTGCCGCGCGCAACGATAGCGGCCGGCGCATAAACGGGCTGCTGCTGCTCGGATCGCTATGGGACGACAGTTTTCTTGCAAGTCCTGCCTTCAGGCGCCATGTCCCGGTCTTCTTCGGCCAGGGCAGCCATGACGTGGTTTTTCCCGTGGCGAACCAGGAAGCCTTCTTCCGATCCATCATCGCCAAATCGAAGGCATATCCCTATCCGACCCGCTTCGTCCGCTTCGAGACCGGCACGCATGGCACGCCGATCCGCATGGTCGACTGGCGAGGAACGCTGAACTGGATGCTGTCGAAGGCGCCTTGATACAAAAGGACAAAAGCTTGAAGCGCATCGCGCTTCAGGGGGCGGTGTTGTAGTCGACAATCGTCTGCGGATTTTCTTCGCCATCATAGGACGCGTCGACGTCATACTGAACCAGCGAAAAATCACCGTTACGGAACAAATATGTGCCGGAGTCGGAGGCATCGCCGATGCCGCGCCATTTGTTGAAAGTGGTGATCGTATGGGCGTCCGGGTCATAGTCGGAGTTGGTGGCCCATCCCGTGGTGTGGAAGCCGATCAGCGTCACGCTCAACAGCTTGCCGTCACTGTCGTTGTTTTCGTAGCGGATATCGGTCTCCGGTTCGGCGAACTGCAATTGCCGCACGCCATCGACCTCATCCGTCATATAGTAGATCGAGTTCTCATTGTAGGCGGCGGCCGCACAGGAAAAATGAAACAGCCGCGTTTCCTTGTCCGGATCACCGGGCTGCGCATTCTTGTCCTTGTATTTGATCGAAAAGACTTCCGGCTCATTGGCCACAAGGTCCTTGTCGCACTGGTTGCCATAGGTCGCCAGGAATGCCTTCTTGGCCTGCTCAAGCGCCGTATCCTTCTTCGGTGGCGGCGGACCGTCGCCGCAGCTTGGCGGCAGCGCTTCCTCGAAGTCGGCGGTGGAGGGTTTCAGCGCGCCTTTTTCGATGTGAATAGGATCGAAGGGCGGCGCGGCCTGGGCCTGCGCGTTCACCTGGCGCAGCGTGTAGCAGCCGGCGAAAACCTTCTCGCCGCCGCTCCTGTCGGTGGCACGGATGGCGACAGGGACGTTGTAGAATATGCTGCCGGCGGCACCATCGTCTGAAATAGCACCGGTCGTGACTTCGACCTTGTCGGTACCGTCATAGCCCTTGACGAAGCTGTCGAAATCCTTAGCCGGCTTTGCATCGCCATAATACCCCCAGGCGCGGGCGAATTCGTGCCGGTTGATGGCACTGTAGAGCGAACGGATGACCGCTTCGGCGCTCGAGCGATCGTCGACATAGGGCGCTTCGGGTGCATCGTCGGCGGCCAGCGCCGTTTGGCCAGATATGGCAAGGGAGAAAAGGGCAGTCGCTGCGAGGAGGACGCGTCTCATCGGGAATCTCCGCTCGATGACGAAAATTCTACCACAGCGATTGCGGCGGCGTGGTGACGCGGAGCCCACGGCGCTTGAAAAATCGTGCGCACAGGCGCTAGGTCCCCTGCGCCGGCGTTCAGGCCGGACAGGGAGATTTGACGTGACGATATCGATGTATGAGGCATCCGTGCCCGTGTTTTCAGCCAGGCTGAAAGCACTTTCCAGTGTGCTGGCGGCCGCCGAACAGAATGCGCTTGACCGCAAGATCGACCCGCAGGTGTTTTTGTCGGCGCGGCTTGCGCCCGACATGTTCGCTTTGGCCAGGCAGGTGCAGATCGCCACCGACCATGCCAAGGGCGCGCCGTCGAGGCTCGCCGGCCGAGAGGTGCCGAAATACGAGGACAATGAGGCAAGCTTTGCCGATCTAGAGGCGCGGATCGCCAAGACGCTCGCGCTTCTGGCGACTTTTTCGCCAGCCGATATCGACGGTTCCGACGACAAGGTGATCGAGTTGAAGCTCGGTGGCCGCGAAACGACGTTGGGCGGCATGCAGTATCTGCTGCATGTGGCCATGCCCAATTTCTACTTCCACCTCACCACCGCTTACGACATCCTTCGCCACAATGGCGTGCCGTTGGGCAAGGCGACATTCCTGGGATCGCGTTGAGAAATCAGACTTTGAGATGTCCCGGATCGGTCCGGGACATCTCGCAACCTGCTTAGCGAATGGACATTTCGCGGGCGATGCGCGCAAAATCGGCGGGCTTGATGCCGATGTCGGCGCGGTCGGCACTGCTCATAGAGTGAAGCAGCGCGAGTGCTGCGCGGTATCTCAGATGTTCCTGCGGGCGGGGCCGGGCGAACATTTCAGTGAAGAAACCCATGATTCAGGCTCCTGGTTGGTCCTCCACGCCAGCCAATATAGGTGAATCGTGACAATTGTGCAGTGCAGCATTTGCATGCCTGCTATGTCCGGATGATTTTCATAAATTTTTTTGCGGCCCCTGAAACTTCTGCGCCGCGCGAACCGTAGGCTTCAACGCTGGCTCATGGCCAGTTTTTCCTCGCCACTCCTGGCGAATTTCCGGGCTGCATGAAAATGCAGTCCGGCTTTTTGTTTGAGGGCCGGACGCGATCCTTCGAATGGCTAAATTCATTAAGATCGGTGGTATGTATTTTTAACAAGCCGGTTCTATGGTCTGGAAACCTGACAGTCAGGCAAGTGGGAGGCTGACATCGCTACCAGCGCCAAGCGTGATTTCGCTTCGCTGCTCGACGACCTCTTCGTCGCCTCCGACAAGGGCGACGGCATCGAGGGCGACGAGGCCGGCGCGCGTCCGTCCATTCCGTTCGATTATCTCTCGGTCGCCGATGAACTCCACTCCGGCCGCATCAAGGTATCGGCCGCCGAATATCGCGAGGCCGGTGCTGATTTGGCGAGCGAGTTCGCCGCCTTGCTCGAACACGCCAAGCTGGCCCTGGCTGCCGAGGATCCGAAGCTCGAGGAAAAACTGCCGCCGATCGATCCGGAATCGATCGCGGCCGAACTGGGACTGAACCAGTCCAAGAGCGCCGCCGATTTCGGCCGCATGCGCCGCAGCTTTGCTTTCACCAACCACCCCGATCGCGTCGCCCCGCATCTGCGCCAGCGCGCCGTGATCCGCATGCAGGTCGCCAACATGCTAATCGACGAGGCCAAGCGCCGCGCGCTGGCCGGTGCTCGCCGCTAGCTAAACCCGCTGGCTCACGCAAAAGTCGGTCTGCCGAGGCTTGGAGAGCGCCTCCGCTTTCCCTATAGATGCGACTTCCTCCCCGCGTGGCCACGCACGCTTTCCCTCCGGAGCAGAATTCCATGCACAAACGCCGTCTCGGTCGGACCGATCTTCTTGTCACCCAGATCTGCCTTGGTTCGATGACCTGGGGCCAGCAGAACACCGAGGCCGAAGGCCACGCGCAGATGGACCTGGCTTTTTCGCGCGGTGTCAATTTCATCGACACCGCGGAACTCTATCCGATCCCGCCCAAGGCGGAGACACAGGGACGAACCGAGAAGATCATCGGCAGCTGGATGAAGGCCAAGGGCAACCGCGACAAGGTGATCCTTGCCTCCAAGGTCGTCGGCCGCACGGCGAGCGACTGGTTTCGCGGCGACAGGCCATCGCAACTGGTGCGCGCCGATATCTTTGACGCCGTCGACAAATCGCTGGCCAAGCTCGGCACCGACTATCTCGACCTCTATCAGATCCACTGGCCGGAACGGGACATCCCCTGGGGTGCCAACCCGACGCGTGTCGGGGCGGTGGCGCGCCGTGCCGATGCCGACGGTGCGCCGGCCAACGAAACGCCGATCGCCGAAACGCTTGGCGTGTTCGATGAGTTGGTAAAGGCAGGAAAGATCCGCCATTTCGGCTTGTCGAACGAGAGTTCGTGGGGCGTCATGCGGTTCCTTGCCGAGGCGGACAAAGGCGTCGGCCCGCGCGTTGCGTCGATCCAGAACGCCTACAATTTGGTCAACCGCACCTTCGAGGTGAACCTCGCCGAGGTCTGCGAGCGCGAAGACGTGTCGTTGCTGCCTTATTCGCCATTGGCGCAGGGCTACTTGACCGGCAAGTACGACCATGGCGCCCGCCCGCAGGGCTCGCGCTCACAGCTCTTCAATCGCGGCCAGCGTTACGAAACACCGAATGCCGCGGAAGCGCTGCTCGAATACAATGAACTGGCGCGTTCGTTCGGCTTGGAGCCGGCCCTGTTTGCCAATGCCTATGTGTCGAGCCGGCCCTTCGTCACCTCGAACATCGTCGGTGCGACGACCATTCCGCAGCTCGAAATGGCGTTGTCCTCGGTGGATGTGGTCTGGACCGAAGAGATGCAGAAGGCGGTGGACGCGATCCACCAGCGGGTCGGCAATCCCTGTCCTTGAGCGGCTCGGGATAGAATTATCAGGAATAACAGAGGGGTGGAGACGATGGTGGACTTTCCGATCGAGGCCGTGCGTGGAAGATTTCCAGCGCTTTCCCTGACCGACAAGGGCCGCCGTCGCATCTATCTCGACAACCCCGCCGGCACGCAGGTGCCGCAGGTCGTCGCCGATGCAGTGTCGCGCTGCCTGCTCACCACCAATGCCAATCTCGGCGGCTATTTCGAAACGACGATCGCCGCTCAAGCTGTCGTCGACGAGGCGCATCAAGCGATGGCCGATTTTCTCGGTGCGGCGAGCCCTGAGGAAATCATCATCGGCGCCAACATGACGACGCTGACCTATCATATGTCGCGCACGCTCGGCCGCACGCTGAAACCCGGCGACGAGATTGTCCTCACCCGCATGGACCATGAGGGCAATGTCTCGCCCTGGCTGCAACTGGCCGAGGACCTTGGCCTCGTGGTGCGCTGGCTGCCGTTCGACGAAAAGAGCTGGCAGGTCGAGGAGGCGACGCTGGCCGGGCTGCTGTCAGACAAGACACGGCTGGTCGCATTGAATTATGCCTCGAACCTGACCGGCTCGATCAACCGGGTTAAGTCCCTGACCGCCATCGCAAAACAGGCCGGCGCGCTGGTCTATGTCGACGCCGTCCAGTTCGCACCGCATGGCCTGATCGACGTGCAAGACCTCGGCTGCGATTTCCTGATCTGCTCGGCCTACAAATTCTTCGGTCCGCATATGGGGATATTGTGGGGCCGGCGTGACGTCATCGAGACGCTACAGCCGTACAAATGCCGGTGCTCGTCCGACGGCCTGTCGGAACGCTTCGAGCTCGGCACGCCGCAGATCGAATTGATGGCCGGCCTCACGGCGGCGGTCGACTATTTTGCCGAACTGGGTGCGGCGGCGGGCGAGGGTGGTTCGCGCAGGCAGAAGATTGCCAGGGCATTCGAAGTCTCGATTGCCTACGAAAATCCGCTGGCGCAAAGGCTGATCGACGGCCTGTCCGACATTTCAGGCCTGACCATCCATGGCATCACCGACCCGAAACGGCTCGGCGATCGCGTGCCGACGGTCTCGTTCACCGTCGACGGCATCGTGCCGGAGACGATCGTTCGGCAGATGAACGCCGAGAACATCTTCCTTTGGTCGGGCCACAACTACGCCTGGGAGATCGTTCACCAGCTCGGCATTCCGGCCGACCAGGGCGTCGTGCGTATCGGTATCGCGCATTACAACACGGCGGCCGAGATCGACGAGACGCTGGAGAGCGTACACCGGGTGATCGCGATGCTCAGGCAGCAGCGCTCCTGAAGTCAGGCTGAGCCTTCACCGCGCCTTGCCGCCAAAACCGGTGAGGAAGGCAGTAAGGTTGTCGCCGAGTTCGTCGCAGAGATAGCCGCCTTCCTGGACGATGACCGTGGGCAACTGGAGCTTGGCAATGGCTTCGCCGATACGGGAAAAACCTGGCGTCGTCACCGAAAGCCCGCCGAACGGGTCGCCTTCGAAGGCGTCGAGGCCAAGCGCCACGACCAACGCGTCGGGCGCGAAGGCGCGGATACGCTGGAACGCCACTTCGAGTGCTTCCAGAAACGCCGCGTCGGCGGATTTGCGCGGCAAGGGCAGGTTGAAATTATAGCCGAGGCCCGGCCCTTCGCCGCGCTCGTCGGCATGGCCCCAGAAGAACGGGTAAAAGCGCACCGGGTCGGCATGCAGCGAGACGGTGAGCACGTCCGGCCGCGCATAAAAAATGCCTTGCGTGCCATTGCCGTGATGCAGGTCGACATCGAGGATGGCCACCCGCGCCGCCTGCTTGCGCAGCACCTGCGCCGCAACGGCAGAATTGTTGATGAAGCAGAAGCCGCCGGCGACATCGGCAAAGGCATGGTGGCCGGGCGGGCGGCACAACGCATAGGCGGCCGGCGCGCCAGTCATCACCGTTTCAGCGGCATCGACCGCGCTCCAGGCGCTCCACAGCGCGCTCTGCCAGGTTTCGCTCGAGATCGGGCAAGCGGTATCGGCCATATGATAGCCGGCCTGGCCGACGGCAGAGGCCGGATAGGAACCGTTGCGCGCGATCGGATGGATGTTGGGGATGACCTCGGCAGACGCGCCATCGATGCGTTGCCAGCGCGCGTAAATATGTTCGAGGAAGTCGAGATATTCGGGCGTATGCACCGCCGAAACCGGACCGAGGCCGTGATTGCGTGGCCGCTCGATCGTGCAGCCGGCGGATTTTGCTCCGGCTAACAATCTCTCGACACGCTCGGGTTTTTCCGGATTGGGCTGCGGTGCGCCACTGGATAGAAAGGCCTTGGGGTCGTGGCGCTTCTGCTCCTGCGCATAAAAGGCTTTCATTCCTGCTCCTCCGGCGCGTCGGCGAAGGCGAAAAAGGCTTCGCCCAAAATCTTCTGCGTCTGCTCGTAACTCGACCAGGCGATACCCAACCTTTCATAGAAGGCCTTGGCACCCTCATTGTCAGTGTCGACCGACAGCCTGAGATAGACGCCGCCTTCTTTCCGGCTCTCCGCCGCGACGCGCCGCAACAGCCGCTCGCCGATCTTGCGGCCACGGAACCGGTCCTCGACATAAAGGTCCTGCACATAGACCCCGGGCCGCCCCATCCAGGTCGAAAAGATCGGGAAATACAGACACAGGCCGGCGAATTCGCCATCTATCTCGGCGATCAGGGTGGAGAAGGCAGGCTTTTCGCCAAAGCCGTAGCGGCGGAGATCATCTGATGTGGACGTGATCTCCTGATGGGCGCCGATATGGGTGCCGAGTTTGAGAAGCGCGGCGTGGATGATGTCGACGTCGTCAATGGTGCCGTGGCGGATCACGGTATTGCTGGTCGCGGTCTGGATCTTGTCTGCCATGGATCAGGCCGCGGTTTCGGCTGAGCCGCGCTTGTTCAGGAGATCGTCAAGGTCGCCGATATTGTCTTCCGAAAAGACGCGAATGCCGTTTGCCTCCAGCAGCGCGGTGGTCGTGCCGCGACCGGTCACTCGCTTGCTTGAAAAACTGCCGTCATAGACGAAGCTGCTGCCGCAGGAGGGACTGCCGTCGGTAAGAACCGCATAGCGGCATCCCGTTTCGCGCGCGAGTTCAAGCGCAAGCTGCCCAGCTTCGAGATAAAGTGCGGTCACATCATTTCCCGTCTGCTCGACCACCCGACCCTGGCCGTGAAGCACCGCGCGGCCATCGCCTGCACCGCGAATTTCTGCAGCGGGACGCGGCGTGGAGAAGCCTGCGGCGACCTCTGGGCAGATTTGCACGACCCGTCCTTCCGCCTGCCACCGTGTCAGTACGGGATGGCCGTTCAGCCGGTAGGAGCCGTTATAACGGACGTGACTGCCGAGCAGGCAGGCGGAGACGAGAACCCTTTCCATGTCAGCTCCTCCCTTGCGTCTAGAAAGCCACCCGGTCGCCACCCTTCAGCGCCAGCATTTCACGCGCCTCGGTTGGCGTGGCAACCTCCAGCGACAGCCCGTCGAGAATGCCACGGATGCGGCGCACCTGGTCGGCGTTGGATTTCGCCAGCTGGCGGCCATCGTAGAGGCTGTCTTCCAGCCCGACACGGACATTGCCGCCCATCGCCGCGGCGATCGAGATCAGCGGCATCTGCTGGCGGCCGGCGGCCAGCACCGAGAACTGGTAGCTGTCGCCGAACAGCTTGTCGGCGATGCGCTTCATATGGATGAGATTGTCCGGATCGGCGCCGATGCCGCCCAGAATGCCCAGCACGAACTGGATGAACAGCGGCCCCGACACCAGGCCACGGTCGCGGAAATGCGCCAGCGAATAGAGGTGGCCGACATCGTAGCATTCGAATTCGAAGCGCGTGCCGCAGCCCTTGCCCAGCCTTTCGAGCACACCTTCCATGTCGGCGAAGGTGTTCTTGAAGATGGTGTCGCGCGTGCCTTCGAGCAGCTTCGGCTCCCATTCGTGCTGCCATTCGCGTGGCTTGTCGAGCATCGGGAACAGCGCGAAATTCATCGAACCCATGTTGAGCGAGCACATTTCGGGCTCTGCCCGCAACGGTGCCGCCAGCCGTTGGTCCAGTGTCATCAAGGAGGAGCCCCCAGTGGTGATGTTGATCACCGCATCGGTCGCCTGCTTGATGCGTGGCAGGAACTGCATAAACACGTCCGGATCGGCGGTTGGCCGGCCATCTCTGGGATCGCGGGCGTGCAGATGCAGGATCGAGGCGCCGGCCTCGGCCGCGGCGATGGCATCGGCAGCGATCTGGTCCGGGGTGACCGGCAGATAGGGTGACATCGACGGCGTGTGCACCGAGCCGGTGACGGCGCAGGTGATGATGACTTTTCTCGGCGCCATTTTTTAGCCCCGGCCTTCGACGGGCAGGTCGAGCTCAGCGGCCAGAACCTCCAACGAGTCGCCGATGACGGAAATGATCTCGCCGACCTGTTCGCTGGTGACGATCATCGGCGGCGCGACCATGAAATTGTCGCCGTCGACGCCGCCTTTGACCCTGCGTCCATAGATGATCAGCCCGCGCTCATAGGCAAGATCGAGCAGGCGCTGCGTGGCTTTCTTGCTCTGCTCGATCGGCAGCAACGTCTCGGGATCGGCAACCATCTCGGCGCCGGTCAGCAGGCCCTTGCCGCGCACGTCGGCGATGAAGGGAAAGCGCTTCGCCAACCCCTTCAGTCCGTCCATCAGCACATCGCCCATCGCGGCGGCATTGGCGATCAAGTCGAGCCGGTCCATCTCGCCGAGCACGGCGAGCCCGGCGGCGCAGGCCAGCGGGTTGCCGGCATAGGTGTGACCATGCTGGAAGCCGCCGGAAGCAAGCAGCGGCTGTACCAGCCGCATTGGGGCGGCGAGCGCGCCGAGCGGTGCGTAGCCCGAGCCCAGCCCTTTCGACAGCGCGACGATGTCCGGCTTACAGTTCCAGTGGTCGCCGCCAAGGAATTTGCCGGTGCGGCCAGCGCCGCTCATCACTTCGTCATGGATGAGCAGGATGCCGTAGCGGTCGCAGATTTCGCGGACACGCGCATAATAGCTGTCCGGCGCCACCAGGGCCGCCGTCGCAGCACCCCCGATCGGCTCCATGATGAAGGCGACGACGCTCTCCGGCCCTTCGGCGAGGATCTTCTCCTCCAGCATGTCGGCATAGCGCACGCCGCGCTGTTCCATCGAAAGATTGTCGCGGTCGCGCCACGCGGTTGGTGCCGGCACCGTCGGCATCACCCGCATCATCGGCTCAAAGGTTTCGGCGAGCGCGTCGTCGCCGGTGATCGACAGCGAACCCAGCGTGCCACCATGATAGGAGGGGAAGCGCGTGATCACCTTCCAGCGGCTGGCCTGGCCGGTGGCAACGGCCCATTGCCGTGCCAGCTTGATGCAGGATTCCGTCGCCTCCGAGCCGCCAGAAACGAAGAAGATGCGATCCATGCCCTCCGGCAGCTTGCCGGCCAGCTCGCGCGCGAGCTCTTCCGCCGGTTCGTTCTCGAAATGCAGCCGGTAGGCGAAGGTGGCACGGTCCATCTGCCGTTTCATGGCGTCCAGAACATTGCGGTTGGAATGGCCGATATTGGCGACCATCGGACCGCTCGAGCCATCGATGAAGCGGCGGCCATCCTGCGTCCACATATAGATGCCGTCGGCGCGGTCGATCAGCGGCCGGCGCAGGCTGGAAAGGTAGAACAGATGCGATTCTCGCCGGGTCTCGATGTCTTGAGCGGCGGTCTGGGTCTTCGACATGTCAGGACTTTCCAAGGTAGTGATCGAGGACATTTTGGGTGACGCGTCCGACCATCGGGTCTTGTCTTAGCAGGCCGGCCACCCATTCGCAGCTTCCGGCGTGGAACACCTCGCCCTTGCCGCGCGGGAAATTGACGATCATGCCGTTGCCGCGTTTGACCTTTTCCAGATTGGCGTCGCTCGCCTCGCCGAACAGCGTTTCGGCAGTGAAGCGGCCATCCTCGTCGGTGAGGAACTGGTCCTCGATCGGGATGTCGGCGCTTTCCTCCACCTGGCTGGCCATGCCGACGGCCAGAACCTGCAACCCATCCGGCGCGCCGCTGTCTGATGTGGGGTAGGGCAGGCCGCCGCGGATTTCGAAATCGAGCCCATCGACCTCATAGCCATAGACATGGCTGTCGGCACCCAGCAGGTCGCCATAATAGATGCCGGTGCCGGCAAAAGCCCAGTGTTCCGGCCGGTAGACCGGAAAGCCGCGCACGCCGCGCGGCGCGCAACCGCCCCAGCCGGCATAGACGCCGCGCGTCGCGTTGAGCCCGAAGGTTGCTGAACCCGGCCGGCCAATTTCCGGCGCTTCCCAGGAATTGGTGGCCCGGGTGACGTCGCCGCCTTGGAGATAGGCGGGATCCTCCTTGCGCGCGCGGTATTTGTAGCAGACCTGCCGGCGACCCTCGTCCTCCAGCCGCGTCTGCCACATGAAATTGCCGGCAAAGCGCGCCGCATGGCCGCCGCGTTCGACATAAGTGTCGACCGCATCGCGCATTTCCCAGGTCCAGTACTCGTCGTGGCCGACGAAGACGGCACAGTCATAGCCGTCGAGAATGTCGGGCGAAAAATGCAGATCGTGCTGGCTGGCGAGGTCTACTTCATAGCCCGCCCGCTCGGCGAAGCGGAAGAAGTGGCTGTCATAGCTCGCCCAGCCCGACGAGGCATATTTCTTCGAATGGCCGGTGGCGAGCGCCCATTCCATATGCGGATAGCGTGGCACCGTCTTCGGCGGCACTGCGACCTCCAGCGGCACGCGCGGTGCGTCTTTCGGTAGAACGACGAAGCCACGGCACCAGGGGCGTTGCGTCGACACGATGGGCGAGTACTGGTTGCGCTCCGGCCCGGTAATGCCCTGATAATGGTTGGAGCCGCCCCAGGTGTTGTAGGCAAGCCAGGTGCCCGTCGCCGCCACCTGCAGCACGCGGCCGGGCTTCCTGCCGGACTGGGGGCTGACGATGAACAGATGGTGGCTGTGGATCGGCCTGCCATCATGGCCAACGGCAGTCAGCGTTATCCGATAGGCACCAGACGGCCAGTGGCTCTCGACACGGAATTCGAAGGCGGCTTCCCAGCCGCAACCCTCGGCGGAACATTGGTCTGAAGTGTCCTGCCAGACCGCCGCAATGCCCGATTTCTCGAACACTTTCGTCTCGGTGCCGCCGTCACGAGCGATCGCCATGTTGAATGCTGGCGCCGTCGAACTGACATACAGCGTCACCGTCTCGCCGGCGCGATAGGAAAAGCGGTCGCTGTAGCACCAGATCTCGCCGCGCTCGCCGTCCATTCCTGGCCATTCGTAATAGTGGCCGCGCACCGCGTGGCGGCGCTGCTCTGGCGTCAGTCCGAAATCAGGAAACTCGGTGGGCAGCTGGGTCATGAACACCGGAAAAGGTCGAGGCGCGCCATTTCGGCGATCTGCAGGCCGAGCGTCAAATGGAAACGATCAGGCCAGCATTCGTTAGCCACGCCCTTGGCCGGCTTCAGCAAACGGACTATCTCAGGGAAGGCGGCATTTCCGCCACGGGGATAGGCATGCTCAGGGTCCAGAAGGTCAAGCTCGACGATATCTACGTTCCGACGGCGCGCAAGAAGACATTGCACCCCGAGACCGTGCGGAGCCTCGCCGAGGACATATTGGAGAATGGCATGAAGACGCCGATCCAGGTTCGCCACGACGGCAAGCGCCATATCCTCGTCGAAGGCCTGCATCGCCTGGAAGCGGCCAAGTGGCTCGGCGAGACTGAGATCGACGCCTATCTTGTGCAAGCCAAGCGCCATTGACGCGAGCTCGGTTCGCGGTTCTCCCAGCGCATCATCTCCAGAGTTTTTTCGCTGGCCATGTCGGGTTGCGTTCTGTCGGCTCGTCCTTGGGACGGAAGCCAGATCAAACCGAGGAGACCACCGTGACCACCAAGCTCGATATCGCCCCCGCCAATGACCTCGAACTGGTTGTCGCCCGCATCATCGATGCGCCGCGCGAGAACGTCTATCGCTGCTGGACCGACCCGAAACTGGTGACGCAGTGGTTCGCGCCAAAGCCGTGGACGACGCCGCGCGCCCAAATGGATGTGCGCACCGGCGGCTCAAGCCTGGTCGTCATGGCCGGCCCCGACGGCAATGAGTTTCCCAACCCCGGCGTCTTCCTGGAAGTCGTTCCCGGCAAGAAGATCGTCTTCACCGATGCCTATACGCAGGCGTGGGAACCATCGGAAAAGCCGTTCATGACCGGCGTGCTGACCTTCGAAGACGAAGGCGAGGGCAAGACCCGCTACATCGCGCGCGTCCGCCACTGGAGCGTCGCCGACCGCGAACAACATGAGGCGATGGGTTTTCACGTGGGTTGGGGCCAGTGCACCGACCAGCTCGAAGACCTCGCCAAGACACTTTGAATTCGGCAGGACGGGAGGAGATCGATATGTCCAAGACCCTGCTTTTCGCCATTCTTGCCTCGGTTGCAGCGCTTGTTGGCTGTCCGGGCGCCACCAATGCAGAGGAAACCGCTATGACCACCGAAACGAAGCCACTGCCGAAGCCGGAAAAGTCCGGCCTGCTGCCGATCAACGGTCTGAACTATTATTATGCCGTCTACGGCAAGGGTGAGCCGCTGCTTCTCTTGCATGGCGGTCTCGGCTCCATCGACATGTTCGCACCGATCCTGCCCAAGCTTGCCGAAAACCGCACTGTCATCGGCGTCGATCTGCAAGGCCATGGCCGCACGGCGCTCGGCGACCGGCCATTCAGTCTGGAAGCGATTGGCGACGACATGGCCAATATCGTCAAGGCGCTCGGCTACGACAAGGTCGACGTTATGGGCTATTCGCTGGGCGGCGGCGTCGCCTTTCGCATGGCGGTCCAGCATCCCGAGACCGTGCGCCGCCTTGTCCTGGTTTCGACCGGCTATGCCGCCGACGGCTTCTATGACGAGATGCGTCCGCAACAGGCACAGGTGAGCGCGGCCGCGGCCGCGTTCATGAAGGATACGCCGATGTACAAATCCTATGTCGCGGTCGCGCCGCACCCGGAAGATTTTCCGAAACTGCTCGACGCGCTCGGCAACTTCATGCGCCAGGACTACGACTTCTCGGCCGATGTTCCGAAGCTGAAGATGCCGGTCATGCTGGCCTATGGCGACAGCGACATGTACAAGCCGGAGCACGAGATCAAGTTCTACCAGATGCTCGGCGGCGGTCTGAAGGATGCAGGCTGGATGCGCGAGAACCTGTCACAGAATCGCCTGGCGATCTTGCCCAACCGTACCCATTACGACGTCTTCTTCGCTCCGGAACTGACGGCCGCCGCGCTGCCGTTCCTCAACGGCGAGACCAAGGTGAGGACCTGGGACGAGGTGGTCAGCGTGACGGAATGACATATGCCATTTGCGCCGGCTGTCTCCCACGAGATGGCCGGCGTGTCGCTCAGGAAGCCCGTGCCCGGCGTGGCTGCCTGAGATGCTTGATGCCGCTCATCTCGACGAAATTCGTCGCCGCCTCCCAGAGATAGTCGCCATAGAGAAACGGCTCGAAGGCCTCGGCGCCATCCAATGGCAAGGGCGCGATCTCGGCGTCGACACGCGGCTCATAGAAAAACGGAATTGAAAACCGTGCCGTCTTCGGCGCAATCACCCGGTGCCGCGTTGCCCGCACACGTCCGCCGGTCCAGCGCTCACGCAACTGGCCGAAATTGACCGCCAGCGTGCCGTTGGCCGGCGGCACGTCGATCCATTCGCCGGCGAGGTTTTTGGCCTGCAGGCCCTCGACCCCGTCCTGCGCCAACAAGGTGACAAAACCGGAATCGGCATGTTCGCGGCCGATGATGGTGCGTGTCTCTCCTTTGTGGACCACCGAGAAGTCAGGCCCGCTGATGTCGATGCCCGCATTGTCGTCGCGCAGGGGATAGCGGATCAGGCGCAGCGTCGAGATGCCTTGCTCGAAATAGGGGTCGAAGATCGTTTCCGGCAGGCCAAGCCCGCGCGCGATCGACCGCATCAGCGCGTTGCCGACCGTTTCCATCGCGCGGTAGTAATCCGCCGCCGCCGCGCGCCAGCCGGGCAGGGCGTCTTCGGCCGGCAAGGGTGTCGGCTCGCACAGCGGATCGTCGGTAACCGAAACGCGCGCCGTGTCTGTGAGATCCGGCCCCATGTCGATGCCTTCCTTGTAGGAGACGGCTGCCGGCTGTAGCGGGAACCAGCCGCGATAGACGTTCTTTTTGCTGCGATCGAAATTCCAGCGCAGCAATTTCTGCTTCTCAGGTTGGGGAAGGTCGAAGATGCGCAGCAATTGAGCTCTGCCGTCCGGCGTCAGCCAGGCGTCGCCGGGAAAATCGCGGACCGCCATGAAGCCTATCCCCGAAGCGGCGGCCATGATGCCGGCGTCGGCGCGGTCGCGGGTGGGCGAGGGCGGCCCGAACAGATCCGCAATGCCGATGGTCTCGATGTCTTGCGTCATGGCTTTCTGCCGCATCACGGTAATCGATGATGTTGTATCAAAGCTTTTCAATTGACCCAATCGGTGCCGCCATTACCTTGGCCGCACATTTTCCTCATTATGGATCACGGTGATGGCCAAACATCAGGGCGGGTGCCTGTGCGGCGCGGTGCGCTATAGTACCGACGCGGCTCCCATCAACGAACGCATCTGCCATTGCCGGCTTTGCCAGAAGGCGATCGGCGCCGCTTTCAACGCGCGCGTGCTGTTTCGCATCGATGATGTGACCATCGAGGGGCCGCTGGCGACCGTGAACACCTCGCCCGATCTGAAGCGCGGTTTTTGCCCGAGCTGCGGCACGACGATGTTTTCGCGCCGCGACTCCGCCGGCATCATCGGCATCACCACCGGCTCGCTCGACGACCCCTCGGGCTTCAAGCCGCAGATGCACATTTTCACCGCCTCGAAACAGCCCTGGGTGGTGCTCGATGACGGCCTGCCGCAACATGAAGGCGCTCCGCCGCCAGGCTAGGTCTTTCCTTCTCCCACAAGGGAAGAGGGAAGTGAAACCATGACCAAAATTTAATCCAAAACAACACGCGATAGCCGGCAAAACGTCATTGGCGGGCCATCATTGTCTTCCTATCTATGCAGCGCGGGCCGGCATTCGAGGAGACGACGGATGAACGACAGCATCAGCACCCTGGACGAGCTTTTGAGCGATCCGATGGTCCTGCTTGTCATGGAGCGCGACCGCGTGCGCCCTGAACAGGTACGCATGCTGCTCGAACGGGCTCGTAGCCGGGTGGTCGATGACGCACCCGCCGATCGGCCGGTGGTTCCGCCGGCCCATATGGTGGTCAAAAGCTGTTTCCAGCAATGGCTGCGCAACTAGAAGCAATCCCAGGAAAAGTGTAAAACGGTTTTCCGTCCGGAATTGCGTCAAAACAAAGAGTTAGAGCAGGTTGCCGTTTCCGTGAAACGGTGAGCGCTCTAGGCGCGGTCAGTTTGAGCTAGCCGGCAGATAGCTGTAATGGCTGCGGAAATAGGCGATTTTGAAGCCGAGGCGCGCATAGTTGCGATAGGCCGGTCCGTCGCGCTCCTCATGCGGCGCCTCGATGTCGGCGACGAACAGTTTCGCGCCGGCCGCAATACCGTCGCGCACCAGCGCCTCTCCAAGCATGGCATCCAGATCGAAGCTCGGCGCCATGATGCCCGGCACCGGCGCTTCGATGCCGCTCCAGGCCGCGCCGTCGGCACCGATGAACAGTGAGCGCACCGCCACCACCGTGCCATCCCGCTTGGCCGTGTAGTGATGCCAGCCCGGCCGGTCGACCAGAGCCAACAGCCAGGGCGAGGTGGGCAGCCGGTAGCTTCTGTCGATGAAGCCGGCCCATTCGCTTGCCGATGCCTTCGTCACGCGTTCGACTGAAACCCCGTCAGCCATGAAGAGCGGCTCGGATGACAGCGGTTCCGCCTCACGATAGATCCGCTCCCAGCCGCCCTGGCGCTGCAGGCCGCGCGCCTCGAGCCAGCATCTGAGGCGTGATGGTTCGGAGTGCGGATTGACATAGAACCAGGGCCGCGAAATGCCGGCGGCGCGGTAATGCGCCAGCAGCGCGTCGAGCTGGCTTTCGGAGGCCGGGCTGTCGACGCCGAAATTCTTCACGCAGTTGAAGTGGACGAACGGGATCGTCGTGCAGGTGGTCCAGGCGAGGTCGCCTTCCCTGGCGATCGAAAGCCCTTGCCTTGCGGCGAAATCGGCGGGCGCGGCTGCATAGAGGTCGAGCCAGGCATGCACCTCGGCGCGTTCGATAATACGGCTGAGATCGCGCGAGACATCCTCGATCGCAATACCCGGCGCGTGCGGTTCAGGTGGCGCCTGCAAGTCTGACAGGGCGGTCTGCATGGCTCTCCTCCGCTATTTGCCTTACAATGTAAGGTTAGCAGATAATAATATTGATGTGCGACTTGTCAACCGGGGAGACGCATTACAAATCGGTAAATTGGATTCCGTACCTTGCGCGTCTATTGCTCGGCACAGATTCCAACGGAAAGGCTCGATATGGCTGACATCTGCACTCAAGGCGTAGACACCGGCTTTGTCGGCCTGGGATTTGCCAAGGTCGCCTTTCTCGGCCTGGTGCAAGGCATCACCGAATTGCTGCCGATTTCCTCGACCGCCCATATGCGCATCGTGCCGGCGGTACTCGGCTGGCAGGATCCGGGATCTGCCTTCTCCGCTGCCATGCAGCTTGCCGCCCTTGCCGCCGTCATCAGCTATTTCTGGGGTGATGTGAGGGATCTCCTGTTCGGTTCGCTCGACGCCCTCACGCGGCGCGATTTCGCCGATCGGCATTTCCAGCTGGCTTCCTGGATCGTGCTGGCGACGATCCCCATCGTCATTGCCGGCGTCGCGCTGTCGGGCGTTCTCAACGCCTGCAATTCGCCGCTGCGCAGCCTGAGCGTGATCGGCTGGTCCTGCATCGCCATGGCGATCCTGCTGGCGCTGGCCGAGCTTTTCGCCCGCCACAAGCGCACCATCGCGGAAGCGTCGTTGGCCGACGCACTGCTTGTCGGCGTGGCCCAGATCGGCGCGCTGATCCCTGGTGTCTCCCGTTCGGGCTCGACCCTGACGGCCGCACTGGGGCTCGGCTTCAAGCGGGCCGAGGCGGCGCGCTTCTCGTTCCTGCTCGGGCTGCCGGCGATTGCGCTGGCCGGCCTCAAGGAGTTGTGGGAGCTGCACAAGGTTCACCTTGATGCCCACGGCTGGTCGGTCCTCGCTGTCGGCCTGGTCGTTGCCTCGATCTCCGCCTTCTTCGCCATCTGGGGCCTGATGCGGGTGCTGGAACGTTTCTCCGCCTGGCCTTTCGTCATCTATCGCGGCCTGCTCGGCGTCGTCCTGCTGCTGAGCGTGGCGATGGGATGGCTGGCTTGACAGGCCAGTGTTGCGCGCCAGCACCACTTGGATGCGTGAGTCGATCCCCCGGAGATGTGATCAGCGGCGTTCATTGACTTCGGAAGATAACACCCTTTAACATTCTGTTAACAAAACAGATGGGTGGGGCCGGATGGCATCCTCGATGGATTGGCGCCGCAAGGCGAAGGGGCTGGGGCTGGCGTTTGCGCTGTCCGCTTTCTGTGCGGTGGGTTCAGGCTATGCCGCGCCCGTTTCCATGGTTGTCGGCGGCTCGACCTCCCAGCCGATCGGCCACTATGATTTCTGCAAGATCCATGTCGCCGAATGCTCGATCCGTTCGCCCAACAGCGAACCGGAACATATGACCAGCAAGCTGCTGCACGATATCTCGGCCGTAAATCTCTCGGTCAACACGCGCGTCAAGCCGATGAGCGACATGGACAATTACGGCAAGGACGAGTGGTGGGCCTATCCCGACAACGGTTTTGGTGACTGCGAGGATTATGCGCTGGAAAAGCGGCGTGAGCTCAACAGCCTGGGCATCGCCGTGGCCAATCTTTTGATGACGGTGGTCCGCAAACCGGATGGCGAAGGTCATGCCGTGCTGACGGTGCGCACCGACAAGGGCGACTTCATCCTCGACAATCTGACCGACAAGGTCCGGCTCTGGAACCAGACCAGCTATCGCTATCTGAAACGGCAGGCGAGCGATAACACCGGGCACTGGGTTTCCATCCTTGGAGGCGACGAACAGCTGGTCAGCTCGGTCAAATAGTCTCGTCGCCCGGCCGCGCCGGCCGCATATCCATGCTCCCGAACCGGTCTTCATAGTGCCGGTCGACGGTGCTATCCACGGCCGCTCGTTGGAACTGGCAATCGGATAGATGTATGGATTTTCTGACGCTTCTCAACGCGGCGCCCCTGCTGATGGGCTTGGTCAAGGCCGCGCTGCCGCAGGCGGTCGCTACCACGATGGCATTCGGCCAATGGGTCTCATCGGTACCGCCGTGCCGTGACTTCGCCTTCGAGGCGACCAGCTACCTGGTCTGCGAGGTCGACCCGAAACTCTATTCGATCGAACTGTTCTGGAAGGATCCGGCCGGCAACCCCTTTCAGTCGCTGCACAATCTCGACGACGCCCAGCGCGCCGCCGGCCGCACCATGCTGTTTGCCATCAATGCCGGCATGTATCATCCCGACCTCAGGCCGGTCGGCCTCTATGTCGAGCGCGGCCAGGAAATGGCTGGTGTGAAGACGGGATCGGGAAGCGGCAATTTTTCGCTGCAGCCGAACGGCATCTTCTACATCAGCCAAGGCAAGGCGGCGGTTCGCGCGACCAGGGACTTTGTCAGGAAGCGGCCATCCACCGACTATGCCACGCAATCCGGGCCGATGCTCGTGATCGACGGCCAGCTTCATCCGAAATTCCAGTCCGACGGCACGTCGCGCAAGTCCCGCGACGGGGTCGGGGTGCGCAAGGATGGTGTCGCGGTCTTTGCCATTTCGAACGGCACGGTGAATTTCCATGCATTCGCCCGGCTGTTCCGCGACGCGCTCGGCTGCGACAATGCGCTGTTTCTCGACGGCACGATATCGAGCCTGTTCGCGCCCGCGATCGGCCGCAACGATGATTACTGGAATCTGGGACCGATGATCGGCGTGTTCAGGAAGAGGGGCTAGGCTCGCGCTTGCCCCGAAGCTTGAGCACGATCACCGCGATGATGATCAAGGCGACCACGGCGATCGCCGCCAGCCCGAACAGGCTGGTCACATCGATCTCGGGAATGTTGCCGGCGCCCTTGGCCACCAGCCATCCCGGCGACAGCACGACCGGAGCCCAGATGATCGCCGACAGGATGTTGGCGATCTGGAAGCGGCGCCGGTGCATGCCCATCATGCCGGCGACCAGCGGCACTGTGGCGCGGACCGGGCCGAAGAAGCGGCCGACGAAAACCGCTGCGAAGCCATAACGGTGGAAGAAAAGCCGCGCCTTGGCGACCTCCCGGCGGTAGTGGTTGAGCGGCCATTTGTGGACGACACCGCGCCCGAGCCATTTGCCGAGGAAATAGGAGATGGTATCGCCGAGCGCCGCCCCGATCATGGCGGACAGAAGAACGGGCAAAGCCTGGACGATGCCGGCCCCCACCAGGCCGCCGACGATGATGAGGACCGTGGTGCCGGGCAAGAGGATGCCGACGAGCACGAGCGACTCGCCAAAAGCCAGCAGCCCGACCACGAGACCGGCCCACGCCTGATGGTTCTCGATGAAACAATCGCTCTGGTCGATGAACGACTGCACGCAGGCTCCCTGTTAAAAGCGCTTCTCAGCTGCCGCTGTCGAGCAGGCTCCTGAGTCCGTCGAGCTTGTCGTTGACGAGCCAGCCGTAATAATTCTCGACCGGCAACTTGCGGCCCTTGCCGCCGGCCACCGCCGCGCGCAGGTCTGCCGCCCGTTGCCGGGGCTGGCCGACATTGTAGAGCGTGGCCGTGATGCCCGGATTGCCTGATATGTCGAAGCCCTGTTCCTTGTAGGCGTCGATGGCGTCGCGCACGATGGCGGCGATGTAGACGATGCTGCGGTCCGGATCCATGACATCGCGATAGATCGCCTGCGGATGATCAGGTGTGAGCCTGTCATAGCCGCTGACCCTGTTGACCAGGTCGGTGACCTCGAGCGCCGTCAGCGGGCTGATCTGGCCGAGGCCGAAGGTCTGGCCGGCGAAGAAGGGCTGGAAGAATGCCTGCTGGAAGGTCATTGCGTCGTAGGTGAGGCCGTCGACGGTCTTGCCGCGGAAGTGCTCGACCCACACCCTGTCGCGGCAGCTCCACAGGGCGGCACTGTCCCCAGTCTGTGTGCAGGCCGCGAATTCCGGCCGCTGGACAAAGGTCTGCACCGGCACGCCCTTGTAACGGAAGGCAAAGTCGAGGCCGGAATAAGACAGCGCCTTCACATAGTAGGTCTGGACCGAGCCGACTGCCGTCACATTGTAGGTATGTTCGCCGACCAGCGCGCCGACGATGTGGATGGGGTCGATATCGTAGGCGGCCGCCACCTGCTTGATATGCGCCACGAGTTTCTTCTCGCGCTTCAGCAGCGCTACGATCTTCTCGTATTTTTCCGCGTAAGTGGTCTTGAAGGCGCGGGTTCGCGTCGCCGATGCATCCGGGATCGTCGGTTGCATCTGGGAGCGATTGCCAGGAGGAACGACGACCAGCCCGCTGGCATGAGCGGTTCCGGCCATGAGGGCGCCGCCGCAGGCGAGGGCCGCGAGCAGGGGGACCAGGAGAAGCCGCTGCAACGCAATCATCGGGCGCCTTTTGGGAATCGTGGGAACTACCGGCGGCAAACGCCGCCCCCTCGTCTCAACAGCCACATCATGGCGCTGTCAAGGCTCGGCCGGCCGTAGACCGCGACTGTCTGAAACGGGTCACAGTCATGGTAAAAAACTGATTCAAACTTTATTGGTAATTTCTCGTTCATAACTAGTCTGGTTGTCCGTCGGCCGTCGCCTTCGGTCTGTTGTGTTCTGAGTACAGGTCCAGATGCGGTTACCAAGCGTCGTCAGTTTCGTGATCGCAGCGCTGTGCCTTGCCAGCTGTTCGTCGACATCGGGCATGGACGCGCTCGACATGCAAAAGCCGTCGAACGAGACCACCAGCTCGGTGGTACGGCCAAGCGCGCCGATCACATCCGTCCCTGTGGCCAAAGCCGGAGCACGCAAGCTGGCCGAGGCAGCGCCGGTGGACGAACCTGCTCGGCCTTTTGGCCTGGCGGAAGAAGAAACGGCGATGCTCGCAACACCTGAGCTGCCCGACAGTGCTGAGCTGCCCGACAGTGCCGAGCCGCCGGTCGAAGCAGCTGCACTGGTGTCGCCGTCGAAGCTATTGAGCCGCAATGGGCCGCCCATGTTTGCCGGGTCGATCATGCGCTACGGCTTTCGCGACGCCAAGCCGATCAATTTCGGTCGGTCATCACCCAGGCATCTCGCCGTCCATGGGGTCGACGTCTCGCGCTGGCAAGGCGACGTCAACTGGGGCAAGCTTCGCGCCCAGGGCGCCAACTTCGCCTACATCAAGGCGACTGATGGCGGTGACCACCTCGATCCGATGTTCATGAAGAACTGGCGCAATGCCGATGCCGCCGGGCTGAAGCGCGGCGCCTATCATTTCTTCTACTGGTGCCGCACCGCCGGCGAGCAGGCCGACTGGTTCATCCGCAACGTGCCGAAGATGGATGGCGCGTTGCCGCCGGTGATCGACGTCGAGTGGAATGGCGACTCCTCCTGCCAGCGGCGCCCATCGCGCGAAAAGGTGCTGGAGAAGATGCAAGTGTTCATGGACAAGCTGGAGCGTCACTATGGTCAGCGTCCGATCATCTACACCTCGCCCGACTTCTATCGCGACAATCTCCAGGGTGCCTTTCTCGACTACCCCTTCTGGCTGCGCGCGGTGGCGCGGCATCCGTCAAAGGTCTATCCCGGCCGCAAATGGCTGTTCTGGCAGTATTCCGGCTCCGGCCTGTCGCATGGCGTGACCGGCCGCATCGACCTCAACGTCTTCCACGGCGACGAGCGGCAATGGCGTGCCTGGGCCGGCGGCGGCGGCCGTCAGGTGATGGCGGACGCGGACTAGCCCTTGGCGCGGCCGCCGGCTGATCCTCACTGGAGCTGGCGGCTCCCGCCATTCCGCTCCTCGCTTAGCCGCAACCTCGCCCTCAAGCTCATGATCTCGGCAAGTGCTGCGTCGATCATGGTCAAAAGCGTCAGCGTGTCATGCTGGGTTGGATCGGCTCTGACATAGGCGAGCTGGTTCACGATGTCGTTGTCATCGTCGGCTTCATCGCTCATGGCCACTTTCCGGTTGCTATCTTCCAGACGTTCTCATTTGATCCGATCCGCCGTCAAATTGCATCTATATCACTTCGTCGTGTGGATGGCCGCCAGACGCCCATCCACCCGATCCGATCGCCAGACCCTATCTTGCGTGACGGCGACGCGACTCGTCGAACGTAGCAAAGGCGAGAACCGCGGAAAATGACGAGAAACTGAGCAGCACTGCGGCGATAACCATGAGGTCGTAAGTCGACATGTTCGTTCTCCCTGGATGGATAGCCGAGGAGACAGCACTGGCGATGTATCTGCGTTGATCTGGATCAACGGATTGGGCGATGCGGGCGCCCACCCTCCGGATCGCGTGGTTCAGTTGGAAGGCTGTGTTCGCGGGTGAGGAGGGCGCATGTGCCCCCTTCGTTGTTGACCTCTTCGTGCTGGGTTCCCTGCTGGCTAGGATGAAGCCGAGGGCTCGTTGATCATTGCCTCGATATTGTAGCCGTCGGGGTCGAGCACGAAGCAGGCGTAGTAATTCTGCGCATAGTCGGGACGCCGGCCGGGTGCGCCATTGTCTTTGGCGCCAGCCTCCAGCGCTGCCCGATAGAACGCATCGACCTCCGCCTTGCTGCCGACGCGGAACGCGACGTGCAGATGGGTGAGCGGTGGGGTCTCGCCGGTTCGCTGGATCTCGAACAGGCAGCCATTGCCGATATCGAAGGCCCAGAACACGCCGTCCTTGCCGAAGGACAGACGATATCCCAAGGGCGCGAAAGCGCGTTCGTAGAAGAGCTTGCTCTTCTCCAGGTCGCCCACTTCGATGGTTATGTGATCGATCATTTTTGTCCTCTGTTGCGGCTGCGCCTGCAAGCCTATGCCTGGCGGGCTTCCTGTTCTCGAATCTCGGCAGTCTGGGCAAGCACCCAGTCCCGGAACACCTTGATCTTCGGTACGTTGCGGCGGCTTTCCAGGTGCACCAGCCAATAGCCGTCGCCATCGGACCCGACGATGTCGAAAGGCTTTATCAGCTGCCCCCTCGTCAAAAGCGCGCTGTAGAGATTTTGCGTGAGGATGGCAGCGGCCTGATCGGTCAGTGCCGCCATCGCATCATAAGCCTGCCCGCCGAGTGCCGGGCCGGGGATGACACGCGCGGGATCGAAGGGCACGCCGGCTGCTTCGAACCAGATTTTCCACCAGGGATCGTCAGGGCCGCATAGCGGCACCTTGTAGAGATCCTCGGGGTGGCGGATGCCGCCGACGCTCTCGGCCAGTTTTGGGCTGAGCATCGGCGTGTAGTCGGCCTTGAACAGATAGTGGGCGGTCAGGTCGGGCCATTTGCCGGTGCCGGTCCGGATGCCGATATCCATGCCCTCGCGCCCGAAATCGACCAGCCTCGACGATGTATCCACCTTCACGGCGAGGTCGGGATGCATCAGCTGGAATGTTCCAAGCCACACGGCCAGCCAGTTCGATGCAAATGTCGCCATGGTCGTCAGCGAAAGCACGCCGCTCGCTCCACCCTTGGTGGCGACCCATGCATCCGCCAGGGCAGAGAACGCGCCCGTGGCGTGCGGCGCCAAGTGCTGCCCCGCCTCGGTCAAGGCGATCTGTCTTGTTTTTCTTATGAAAAGCGGTGTCCCGGCGCGTTCCTCCAGCACCTTGATCTGATAGCTGGCCGCTGACTGGGTCATGCCGAGTTCTTCGGCCGCTTTGGTAAAACTGCCCAGTCTAGCCGCGGCTTCGAACACCCGGATGGCCCCTAAGGGCGGTAGATCCCAACTCATGACGCATCAGTCCTCCTGATGCATGCTACGCGACGTTCGATTGGAAGCCAAGGCCGCAAACAGGCATGATAGGTCATCAACTCGAACCTGAAAGGACACGGCAATGACCCTCTGCAATCCGCTTCGTCGTCCGATGCTCGACCTGTTCACCGCGCCGTTCAGACCCCGCAGGCGCGGCCTGCTTGACCAGCGTTCTTTATCGGACCATTTCCTGCGCGACATCGGCGTGCTCGACGGACACGTGCCTCCCGGCAGCAGTCGCTGAGGAAGCTTTTGACCCACATGGATGCAAGGGAGGGAAAGATGGACGCGTCATCGGAGGCTCTGGCGAAGAGCCGTCAAACGATCAATGCCTATGAGGATTATGCGGAACGCTACGATGCCATCGTGCGGCATGTCCCCAACGAGAGAGAGCAGGCATCGCTGAAGCGGCTTGTGGCGATTGCCGGCACCGGAGGCCGGATTCTGGAGGTCGGGTCGGGAGCGGGCTACGATGCGGACTTTCTGGAGGGCCTGGGCGTCAAGGTTCGCCGCACCGACGCGACAAAGCGGTTTCTCGAATTGCAAGCCGCGCGCGGCAAGCATGGCGAGCTTCTCGATCTCCTCACCGATGATCTCGGCGGCCCCTATGACGCCGTCCTGGCCTTGGCCGTCCTGATCCATGTGCCGCGCGACCAGACCGACCAGGTGCTTGCCAGGATAGAAGGGTCGCTGCGGCCAGGCGGCGCCTTCCTCGTATCGATGCGCAATGGCGATGGCGAAACATCAGGCGAATATCATACGGTCTACTGGCGCAGGGACGATTTTGCGGCCCGTCTCGAAGCCGCCGGGCTGGTGCTTCTCAGGGACGATTTCAACCTGGGTCGCAACGACGAAGAATGGAACACGTTCCTGGCTATAAGGCCGGCATGAAGGGATTTCTTCCCTTCTCCAACAGCTACGGCATGCACACATTTCCAAGCAGCTGGTCTTTGGCGATAGCGTGCATGGCAGCTTGGCGCATGCATTGTCCTATGCTGCGCTGGTCGACCCCCACTCCGTCTCGGCTTCGCCGAGCCACCTCTCCCCCGATCGACGGGGTAGAGGAAAGGTGCCAAGCTTTTTGCCGTCAACGCTCGTCCAGCAGCGCTCCCTTCCTTTCCCTCCGGCGGGGGGAAAGGTGGCGCTGCGAAGCAGCGACGGATTGGGGGAACCACCTGGCAATCAAGCCTCAGGCTGATCAGTCACGCCAATCACAGAAGATGTGTGCATAGCTTAACCCCACAGGGCAGAAGGAGCGCGCGCGTTACAGTCGATGTCGAGAACCCTGCGATGACGCCGACTTGCGCCCAGGCATATTGCCTCCACAATGGCGGAAGATGATTTTCACGTGCGGCTGCCAGCCGCGCTTTAAGGCCATCTTCTGGGGGCGAAATGCGGAACAAGCTGACAGGGACATCTTGGCTCATCGGCGGGGCGCTGGCCTGCCTGTTGACAGCGCTGCTGGCGAAGCTGATGGCCTCGGGTCTGAAGGACCCCACTGCCGACACCCTCGACCGCTGCCTGAACGACCCGGCCAATGGCTCGACTGCAGGCCAAACCGAATGCGAGGCGGCGGCAACGGGTGACTATGATCGCCGCATGAATGCCGCCTATGCGACGCTCATGCACGAATTGCAGCGCGAGGCGGCACAGCAGCTGCGCCTGTCGCAACGCGCCTGGCTGGCCTTTCGCGACAGCGAGGCCAAGGCAAGGGACGCTCTCTACGAAACAAGGCAAGGCACGATGTATGTGCCCATGCAGGCTGCCGACGCGACCAATGTCATCCGGGATCGCGCGCTCCTGCTGGAGGGGTATGTCCGCGTCATGGCGATCGACGAATAGGGCGATCGATGACTAAGCGGCCGCCACTGATGCTTGCCCGGCCGCTCATCACCCGACTTTGCGAATAAGCGAGACATTGCCGCCGCGGTGCTGTTTAGTGCCGGTTCCTGCACTCCGGGGGGATCAGGGTGGAGCTCAAAATTCTGCTTGTCGGCTTTGCCTGCGCGGTCGCGGGTATGTTGTCGCTCATCACCTTCGTGAAATGGCGCGAGGTGCAGGCGCTCAGCCGCTGGTTGCCGACGCCGGGAAAGATTATCTCATCGCGCGTCGAGGCGCGTGAGGTCAGAAGCTCGGGCGTTGGCTCGGACAGCAGCGATACCACCGAGATGCGCAATTTTCCGGCGATCACCTTCGAATACAAGGTGGCTGGCAAGAAATTTCAAAGCTCGCGCTACAGCGTGAAGGAGAATTTGGGGAATTTCGAAGTCGCCGAGACCCTGGCGCAGTTTCCCCGCGGCGCCGACGTGACCGTCTTCTACAATCCGGCTGATCCGAGCAAGGCCGTGATCGAGCGCACTATGCCCGATGGCGCCTTCAAGTTCATGTTCCAGCTCTCGGCAGGGCTGGTGATCGTCGCGGTCGTTCTGGTGTTTTCCGTCGGCGGGCTCCTGGAGGCGATCCGGCCGCATCTGCCTAAGCCGCAGAACCTCGGCGCCGCGGCTCTGCTGCTGTTCATGGGCCTGTTCGCCTTGCGCATGGGGTTCGCCCAGAAATCGCTGGCCGAGCAGGCGGCAAAATGGCCGGTCGTTGCCGGCCGCATCGAGTCCTCGGGTCTGCAGGCGCTGCGAAACTATAGCGGTTATCGACGCTGGCGCACCGTCTTCAAATCTCGCATCGTCTACACCTACGGTGTCGCCGGTCAGCGCTACACCTCCGACCGCGTCACCTTCGGCGCCACGGTCACGGCTTCCTTGCCCGGCCTCGTCAGCGGTCAGGCGCAGAGCTATGCCGACGGTAGCAAGGTCGAAGTGCACTATGACCCCGCCAACCCGGCCTCGGCGGTGCTCGAATGCAGGGTGCGCGGGCTCTGGTTGCTGTGGGTCTGTTCGGCAGGATTTCTCGGCGGCGCCGCCTGGCTCGTCGGGCTGGTGTGAGGACAGGCTTTTGGCTTCCATAACGCTTCCCGGGAACATCCGATGATCATTCGCAGACTGGCCTTTGTTGTCCTGGGTCTGCTCGGCTCCTTACAGGCGGCGAGCGCCAAGGAATGTCTGCTGAGCCACGCCACCTACCGCGAGCCGCGATCGGGTGCGGTTCTGCAATTCCGGCCGCTGGACAATGAGCCGGCGGCGCTCACCGCGCAGGTGTTTTCGCTGACCGTGCCCAACACCGACAAAAACCTGCCGGCCGACATCACCTGGACCAATGGCAGGAATTCGTTTCCGCTCGGCACCATTCGCCACACCTGCACCGACGACGACCGCGAGGCGGGGCTGCAAGATGGCAGCGGGCTGTGCCGGATATGGGACGGCCAGGTCTACGCCTTGACCGGCGGCGGCGCCGAACAGTTGAATTCGCGCGAAGCGACACCGGCGCCGAAAGGGCTGTTGCTGCCCGATTTCGGCGTGGCTTTCACCGAATGGGCCGATTTCGCCAACGCCAATCCGAATGGCTCGGCATGGGATGCCTTCACCTTGACTGGATGCCGCGATGACTAGCGCCATGAGATCGATCGCCTGGGCCTGCGCCCTGTTTGCATCCGCGACGATATCCGCCATGGCCGACGAGCCGGCACCGTCGCGCCCGCCGGTCGACAAATGCGTCTGGGAAAAACTCGCCGACAAGACCGTCGGCCTTGCCGCCTGGGCGCAGCGCTGCGATTTCGGCTTCCGCCAGATCCATTTCGAATTCGCCGGCAACGCGCTCGCCATCAAATACAGCGATGGCGGCGCGGCCGATCCTCTGGTCGAAGTGTTCGACATCAAATCAGGCGAAACCGCCGAAGCCGCCTTGCAGCGCCTGTTCCTGGAAAAGACCGACAAGGCCGTCAGCGCCCGCTGTGTGCTGGCGCCTTACACGGAGGGCACCGTTCCCGCCGGCGTCAAACGCTACACATTCAGCCCCGATGCCGCCTACGCGAAAGAGCTGAAAGCGCTCGCCAACCCCGACGAGGTTCCCGACCCGCCCTGCGGCGACTGGGGTGAAATGCCTGACGGCATCCAGTATTTCGAGATCCCGGCGGGGCGGAAAGTGCTGTTCGTGCGTGTTGGCCAGGACGAGCCGTTGTTTGATGAGCAGACGTTGCGGGTTTTGTCGGCGGGGTGAGGGGTGGGATCAGAGTCTTCGGCAAAGCTTAGCTCAGCCACCTCCTCCCGGCCACAAGGGAGAAGGTGGAGATAGTTGGCAGATCATCTAATTCGCGTCTGACGGGATGCTTCATCGGCAACTAGCCTTGCCCGAATCGACTGCCAACGGTCGGCAATCTCTTGGCACGAGGCGGCCAGCAGTTTTCTGCGTTGGCTGAAGTTGCCAGGCGCAGCGAAAATCTTCTGCGCAAACACATCAACGACAAAACAGAATTCTGCACGTGGTTCGCCGGCACCTTTGAAGAATTCTTCCGCATACCAGTGGAGAAGAGCCCCATGGAGTGACGAAGTTTCTGTCGTCAGTGGTAGCGTCTTGCAGAGATAAGGCTTGATCAAGCCGAGGCCCAATTCCTTCTTCCCTATCTGTGGCAACTTCACTGAGTTAGTCGGCCGGACGCTAACGGAGACGCCGCCAAGAGAGAATTTTGGCTGACTATCTGAAATGCCGATTAATTTCGCAGTAGCAGGCAGTTTGGCCAAGCTCATAGTACGGCAGAGTTCGATTGCATCGTGGGCCGTAAGAAGCCTCTGTTCGTCGTGCGAAGTGGCAGGTTGGCGAGACAATAGGGCCCCGTCGAGTTGAGATAGTCGGCTGTCATCATGACCATGAGTTTCAATGAAATGCATCATCGCGCGCTCAATCTCGTTGTAGCGTGTGTCGAGAAGGAAGCTCTTAGGTCTGATGATATCTTCAATGATCGCAGTTCGGCGGGTCGACCGAGCGAAGCAATATTCGATCAGTTTATTGGCACTAATTTGTGGTTCGGTTTTCATAACGAGAAGGCCTTTCTTGAGCCGTTAAAGTCACACCAGCTACCGATGCCTTCTCGACTCCCAGATCAGAATCTCCATATAATAACCTTGCAACAGGAGGTGGGATTCTTGATCTCGTCGCCCCGCGTGGGCTTCGGCTTATTCGCGGTACCAAAGGCCGCTCCGGTAGGGGGCGGCCTTTGGTGTTTTCTGAGGATGTCACATAAAGACATCCTTATGCGTTGTACCCTTTTTGTTCCTTTTACCATTTCGGCCCGATCATATGACCGGGCCGATGATATTGCGTTTAGCACCTCAGAATTGCCTCAGCTGCACCCGCTGGTCGCACCGCACGTATCGCACTTCTCGCAAGTCCCGTTCCGCACCATCGTAAAGTTCTGGCACTCGGAGCAGGAATTGCCGGTGTAGCCTTGCAGCAGTGACCTGGCGCGGCGGTCGGCGGCGAGTTTCTTCGCTTCGGCCGCTTCATTGGCTGCGGCGTCGGTGAACAGTGCCGCCGTGGTGTCGGTAGCAGAGCCTGCCGCTTCCTCGAAGGCGATGTCCTCGGCCAGTTCCTTGGCGCGATCCTCATAATCGCGCTTGTAGGCGACCGCCTCGTCGCTGGCCGGCTTCAACGCCAGCACGTTGGAGCCGGAGAAGGCGGTCGGCGCCGAGCGGGCAGGGGTTCCTGCGGAACCGGCGAAACCCTTCGGCTCGTTGCCGATTGCCCTCGACACCAGCTTCACCGGCGAACCACGGGTCAGGCCCTTGGAGACGGCGTCGGTCTTGCCTTCGCTGATGTTGCGGCCAAGTGCGGTGTTGGAAAAGTCCGACTGGTCGACATGGGCGAGGTCGTTGCGGCCGAGATACGAGATGGCGAGCTCACGGAACACGTAGTCGAGGATCGATGTCGCGCTCTTGATGGCGTCATTGCCCTGCACCATGCCCGCCGGCTCGAACTTGGTGAAGGTGAAGGCATGCACATATTCGTCGAGCGGCACGCCGTACTGCAGGCCGAGCGAAATGGCGATGGCGAAGTTGTTGAGAAGGCCACGCAGCGTCGCACCTTCCTTGTTCATGTCGATGAAGATCTCGCCGAGGCGGCCGTCATCATATTCGCCGGTGCGCAGGAAGATGGTGTTGCCACCGATCTTGGCCTTCTGCGTATAACCCTTGCGGCGGCCGGGCAGCTTTTCCTGCTCGCGCGACACGCGCTCGATGATGCGTTCGACGATCCGCTCGGTGATCTGCGCCGCACGTGCCGCGGCCGGGGCCGCGATCAGCTGCTCGACCGCATCGTCCTCGTCCTCCTCGCCATCGGCGAGCAGCGAGGCGTTCAGCGGCTGCGACAGTTTCGAGCCGTCGCGGTAAAGCGCGTTGGCCTTCAGTGCCAGCTTCCACGACAGCATGTAGGCGCCCTTGGCGTCTTCCACCGTCGCGTCGTTGGGCATGTTGATGGTCTTGGAGATGGCGCCGGAGATGAAGGGCTGTGCCGCCGCCATCATCTGGATGTGGCTGTTGATCGAAAGCGAGCGCTTGCCGATCTTGCCGCAGGGGCTGGCGCAATCGAACACCGCGATGTGCTCGGCCTTGAGGAAGGGCGCGCCTTCCAAAGTCATCGCACCGCAGACATGGATGTTGGCGGCCTCGATATCCTTCCTGGAGAAGCCGAGCGCCGGCAGGATCTCGAACGAGAAGTCGTTTAGCTGCTCGTCGGTGAAGCCGAACGTCTCCTTCACCCAGTCGGCGCCGAGCGTCCACTGGTTGAAGACGAACTTGATGTCGAAGGCCGACTTCAGCGCCGCATTGAGCGCCGCGATCTTCTCGTCGGTGAAGCCTTTCGCCTTGAGCGAGCCAGGGTTGATGGCTGGCGCCTGGTTGAGGTTGCCGTGGCCGACCGCATAGGCCTCGATCTCGCCGATCTGGGCTTCGGAATAGCCGAGCGTGCGCAAAGCTTCCGGCACGGCGCGGTTGATGATCTTGAAGTAACCGCCGCCGGCGAGCTTCTTGAACTTCACCAACGCGAAGTCGGGCTCGATGCCGGTGGTGTCGCAATCCATGACCAGACCGATCGTGCCGGTCGGCGCGATGACGGTCGCCTGCGCATTGCGGTAGCCATGCTCCTCGCCAAGCTCGATGGCGCGGTCCCAGGCGGCCTTCGCATGCTCGACAAGCGCCTGCTGCTTGAGATCGGAAGCGACCAGCGGCACCGGATTGACGGCCAGCTTCTCGTAGCCGTCCTTGTCGCCATAGGCGGCACGGCGATGGTTGCGCATGACGCGCAGCATGTTCTGGGCGTTACGATCATAGTCGGCGAAGGCGCCGAGCTCGGCGGCCATTTCGGCCGAAGTGGCATAGGCCATGCCGGTCATGATCGCCGTGAGCGCGGCGCAGATGGCGCGGCCTTCGTCCGAGTCATAGGGAATGCCCGAGGTCATCAGCAGGCCGCCAATGTTGGCGTAGCCCAAGCCGAGCGTGCGGTATTCGTAAGACTGCTTGGCGATCTCCTTCGACGGGAACTGCGCCATCATCACAGAGATTTCGAGCACGATGGTCCACAGCCGCACCGTGTGCTCGTAGGCGGCAATGTCGATCGTGCCGTCGCCATTGCGGTAGGGCAGCAGGTTGATCGAGGCGAGATTGCAGGCCGTGTCGTCGAGGAACATGTATTCCGAGCACGGGTTGGAGGCCCGGATCGCACCGGCGGAAGCGCAGGTGTGCCAGTCGTTCATCGTCGTGTTGAAGTGCAGGCCGGGATCGGCCGAGGCCCAGGCGGCGTAGCCGATCTTTTCCCAGAGATCCCGCGCCTTCAGCGTCTTCAGCACCTTGCCGTCCTTGCGGGCGGTCAGGTGCCAGTCGGCGTCCTGCTCGACGGCGCGCAGGAAATTGTCCTTCAGCGACACCGAATTGTTGGAGTTCTGGCCCGAAACCGTCAGATAGGCATCCGAATCCCAGTCCGTGTCGTAGGTCTTGAACGACATCGAGGTGTAGCCCTGCTTGGCGAACTGGATGACGCGGTAGATGTAGTTCTCCGGCACCGCGTCCTTCTTGGCCGCCTTGATCTCGCGCTTCAGCGCCGTGTTGATGGCCGGATCGAAGCAATCCTCGCCATTGCCTTCGCAATTGACGCAGGCCTTCATGATCAACTCAAGATGCTTCTTGACGATCTTGGAGCCGGTCACCAGCGAGGCGACCTTCTGCTCTTCATTGACCTTCCAGTCGATGAATTCCTCGATATCGGGGTGGTCGGCGTCGACGATGACCATTTTCGCGGCGCGGCGCGTCGTGCCGCCCGACTTGATGGCGCCTGCCGCGCGGTCGCCGATCTTGAGGAAGCTCATCAGGCCGGACGAGCGGCCGCCGCCGGACAGCTTTTCGCCTTCGCCGCGCAGGAGCGAGAAGTTCGAGCCGGTGCCCGAGCCATATTTGAACAGGCGCGCTTCACGCACCCAAAGATCCATGATGCCGCCCTCGTTGACGAGGTCGTCCTGCACGCCCTGGATGAAGCAGGCATGCGGCTGCGGATGCTCGTAGGACGACTTCGACTTGGTCAGCTTGCCGGTGAAGGGGTCGACATAGAAGTGACCCTGGCTCGGTCCGTCGATGCCGTAGGCCCAGTGCAGGCCGGTGTTGAACCATTGCGGCGAATTCGGCGCGACGCGCTGGGTGGCCAGCATATAGGCAAGCTCATCGCGGAAAGCGCGCGCGTCTTCCTCCGACGTCTTGAAGTAGCCGCCCTTCCAGCCCCAGTAGGTCCAGGTGCCGGCCAGCCGGTCGAAGACCTGGCGGGCGTCGATCTCGGACCCGTAGCGCTCGCCTTCCGGCAGCTTGGCAAGCTCGGCCTCGTCGGCGACGGAGCGCCACAGGAAGGAGGGGACGTCGTTCTCCTCGACCTTCTTCAGCCGCGCGGGAACACCGGCCTTGCGGAAATATTTCTGCGCCAGGATGTCGGCGGCGACCTGGGAGAATTGCGCCGGCACATCGATATTGTCCAAGCGGAACACCACCGAGCCATCCGGATTCTTGATCTCGGAAAGGGCCTTGCGGAATTCGATCTCCGCATAAGCTGATTGGCCTGGCTTGGTGAAGCGACGCTCGATGCGCATTGGTCCGGTCCTTTTGTCTATATATAGCGCTTTTCCCCAGGGATTTCTGCCCCCATTGCGAAACGCGCATGTCCGCCGTCTGCCGGCGTTCGAAAACGACCGGCTCTCCATTTCGCGACCTCCCCAGCACTTGCTGCCTGGGCTCCTTATGAAGCCTCTGTCACAACGCGCCGGGGAACCTCGCGGGTCCCTCAAATCTGATTTTTTCGATTCCCTCACCCGAGGGAATTTCACACTATCTAGCGTCGAACCTACCTGCAAACACTAAATATAGTATTAACAGACAATTTATTCCAGTCCGACAATTCTCCCTTTCGTCGCCCCACCACCCACAATCCCAACGCTTCCGCCGGCCTCGTAAACAGGCGGAAATGCGGGCAAAAACGCACATAATCCGGGAAAAAGACCGGGCTCAGAACTTTCCGGTCGCACTCTCAACAGGAGCGCATGGCCTATAAAAGGCGACTCGTTTTGCGCCGTCAAGGATTCGTTTGCGTAGCTTTTGTGACCCCAACATCTTGTGTGTCACACATGTGGATAACGGGGATAGAATTGAGCACGAGAGATCGCTGTTTGCCGGCGACAGGCACGCATGCCTCCGCGACCGGAGATCACTGTCGGGTGAGTCCGGGCAAGCCGAACAGGCTGCGATAGATCGGGTCAGCCGTAATGCAGCTTCGGCTTGGGCTCGGTGCCGGTGAACTGTACTCCGATCCGATCGTTGCGGCGCCAGCGGACCTCGCAGCGATAGGCGACGCCGTCGAGCGGCACATAGAGAAGGAAACGATCGGGCACCCGCGACTCGAGCGGAACTTTCAATTCGGCACCGCCAGCATGCTGGTTGCGCAGCGTAACGCCGACTTCCGAGTTTTGAATGCCGGTGATGACGGAACCGCCCTTGAGCACGCGCGGACGGTGCTCGCGCTTGGAGGCGTCGGAATCTTGCTTAAGTGGGTCTACAGAGTTTGCCATCGCTCAATCGCCAGACTGGCCGATTCTTAGCGAAGAAAAATTAGCAAACCATTCATGCGGTACATCACATGGTTGTGAATCCGCCATAGAGCGCGCGAAGATGCCGCTTAGGCGAACCTGAGCGGGTCGGCGCAGAAATAGGCGATGATCTGGCAAAGGTCCGGTTCATTGACCATGCGCACCGCTTCGCTGGAATTGACCCATTTGCGGGTGCGCGAGCGCTTTTCCTTCCAGCGATCGGCGATCCTGTCGACGTGCAGCGGAAACACCAGCACCTCGCAAGGCACTTCTTCGCCTGATGCCAGCACCTTGGCATAGAAATAACGGCCAGCTTCGAGATGGGAGATGTTTCCGCGCAACCCGGCTTCCTCGCCGGCTTCCCGCGCCGCCGCCTCGCAGAGCGGCTCCCTGGCCTCCGGCCAGCCCTTCGGCAACACCCAGCGGCCCGTATCGCGGCTGGTGATCAGCATGATCTCGACGCCGTTCCCAGTATCGCGCCAAGGCAGCGCAGCAACCTGCAGACGGCACGGCGCGGTGCCGAAGAGTCGCCGGACCCTTTCAGCCAGATGGTTGTGCGTCGTTGGCCTTGTCAACATCGGAGAAGCTAGCCCCAGCCTCCAGAATCGTTTGCCGCCTTACGAATCTTACGGCTAATTGTGACCAATAAAAGTAAAAACTTTGATCAGGCTGGCCGAGTCCCGTCAACGAAGGTCGATTTCACAGGATATCCTGCCCCGCAGGCCCGTCCGCGGAAGCAAATATTGTCATCGGTGCGGCTTATCTGGAAAAATGCGGCTTGTTGCGAATCAGCCGGCGTGGTCGTCGGCGATCGGCTTCTGGTAGGTGAAGCCCATGTCCCAGGGGAAATAGATCCAGGTGTCCTGGCTGACCTCGGTCACGAAAGTATCGACCAGCGGCCGGCCCTTGGGCTTGGCGTAGACGGTGGCGAAATGCGCCTTGGGCATCATCGCCCGCACGATGCCGGCGGTCTTGCCGGTGTCGGTCAGGTCGTCGATGATCAGCACCCCGGCGCCATCGTCGGCAAGCAGCGCGGGCGTGATTTCCTTCAGCACCTGCAACTGCCCCTGGCTGGTGTAGTCATGATAGGAGGCGACGCAGACCGTCTCGATGACGCGGATGCCGAGCTCGCGTGCAATGATCGCCGCAGGGACCAGACCGCCGCGGGTGATGCAGACGATCGCTCTCCATTGTCCCTTGTTGGCGCCGGAAAGCCGCCAGGAAAGCGCACGGGCGTCACGATGGAACTGGTCCCAGGAGACCGGGAAGGCTTTTTCGGGAAGGGACATTTTTCGCGCACTCCGCAGCACGCGAAGACCGCGTGCACAAAAACAGGGGAATGCGCGCGGAATTAACTGGAAAACCTTGGACTTGGCAAGTGGCAGGACCGTCAGTCGACAGGCGTGGCTGCTTCCGACTTCAGCACGGAAGTCGCGGCCGCGATTGCCCGCTTGACGTCCTGGTCGCCGGTGCGCCAGTTGACCACACTGACGCGCATGGCACGCCGGCTGCGCCATGTGGTGCCGGAGAAGAAGGCTTCGCCCGTGGCATTGATTCTTTGAATCGTCTCGTCGGTAAAGACATCGTTTTCGCCAGGTGATGCGCCTGGCCGAACGAAACGGAGCAGGCCTTGATTGAGCGTTGGCCTTGCCAGGATCTCGGCACCCGGCAGTTTACCTATCCCCTCGACGATGCTGGCGCAATGCGCACAGCAGCGATCCACCAGAGCCTCTACGCCGTTGCGGCCAAGTTCCTTGAGCGCGGCGTAGACGGGAACGCCGCGTGCCCGGCGAGAGTATTCCGGATTCCAGTCCAGCTGGTCCCGCGCGATTGTTACCGGCGCGACATAGGAGGCGTTCGATGTCATCGCAGTCCGATGCGCGTTGCGATCCGCGACGACAGCGATACCGCAGTCGAAGGGGACGTTCAACCATTTGTGGCCGTCGGTCGCCCAGCTGTCAGCCGTTTCCACACCGTCGAGCAGGTGACGGTACGTTCGGCTCGCGCGTGCGAAGAGACCGAAGGCGCCGTCGATGTGAACCCAGGCACCAGCCGAATGTGCCATTGGGATCAAGTCCTTGAACGGGTCGCATGCGCCGATGTTCAAGTCGGCGGCATTGAGCACGAGTATGGCCGGCTTGGAGTTTTCGGAAAGCGCACCGTCGAGAGCCGCAGTAGAGACTCGCCCATCCCCGTCCGTTTTCAATTGTTCGATGGCATTGCGGCCGATCCCCAGAAAGCGCACCGCGCGGTCTATGGTGACGTGCCGCTGGTCACTCGTGAGGACTCTGATTTCAGGGGCTCCAAACAACCCGTCCTCTTCCACACTCCAGCCGACGCGCTTGAGGAGAGCGGCTCGCGCAGCCGCAAGGCTCGTCATGTGCGCCATCTGGCAGCCGCTGGTGAAAGCAAAGGAGGCGTCTCGCGGCAGATCGAGCAGTTCCTTGATCCATTCGCCAGCTGTCTCTTCGATTACCGCGGATGCAGGACTGGCCGAATAGAGCGCTGCGTTCTGATCCCAGGTGGCAACGAGCCAGTCGGCCGCGAGTGCGGATTCCAGCCCACCGCCAATCACCCAGGCGAAGAAGCGTCCACCCGCGCTGCCATGCATGCCTGCATCGGCGTCTCGGACAAGTGCACGGATCACGTCCCGCGCATTGCTGCCATCGGGCGGCAATGGACCGGCGAAGCATTGCTTGAGGTCCGATAGGCCGGCCGTGGCGGCCACGGAACGATCGTCCAGTCCGTCGATCCATGCTCGTGCAGCGTGGTATGCGAGCTTGAGCGCCGTGTTCATTGAATGGACCTCTCCAAGCAATAGCGATGCACGGGCGCTGATAGCCGCCCACCCTGTCAGTCGAACCGGATCGGTCCGGTTGGGTCACTCAGTTTGGCCGATGCTGATTGCTCCGAGAAACGAAAAGGATTTACATTCGTCGTCAGCTAAATTGGTGAATTGGGGCTGCCACTCATGTCGAACAACGCACGGCCGGACTCGGGTGTTCTGTTGGCACTGGACAATGTGCTCCTGCGTACTCTGATGGCAGTTGTCGACGCCGGCAGCTTTGTCGGCGCTGCCCGGATAGTGCATCGCACGCCGTCGGCAGTCAGCATGCAAATGAAGCGACTCGAGACGCAGATCGGACAGCCGGTCTTCGTGCATCAGGGGCGATCCATAGCGCTGACGCCAGCAGGAGAAGCGCTTCTGACCTACGCGCGGCGTGTCCTTGGGATCGCTGAAGAAGCGGTGGCGCGGTTCAACCGCTTGTCGCATGGGCGCGCAGTGCGACTGGGAATGACGGACGAATATGCCGTTGCGTTCCTTCCCTCAGTTCTCTCCAGCTATGCGGCCGCGTACCCCTTGATGGAAATCAACGTGACCTGCCGCGCGAGCAGCATGGTGTCGCGGATGCTGGATGAGGGCGAACTGGATGTTGCGCTGGTGACCGCCGGCGCGACAGGTCGAACTGGATCACCCGAGACGGCTATCCACAGAGACCGGCTTGTATGGGCCGGCCTTGCGCATGGGAGTGCCCACTTGCGTCGTCCGCTGGCGGTCGCCGCAGGTCCGACGAGTTGCGTGTGGCGCAAGGCAGCCATCGACGCGCTCGACGCAGCCGGCATCTCTTATCACATCGTTTGTACAAGCGAGAACCTCACTGGTCAGCTCGCCCCGGTGCTGGCTGGGTTGGCGGTCGCGCCGCTGCCGATTGCAGCCTTGTCGGGCGAACTGGCGCCGTTCGGGCCGGAGCACGGTCTTCCATCTGTCGGTTACTACGATGTCGCTTTGCGACGCAGCCCTCACGCGGCGGATGACCTGACTTCCGCCGTTGTCGACCATGTCGGGGCGTACTTCGCCGCGCGCTAGAGATCCTCGATCCACGCAACCTAACGCGACAGGAAGGCCGCCACCTGCGTCGTACGCAGCACCGTGCGCGTCACGCCGCCGAACAGCAGCTGGCGCAGCCAGGAGTGGCTGTAGGCGCCCAGCACCAGGAGATCGGCGCCGGTCTCGGCGATCCTGTTCTGGATCATGTCGTCGACCGAGGTGCCGCCCGATTTCTGCACCGAGACGCTCACGTTGGCGCCATGGCGCGACAGGGCCGATGCGATTTCGGCGCCGGCGGCTTCCGGACTTTCGTCGAGCGTATCAGGCGGATCGATGACCAATATGTCGGTTTTCTCCGCCTCGATGATGAAGGGCAGGGCGTCGAAGGCGGCACGAGCGGCTTCCTTGCTGCCGTTCCAGGCGAGCAGCACATGCTTGAACGTGGTGACCAGCGGGCCCGCATGTGGCACCACCAGCACCGGCCGGCCGGCATCATAGACCAGCGTATCGACATCGGCGCTCGGGTCGCCGCCCGTATCGCGCTGGGCGGCAATGATCAGATCAGCGGCGCGCACGCTCGAAATGCCGGTCAGCGCGCTGTCGCCGGAGAAACTCTCCAGGCTGCGCCACTCGAAGGAAAGGCCGGAATCCTCGATGCGCTTGAGGAAGACGGCCTGCAGCTTGTCGGCCCGCTCCCGGTTCATGTCGGCCGAGACCTGCAGGAATTCGGTATCGGGAAAACCGGTCGCAGACGTGTAGGGCACCGGAAGCGCCTCGGCATGGATGCCGATCAGATGGCTCTCGAAGCGGCTGGCGAGCGGAATGGCGCAGTCGAGCACGCGTTCAGCGTCCTGCTCGTTCTGCAGAATGGCAACGATGGTCTTGAAGCGCATGGTGATCCCTCAATCTGGCGAGCGTCGATCTCGCGTGCAAGGAAACGTTGGCGCGCCGTGCTTGGTTCCGGCCTCAGCTCGCCTTGGCGGCGAAACCCGCCACCATTGCCTCGACATCGGCGCGCGCGGCGTCGAGCGCCTCCTGGCTGCGGGCGCGAACGACCAGTTCGGTCCAGAACTTGCCGTCGCCATACTTTGGATAGGAGCCGATGATGGTGTCCGGATGCGCCTTCTGGATCTCACCCAATGGCCCGCCGATAAGGCCTTCGCCGAACGGACAGTGCACTGTCGCCGACAGCATTTTCGTGCCGGTCTTCAGCGTCGGCACGACATTGTCGAGCATGGCCTGGAAGATCGAGGGCACGCCGGCCATGACGTGGACGTTGCCGATGCGGAAACCGGGCGCCACGGACACCGGGTTATCTATGTGGTCGGCGCCGCGCGGCATCCGCGCCATGCGCTTGCGCGCCTCGGTGTATTCGATGCCGCGCGCCGCATAGTTTTCGCCCAGCATCGCATAGGCCTTGGCATCGTATTCGCAGGGAACACCGAACGCCTTGGCGATCGAATCGGCGGTGATGTCGTCATGGGTCGGGCCGATGCCACCGGTGGTGAACACATAGGTATAGCGCGCACGCACGGCATTCACCGCAGCTATGATCTCGTCTTCCTCGTCGGGAACGATGCGCACTTCCTTCAGGTCGATGCCTATAGCCGTCATGATGTCGGCGAGGTGGCCGATGTTCTTGTCCTTGGTGCGGCCGGACAGAATCTCATCGCCGATGACAAGCATGGCGGCTGTAACGATTTCAGGCATGGAGGGCTCCGGCAGGACGGGTCGCTTGAGATAGCGCGGCACGTGGCTGTCGGCAATGCCGTCCGGGCGGCGAACAATGGCAACCGTTTCGATGCGAGGTTGCAGCGCAACCGGATGCGGGTAAGCTCAAACTGGTTCTGGTCCGGGTGAACAATGCTGATATCGATCCTGTCGTGGCTGCTGGCCCTGTTGTTCCTGCTGGCGGTCCTGGGGATCGCCTGTCTGGTGTTGGCGACGCTGTGGATCGCGGCGAAGGCGCAAAGACTGGTGCCGCCGGTCGGAAAATTCATCGAGATCGACGGCAACCGCATCCACTATGTCGATGTGGGCGAGGGGCGGCCGATCGTCTTCCTGCACGGGCTTGGTGCGCAACTCCATCACTTCCGGCACACGCTGTTCGGACATTTCGGCCCGGGCTACCGGCTGATCGCGCTCGATCGTCCCGGATCTGGCTATTCGGTGCGCGCGCGCGGTGCGACCGGCCGCTTGCCCGAGCAGGCAGCGCTGGTGCGCCGCTTCATTGAAAAATTGGGGCTGGAAAGGCCGCTGGTGGTTGGCCATTCGCTGGGTGGCGCCGTCACGCTCACCCTGGCCGTGGAGCATCCCGAGGCGATTTCGGGAATCGCCTTGCTGGGGCCGTTGACGCATCTGGAAACCAGGGCACGCCAGCGGTTCGACCTGCTCTATATCCCCTCGCGCCTGAAACGCTGGATCATGGCCTACACCGTGGCAATACCCCTGAGCCTGCGCTATGCGCGGCCGACGATGGAATTCATCTTCGCGCCGCAGGCTTTTCCCGCGGACTACATGGTCGACGGCGGTGGCTGGCTCGGGCTGCGGCCAGTCCATTTCCAGGCAACATCAGCCGATGTCGTGGCCATCGAACAGGATCTCGGCCGCATCGAGCAACGCTATGGCGAGATTGCCATGCCGGCCGGCATCCTGTTTGGAACCGCCGACCGCGTCATCGACATCCGCATCCATGGCGAGCCGATGCGAGGCAAGATCGAAGGGCTCGATTTCGAACCCGTCGACGACGTCGGTCATATGCCGCAGTTCGCCGAGCCCAGGCGGGTGATTGGTTTCATCGAGCGGATTGCCGCCCGCGCGTTTCCATCACCGCAGCCTCACGACAATTTCAATGAACCAATCGGCTGACTTCCGGGTTTACCGCGTGTCGCTCCCAAGGCGACCAAGACACGGAGTAATGCAACGTACAGGAAACTTCTCGCAGCATCGGTTCTGACGATCGGTCTCGCCATATCGGCGATGGCGCAATCGTCGGACGTCGCATATTCCAACCATCACAACTGGTGGCCCTTCGGCAACGAAGAGTCTTCAGGCGTTGACCAGAACACGACCGGAAGCATCAACGGCGACCGCTCGGGACTGGATACCCTTGGCAGCACGGGCTCTGCCGGCCCTTGTGCCTACAACACGGCCGGTCCTGACGCGAATGCCCAGGGCAACGTGAACGATCAGTATTGCGGTAAATAGTTCAGCCGCTGGGCAGCCGCTGACCGTAGGACGTCGTCTCTCCTGACGTCCGCGGTCGGCGCCCTGCCTGTTCCTGCCGGCAAGTTCTCTTCTTCAGACTTTTCCTGGAATTGCTCAGTCGGACACTTCGGTCTGCGGCCGGTCGCGGCCATCCGCCAGTTCCTCATGCCATTTGCCCTCGGCATCCTCATACTGAATGCCGTCCGTAGCACCCGCCACCTGCTGCTCGGCCGAGGCGATCTCGGCGGCGCGCAACGCATCCTGATGGGTGGGAAATGTCTCCGAGAAGGTGGAACCGACCTTATAGGCCCAACCGCCGTCATGCTCGACGATCTTGTAAGTCAGCTTCGCCATCAAAACCTCCGGTTGAAAGTCCGCCTGCTCAATGCAGCCGGTCGTCGGACAGCCTGTCGTCGGGCACCAGCACTTCCGATTCCCTGGCGGCCTCGATCAATGCCCGTCGCGCTTCCGCTGTCGAACGATAACCTTCCAGCACTTTGAGGCAAGTGTCGAGGGCATCACGATGACGCGGGCCGCGATTGAGCGGCCACACCGTCATCAGACACTCCGCTGCCTCCTGGGTGCTGCGGATATGGCGATATTTGCCGACATGGCCAAGTTCGACCACGACCGGCGTTTCAAAAGGTTTGTTGTCCATCATGGCCGCAACGCAAAGCAGCCAATTTGGTTGCAAAAGTGGCCGTCAGCCTGCGCCCAAACGTCTCAGAAGCTGTTTGGGAACCTCTACTCCGGCGGCCATCCGGAGCGATTTTCGAAGCAGCCTCAGTAGCCGCAATCGTTGCGCAGCCAGCGTGCGTTGGCCCAGCCGGTCGTGCCGCCGATTTCGACCTGATACCAGTTGCCGCGCCGGTCGAAAATCTCGGTGTGATTGCCATTGAACAGCTGGCCGATCATCCGCGATGACGAGTTCGGCCGTGTCCGCACGGCGAGAAAGCCGCTGCCGGTGGCCAGATTGTAGCGCCCGGACAGGCCGTGCACAGTACCCTCGCAATATTGCGCGACGCTCGGCGTCGACGCACCGAGCCAAAACGCGGCGACAGTCACAAGCATCGCAGCCGGCAAAAATGCCTTGAACGACATGATTTCCTCCCAAGCCCGGCCGCGCCCGCCGCAGCCTCACCCAACGTAACAGTTTGCGGCGAGAATTGAAGCGGGCTGTTGCAGACGGGTTGGGCAGGATGCGCCGGTATCAGGAAAACGGGCCGATCAGCCCGCCGCCTTCATCCAGTGTTCCATGGTCGTCACCGAGCGGGCGAGCTGTGGCGCCGGATGGATCTTTTCGCTGAATGTGGCGGCAGCACGCCAACCCCAGCGCGGGTCGGCGAGGAAGGCGCGCGCCAGCGCCACCATGTCGGCACGGCCCTCGGCGATAACAGCCTCGGCCTGCTTCGGATCGTCGATCAGGCCGACCGCGCGGGTCGGGATGCCGGCGCCCTTGCGCACGGCTTCCGCCAGATGCACCTGATAGCCGGGGCCGGTGGGCAATTTCTGCAACGGCGAATTGCCGCCGCTGGAGCAGCAGAGATAGGCGACGCCCTCGGCCTTCAGGGCTTTCGCCACCTCGATTGCATCGTCGACGTCGAAGCCGCCGTCGACCCAGTCCTTCACCGACAGGCGCGTGCCGAGCATCAGCTTCGGCACCGCTTGTCTCACCGCCCTGGCGATTTCGACGACAAGACGCATCCGGTTTTCCAGCGAGCCGCCCCAGCGGTCCGTGCGCTGGTTGGACAGCGGCGACAGGAACTGGAAGATCAAATAGCCGTGTGCTGCGTGCAATTCGATGAAGTCGAAGCCGGCGCGTTCAGCCCGCCTTGCGGCTTCGACGAAGCGCTCGATGAGCTGCAGGATTTCTTCCTCATTGAGCGCGCGCGGCACGTTCCAGCCGGTGTCGTAGGCGATGGCCGAGGCCGAGACGGTCTGCCAGGGGTCTTCGTTTGGCTGCAGCGGCCCGCCACCCTCCCAGGGCTTGCGATTCGAGGCCTTGCGGCCGGCGTGCGCCAGCTGTGTGCCGAATTTCGTGTCCGGCGCGGCGACGCGTCGTGCCGCGTCCAGCGTGCGGCGCGCAGCGGCTTCATTGTCATCGGAATAGAGCCCGAGGCAGCCATGCGTGATGCGCCCGCGCCGCTCGACATCGGTCATCTCCACCGTGACCATGCCGGCGCCGGACATGGCCAGGTTCATCCAGTGGTAGAGATGCCAGTCGCTGGCGCAGCCGTCCTCGGCGGAATACTGGCACATCGGCGCGACGGCGATGCGATTGTGGAAGGTGAGGCCGTCGAGCGTGATCGGCTGAAAAAGCGATGCGGTCATGAAAAGGGCTCCGGGGGAGGGGAACGCGTTATTTAGGCAATGGAACTCTTGCATACCACACACGAGAGAGTGAAACGCCCGCTGGACCAATCGCTGCCCCAATTGCACCGGCGCCGGTTCGCGGCTACGCCTGCGCTTGGCAGCAAATACCCGAGGTATCCAATGGAAGATCGCATTCGCATCCGCTCGGAAGAGGTTCTTTCCGACGACTGGGCGGTGTTGAAGAAGACCGTGCTCGACTACCGCCGGCGTGATGGCCAGTGGGAGACGCAGGTCCGCCAGACCTATGATCGCGGCGACGGTGCGGTGATCCTGCCCTACGATCCCAGCCGCTCGACCGTGCTGCTGGTGCGCCAGTTCCGCTATCCCGCCTACGTCACCGGCCACCGCGAGCCGCTGATCGAGGCCTGTGCAGGACTGCTTGATGAAAACGATCCGGAGACCGCCATCCGCAAGGAGGCCGAGGAAGAACTCGGCTACCGGCTGAACAAGATTGAGCGGCTGTTTGCGCCTTACATGAGCCCGGGCAGCGTCACCGAGCGGCTTTGGTTCTTCGTGGCCCGTTATTCGCCCGCCGACCGCATCTCGGCCGGCGGCGGCGCGGCGGAAGAAGGCGAGGACATCGAGGTTCTGGAAATGCCGCTCGACGAAGCGCTGGCCGGCATCGCTGACGGCCGCATCGTCGATGCCAAGACCATCATTTTGATCCAGCACCTAAAATTGAACCCGATGAAGGCCTAGTCTCTCGAAGCTCGCCGTTGCCTTATGAGTTGTGCTGCGGACAGGCCGGCACGTCCATTTCGCGGATGAAGTTGCGCAAGGCTTCCATGTCCCGGGACAGAGGCCGATCGTCCGAATAGTGGGCGATGTTTTCCCGGACCATTCGGTAGATGGTGTCGGTACCAGGCGCTCGTACACCGCGCTGCGTCAGAAAATCATGTGCCTGCGCGGCTGCCATGAGTTCGATCGCCAGAATGTATTCCGCGTTGTCGATGACCGCCAGCAGCTTGTTGGCTGCGACGGTTGGATGAGCAAGAAAATCCTCTTGCAGGCCGGATGTGACGCCGCCGTCGGTCGCCGCCGGGGCGGCCAAACGCCGATTGACGTTGCTGAGCGACGTGGCCGTGTATTGGGCGATCATGAAGCCGGAATTGGCCCCGTCCTCATCGGCAAGGAAGGCCGGCAAATTGTTGACAAGTGGATTGACGAGACGGTCGATCCGACGCTCGCTCATTCCAGCCACCTGCGCCAAAGCGATGGTCAGGCCGTCAGCCGCCTGCCCGAGGGCGGGCGCTACCGCATGCGCTTCTGAAACAACCTGAGGATCTTTCAAAGACCCGAATACGGCGGGATTGTCGGTGACAGCGGCCAGTTCGCGGTCGACCAGCTCGGCGGACCGGTCCAGCACCTCCCGGGCGGCGCCATGGACATGCGGCACGGCTCGAAGACTGAGTGCGTCCTGCGTGCGACTGCCGTGGGCCAGCGCAATAAGTTCGCTGCCATGAAGCCAGCCACGCAGCGATCTGCCCACGTCCTGAATGCCGGGTGAGGGCCTCATCGCCAGGATTGCCTCGCCAAAAGCCGGCATTTGTGCGCCTGCGGCCTCAAGCGTTAAAGCTGCCGCCGCGTCAGCCCATCCCAACAAGCGCTCCGCGCGCCGCACGGCGATGCTTGTCAGGCCGGTTGCGCATGCGGTGCCATTGACGAGACTCAAGCCTTCCTTGGCGCCAAGCTCCAACGGCTCCAGACCCATTTCAGTCAGAGCCTCGAGCCCGCTCATCGAGCGACCTGCCACGGTTGCACTGCCTTCACCGATCAAGACCAGTGCTACATGCGCGTTGTGCGTCAAATATCCGGCCGATCCCCGGGACGGCACGTTGGGAACGCAGTCGCGCTCGATAAAGGTGAGCAAATTGCGCACGATCGCAGGGCTCACGCCCGAATGGCCATGCGCGAAATTTGCCACTTGAGCGGCAATGATGGCGCGCACGCCGCGTCTTGGCACGAGGTCACCAACGCCGCACGCGTGACTGCGAATGATATTGCGCGACAGTTTCTTTTGCAGGGCAGGCGCCACAATCTTGCTCGCCAATGCGCCGACCCCGGTATTGACGCCATAGGCGCGGATGCCTTTATCGACGATGGCCGCTACGAGCTGGTTCGCAAAAGCGATCCTCTTCCACGCTGCCTGGCTAAGCGCCAGGGATTCGCCTTCGCTCACGCCCGCGATATCGCGCCAACTGGCGTTTCCATCTATCGTTATTGTCATTGCCGGTTCCGAAATAGCTTTGCGAATGCGCAGGCGCTGTTGGCTCGCCCGAAAGGCGGCGTGAGAACCCTGCCTCGGCTCCTTACCGCACAACCGCGGGGCATAACGGCGATGGAATTGCCAACTGATGCGACTGTAGCGACGTCGTCGGCAATAAATATGCCGCCGGCGATCCGATGCTGGAAATCCAGCGCCCCGTTTGAAGTCAAACAGCTCGTACGGGATCACTCGGTCCGCGCGGTCATGGCAAGGCTCCGCCTCATGCGGCGTTGGCGTCGAGCTGGGCCGTTGGGATTTCATGGAGGCCAAAAGCCGCCTCTTGGAAGCGTATATTAGCAATAAACAATATATTAATGGCTATAATGCAGCCTTGGCACAGGGACGGAAATACCTCCCATCATGTTCCGACATCCGCCCTGGGAGCGCCGGAACGTTTGACCAATGCGGAGCAAACGCATGAGTGTCGGAGCCGCTCTCGGACAATTGCTCCGGCTGATTCATCGCCGAGCCATGAAATTGGCGATGTTGCCGGAGGATGAAAGGGATTCTCACTACGATCACATCCGCCTGTCATGCTGCGCGGCCGCCGAGCACATTGGGCAAGAGCCTGACCAGGCAGCCATCACGGCGAACGATATGGTTGAGTTTGTTCGCGCGCTGGTCGGGATCATTGAGATAGGCTCTCGGCCAGACCATGAGCGAAGCGCCGATCAGCGGTCGCCGGTGCTGCATTCGGGCGGCCAAGAGAGGGGCACTACGCGCATTTAGCAAACAAGGAAGAACGCCCGCTTGGGCAACGGAAACGACGCGGCCAACGCTGGTGCTGTACGACGTAGCTGCTGGTGATGGCATCGTGGCCGAGGCCGCGAGTCACAAAAACCCTTGTATAGCCGACCGGTAAGCCGTCTCGGGCCGGGCCATGGTTCAATGCACCAGGATCTAGTTGCGCTCGTCGCCTGCTCGCATTGTAAGGCCGCCGGCCGCGATCGGCGCCCGGCTTTCTTCACCTGCATTCCTGACTACGAGGGCCTGCAGGCGAAGCGCAACCGAGACTGAAAGCCGACGTTCGGAAGCGCCAAGCCAGAGACTTAGGACGGCGGCCCAGCGGCTTGGTTGCAAGAGGGACTGGCAGCGGAAGGCCGCTGGGCCTGGCCGGCAGTGGCCTTGAGGACGGGACGCGCGTCCGGCTGGCCAATGAATACACCTTTGCTAATATAATCGGGACTTATCAATATGAACGATGGAAGCAGCAAAAGGTGGAGCATAAGCCGGCCACAACCTACATCCGTGAGCTTCGAGAAGCCGCATTGGCACACCGTCCTTACCACCTAGAACAGGGCCAAAGCGCTGGCGATGGCTAAGGAGAAGGTGCGGGTCCAGGAAATCACGCCGAAGCCGAAGAGAGGCGCTAAACACTCGGCGTAACATATACCGCGGGTAAAATGGCCGACGCCAAGGGTGGGAGCTGTGGGCTGTGCGGCGCCGGCCAAGCGGACAATTCAGGTCCGCCGCGCCTCATGCATGACGGATTCGCGGGCGCGTCGGTATGGTGCGATCACGTATCCGCTAGTAGCCGTAATATTCGCTTGCGCTAATATAAAAGTGACGTAACGTCAGGCCCCGGCATCATGGGGATGCGCAACCGTGGGGAAGTACGATGAGAGTGGCAATTTTTTGCGCGGCGATCGTAATCGCTGCGACCGGTGTCGCTGTGGCCAAGGAGAAAAAAGTGGTGGTCAGCAATGCTGCGGACCTTTGCTCTACCAAGCATTCGGCCAAGAAGCCGGTGCCGGAGTTGGACTGCAGTTTGACTGGGACGGCCAAATTGCCGGATGGAGCAACGCCGGAGAAACCGCGCCTCGGATACGAGACCAATCCTTGGATTGTCGTCGGGTTTTAGAGAAGCAGTAAGGCACCTAGCGCGGCCATCAGCACGGCAGGCGGCCATACCCAGCATGTCGCGCTGCCGGTAGCGCCAGACACGCCGGCGAGCATCAGAGCAGCGATAGCGGCGATGTAGAGCGGGACCGGCGGCTCCGTGAATGTAAGAGATGACCGCTCGATGGGGCGGCGGGCTTTCCATTCCTCAATATCGCGCTCAAAAGACAAAGGGCCTGGGCCGCCAACCATGGCGATCCAAGCCCTTAGCCGTCGGGTTCATCGCGACCTTGCGCCTGCGGGAGGCCAGTCACAAGTTGGACCTAGGTCCCCGCGGCGGCGTTTCCGAGATCCTGATCTTGCAAGCCATGCTGCATAGAAAGAAAACTCGCCGGGCGAGGAACCCCAATTCCCTTCAAGCCCGGCGAAAGTTTACTTCCTGATCCCCGCGATCAGGACCGGTGGGAGGAGCACCGGCAACCTCGGCAGTGCAAAAACGGTGCCAGGCATTTTCGTCCCGAAACGAGACAGATCACGCGAGCCATGCAGGATCACGAACTTGTAGAGCTCCGGGCCGCGGCTGGACTCGCTGGGCAGAAGGCGCTGGCGAGTACGACATCGAGCGCACATGGTGGCAGACCAAGGTGCTGCATTTCCCCAAGCTCAATGTGTCGGTCTGGTTTGACGGGTCCGAAAAGGTTGGGCTTGAGCATTGGGGCTACCGGGATCCGAAATGGTGCATGCGAATCCCGCCGGCTGACTGGCAGCCGATGCCGTCCGGTTATCGACAAGAGGCCGAGCAGGTTTGGCTATGCTGGCAGGCAGTCACAGGCGGCCCGCCAGGACGCGCGGGACACTTCGGCGGTGTAGGAGAGCGGCCGGCAGAAACGCGCGCTGGCGAGGCTCCGCTCGCCGCGTTAATGTTAGGTCGATAGGTTTAAGGGGGGAAGGTGAGATGCAACTGACGACATCAGATCAAGAGAGGCTTTCCAAGTTCCTGCTTGACGCCATTCCACGATATGGGGTTGCCAGCGGGAACCTCTTCGGACTTCTCGATATAGAAAATCCAGATCTCACGAGGAAGCTAGTGGACCGCCAAGGCTTGGTGGCGGCCGCACGCGATCTTGGCTTCATCATCGAAGGCGGCAAAGGTGGCAGCCGGGTCGGTTCGGTCATTTGGGAGTTCATCGATCTGCCCAAATGAGACATTCTGCCCGACGGCGGGGAGGTATCGCCAACGCAAAGAGTTCAGTCCCTTGCGGTTATTTGGTGAGGGCATCCCATTCTTTAGAGACCCATTGACACATATGCAGGAGTTGGCGAAGCGCTTCGTCGGCGTTCGCAGTGTCGAGTAGACTGGCTTTCCCGTGTGCCGCTTCGTCTCTCCAAAGCGAGACAATGCCCGCAAAGCTTTTCAGCGTCGACTGAACATGACCGGCTGATTGCCCAACTACCATGTTGACCACCTTTTGCCGCCCGCCCATTTTTGAATACTCGGCTAGAACAACGTCTTCTGTACCCGTTTTTGAGATCGCCAGCGCAAGCAGCACAGACTCGGCGGCGGCCCCAACCATTGAGCAACACGCCAACCATGCTTCAGCATTTCGGCAGCGGATAGCCTCCTGCGAACGCTGCAAGAAACCGGCGCCGAACCTATTGGCATATTGCGCCAATGCTGCGGCTAACGCGCCGGGCTGTACCAGAAGCAAGGCTGTGTCATCCAGAGACTCGATGTATGCACGTCCAGACGTAGTTAGCGAATATCCCCCGTCCGACGTCGCTTGCTTGCCAGTGCCCGTCACGCCAGGGCGCACTATTCCCCTTCGGCAAAGTTCCCACGCTGCCTCAAAAAATAGGGAAGACCACGCCACGCTGTCGTTGCGCTGGTTGTGCAAGTCCCGGTTCCCGCCGCTCAGTTCCCATGAGACGTCTTGTGCAACTTTTACAGGAGCGAGATCATATCCAAAGGCAGCAGATCGCTGATTCTTCATCGCAGAAAGCGTATGGGCGATCGCTTCGTCGAGATTCATTTTCTCACCTTTCCGCCTCAACTCTGCACAGTAGCCGATCTGCACGCAAGCCGACCGGCTCCCTTTCGGAAGCGCTTGACGATTTCAGCGAACGGGCGCAACGGGGCATGGCTTGGCCACAAGCTGGCGCCAGGACGCGCGGCAGGCTTCGGCGGTGTAGGAGAGCGGCCGCCGGTCTAAGTTCGGTTTTTTGGGGGAGCCAGGTCAATGAAATGGGCCATTGCTTTCTGCCTGTTGATCGTCACCTGCTTCGCGGGAACAGCCAAGGCTACCGTCCTTCGTGAGACCTGGACACTTGACCTTGAAGGGCTTGTCAGGGGCATCACGGGCCAGATCGAGGAAATGCCGTTCATCAGAGCATGGGCTTACGCGGAAGCGATTGACCGATATTGCTTCCCTGCAAAATCGTACGCCAATGTTGTGGGCGTCACCTTGAAGGTGACCGCTCGCCATCAGGATAGTTTTAGCCCGGGAATGCTAGCAAGCGCTGAACGTGATGCTGCGGATCATCTGCGAGGCGAGTATCTGGCTTGCGCCCCTGCGATGAAGTTCGTTGAGGAAACGGTTGCTCGAATGCCCGAGCTTGTTGAGAAGCTCAACGTACTGCAGATGCAAATCAGCGACGCCAAAGCCAAGATCGCTACGGATTGCGCAATAAGAGCTCGGGAACGATCCCCACCATGCATTCGGGGCAACTTGCCTGATTGATGCGGCCCGCAGCGAGCCGGGCTTAGAACAGCGGCCAGCGGAAACGCGCGCTGGCGAGCCCTGCATAGCCACACGCTCGGCGAGTTATCCACAGGTAGTCCCCAACCGTCAACGACAGGCAATCGCACAACGACAAGCGCGCCTTGCCGATCTAATATTACCGTGGGCTTAATTGCCCTCCATAAGCACTCAGCCCGTTGCCACGATGGGACAGGCAGCGGGCTTTTTTTGAAGCGGCAGGCGATCATGCCCTGGGGCTTTCTGATACCTGAGGGAACCGAATTGCCTCCGAGGTCGAGTCCGGGAGGGAAGCATGCAGGACCAGCGTTTCGATGAGCCGGTGCGGGTTGCGCTCGGCAGATCAAAGAACACGACTTTCAAGGTTGAGCGCGTCGCCCAGGCCGCGGACATCCTGCTAAACCGTTGGCCCGTGAAGACGGGCCGCTGTCACGTTGCCGCCCGCAAGGCATGCTTGGGTGTGCTCGAGGGGCTGAAAGAGGCCGGCTATGCCCGCGCCGCCTTCGTCAATGCGGCGATTGAGGCGGATATTCTTAGGGACCCGGATTGAGCGACCTTGCCACCACCACCAATATCAGGAATATATTCCTCCGTTGCGGCGACCCTTCAAACGAACGGAGATCGCCTATGGCCAGGACCAAACCTTCAAAGCAGCTATCGCAGGAAGAAATCGAGCGAGGCGCTGCTGAAGGCTGTGCGGGAAGTGACCGGAGGAGAAGTCCCGTTCATCTAGCAGGAGCGTCGCTTACTTCTTGGCCATAAACCGCTGCATCAACACGGTTGAGACGCGGCCGATGAGGATCGAAATGCCGATTGCGATGGGCAGATCTACCCGTGCATTCCATCCTTCGGCCTTGCAGAACTTTACAAGCAAGAGAGCCAAGGGAAGCCCTACCAGAATAATGCCAAGAGCCTGGGGACGTCTCTTTTTGAGGCGCTCGATATGTGCCTCTTGTTCAGGGGTCATTTCCGCAGTCTCACCCCGGCGCCGCCGCCATTCTCGGGGATGAACTCGACGCCGGCCGCTTCCAAGGCACGGCGAACCGCCGCCACATTGTTGGTCAGCCCCACAGCGGCAAACTCGCTCGCCTCCATTCGTCGAAGCGTCGCAACTGATATCGATGCGGCAGCCGCCAACTCGGCTTGCGCAAGCCCGAGCAAAGCCCTGGCCGCAGATATTTGTCGACCAGTGAATTGAGTGCTTTCGCTCATTTTGCGCTAATCCGTTGACAATCGCTTGATTTGAGCGAAAACTATCACAGTCAATTAAATCGCTCAAGGGAGCAACCACAATGCCGAACACCCATGTTCCGGCAGCCGGCGGAGCTATGCCTGCTGACCGGATAGCCATCATCGGACGATTTTCCGGCCGGATCCTGTTTGTCCAGCGGAGGCCGTCATGACCTACGCCGCTATTGCGCTGCTACTGGCCGCAGCGGCCCTGAGAACGCGCCTGGCGCGCGGTTGCCTCGCCTATGTGCTCCTGAAGACGTCCAACGTCCTGTACGACGCGGGCGCCCGTGTGATCGACAACCTGGAGGCCGACCTCCATGGATAATCTCGATCTCACCAAGAAGGCCGAGGCCTATGTCTCGGCAAGGTCTCTGCGGCCCTACGGCATGGATCCGCGCCAATGGCGCCAATCGGTGCAGAAGCGCCTGAATGACCACCTGGACGGCGCCATGAGCCTGATAACGGCTCTGGACCTGATGGAAGCCGATTGTGACCTTGAAGACGGCGCCGACGCCGAGCCATCGATCGGCGAAGACGACCGGGAGCAGGACAACAGCGACTATGAGCCGGACAGCGAGGGCGAGCCGACCATGGGCGCCATCGAGCGCCATCCGACATCAAGGGAAAGCCCGTGGGGCCGCTGCGGGGAGTTAACCGTCATGTACTATGGCAGCAACTCGCAGGAGCATTGGGCGGGCGGGCGAGCGTGCCACCGCTCCGGGCCGTGATGAGTGCGAGGCCGAAAACGAGCATGGCGGCGACGTGCTGGACGAGCCGCACGATCGGGAAGAAGACGAGACCGAACTTGGCTGGGCGGAGCATCTCGACCAAACCCTAGCGCCGATCGTAAACGATTCGTGGCACGTCGATGGCGGCGAACCGGAGATGGGCTGGTCAGGAATAGCCACCGGTTGGCGGGAGAACGATGCCGTGGACGACCGCGAAGGCGACGACGAGCGGGAAGCAATCGACGAGCGTGAGCAGCCCGACACCGCCGACTGACTGAAATCCGCACGGTGCGGAATATGGCCCGCTGCCGAAAGGTGGCGGGCCATCACCATTTGAATGGGAAAAGACGGATTTCAATCGACTCTTCGCGCGAAATCATATCCTGGGCGCCTATGCGGTACTTAAATGAAAGGTGGGCCATGTTCGGCAAGCGATCGCCGACGATCACCGGGCTACCGTTTTCGAACGCGGCGTGAAATTCAAATTCCTCAATCTGTCGGGTCGAGTCAGGGTGAATTACGAACTCAGAATCTCCGTAAGCCGTAACTTTATCGGCCTCGTTGATCCGCCTCACGGATGGCAAGCGGTCGTCGCCCCAGCCGAACTGGATTCCCGTACAATCCCAAGTGGTAATTGACGGGAAAAAGGCCGTTACGGAGGAAACATTGTCGAGCCACAATTGGATATTGTAGTAGCCATTTGATCCCGACGACCTAAATTTCCGGTCGTCTGTTCTCAGCTTGAGTTCTGGAACGGCCGTTCGACGAAAAGCATCCTCGATGTCGAAATGCTCCATGGCATAGCTACCGGAGCCGGAGCGCTTGAAATACTGCTTTAGATCGGCGGCTTCGCTGCGGTGAGGTCGTCGCTCAGAACGAGGCACGTCTACGACTATATAGCCGAGGCTCTGATTTCCATCGGACGCAAATCCGTCGATTCGGATACCGTCATTTTTTGGCTGCAACAGATCGCCCACCGCCGAACTCACGGCACTGAGTGCGGTTCTCCAATTGGGAAGCGGTTCGAGATCGCAGGCACAATCGACCCCGTCTGCATTCTTACGGCATTCGACTCCAATCACCAGAACGCCGCCGGCAGAGTTGCTAAAGGCCGACAGAGCTTTGGCTAAACTGCTTCGGCCATCCTTGGTAAGTTGGCCTTGCGGGGTAAAAGCCGCGCCTGGCTTACCAACGGCCGGCGCCTTGAAATCGAGCCTCAGGCCTTCCTGCGTTTCTAGGAGGATTGCCTGATTGAGAAATGCCTCCTTACCGGAAACGATGTCATCGAATTCCATTATCTGGCCCTCATTCTATCATACTCGGCTACCCCTACGGCTACCCACGTGGAATTTCTTTGGGTAGCCAGCGGCGCCTCATTCGACCAATTTCTTTTTATAATCAATATGGTGCGGACGACGGGAATCGAACCCGTACGATCAGAGATCGAGGGATTTTAAGTCCCTTGCGTCTACCAATTCCGCCACGTCCGCAGGCCAGCCCTTTTCAGATGCCAGACACAGGCCGTCAAGTCGTGTTCTTGAGCTGTCTGAACACGCACCCCAGAGGAGGGGGCGCGGCGATACTGGTGCGATCGCGGAATTATCCGCGCCGCGCGCAGGGGATAGGGTGTTTGCACGGCGGACTTGATCCGCCGAGGCCGGCGTCTACCAGGCCCAACCCATTCCCCCGCCCACTGGGGGCGCCGGCCGCCCCTCTCATCGAAATTGCTGGTAACATCACAGCCGTCGCTCGCCGATCGCTGCTGGCCGCGCTCAGAACTTGTAGCTGAGATTGACGCCGACGGTGTTCAGCTTGGTATCCTGGTCGCGGCCGACGAAATCGCTGGATCCATCATAGTGTTCGGAGCCGAAATCGTAGTAGCGATATTGGGCGCCGACGACGAACTTGTCGGTCAGCGCATAGTCGACGCCGGCGCCCACCGTCCAGCCGACATTCGTTCGTGTCTCGGAGAAGGCGGAGCCCGAGGCTTGCGACGTCTCGATCCCAGCGAAGGCGACGCCGCCTATGCCGTAGACCAGCACACGATCCATCGCATACCCGGCCTTTGCGTTGACCGACCCGAACCATTTGATGTCGGTGCCAACGACATTTCCGGGCCCGCCGAGTTCCGCCGTGCCGTCGATCGAGGAATAGTTGAGGTCGGCCTCGGCGCCGATCACCGCCTGGTCGAACTGCCACAGGCCGGCGACGTGTCCGCCGACGAAGCCGCCGTCAATGTCGGGCGAGACGGAAAACGGTCCGCCGTCGGTCCCTGAGATCTCGGATTGGCCCCAGCCATAGCCTGCCTGCAGGCCGGCGTAATATCCGGTCCAGTCGAAGCCGGGCGCGGTCATCGGAACATCGACCGTCGGGTCGGCTGCGAAAGCCGGCATGGACAGTGCTAGAAGACCGGCACTTGCGACCACAAGGCGATACATTCGAACTCCCCGGACGAAGAGTCGGAAAAATCCTTGGCAGCCAGGGTAGACCGATTTGCGACAAAACGGAATCGGATTTCTGGCAGCGGCCGTGTGTCCCTAGCCGGAACCGCGCTCTGCAAGCCGGGAGCAGCTGGCATTGCCGGGCGAATGTAACCGTGCAAGATGATCTTTTTGCAGGGAAAAATCCTGATGAACAGCTTGGCTCGTCTCATCGCCGGAGTAGCCATCGTGCTGCTCGCCTGCGGCCTCGCCAAGGCCGAGCCATTGACGCTCGCCATTGCCAAGGCCGCGGTCGTAGCCGATGCGGCGTCGGGACAGATGGCACTCAACCTCAAGATGACGGCGGACAGCGCAAAGGCATTCGCCGACTTCACCAGGGCGAATGTCGGCAAGGTGGTTGATCTCAGCGTCGACGGTGCCGTGGTGGCGTCGCCGCGCCTGGTCGAACCCATCCTTGGCGGCGAGGTGATGCTCAACGGCACCTTCGCCGCGGGCGAACTCCAGCGCCTCGCGGAGCGGATTTCGGCCGGCGGTGCGAAAGTCACGGTCGAAGTAAAGGCCGAACAGCCTTTGTGACGGTTGGGTAGGCCTATCCGCTGTTTGACGCTGGTCAAAACCAGGCAGGCTTGGCACAGTCGTGCAAACAGGAGTCCCTCCATGGCAAAGAAGCCGGCGGCGCATGCGACGAAGCCAAAACCCTGGACCGAGATGGCGACGCATCTGGTCGACGTCGCCATGGGCCGCAAGCCCGCCGATCTCGTCGTCCGCAACGGCCGCTGGGTGAACGTTCACTCGGGCGAGATCATCGCCGGCACCGATATCGCTATTGCCGGCGGCCGCTTCGCCTATTGCGGGCCGAATGCCAGCCACGCCATCGGCCAGGGCACCAAGGTGGTCGATGCTGGCGGGCGCTACCTGGTGCCCGGCCTCTGCGACGCGCACATGCATGTCGAGAGCGGCATGGTGACGGTGACCGAGTTCTGCCGTGCCGTCATCCCGCACGGCACCACGTCGATGTTCATCGATCCGCACGAGATCGCCAATGTGCTCGGCCTGCCGGGCGTGCGGCTGATGCATGACGAGGCGGTGGCGATGCCGATCAACGTGCATGTGCAGATGCCGTCCTGCGTGCCTTCGGCACCGGGGCTGGAGCACGCCGGCGCCGAGCTTACGGTCGCAGATGTTGCCGAAGCGATGACATGGGAAAACATCATCGGGCTGGGCGAAGTGATGAATTTCCCCGGTGTTGTCGCCAACGATCCCGTCATGTCGGGCGAGATCGCCGCGACAGTGAAGGCGGGCAAGACCGTTGGCGGCCACTATGCTTCGCGCGATCTTGGCCTGCCGTTCCATGGCTATGTTGCCGGTGGACCCGAGGACGACCATGAAGGCACGCGCGCTGAGGATGCCATCGCCCGTGTGCGTCAGGGCATGAAGGCCATGCTGCGGCTGGGCTCGGCCTGGTACGACGTTGCCTCGCAGATCAAGGCGGTGACCGAAGGCGGCATCGATCCGCGCAATTTCATCCTGTGCACCGACGACAGCCATTCCGGCACGCTGGTGCATGAGGGGCATATGGACCGTGTGGTGCGCCACGCCATCCAACAGGGGCTGAAGCCGGTGACGGCGATCCAGATGGCGACGATCAACACAGCCCAGCATTTCAGGCTGGAACGTGAGATCGGTTCGATCGCGCCAGGGCGGTTGGCCGACCTGCTGATTGTCTCCGATCTCGCCGCAATGACCATCGATGAGGTCTATGCACGCGGCGCCAGGCTGGCCAAGGGCGGCAAGCTCGACGTCGACATTCCGGCCTATGACTACCCGAAGACGGCGAAGAACACCGTCAAGCTGGGCAAGAAGCTGAAGGCGGCAGATTTCGACATCGCCGCCCCCAAGGGCGCCAACGAGGTGCGGGTGCGGGTCATCGGTGTCATCGAGAACCAGGCGCCGACGCGGGCGCTGGAGGCGGATCTTCCTGTCGAGGACGGCTTGGTCGCCATGGATCGCCGCAACGATGTCTGCCAGATCGCGCTGGTCGAACGGCACCGGGGCACCGGCGGCGTCACCAACGCCTTCGTTTCCGGCTTTGGCTATATGGGCGATTGCGCCATGGCGTCGAGCGTGGCGCATGACGCCCACCACATCATCTGCGTCGGCACCAACAAGCAGGACATGGCGCTGGCGGTCAACCGGCTGGGTGAAGTCGGTGGTGGCGTGGTGCTGTTCTCCAAAGGCAAGGAACTGGCGCTGGTCGAAATGCCGATCGCCGGGCTGATGTCGGACGAGCGCGCCGAGATCGTCGCCGCCAAGGCCGAAAAACTGACCGAGGCGATGCGCAAGATGGGCTGTTCGCTGAACAACGCCTACATGCAGCACTCGCTGCTGGCGCTGGTGGTCATCCCGGAGCTGAGGATTTCCGATGTCGGGCTGATCGACGTGACGACGTTCCAGAAGGTCGATCTGTTCGTCTAGGTATTCGGATGATGTCGGCCTGCGAACTGCATACGACGAGGCAGCATGACCACGGCCAAAAGAACCTTCGCGCGGCGAGAGCCGACACAGCAACGCTCGCGGCAGACCGTGGACTGCGTGCTCGAGGCCGTCCAACTTGTGGTGAAGCGTCACGGGACCCAGGCCATCACCACGAATCGCATCGCGGAGGCCGCCGGCGTTAGCGTCGGGTCGCTTTATCAGTACTTCCCCGACAAGCGCGCAATCTTCACCGCCCTTCATGACCGACACGTCGACGATGTACGGCAGGTCATCGGGCAGACGACGGCTGCCTACGCCTCGGCTCCGCTGCAGGAATTCACAGGCGAACTTGTCCGAGGTCTGGTGAACGTGCACGTGGATGCTGCGGAACTGCACGAGATTGTTTCGTCCGCCGTTCCGGAAGGCGCTCTTGGCTTCAGGAACGCGCTGCATCACACGTTTGGGCGAGTGCTGTCAAGCGCCGACGAAAAGCGATACAGCCTCGACGAGACGGAGCGAATGCTTTTTGTCCTTCCACGCATGGTGGAATCCCTCGTGCACGGAGCGGTCCACCAGGCGCGCGCCCTCTCGCGTGATGTCGTTAGGAGCGAGGCGATCCGTGCCGTACTGGTCTACGTGAATTCTTTTGAGGGCACTGCACCGAAACACTATTGAAACGACGCGGCGTTCTCGGCGGCCCACTGAGCAAACGGGATTGGTTCCCGCCCAGTTACTCGTTTTACCCCGTCCGTCACCGTGTCAAGTCGGCCCTCGCGCACCGCGCGCCAGATGTCCACAAGGGCATCGACATAGGGGCCTTTCCCGGCCCATTCGACGGCGTCGGTGTACGCCTGCCGGTCGGATATTTCCTCGAAGCCGACGGGCTTGCCGATGGCTCTGCCTATCGTGGCCGCCATCTCCCCATAGGACAGCGCCTTACGGCCGGTGATCACCAGTGCCTGGCCGTCGTGGTCGCGCGTGGTCAGGGCGGCCGTGGCGACGGCGGCGATGTCGTCTGGATGGATGAATGCGATCTTGCCCCCACCCGTGGACGAGCGCAGCACGCTCTCGCGGCGGATGGATTGCGACCAACCGAGCGCGTTGGACATAAATCCGGCCGCCTGAATGAACGTGAACGCCACCCCGCTTCCCCGAACGGCATCCTCGCCGCGTGCATGCCACGGACCGGTGCCAATCCCGGTTCGCACGTCCAGGGTAGAGAGCTTGACGACGTGCCGTACGCCTGCGTGGCGGGCTGCGAAGGAGACCGCGCGATCTCGCTTCTCGAGATCCGATCCATCAGTCAGGAGGAATATGCCGTCGACCCCAGCCAGCGCAGTGGTTAGCGAGGAGCCTGGCTTTTCGAGGTCTCCGGTATGGATATCGACACGGTCACCGAAAAGGGCCCTGGCCTTCTTCGCGCTGCGAACGAAAACGCACGGGCGTGCTCCGCAATCAACGAGGCGCTGGGTTACCCGAGAGCCGATGTTTCCCGTGGCGCCGATGATGAGATGTTTCACTGGAGCTTGCTCCAGCCACGGATCACCTCGAACGCCATTCGCTTCTGGCCCGCCAGAGTGAAATGCAGACCGTCGTCCATGAGCAGGTCCGAAGGAGGAGGACTCCCCAGCGTTGAGAAGGCGTCGATAACCGGCCCGTCGCCCTCGCGGACGATCTTGGCCACTCGTGCCAGGTCTTCGTTGCGGAACCGGACCCCGAACCTGGCCAGGCCCCGATGGGCCGCTACCTGCGCTTCATTGACCGCAGGCGGAGTAATCCAGACGCAGGTCGCCGTGGTCTCTCCTGAAACGCGCTGCCGCAGCTCGGCAATGTTGCGCGCGGTCTCCTCATGATGGACGAGCGTCTTCGTGGGGTGTGGGCCCTGCGTGCGGGCATCATTCGTACCGAAGAGGAAGAGTATCCAGTCGGGCCGGGAATTGATGACATTTGCGACCCGCACGAGACTGTGGGTGGTCGTCTCGCCTGCGACTGCGCTGATGGTCAACGAAATCCCGTCGGTACCGCGGCGCCTCGCCAGCATTTCCCTAAGGACTACCGCCCAAGATTGGGGATCAGACGTCAAACTGTCGCCGAACGCCACTACTTTGTCCCCTTTCCGGAGGGGAAGGCGATCGACCATCGATGCCACGGCTGGGTCAGCAAGCAACGCGTCGGCTGCTTCCGAGGCCTCCTTTTGCATGCGGCCGAGTTCCGTCGCGTAGATCTCAACCGGGAGGCCGAGGAGGCCGGCATGAGCATCCCGGTTTAGGCTGGCGCCTTTGGGGAGGGAGGCCAAGGTCGCCTCGGGCTGGATGACCTTCAAAAGCCAGCGCACTTGCTCGTCCGACATGTGTTTCACCTCGTAGTTGGATCCGTTTGCAGAAGGCGAAAAAGTAGTCGCACCTGGGGGACGTCGCTACTCGCGTTGGCTGGTTGGTTAAATTGTTGTAATTGCTTTGAAATCTTGCGAATCCGCAGAGCCTTCATCAGATTCATGAGCCGTCGGAGAAGCACCTTTCACGTTCGGCACCGAGAGCCCGCATTTGGCCGATATGGTTGATTTTGTGGGGTGCTGATCGGCCTTTGGCCGCGTGATTCCATCGTGCTGCAAAGCAAACACTTGCCGAGCGGCTCAACCGCACAGAAAACAAAAGCCGTTCAGGATACTTCACGGGCGATTAAGTACGCTCCGTTGCGGTTCTCGGAAGCAGCCATTCCCGGCTCGGCCTGGCCCGAATCTCAACATCCCTTGGCTGGCACTTACCCGCCGGTGACGATGGTCAGCACCTTGAACGGTGTGGTTATGACGACCTCGGCGACCGAACCGACGGCCTTGCCGAGGCCCTGGCCGAGATTGTCGAGCTGTGCCGGATCGGGTTCGTCCGAGGCCAGACCAGCCGGCGTGCGCAGGCGGTCGCCGAGCAGCTGCACCAGGATCGGATTGTCGGCGAATTTGGCGTGGTTGAGGCCACCGTCGCCGCCCTTGATCTTGGACAGGTCGACCACGGAGACGCCATAGCTGGCGAGATCGGCGGCATTGCCATAGTCGCCGACACGCGGTTTGTCGCCCGAGATGATGGATGACAGCTTGAGCGCCCGGTCATCGCTTGAAAGCAGCACGGCAAACGGCTTGTCCGGCTTGCCGTAACGCATCATCTGCTTTTTGAACACGTCGACATCGATGTCGGGTGAAGCCAGGACGACATAGCCGAGCTTGCCGCCGAGATCGCGATCGCCGGTGATGGCGAGCTGGCGCAGTGCCTCCATCGTCAACCAGGTTCCCATCGAATGGGCGATGATGTCGATGCTCTTGACCCGCGTCTTGGCGAGCATCCTGAGCGTCGCCTCAAGATCGTCACGAGCGGCGTTGGCGCTGTCCTTGTCGTAGATATAGCCCGTCGTCTTGGCGCTCGACGCCCAGGAAAACAGCACCGGCGTGCCCGGATATTTCGTGTCATGGGCGATCTGCGTCAACCGGTAGACACCGTCGTCGAAGCCGTTGTTGAAGCCATGCACGAAAACCAGCGCGCGGTCGCCGCGCAAGGCGATGTCGGCGCCGACAGCCTTGGCGAATTGTGGCGCGCCTTCGTAGTAGGTGACGTCCTTGGCGGTGAAATCCTTGGCCGGATTGCTGTTGGCGGAACCCTTGGCACGCTCGATGGCGCCGACCTGATGGCTCGTCGGAACCGTGACGTCGACCCGGGCGAAGCTGGTGGTCAGCGAACGATCGCCGTCGAACACCTGCCGCGGGTCCTTCGTTGCCTTCTGGCGGGTGGTGGCGACGAATATCTCATGCGTGGCCGCGATGGCGGACGCCGGCACCGCGACCGTCGTCTTGTTGAGCAGATCGTGCGTATTTCCAGCGCAGCCGGCGACCAGCAGCGCGAAAGTCATGGCGACGACACTGTTCAAACGCACGGTCACGCGACAGCTCCCGTAAAGGGGGACGTCAAAAGCGTGACGCCACCAGTCATTCCGATAGAGCCAGAGACCGGCGCGGTCCAGTTCAAAGTGGCCTGGCGCCTCGTGAGCAGGCACAGCGAAATCCTTGGCGGCGCATCTACTGCCCGAGCTGGGTGATGCGGTCGGTCACGTCCCTGTCGCTGGCGAAGCCGTCATCCTCGCGCAGCCGCTGGCCGATCATCTTCACCAGGGTCGGATTGTCGGCGAATTTCGTATGGTTGAAGCTGTCGCTGCCCTTGACCTTGGAAAGATCGACCACCGTCACGCCGTAGGAGGCAAGGTCGGCGGCATCCTTGTAGTCGCCGACGCGTGGCCGCGAACCGGCGATCAGGCCGGACAGCCTCAGCGCGCGGTCGTCGTCAGACAGCAGCAGGATGAACGGCTTGTCGGGCTTGCCGTAGCGACGCATCTGGCTCTTGAACACGTCGACGTCGATATCGGGCGAGGCCAGCACCACGTCGCCCAGCTTGCCGCCGAGATCACGATCGCCGCTGATCGCCATCTGGCGCAGCGTTTCCATGGTTACCCACGTTCCCATCGAATGCGCGACGATGTCGATACGCCGCGCCCCGGACTGCTGCAGCATCCGCAACGTCACTTCGAGCTGGTCCCGCGCGGCACTGGCGCTTTCCTTGTCATAGACATAATCGGTGGTCCTGGCGCCGGATGCCCAGGAGAACAAGACCGGCGTGCCCGGGTAGCCGGAATCGTGAACGATCTGGGTCAAGCGGTAGACCGCGTCATCGAAGCCGGTGTTGTAGCCATGCACGAAGACCATGACACGGCCGCCGCGCGCCGCGATATCGGCGTTGAGCGCGCTGGAGAATTTCGGCTGTGCGTCGTAGCCGACGACCTCGGAAGCCATGAAATATTTGGCCGGATCATCCGACTTGCCGCGCGAACGCCGTTCGATCTGGCCAGTCTGATGGATGCCAGGCACGGTGACGTTGACGCGGGCGTAGTTCAGCGTGGCCGAGCGCTCGCCATCGAAAACCTTGTTGGGATCGTCGGATTTCTTGCGCGTCGTAGCGATGAAGATCGAGTGGTTGCCGGCGATTTCCGTCACCGGCGCGGACATGACTGCGCTGCCGAGCAATTCCTGGGTTTGCGGGCCGGCGCAGCCGGCAACGAGCAAGGCAAGGACAACCGTAAGGTTCTTCTTCAAAGGCACGTCTGAAATTCCACTCCGGCCAAAAGGCCCATCCACCCCCGCGACACCTCCCGGACAGGGAGAGTGCGGCAGAACTAAGTCGTGTCCAGCCGAAATGTGGTCAGCGGCCGACTACAGCCATCGCACTGTTGCGCGAAAGCCAAAATGGCGGAAGAAACGCCGGAATGTTGGAGAAGGGCAGCACCTCGGGCTTGAGGCGGATGCCGAGCACATCGGCCATGAAAGCACGCCGCGCCTCGATGCGGCTCCAGGCCTCGGGATAACGCGCTGCAATCTCCTCGCGCAGTGCCTCGTCGGCGAGCGCGATGCCATCCTCGATATTGGTGGTGAAATAGTCGCTGCCGGTCGCCGGGATGATGTCGACCTGCAACGCCATGCCGGATCGCAATTTGATGTCGGAGCCGGAAAACACCGGCGAATGCATCCATTCGTCGATATGGACGAGATGGCCAGGATTGAGGGAGACGCCAAAGAACGGGTCACCGATGCGATCATGCACCGCCTTCCACAAAGTGCCGCCCGTCGTGCCGATGCCGATCGCTTCGTACCAGTCGACGACCGCGGCGAAATAGGGCGCGACCAGCTTCTCGACATAGTCGCGGATGGCATGCGGAAGCTCGGAGGCGTCCTCGGTCAGGAAGCCGGCACGGGCGTTGAGCGCACCCTGGATGCCATAGGCCATGGTGATCGGGTCGCCACGCCGGATGACATCGAGGCGCGGGCTGGGCAGGCCATAGGCGGCGCGTTTTCCGGCCGACAGCATTGGATGACAACCATGCGGCAGGCCATTCATGCCCATCAGCCGCGCCGCCTGCAGTTCGCTCATGCCGGGCTCGATACCTCGCAGCACATTGCGCAGCCCTTGCGAGGTGAAGGTCGCGGCAAACTCGAAGGCAGCCAGTTGGTCGGCCTCGTTGATGGCGCGCAGGCCGTCGCTGGGGTTCATCAAAAGATTGGCGGCATTCACGACCGCGCCCTTGTCGCCGACGAAGGCGCGCAGCGTATCAGCAATGAAGGACGGCAGGTCGAGCGTCGTCTCATCGAACCCGGCATCGCCGGCGCCAAAAGGCTTCCAGCCGATGGCGCCGATCCTGTCGCCGGGCTTCAGGCCGCAGCCGGCAAGGATGTCGGGCAGCGCGTCCGAGCGGTCACGTGGCTGCGCCGGCAGCGAGAAGGTCTGGTAGAGCACGCGCTCGTAAGGCCCATCGCAGATTTCGGCATAGCCCCAGCCCTCATTGCCGACGAGAAGTCTTGGCTGCTTGCCGGGAACGATGACCAGCAATGTCTCCTCGAAGCGCGGATCGTAGCCCGAGAGATAGGCGACATTGGCCGCGTGTTCGCGGTCGCCATAGATGGCGAAGGCATCGAAGCCGGCCTTGGCGCCGAGCGCGATCAGCGCTTCGATGCGCGCTTCATGGGTATTTCGGGCAACGAGCGGCATCACCGTCGGCTCGCCGAATTCCGGCAGCGACATGGATTTCAGGCCGACCGATGCGACAGGCATGAACAAACGCTCCCAAGTGCTTGCAAGGATTCTGTGAATGCCCTTTGCGGGAAGGGCATGGAGGGCCGGACAATGGCGTTGCAGGGCCGGATATGCAATAGGCAGGATCGGCTGCGCGAGATCAGGGTGCAACAGACAGACATTGTGCGGCCATGTTGATGACAGGGGTCCGCGCAGATATGCGGCACAAGGTGACGTTCCGATGACCAGTTTTTCCTCCCGCGTCGCCGTCGCGGCCGCGGCGATCCGCCAGATCTTTCCGGAAACGCCGCTGCAGGAAAACGACTATCTGTCGAAAAAGACCGGCGCGCGGGTGCTGCTGAAGCGCGAGGACCTGTCGCCCGTGCGCTCCTACAAGATCCGCGGCGCCTTCAACTTCTTCCGCAAGGCGCTTGCCGCCGGCAATCAGGCCGAACTGTTCGTCTGCGCGTCGGCCGGCAACCATGCACAGGGTTTCGCCTTCGTCTGCCGCCATTTCGGCAAGAAGGGCGTGGTGTTCATGCCAGTGACGACGCCGCAGCAGAAGATCGACAAGACCAGACTGTTCGGCGGCGATTTCGTCGAGATCAGGCTGGTCGGTGACTTTTTCGACGACTGCTATCGCGCCGCCTTCGAATTCACTGAAAGCTCCGGCGCCCACATGGTGCCGCCCTTCGACCACAAGGACATCATCGAAGGCCAGGCGACGGTCGCCTATGAGATCGCGGACCAGATGCCGGGCGCACGCATGCCCGACATCATCATGCTGCCGGTCGGCGGTGGCGGGCTAGCCGCCGGCGTCACGCATTATTTCGCCGATCAGGGCCGGGAGGCGCGTTTCGTCTTTTGCGAGCCGGCCGGTGCGCCGAGCCTGCATGACAGCCTTGCGGCTGGAAAACGGCTCAAGCTCGCCAAGGTCGACAACTTCGTCGATGGCGCGGCCGTCGCCGAGATCGGCCGCGAACCGTTGCGATACCTCAAGGAGTTTGCCGCCGACACAGTGCGGCTGATCCCGGAAAACCGGCTCTGTGCGACCATGATCGAGATGCTCAACGTCGAAGGTGTCGTGCTCGAGCCGGCCGGGGCGTTGGCGATCGACGCATTGAAGGATTTTTCCAGAAAGGAAATCCGCGGCAAGACCATTGTCGCTGTGGTTTCAGGCGGCAATTTCGATTTCGAGCGGCTGCCCGATGTCAAGGAACGGGCGCTGCGCTACGAAGGCCTGAAGAAATACTTCATCATCCGCTTCCCGCAGCGGCCGGGCGCGCTGCGTGACTTCCTCGAAATGCTGGGGCCGGACGACGACATTGCGCGCTTCGAATATCTGAAGAAGTCGGCGCGCAATTTCGGCTCGGTGCTGATCGGCATCGAAACCAAGGACCGTCGCAATTTCGACCTGTTGAAGGCGAATTTCGAGGCCGAGGGCGTCCAGTATCAGGACATCACCGACAACGAGACTTTGGCCGGGTTCATCATATGAGCGGAAAAATCTTCATCGCCCTGTTTTCCGGCATCAATGTCGGCGGCAACCGCATCGTCAAGATGGCGGAGTTGCGCTCGTTCTTCGAGGATCTCGGCTTTTCCGATATCGCCACCTATGTGCAGAGCGGCAATGTCGTCTTTCGGGCCGGCAAGGGAGACGCGGTCGCGCTGACCAAACAGATCGAAGCGGCTTTCGAGAAGAAATGGGGGTTTCATTCGCGCATCATGGTGCGCGATCTCTCCTGGTTCGAACGGCTGGTGAGCGAAAATCCCTATCCGGAAGCCGCCGGCGACCACACCAAACTCCATGCCTACGCGCTGGAGCGCGAGCCGACCGCCGATGAGGTGGCGCGGCTGGCCGAAAAGTGCACCGGCCCCGAGCGCTTCGAGGTCAAGGGAGACGTGCTCTACCTCAGCGCGCCGGACGGACTCGGCAAGTCAGTGTTCGCCAACCTCATTCCGCGCGTTCTGAAGGTGCCTGGCACCGCGCGCAACTGGCGCTCGGTGCTGGCGCTGCTGGAGATGGCCGGTCAGGCCGGTAAGAATTAGGCCGATCAAGCCGTCGGAGCCGGCTTCCAGTCGAAGGTCAGTTCCTCGCGGAAGGCAAAACGCTTGATGTGATCGGCGACGACGCTTTCCAGGCGCTCGATCGACCCGGCTTCGTCGGTCGACACCGTGATGTGCAGCGTGCTTGCATCGGCATCCATGACGGTGCGTCCCAGCGATGTCAGGTCGATGGTGCCATGGGTTGGATCGAATTCGACAGGAAATTTGTGCGCCCAGTGCTTGCACAGCTGCTGCAGATAACGGCTGGCATGTTCGGTGGCGACGTCGGCCCGGCTGGTCGGCATGAGTGAATTCTCCAGAAGGGCAGGTGCCCATTGCTTGACATGGCGCCAGACTTGCCAGGCTGGCGCCATGTTCGGGTAGATAGGTGCCTTCGTGAGAAACGGCAAAGGCGGCCGGGCAACTCCCGCCCGGCATCAGCTCGATGCCTACCAGCTTCCGGTGTTCGCCATCGAAGCCCAGGGTTCGGCCTTGGCTTTCGCCGGACCTTTCTGCAGAAGCTCGATGGAGATGCCGTCCGGCGACCTGATGAAGGCCATGTTGCCGTCGCGCGGCGGCCGGTTGATGGTGACGCCGTTGTCCATCAGGTGCTGGCAGGTGGCGTAGATGTCGTCGACCTCATAGGCGAGGTGGCCGAAATTGCGCCCGCCCTTGTAGTCTTCCGGATCCCAGTTGTAGGTGAGTTCGACCAGCGGCGCCTTGTCGTTGATGCCGCTCTCCTCGTCTTCGGAGGCGGCGAGGAAGATCAGCGTGAAGCGGCCCTGCTCGTTTTCGTAGCGGCGGACCTCCTTCAGCCCGAGCTTGTTGCAGTAGAAATCGAGCGAGGCATCGACATCGGCGACGCGGACCATGGTGTGCAGATAGCGCATGTGTTTTCCTCGATTTGTTGGGTTGCGGCGCAACATAGGGTCGGCCCGATCAAAGGGCAATCTCCGGCGGCCGGCGACGCCGGCAAAGAACAAATCCGGTATTCCCGAAATGAACCGTGAAAAAAGGCAGGGAAGGTCTTGCACACACCGGAAGCCGCGGTGTTAATCTGGTGTCAAGAATCAGTTGCGGTGTTCTTGAACAAAGGGGGCATTCTTATGGGGGAAAAGGCCTCTTTGACGGGGCGGGCCGGAACCCTTGCCGACGCCTTGACGCGCGACGAAGGCGGCGATGCCGCTGACCTGGCCGAAATTGCCGGCGCCATCAAGTGGTTCGATGTGGCCAAGGGCTACGGATTCATCCTTCCCGATGACGGTGTTTCGGGCGATATCCTCCTCCATGTGACATGCCTTCGGCGGGACGGCTTCCAGACAGCGCTGGAAGGCGCGCGCGTGGTCTGTCTTGTCAAGCAGGGTGATCGTGGGCTGCAGGCCTTCCGTGTGCTCTCTATGGATATCACCACCGCCGTCCATCCCGCGGAAATGCAGGAACAGCGCACCCATGTGGCGGTGACGCCGGAGAGCGGGCTCGAACGCGCTTTGGTCAAGTGGTTCAACCGCACCAAGGGCTTCGGCTTCCTGACGCGCGGCGAGGGCACCGAGGACATTTTCGTCCATATGGAGACCTTGCGCCGCTACGGCATCACCGAACTTCGGCCGGGGCAGGTCGTGCTTGTCCGTTTCGGGCGCGGTGACAAAGGCCTTATGGCGGCCGAAATTCACCCCGATATGGGCACCTTGCCGGTTTCGCACTAGAACCTGACCCATCCCGATAGACCCGGGATGGTTCAGGTTCTACCTCCTCTTTGTTTGACCATGATCTCTGGACAAACGGCCTCCGTTTGTCCGAGAAAACCGGTTCCACTTTTCGGGATCATGGTCTAATGCATGTCGCCCAAAGGTGGCCCCGGCTTTGGGAGGACGACATGCATAAAAACAAGAGCCTAAAGCGCGTCACATGAATCCGTTTCGGCGCGACGCGCTTTAGGACGATTTCGGTCGAGGACTTTGCATGGCTCAGAGGAACTGGCTGACGGCGGGCGTGCTTTGCGCCATTGCTGCGGTGATCGTGGCCGCGGGCGCTTTCTTCTACTCGGAACGGCCGACCTCGGCCGACAGCCGGGCGATGATCCTTCCGGTCGACCCGACGCCGCTGGTCGTGGTGACGAAGGATGGGAATCGCTCCTTTTCGATCGAAATCGCCGACACCGATGCGGAGCGCGAGGCCGGCTTGATGTACCGCCAGGACATGGCGGACGACCACGGCATGCTGTTCGTTTTCGAGATACCGCAGCAGGTCAGTTTCTGGATGCAGAACACGCCGATGCCGCTTGACCTCATCTTTGTCGGCCAGGACGGCAAGATCCGGGCCATCAAGCACGGCGACCCGCAATCCCAGGCTATCATTTCGCCAGGCGTACCGGTGCGCTTCGTGCTCGAGCTCAAGGCTGGCACCGCCGCCAGGAACGGCATCGAGTATGACGATCTTTTGCGCCACCCGGCGGTCGGCACCGTATCTGGCCCCGGTATGCCGCCGGCTGACAAGGGCGATTCTCCGAACGTCGATTCCAACTGAGCGCCGGGGATCGCCTTCCGATGCAGTTTTTTTCCCATGACGGGTTCGATCTTGCCTTCCTCGACCGCCAGCCGGCCTCGGGCGAGGGCGATCCGGTGCTGATGATCCACGGCTTTGCCTCGAGCCATTATGTCAACTGGGTGTCGCCCGGCTGGTTCAAGACCCTCAACGATGCCGGGTATCGCGCCATCGCTTTCGACAATCGCGGCCATGGTTCCTCATCGAAGAGCTATGACGAGGCCGATTACACGCCGGCGAAAATGGCCTCGGATGCCGCTGCTTTGCTCGACCACCTCGGCATCGAACGGGCTCATGTCATGGGCTATTCGATGGGTGCGCGCATTGCGGCGTTTCTGGCGCTGTCCGACCCGGACAAGGTGGCGACGCTGGTCTTTGGCGGCCTCGGCATCGGCATGATCGACGGCGTTGGCGATTGGGACCCGATTGCCGCGGCCCTGCTTGCCGACGATGCGGCTGCCATCACCCATCCGCGCGGCCGCTCTTTCCGCGCCTTCGCCGACCAGACCCGCAGCGACCGCCGAGCGCTCGCCGCCTGCATTGCCAAGTCGCGGGAATTGCTAAGCGAGAACGATATTGCCCGCATCGCCCAGCCGACGCTGGTCGCGGTCGGTACGACGGACGACATTGGCGGCTCACCGGACGAGCTTGCCGCCTTGATGCCGAACGCCAGGCCTTTCCACATCGAGGGCAGGGATCATATGCTGGCGGTCGGGGACAAGACCTTCAAGCAGCGCGTGCTGGAGTTTTATGCTGAATATCCGCTTTGAGCGGTGAGCCGGGGGGCGGCAGTGGCACAATGGGGAAGAAGCGCCGGCGCCACGCCGGGCGCCGTGGCTCGCAGTCGGTTCGGCAAACGTTCGGTCATACTGGCATTGGGCGCCTTCACGGCGGGAGCGCTTGCCATCGCCATAATGGTGGCGATGCCGAGCGATACATCCCAGTCGGTCCAGAACGTCGCCACCGGCTTCTTCATGGCCGTGTTTCTATTGGCGGGGCCGCTGGCACACGTCACCGGGTTCGTCTTCGGCATCATGGCGCTGGCGCGTTCTAACGACAATCGCGCCCTTGGCCTGCTGGGCATCATCCTCAACGGGCTGTCGGTGGCGGCGGGGCTGGCCATCCTCGCGGCAATGGCGTCGACCATAGGCGCCTTTACCTGACGTTCCGCGCTCTCGCTGCCTGAACCGACTTCGCCAGCACGCACAGCAGTTCGAACATCATCGTCGCGCCCGCCAGCGCCGTCATGCCGGCAAGATCGAATGGCGGCGCCACTTCCACGACATCGGCGCCGACAATGTTCAATCCGTCGAGCAGTCGGACCATTTCCTGCGCCTCGCGGGTGGTGAAGCCGCCGAGCTCAGGCGTGCCTGTTCCCGGCGCCATCGACGGGTCGATGCAGTCGATGTCGAAGGTCACATAGGTCGGTCCGGTTCCGGCGATGGTGCGCGCTTCTTCCATGACGCTGGCAGCGCCCCGCCTGACGAACTCCTCCATGTAGATGATGCGAATGCCCTGGGCGACTGCCCAGTCATGCTCGCCGGGCTCGTAGATCGAGCCGCGAATGCCGACCTGCACGACACGCCTGGGATCGAGCAGTCCCTCTTCGATGGCGCGGCGAAAGGGCGTGCCGTGCGTGTAGGGATTGTCGCCGAAATAGCGGTCGTTGGTGTCTGAATGCGCATCGAAATGGATCATGCCGACCGGACGATCCCTGGCGACGGCGCGCAGCACCGGCAGCGTCGTCAGATGGTCGCCGCCGGCGGATAGCGGAATGGCGCCTGCCGCGACGATCGCCGCGATGCCGTCCTCGATGCGTTTCAATCCGTCCATGAGGTTGATCGGATTGATCGAGAGATCGCCGACATCGGCGACATTGGCGATGCTGAACGGTTCGGTCCCCGACACGTGGTGGACGCGCCGCATCAGGCTCGACTGGTTGCGGATCTCGCGCGGGCCGTGCCGTGCCCCGGCGCGGTTGGTCGTGCCGCCGTCCCACGGTGTGCCGACCAGCGCTATGTCGAGTCCTGCGGCGCTCGCCACCGCCGGCAGCCGCATGAAGGTCGAGAGCCCGGCAAAGCGGGGAACGGCCGAAGCGTCGACCGGCTGGAAGAAATTACTGCTCATGATGTCGGCACCTCAGAAGAATTCACGTTTGACGAAGCCTCGCGAAAATCACGAGGGCTTTTGCAGGCTCTCCAGCGACCGCGCCATGTTCAGTCTGGCCTGCGGCTCGAAGCGCTGGCGAAATTCCTCGGTGTGGAAGATGTGCGAGCGGGCCAGGAAATCCTTCAGCACGGCACCCCGTCCGGCACGCCACATCGGCTCCTCCACCCAGCCATATTCGCGGCGAACCGCGCGCTCATAGGCGTCGAACGCATCCGGCGCGGCACCCAGGACCGACAGGTCCATGTCAAGGAAGAGGCTGGCGTCGCGTGTGGCCGCCGCGTCGTCGAACCTGGGCAGCTGGTGCGTGGCGGTGGCGAGGATCATCGCGCTGACACGGCCCAGCCGCCCGGCATCGGTAAGGCCCGCGAGTTTTTTCTCGGCAAGGGCGGCACTTCTGGCCTCATTGTCCTTGGCCTTGCTGTCGTAGATGGCGTCGTGGAACCAGATCGCCGCTTCGACGGCTTCGGGATCGTCGAGCAGCGCTCGATAATCACCGGCCAGCGCCAGCAGCGCCTCGATATGGGCGAGGTTGTGGTAGTGGCGATCCCAGGCATTATAGAGGGCCGAAAGCTCGGTTTTCAGGGCCGTGTCGATCAAGGGTTCGTTTTCCATGGCTGCTTGAATTCCCGCGAACCAAATCCATTTGACACAGCACTAAGGAAAATTGAGTTCAATCGTGCTATGATCTGGCTTATATGTGCCGCCGGACAACAGGCAAGCTAGCAGGACGCAGGACGAGACGTCGATGAACAGCATCAGCATTTCCCGCCACAGTGCGTTGCAGCCGGTCGATCCGATCTGGCGTTCGATCCGCGACGAGGCGATGGACGCGGTCAACCGCGATCCGCTTCTCGCAGCGTTCCTCTATTCGACGATCCTCAACCAGGAGAGCCTGGAAGAGGCTGTCATTCACCGGATCGCCGAGCGGCTTGCCCATCAGGATATCGGCTCCGATCTCATCCGCCAGACCTTCAAATCGATGCTGGCTGAGGACAAGGACTGGCCGACGACCGTGCGCGTCGACATCCAGGCCTATTACGACCGCGACCCGGCCTGCGACCGCTTCATCATGCCGGTGCTTTATTTCAAGGGCTTTCACGCCATCCAGACTCATCGGCTGGCGCATTGGCTGTGGAACCAGGGCCGCAAGGACTTCGCGCTCTATTTGCAGAGCCGCTCATCCTCGGTCTTCCAGACCGACATCAATCCGGCCGCCCGCATCGGCAAGGGCATCTTCATCGATCACGCCACCGGCCTCGTCGTCGGCGAGACCGCGGTCATAGAGGACGACGTGTCGATCCTGCACGGCGTGACGCTGGGCGGCACCGGCAAGGCCGGTGGCGACCGCCACCCCAAGATCCGCCGTGGCGTGTTGATCGGCGCCGGCGCCAAGATTCTCGGCAACATCGAAGTCGGTCATTGCTCCAAGATCGCCGCTGGCTCCGTGGTGCTGTCACCCGTGCCGCACAACAAGACGGTTGCCGGTGTGCCGGCCCGCGTCGTCGGCGAGACCGGTTGCGACCAGCCCTCGCGCCAGATGGACCAGCTTCTGCCATCGCAGTCGATGGACCAGGTGGTCAGCTTCGATATCTGATTTACGCGCCAGCGCGTCGTCCGGCGTCATTGCGATTTTGCCCGGCGGCGCTGTCGCTTCCGGTGCAATACGGCCGGCTTGCCTTTACATCGCCATTGTCGACGTGCCAGAAGCGCCCTTCAAACCAGCAAGCCCGATGATCGGAGAAGACTGTTGAAGCCGGACGAAATCAGAAAGCTGGACGCCTATTTCAAGCGCGTCTTCCAGAATCCCAAGCTTGAGGTCAAGGCACGGCCGCGCAAGGAAGATTCGGCCGAAGTCTATGTCGGTGACGAGTTCCTCGGCATCGTCTTCAAGGACGAGGATGACGGCGACTACAATTTCTCGATGGCGATCCTTGACATCGATCTGGCCTGAGCCCGCAAGCCGATGGCGGGCCGCGCCGAGCGCGGCCGGCCTCGGCATCTCTCAGTCAATGTCCGGGCTTCAGGATTCGCGCGGCCTCTGCCGTCATCGCCGCGTCGAGTGCCTGCCAGTCGCCAAGGAATTCCTTGGGGAAACGATAGGTGAGGCTGAGATCGTCGCCGACATGGATGTCCCGCTCGCACGGCGCCAGCGACTGACCGGCATTCGGCCCGCTGAGGCAGCGGGCGACGAAAGGGTCCTTGCCCTCGCGCTTGCCGACCACCAGCACCTCGTTCAGATAGCCTGATTTCTCGTTGAAACCGTAGACCTTCGTGCCGCCAGGTCCGGGGATGCCGGGCTTGACGATTAGTGCGCTGTAGATCGGCGCGAACCGGCCGCTCATGTCGCGCGACATCATCTGCTGCTCGAACGACAGGAAGATGATCTTGCCGTTGGCTTCCGAGTGATTGAAGTCGTCGCGGGCCGCCTCGCTGTAACCGTCCATCTCGGGATAGCGAAGGTAAAGGTCGAGGCGCGAGGCAATGCCGTCGCGCCGGGCCTGGGCGAAACGAATGGTGTTGGCCGGCACAGCGATGACATTGTTGCCGATCACGACCTGTCGGATGGTCGGATCGTCCGTGTAACCGGCCATGGCAATCGAATGGCCGACCCATTTGCCGCCAACGCTGATCGCCACCGACAGCAGGGCCAGTGCGGCAAAGGCGTAGAACACCCGCCTCATCAGCGTGGAATCGATCACGGTGAATTCAGCGCCGTCGGCGATCGCTGCCTGCTTCATCTCGGTCCTCATCCCAGCCGCCATTCCCGGTGTCCCTCGGCGGCACACATCGCGCGGCACGGCTCTTGCAGCCTTCCTGAAACGACTGTGCGATTTCATGGTAAATGGAAGGTTAAGATGGCTCAGATGGAACTCTTCCTGTTCGCTTTTGCCGTCGGGCTGACGGTCTGCGGGCTGACGGGCTCGACGATGGAACTGGTGTCGGGCCGCAAGGTCGCCTTTGCCGAACCCTATGTGTCGACCTCGCATGTGCTGCGCTCGCTTATGGCTACGGCTGGCGCCGGCCCGTTCATGCTGGTCAACGCTGCCCTCGATGCCCGGCGCGAGAACCGCATTTCGACAGTGGCGCTCCTGTCATGCGGCTGCACGGCGATTGCCTGGTCCCTGGCGCTGGGCATCGTCGTGCTTGCCATTGCCTCATGGACGATCCGTCTCCTAGGGTCCGGCATCTGAGACGATTCGGAGACCGACAATGCCGCTTTATGCGATCGACGGAACGGAGCCCAGCTTCGCGGACGCGGACACAAACTGGATCGCGCCCGATGCGACGCTGATCGGCAATGTGAGCGTTGGCCGCAATGCCGGCTTCTGGTTCGGCGTCGTCATTCGCGGCGACAACGAACCTGTTGTCATCGGCGCCGACACCAATGTGCAGGAACACACGGTCATGCACACCGATCCCGGCTTTCCGCTGACCATCGGCGAAGGCTGCACGGTCGGTCACCGGGCCATGCTGCATGGCTGCACGATCGGCGACAACAGCCTGATCGGCATGGGCGCCATCGTGCTGAACGGCGCCAGGATCGGCAAGAATTCGCTGGTTGGCGCAGGCGCGCTGGTGACCGAGGGCAAGGAGTTCCCGGACAATTCGCTGATCGTCGGCTCACCGGCCAAGGCGATCAGGGTGCTGGACGACGCGGCTATCGCCAGGCTGCGCGGCTCGGCAGCGCACTACGTCGCCAATGGCAAGCGCTTCAAGGCGGGGCTGAAGAAGGTCTGAGCCCGGCTTGGCCAACTGCTGTCGCCGACCGTTTAATCGCGAGCTGACTTTACTGTCCGTTGGAGCCACGCCCGGCCATCGCATTGCGCAACAATGACACGCCGGCTTCAAAGCCGGCAATGTCGGCTTCCTCGGCGGCTGTCCTGTAGTGGTCGATCCGGGTTTCGAGCGCAGGATCAGCACCCGCCGCCAAAAGCAGGCGGATCGCGTCGGCGCTGCGGATGACCACTGCGTAGTGAAGCGGTGTCCAGTCGTTCACGCCCCGCATGTCGGGATCGGCGCCAGCCTCGATCAACACCCGCACGACTTCCAGCCTGTCGGCCCGGTCGGTGGACAGCGCGGCAATGATTGCCGGAAACCCACCGTGATCCCCGTAGTTCGGGTCCGAGCCCGCACCCAGCAGGGTCGAGATGAAGCCGATGGAACTCCAATAGATCGCATATTCCAGCGGATGGCCGAGGCCCAGCTCGAACGGCATGCGCTCGTCGAACCAGCGGGGCGAACCGCCCAGCGCTTTGCCAAGGCCGTCGAAGTCACCGGCCTTGAAGGCATCGTCGATCGCCTTGAACAGGCGATGGCGCTCGCATCGATCTTCCGGGATTTCCAACATCGCCGTGATCCGGAGGAGGAAAGCAACGACTTATTGTGCCTCTATCACCTACTTGTGGGAAGGCCGATCAGGATGTTCGAATGTGCCTGGCCGCTGTGGCCTTGAGGACGTCAGGCTCCTATCACTGATCAGGTTTGATTTTTCCCTTTTTCCCAGCTGTTGGCTTGGTCCGCATTCGCATCGCGCCGCCCTTAGGGGTTTCGATTTCAAATGCGCCTGTACTTCTCACCAGATCGCTCAACTTACGGAAGCCATAGGTCCGAGGATTAAAGTCCGAAAACAGGCTTGAGAGTTGCTTCCCGAAGGTGCCGAGCAGCACCCAACCATCCGGGCTATTCATCAAGCCGACGGCCTTCTTAAGTATGGGCAGTGCTGCACCTGGCGTTTTACCCGACTTCGTTGCGGGCGCGGCATCCCGACCGTTCGCCGCGCCACGCAGAAGATTTTCGGTACAGATGAAACGGTGACAGGCCTGCTGGAAGCTCTTTGGGGCTTTCCGCTCGCCGAACCCGAACACGTCGACGCCCTGTTCGCGAATGCGCAGGGCGAGTCTATTGAAGTCACTGTCGGATGAAACCAGACAGAAACCGTCGAAACGACCGCTATGGAGCAGATCCATGGCGTCGATCACCAGCGTGATATCTGAAGCATTCTTCCCGGTGGTATAGGCGAACTGCTGTTGCGGAATAATTGCGTGTTTCGCCAGTATGTCTGCCCAGCCCTTGGACCGAGGGCTGGAGAAGTCGCCATATATCCGGCGCACGCTGGCCTCGCCGATGTTTGCGATCTCCTCGAACAGACCGTCGGCAATCTTGGCGGAGGTGTTGTCGGCGTCGATGAGAACCGCAAGATGCGGTGATCGAGCTTCGGTGGGCATAAGACCTCCTGCGGCTGATATCTTCTGGAGATACTGCGACGCGAGCACACACCATGCGGTCGAAACTGGATCAATTTTAGCGGCTTCCGCCAGAAATGGCGGAGCCGGCCCGGGGACGGGGCCGGCTCCTTAGACCCGGTCGTTGGGGACGGGGAGGGTGGGGACTCGACCGGGTTTCTCGTTACGTCCTCAGCGGACGCTGGCGACCGCGTCGGAGCGGCCGTCGTTGATCGTTACCCAAACGCCGGAATTCTCCGTCGATTGACGCTTGAGATAGGTGTAGTCGGTGTCCGTCCAGGACAGCACCTTGGTTTCCAGATTGTCGAGAATGAACTCGCCGAGGCTGGTGCGCACAGTCAGGACGGCGTGGCCGTCGCCATTTGGCTGGCGCGCAACCGTCATCAAGAGATCGCCCGCCGGCACGCCCGCGTCCATCAGTTCGCGGCGCTTCTCCAGCGCGTAATCCTCGCAATCGCCATAGCCATTGTCGGGATAGGCCCAATACTCCTCGACACCGTAGTTTTCGATGTCGGTGCGCGGCTTGATGCGGGTGTTGACCGAATTGTTGATGTTGACGATCGTTGCCCAGAGCTTGCGGCTCAGGTCGACCGGCGCGCCCTTGGGCGTCCTCTCGTTGCATTCGCCAGGAATGCGCTGGCAGAATTCATAATGGCCAACAGGCTGCGTGGTACGTCCGCCGGTGTGCATATAGGCCGGTCCCGCGGCATATGCTGATCCCCAAGCGGAAAGCTGCATCGCCATTGCCATCAGCAACAGCTTGCCCCTCGTTCTTTTCATTTTCTAGTCTCCCCGTTCGAAGGAGACACTGCCACGGCTGGATTTATTTGACGCAAAAGCGCGAAGCAGACTTTAAGTAAAACGCCAGTAGAATTCACATAAAATTTGAATCATTTGAGTATTGAATTGTTTGGATTGGCGGGGCTGACCGGGCGGGATGCGTGGCCCGCGTTGAGCATTGCAGGTCATAGCCTCGGCTGACCGGACGAGCATCGATCGCTGGCGCCCAGAAACAAAAAACCGGCCACGAAGGGCCGGTTCGATTGGGCGTCCTGTCCTGTCCGGTCAGGATCGCGGCGCGTTGAATTCGGAATCGAGTGTTTCGGGGCGCTGGATGACGGCGAATTCGATGGCGACGCCATCCTCGAAATGGCGAACGATCTGGCCGCGCATGGTGCCGAGCATGACCTGGACGCCGATCGCCGGCTTGACATCGATCTCGACCGCGGCTCCGGACAGCGACAGGTCGATGATCCGGCACTGGTATTGGCGGCCGTCGGTGAGCTGCAGCACGCTGGTCGGGTTGCGCGGCGCGACGCGCTCGTGGCGGCGGTCTTCCGGCAGGTCGAGTTCGTGCTTGTTGGCAAGCCAGGTCAACTGCGCCGCAAGCTTGTCCTTCTTGCGGTCGGACGCGATCACCGTCATGGCGAAGCCATCCTGCAAGGTGCGGGTGACGACGCCTTCGATGCGACCGATATGATCGATATAGGCGATGACTTTTTCGCCGGGCATGCCGATGCGGTCGGTGCGAAACGCAACGTTGCCGGGTGACATGTCGACAACCTGGCAAGGGTGCTCGGTGCGGTCTTCCAGCATGAATCGCCCGTATATTTTGACCCGGACGCGCTGAAAGTTACGCCTTTCAGCTTGGGACGGCGCGTAGTCGACCGCCGCTGACCTCATGACTGCCTACACCCCGTTTGGCATTCCCGCGCGTCGATGCGAAGGACTTCATCAGAGAAGTACAACAAAGCGGGTTAACAAAGGGAAAAAACGAGCATTCAGGACTGTGCGATCATCAACTATTCCTCGCGTCCGCCGTCGAAGACGACGAGATGGCGGATGCGGCGCGCCCGGCCAAGCGCGGATATCGTATCGGGCGCCTCGAGGTCGGCTGGAACAAGCGAGGGAACGTCGATCGCCGGACGGTTGTTGAGCAGCTCTTTCTCCGGATCAATGACACGGATCGAATCGATCATTGCGTCGGTGATCGGGTCTGCCCCCAGCCAGAACGGCTTTTCGGCGGCGCTGACGACGCCGAGGCAGCGCGGATTTTCGATGCCACCGTCAAGCGGCAAGGCAAGCAATTCGAACTTGTTGGTGCGACCGTTGCGGCTGAAACCCTCGAAGGTGATCAGCACGACGGATTTCTGGTCGAACACCCCGTGGATCAGCTTCGAGACGAGCCGCTGATCCTTCTCGCGCCACAGTGAGGGGAAGGAGAACCCCTTGAGTTCGCGGCCATAGCAGGCGCAGAGCCTGGTGCCGGCGAGGCGGAACACGGGGTGCCCGCGTGTGTCCTTTTCCAGGATGAACGTATCGGCCAAAAGCGACTTGATATCGGCCGGCTCGACTTCCGATCGCTTCGGAGCAGGGCGTCCGTCACGCAGGCGATTCCAGTAATGGAACAGCGTGATCGATCCGTTTTGGTTCATGGTATGCTGCTCCGCGCATTCTGTCGTCTGATGTCCCATCGGTGAACAGAAGGGCGCCCTCCGATGACTTACATGCGTTGCGGAGCAGGAAGCGTGCCAGCATCGTTAACACTTGTTCACGGGTCGGGGCCGTTAAGGTTAACAACTGGTTTACGTTGCGCCCGAGGGCGCCCCGTGGCACACCAAAACCACTCCAGAAGCGGTCGTTTCGCGACGATCGGCAGCACTTCAGTCAGAGTTTTAGGGGAGCAGGGGGCTCGACCGGCCGTTCAAGGGAAACCTTGGACGGCTTCTTTTTTGATTCGCGCTGGGGCGATTCGCCGTTTGCGGTTCCAATGACCGTGATCTAGATGCTCGCTGGATCGAACCAGCCCAGATCGAACCAGCATCGAGTTGCCATTGCAGATGACCGAACCGCAAGATCCTTCCGAGGCCGAACAGGTCGAAAACATGCCGCCGCCGGCGCGCGAGCCGGTGTTCAATCTGCCGCCGATCGTGCTGGCGGTGATCGGCATTTGCGCGGCCGTCTATCTGCTGCAGCAATATGTTCTGAACGACGCACAGCAGATGACGCTGCTCTACGACGGGGCCTTCATCCCCGTCCTCTACACCGGACAATACGGCTTCGACTGGTTCCTGTTCACGCGGCCCTTCACCTATGCCTTCATGCATGGCAATTTTGCCCATATCGCCATCAACATGGTCTGGCTGGCCGCCTTTGGATCGCCACTGGCCAATCGCCTCGGTGCGCTCTGGTTCGCGCTGGTCTTCGCGGCCACCGGACTGGCTTCCGTAGTGCTCTTCTGGGCCATGCACCCATACGGTGAAGCGCCGCTTGTCGGCGCCTCCGGCGCCATATCGGGTATGATGGGGGCCGCGGCGCGTTTCGGTTTCCGCACCGACCGGTCGGTCGGCAAGGCGGCCTTCGCTGGTCCTGTGCTGCCGATCGCGATTGTCTTGCGTTTGCGTGGTGTCGTGATCTTCCTCGCCGTGTGGATGATCATCAACCTCGCCACCGGCCTGCTCGGCTTTGCTCCCGGAATAGACGGGCAAATCGCCTGGGAGGCCCATGTTGGCGGCTTTGTCGCCGGCTTCTTCGGCCTGCGCTGGTTCGATCGGCGATGGCAGCCGCCCGAGTGGGAAACCACCGATCGCCGCACTTGAAATGCAACCGATCACGGCGCACGATGTTCACTCTTATGTGAAAGCCGGTCAGGGCAGGAACCGGCAGGCAAAAGCAGAGGAGGACGCCATGACGGTTAAGGCAATTCTCGAGAGAAAAGGCCACGACGTGTTAACGCTCGGGCCGAATGAAAAACTTAGCGTGGCCATCCGCATGCTCGCCGACCACAAGATCGGCGCGCTGGTCATCACCAACGGCGATCGCAAGATCGTCGGCATCCTGTCGGAACGCGACATCGTGCGGGTTGTCGCCAAGGAAGGTGCGGCCGCGCTCGATATCGCCGTGCGTTCGGCAATGACGCCGAAGGTGAAGATCTGCAATGAGAACCACACCGTTAACGAGGTGATGGAGATCATGACCAGGGGCCGCTTCCGCCATCTGCCGGTGGAAAAGGACGGCCTGCTCGACGGCATCGTGTCCATCGGCGACGTGGTCAAGCGCCGCATCGAGGATGTCGAACGCGAGGCCGACGAGATCAGGGCCTACATCGCCACTGCCTGAGCGGTGAAAGGAACCGCCGGCCGGAGAGCCGACCGGCGGAGCCAGTTCTATCTGTTGTCGAGTTCGGAACGTACGAGCTCGAGTCCGTGTCTGGTGATGCGGTAGGGACCGCCGCCCGACGACGAAACCGCCTTCTTGCGTTTCAGCTTTCGAAACAAATCGAGATCGACGCCCGGATAATGCCAGCCGTCGCGGGTCAGGCATTTGACGGAGGCGATCCGTTTCTTGTCGTTCTTCTCGATTTCAATGCGTCCGCCCTGCGCGAGCAGGTGCAGGATGCGCTGTTCAATGCGCGAAATATCCATGTGGAGAGTTTCCGGGAAAACAAAAAATGCCGCCGCCGCGAAGCTTCGCGGCACGGGGTTTCAAGTTTGCTGCCCTGCCTCGCTACGAGGTCAGGGCCTTACCGGGACTGAGCGTAAGTGGACATCCACTCTCCATTGGGACGGCGTCCTATAGGCGAAAGCGGCTGAAAAGGCCAGTCCGTGGCTTTGCGCTTGTCTCTTTTGGCGGTTTGCACTAGCGAAGCGGGTACGATTTGTACCTCCTGAATGCGCAGTGCACTCAGCATCAGTTCTGAATTTGACGGCAGGCCATGACACTCATCGATACCCGCACACCAGACGCAAAACGCCTGATCCCCGGCGCCACCGGCGACTGGGAAATCATCATCGGTCTCGAAGTGCACGCGCAGGTCATCTCGGAAGCAAAATTGTTTTCCGGCGCTTCGACCGCTTTCGGTGCGGCCCCCAATGCCAATGTCAGCCTGGTCGATGCGGCAATGCCAGGCATGCTGCCCGTCATCAACGAGGAATGCGTCAAGCAGGCGATCCGCACCGGTCTCGGGCTGAAGGCACAGATCAACCACAAGTCGGTTTTCGACCGGAAGAACTATTTTTATCCCGATCTGCCGCAGGGCTACCAGATCTCGCAGTTCAAGCAGCCGATCGTCGGCGAGGGTACGGTGATCGTCTCGGTCGGACCGGACCGCCAAGGCGAATTCGAGGACATCGAGGTCGGTATCGAGCGGCTGCATCTGGAGCAGGATGCCGGCAAGTCGATGCACGACCAGCATCCGACCATGTCCTATGTCGACCTCAACCGCTCGGGCGTGGCGCTGATGGAGATCGTCTCCAAGCCTGATCTGCGCTCCGGCGATGAGGCCAAGGCTTATGTCACCAAGCTGCGCACAATCATGCGCTATCTCGGCACTTGCGACGGCAACATGGATGAAGGCTCGCTGCGCGCCGACGTCAACGTTTCGGTACGCCGGCCCGGTGGCGAGTTCGGCACACGCTGCGAGATCAAGAACATGAACTCGATCCGCTTCATCGGCCAGGCCATCGACTATGAGGCGCGCCGCCAGATCGCCATTCTGGAGGACGGCGGCAAGATCGACCAGGAGACGCGGCTGTACGATGCCGTCAAGGGCGAAACGCGCTCCATGCGTTCGAAGGAAGAAGCGCACGACTACCGCTATTTCCCCGATCCCGATCTTCTGCCGCTGGAATTCGACCAGGCCTATGTCGATGCTTTGGCCACAGGACTGCCGGAACTGCCTGACGACAAGAAAGCGCGGCTGATCTCCTCGCTTGGTCTCTCGACCTACGACGCTTCGATCCTCGTGTCGGAAAAGTCGATCGCCGACTATTTCGAGAAGGTGGCCGCCGGCCGCGACGGCAAGCTCGCTGCCAACTGGGTCATCAACGATCTGCTCGGACAGCTGAACAAGGCCGGCAAGGACATTGAAAATGCTCCGGTTTCGCCCGATCAACTCGGTGCGGTCATCGACCTGATCAAGGATGGCACCATCTCCGGCAAGATCGCCAAGGACCTGTTCGAGATCGTCTGGAACGAAGGTGGCGATCCGCGCCAGTTGGTCGAAAGCCGTGGCTTGAAGCAGGTCACCGATACCGGCGCCATCGAGAAGGCGGTCGACGAGGTGATCGCGGCCAACCCGGATAAGGTCGAACAGGCGCGCGCCAAGCCGACCATGGCCGGCTGGTTCGTCGGCCAGGTGATGAAGGCGACCGGCGGCAAGGCCAATCCGCAGGCGGTCAACGACCTCGTCAAGGCCAAGCTCGGCATCGAGTAAGGCCATGTTCGTCCGCACCGCAGGCGAGCGCGACCTTGATGCCATCCGAGCGGTGCTGGTCGAAACCTGGCATGCGACCTATGACGCCATATACGGCGCCGCCAAGGTCACCGAGATCACCGACGAATGGCATTCGATCGCCTCACTGAAGGCGCGGCTGATCAAGCCGAACAGCGACTTCCTCGTCGCCGACGACGGCAAGCGCATTGGCGGCGTGGCCTTTGCCGACAGCGTCGACGGCGGCAAGACGGTTGTCCTGAGACAGCTTTACGTGCTGCCCAGCCTGCAGGGACGGGGCATCGGCGGCATGCTCCTCGATGAGATCATCGAAAGTTTTCCCGAGGCTGACGCCATCCGTCTGGAAGTGGAGGCGCAGAACACGCGCGCCATCGCCTTCTACGAAGCCAACGGCTTCGTGCGATCTGGCGCTGCCGGCGAGCACACCGCTGCCTCTGGCGAGCCGACACTCGTCTATCGCCGGCCTCTTGCCGGCTGATCTCTTCGGCGCGCACCTGTCTGGATCACCTTCGCGCGAGCGGTGCGGCAAGGGCTCGTTTTCGTTTGACGGCCCAGGGGTCACACACCAAGCTGCTACAGCTGACCGTGCGGAAGCCGGAATGGGCTGGCGCGCAAGGCGGCGAGGGGGGGAACCATGCCAAGCTTGCCGGAACTGATGCCGACCCAGGTGTCGGACGAAACCTTTGGTGGCGTCACCTATCACATAGCGGGCGAACTGGTGCCGGTGCTTTCGGTCGACGTGACGCGGATGCCTGTCTATTTCGAGCACCACATCCTGTTGTGGAAGAACTCGACCATCACCATCGGCCTGAAATCGCTGAAGGGCGCGCTGAAGCGGATGATGGCTGGCATGCAGATCTTCGTCACCGAGGCGTCGGGAGCGGGCATCATCGCCTTCAGCCGCGACGGACCCGGTCACATCGTGCCGATCCATCTCAGGCGCGGCGAGGAGATCCAGGTGCGCGAACATCAGTTTCTCGCCGCAACCGGCAATGTCGACTACACATTCGAGCGTGTGCGCGGCCTGGCGACGATGCTGTTTGGCCAGAGTGGCTTCTTCATCGACCGTTTTCGCGGCGATAGCGGTGACGGCATCGTCTGGCTGCACGGCTACGGCAATGTCTTCGAGAAAACGCTTGCCGCCGGCGAGACCATCGACATCGAGCCGGGCGGCTGGCTGTTCAAGGATGTCTCGGTCCGGATGGAAACCAAGATCGACCGCCTGTCGAGCGGCTTCTTCGGCGCCAACATGAATTTCATCGTCAACCGCTTCACCGGCCCGGGCCGTGTCGGCATCCAGTCGATGTACCTGCATATGCCGACAGAGGAGTAGCTCTGACAGAGCGTAAGGGAAGAGCAACCCTCAGCGTGAACGCAGCGGTGGCGACGGCTCGCGGATCAGCAATTCGAGTTCCCGCTGATCGCCGGTGCCGGTCTTATCGAAGATCGTCGCCAGTTGCGATTTGATCGTGCCGTCGGAAACGCCGCCGGCTGCTGCGATCTCCTTGCGCGTCTTGCCCGCGGCGACATGGCCGGCAACACGTTTTTCCGCGGCGGTCAGGCCAGGCCGATAGGTTCCCAATCCGCCCCTGCGTCATCCCAGCATTTGCTGTGCCGGCTCACGACGGATATGCAGGGATATGATCAAACTGTTCCGCATCGCGGCGCTGGTGCTGCTTGTCATCATCATTTTCGCAACCTTGTCGCCGATCCAGATGCGGCCGCACATAGCCGACGCGAATGTCGAACGCGCCCTGGCCTATGTACTGTTGGGCTTCGCCCTGGCGCTCGGCTTCCCCAACCGAATGTATCAAATCTCGATCTTTGTGGTTGTGGCTGCCGTCATACTGGAGTTGCTTCAGATCATCGATCCCGGTCGCCACGCGCATCTTGCCGATGCGCTCGTGAAAGCATCAGCTGGGATCATTGGGATCCTCGTCGGGCAATTATTGGTGAGCACCAGCGGGCGAATAGGCGTGAGGTAGGCGCAGCAGGAAGCCGAATGCAGCCGATCGACCCTTTGCCCTAGGCGGTGGGAATTTCCACATTGTCGATCAGTCGCGTCTTGCCAAGCCAGGCGGCGGCGAGCAGGCGGCCCACCCGGTCGCGGCGCCAGGGCGCCAGCGTCAGGCTTTCGCGGGCCTCGACGTAGTCGATTTTCTGGAAGCCGGCGGCGATCAGCGCGCGGCTGGCCTCACCGGTCGCGTCATCTTGGTGTGCGCCGGCCGCCAGCGCGGCAGCGGCCTTGTGCAGGATCACGTTGAGCTGGCGGGCGACCGCGAGTTCGGCCTCGTCGAGATAGGCGTTGCGAGACGACATGGCGAGGCCATGCGCGTCGCGTATGGTCGGGGCGCCGATGATCTCGACAGGCAGGTCAAGGTCGCGGCATAGCTGCCTGACGACGCAAAGCTGCTGGTAATCCTTTTCACCAAAGACCGCATAGTCGGGCGTTGCCTGCAGAAAAAGCTTGGCCACCACGGTGGCGACGCCTTCGAAAAAGGTCGGGCGGAAGTCCGATTCGAGGCCCGCGGACGGACCATCGACCGAAATCCTGGTGGCAAAGCCGGCGGGGTACATCGCGCCAACCGTCGGCGTGAAGGCAAGATCGGCCTTGACCGTCGCTAGCATATCCAGGTCGCGGGCGAGCTGGCGTGGATACTTGTCGAGATCCTCGCTCGGCGCGAACTGCGTCGGGTTGACGAAGATCGACACCACGCAGCGCTCGGCTTTTCCCCTGGCAATCCTGATCAGGGAGAGATGTCCCTCATGCAGCGCCCCCATGGTTGGCACCATGGCGACGCGTAGGCCGTCGCGCCGCCAGTCACCAATCCGCGCGCGAAGTGCGGCAACGCTATCGACGACATCGGGCCGGCTCATGACTTATCCCCGCCATTTGCACCCGAAAAGACATGGTCCGGGCCGGGAAATGTCCGGTCTCGCACCTCCGATGCGTAGCGCTCGGCGGCGTGCGCGATCACGCCGCGCAGATCGGCGTATTCCTTGACGAATTTCGGCACACGGTCGACGGTCAGCCCAACCATGTCGTCGATAACCAGGATCTGGCCATCGCAGTCGCCGCTGGCGCCGATGCCGATGGTCGGGATGGCGATGCGGCGTGTGATGTCGGCGGCGACCGCCTCGATGGTGCCTTCGATGACTACGGAGAACGCTCCGGCCTTTTCGACGGCGAGCGCGTCGGCCATCAACGCCGCGATAGTCTCGTTCGTGCGGCCCTTGATCTTGTAGCCGCCGTCCTTCTCCACCGATTGCGGCAGCAGGCCTATATGGCCCATGACCGGAATGCCGGCGGCCACGATTGCCGCGATCTGACCGGTCATGTCGACGCCGCCTTCGAGCTTCACCGCCTGGCAGCCGGTCTCGCCAATGATGCGCTGCGCCGAGGCCACGGCCTGATCAGCCGAATCCTCATAGCTGCCGGCCGGCATGTCGACGACCACACAGGCCCTGGCCGAACCGCGCATCACGGCTTGCCCATGCGCGATCATCATCTCGAGCGAGGCGCCAAGCGTCGTCTCATGGCCATGCAGGACCATGGCGACGCTGTCGCCGACCAGAAGCAGGTCGACATGCGGATCAAGCAGGCGAGCGACGGGATAGGTGTAGGCCGTCAGGCAAACCAACGGGATACCGCCCTTGCGGCGGCGAATCAGCTCGGTGCCGATGCGAATGTCGGTGGTCGGCAATTTTGTGGCCAATCGTCACCTCCTTCGGCCCATGGCCGGATTGGATATCTGCATGGGCGCGCTGAGCTTTAGAAAGAGCGCAAAGGCTTGGCAAGCGCGCATCCTGCCGGCTCTTGGGATCACAGGCTTGTGTCGGGCGCCTGGCGCGCCATTTGCGCGCTCCTGCGGCAAAACCCTTGCCTTCCCGAAGGCCTGACGCCATAAGCAGGAAACAGCGCCGCCCGCGCGAGGGTTCTGAGATGAAGACTTTCCTGACGCAGTTTTTCACCTGGTGGAACAGCCAGACGCTGGGAACACGCCTGCACACTTGGCGGTACGGCAAGAGGGTCGGCCAGGACGAGGTCGGCAATGTCTACTACGAAGGCGGCATCGATTCGGAAGGCCGCACGCGCCGCTGGGTCATCTACCGCAACTATTCCGAAGCTTCGGCCATTCCGCCTGGCTGGCACGGCTGGATGCATCACCGTGTCGACGTCGCGCCGCCGAGCGAAGACTACAAGCCGCGCGAATGGCAGAAGTCGCACCAGCCCAATCTGACCGGCACGCCGGCGGCCTATCGCCCGAAAGGCTCGGTGCTGACCAATCAGCATCGCCCGCAGGTCACGGGTGACTATGACGCCTGGACGCCCGGGTCATAACGGACCTTGGATGTAATGGCGCCCCGACTTGTCACAGCACGAAGTGCAGGCCGGTCCTTTATCGCCACAATTGGTGTTTAGCTGCTTGCTGATCAGAAAACGGCGACTAGCCTTGGCGATCGACGGAATCACCCGGGCGCGAACCACCGGTACCCCTATATGAGCTTTTTCAACCTGATATCGACGGGCGGTCTGACGCTAGCCGCCAGCCTCGCCATCAGCACCGCCGCCTTTGCCGCTTCTCCCGCACCCGCCGCACCTGCGCCGGCCGCGCCCGCGGGATCGGATCGCATCAGCAATCCCGTCGCCGAGTTCGCCGGCATCGACAAGATCACCGGCCGCATCATCACCTTCGATGTCTATATCGACGAGACGGTGCAGTTCGGTGCTCTGCAGGTGACGCCGCGCGTTTGCTATTCCCGGCCGCAGACCGAGGAGCCGAGGACCGATTCCTTCGTCGAGGTCGACGAGATCACGCTCGACCGCAAGATCCGCCGCATCTTCACCGGCTGGATGTTCGCCGAAAGCCCTGGGCTCAACGCCGTCGAACACGCCGTCTATGACGTCTGGCTGAAGGAATGCAAGCAGAAGTCGGACGTGCCGGCGCCAGATGCGACCAAGGCTGACGCGACCAAGGCCGACGCCTCGAAGCCCGCAGCAGCCAAGCCTGCCGCGTCCAAGTCACCCGTGGCAGAGCCGGACGCTGCAGCCAGCCCGGATGTGGAACAGCCTGATTCCACGCAACCCGATACGACCGACGCCAACTGATCGCTGACCCCCCCCTCGGAACCGTCGTGGCCACCATGCGTTGGACCAGGGACGATCGCGCATCGATGCGCCCGGAGGATATTTCGATGTCAGACAGCAAGCGGATCACCGCCAGCAAGGCAGAATTGCTCGAACTCGAGAAGGGATTCTGGACTGGCGACGAAGCCTATTATGCGGCCAATGCGGATACCGAATGCCTGGTAGCATTTCCGAAGATGGCACAGGCAATGGACAATGCGGACCTGGCCAAGACCGCAACCAAGCCCAACCGCTGGCGCGACCTGAAGATCGACCTCAAGGGGATAATCGAGCCCGGCAGCGACATCATCATGCTGACCTACGAGGCGCATGCGACGCGGGAGAATGGCGAGCCCTATGCGGCGCTGGTCAGCACCGGCTATGTCCATCGCGTCAACGGCTGGAAGATGATGTTCCACTCGCAGACGCCGATCGACGCCGCCCCGAAGTAGGGTTTGATTCTCTAGGGAAAAAAGATCGCCTCACCCTTCAGCGCTTCCGCCAGCATTTTCTCATACTTGCCGCGTGGCACGTCGACTGCGCCGAAGCGCTTGAGATGCTCGGTGGTGAATTGCGTATCAAGCAGAGCGAAGCCGCGTGCCTTCAAACGCTCGACGAGATGCACGAGGCAGGTCTTCGACGCATCCGTCGCCTTGGAAAACATGCTTTCGCCGAAGAATACCCGCCCGAGCGACACGCCATAGAGGCCGCCGACCAATTTGTCCTCATGCCAGGCCTCGACCGAATGGCAATGGCCCATGCGGTGCAACTGCACATAGGCCTCGCGGATCGGCGCATTGATCCAGGTCGAGCGGCGCCCCTCGCGCTTTTCGGCGCAGCCGTCGATCGTCGCCTCGAAATCAAAGTCGAAACGGATGTCGAACGGGTTTTTGCGGATCACCTTCCTCAAGCTTTTGGGCGTGTGGAAGCCGTCGAGCGGAATGATGCCGCGCGTCTCCGGCCGCACCCAGAAAACTTCAGGGTCGCTGGCGCTTTCGGCCATCGGGAAGACGCCCGAGGCATAGGCCTTGAGCAAGAGGTCGGTGGGGATGCGATAGCCGGGCGCGTAAGGGCGGGTCATCGCGTCCCCGGACTACTCTTCCTTGGCCAGGTATTTTTCCAGCCAATGGATGTCATAGTCGCCATTGGCGATGTCGGCATTGCCGACCAGATCGCGAAACAGCGGCAAGGTCGTCTTGATGCCGTCGACGACGAATTCATCCAGCGCCCGCCGCAGCCGCATCATGCATTCGACGCGGTTGCGCCCATGCACGATCAGCTTGCCGATCAGGCTGTCGTAGTAGGGCGGGATCTTGTAGCCGGAATAGACGCCGGAATCGACGCGGATGCCGAGACCGCCCGGCGTGTGGAAATGCGTGATCGTGCCGGGCGAGGGGGTGAAGGTGCGCGGATCCTCGGCATTGATGCGGCATTCGATGGCGTGGCCATTGAACTTGATGTCTTCCTGCCTGACCGAAAGACCGCCGCCGGAAGCGACGCGGATCTGCTCGTGGACGAGATCGATGCCGGTGATCGCTTCCGTCACCGGATGCTCGACCTGCAGGCGCGTGTTCATTTCGATGAAATAGAACTCGCCATTCTCGTACAGGAACTCGATCGTGCCGGCGCCGGAATAGCCGAGATCGGCAATGGCCTTGGCGCAGATGCCGCCGATGCGGGACCGCTCTTCGGCGTTGAGCGCCGGCGAGGGCGCCTCTTCCCAGACTTTTTGATGGCGGCGTTGCAGCGAACAGTCGCGCTCGCCGAAATGCACGCCGCGGCCGAAGCCGTCGCCGAACACTTGCACCTCGATGTGGCGCGGCTTTTCCAGGTATTTCTCGATGTAGACGGCATCGTCGCCGAAGGCCGCACCGGCTTCCGTGCTCGCAGTCTGCAAGGCAATCTCGAGGTCAGCCTCGGTAAGGGCAACCTTCATGCCGCGCCCGCCGCCGCCGGCCGATGCCTTGATGATCACGGGATAGCCGATCTCGGCGGCAATGCGCCTGGCTTCTTTTTGATCGGTGACGGCGCCGTCCGAACCGGGCACCACCGGGATACCAAGGCGCTTGGCGGTGCGCTTGGCCTCGATCTTGTCGCCCATGATGCGGATATGGTCGCCGGACGGGCCGATGAAGGTGATGTTGTGCGCGGCCAATATATCGGCGAACTTGGCGTTCTCCGACAGGAAGCCGTAGCCTGGGTGCACGGCATCGGCGCCGGTGATCTCGCAGGCCGCGACGATCTGATGGATGTTGAGATAGCTGTCGCGCGATGGCGGCGGCCCGATGCAGACGCTCTCGTCGGCAAGCCGCACATGCATGGCGTCGGCGTCGGCGGTCGAATGCACCACCACCGTCTGGATGCCAAGTTCCTTGCAGGCGCGCAGCACCCGAAGCGCGATTTCGCCGCGATTGGCGATGAGGATCTTCTGGAACATCCGGCCCGCTCTACTCGATCACGACGAGCGGCATGCCGTATTCGACCGGCGTCGCATCCTCGAACAGGATCGCCGTCACCGTGCCGGCGCGCGGCGAGGGGATCTGGTTCATCGTCTTCATCGCCTCGATGATCAGCAGCGTCTGGCCTTCCTTGACCTTCTGGCCGACCTCGATGAACGCCTTGGCGTCGGGCGACGGCGCCAGATAGGCGGTGCCGACCATCGGCGAGGTGACCGCGTTCTTGGACACATCGACCACCGCCGGCACTGCTGCTGCAGCGGTTTGGGCGGCAGCTGGCGCATAGGTGGGCTGGGATGCCGCAATCGCGTGGACGGCAGGCGCCTGCCGCGACACGCGCACCTTCAGGTCACCCAGTTCAACCTCGATCTCGGTCAGGTTGGTGTCGTTCAGTATGCCTGCCAGATCGCGGATCAGTTGCTGGTCAACACCGGTCTTCTTTATCGACATTTTCGAGCCTTCTGTTTGTTGGCCGGTCATAGGCGTGCGGCCAGCGCCTGTAGCGCCAGCGTGTAGCCGAGCGGCCCAAAGCCACAGATCATGCCGACGGCGACCGGCGCGACCATGGAGACGTGGCGGAATGATTCCCGCGCATGGATGTTGGAAAGGTGAACTTCCGCGACCGGCAGCGGCGCGACCGAACGGATGGCGTCATGGATCGCGATCGAGGTATGGCTGTAGGCGCCTGGATTGATGACGATGCCGGCGGCCTTGTCGCCTGCTTCCTGGATCCAGTCGACAAGATCGCCCTCGTGGTTCGACTGGCGGAAATCGATCTCGAGTCCAAGCGACGCACCGGCCTGCTTGCAGTCGTCGGCGATCGCGGCAAGCGTCTTGCCGCCATAGATGCCCGGCTCGCGCTTGCCGAGCGCGTTGAGATTGGGACCGTTCAGGACGAAAACCGTTTTCAAAAAAGCCGACCTCTTCCGGCGCCGGTCTCAAACCGGCGCGCTGGGCCTCTATACCGGGCATAGCCGTCCGCGAAAAGAGCGCAAGTGCGTTCTTTCACTGTCCACAACAGGTCGAAATGCGCCCGTGAAGAAAAACCCCGGCTGGTCAAAGCGCGGCTTTCGCCGCCTCGATCTTTTCCGCCAGCACGTCCTTCCCGAGAGCCCCGAAAACGACCTCGTTGCCGACGACATAGGACGGGGTTCCGGTGATCGACAGCTTGTTGGCAAGATCGTAGGTCTTGGAGAAGGCCTCGGTGATCGACGGATCCTTCATCTTCTCGCGCAACGTCGCCTCGTCGGCGCCGAGCGAAAGCGCGATCTTGATCGCAGCCGCTTCGGTGGCGCGCCCCTGGCCGCCGAGCAGCGCATTGTGGAACTCGCCGTACTTTTCTGGCTTCATCAGGTGGAACGCCATCGAGACGACGCTCGCCTTCTGCGAATCCGGCCCGAGGATCGGGAATTCCTTGAGCACGAAGCGCAGATCTGGATCGGATTTGGTCAGCGCCCGCATGTCGTCGATGGCGCGTCTGCAGAAGCCGCAATTGTAGTCGTAGAACTCGACGATCGTCACCTTGCCGTTCGGGTTGCCGACGATGCCGTCGAAGCTGGAGTTGAAGATCTGCTCCTTGGCGTTCTTGATGACGCCGAGCGCGGCGAGGCGCTGTTCTTCCTTCTGCTTGGCCTCGAGCGCGTCCTGCACTTCGAGCAACACTTCCGGGTTCTTCAAGAGGTAATCGCGGATGATCCCTTCGACCTCGGCGCGGTCGATCTTGGTATCGGCCGCCTTGGTATCGGCCCCCGCCGTCTGGACAGGCTGAGTCGTCTCGACAGGCTGCGCCGTGCCGGCCTTGGCAATCTGTGGGCTGCCGGCGACGAAACCGAAAGCCAGCATGGCAAGGGCTACAGCGATCCCCGTGGTGCCCAGCAACAGTGCCTTTTTCATCGTTCTCGTTCCTTTTGCCTGTTTCCCGGTGCGGCTGTGTCGCAGCGCGTCGCCGGAAGGTTCACTAGATCTTGCTAGACGATTTGTAGTTTATGATGTCCTGCGCGCGTATCCAGCGCGGCTCGCCGCGCTTCATCTGCTGCTGCGCCCGCATGGCGAAGATTTTCGCATCCTTGTAGTTACCGGAATAGAAATGACCTTCGGCGGTGGCAAGCTCGGCGCCCGGTATGTCACCCAACTCGCCATAAGCCTGCGCCAGATAACGGTACCCCTCGGAATTTTCCTTGTCTCGCGCCAGGCCATTGTTGATTTGCACGACGGCCTTCTTCAGCGAGTCGGGCGTGCCGACCGCCATCAGCGCCTGGCCAAGCGAGACAGGCAGCAAGCCGGATCGCGCCGGATCGAGGCTGACCGCCTTGGCGTAGGCTTCCGCCGCCTCCTTGGGCTTGTTCGCCTTCATCAAGATGTCGCCGCGCAACTCCTGGAAATAGGCATTCTTGGGCTGCGCCTTGATCAAGGCGTTGGTCTTGGCGAGTGCACCGGCGATGTCGCCGTAAAGGTATGTCGATTGGGCATCGCCATACTGCCCGGCGAGGCTGCCTCTCATTTTTTGCATCAGCCGCGCTGCAGCGGCCTGGCCTTCCATGTAGACGGCGATCTTCACCCGCATCATGTCATGGCGCTGCTGCAGCGCCGCCGGGTCAGGTTTGTCGACATTGGGGCTCTGCTGCACCAGCACTTCGAGATTGGCGATTCGGTCCTGCGGCATTGGGTGGCTGATCCGATAGGGATCGATTTGCGCACCCGACAGCGACAGCGCGGTCTGGAAGCGCCGAAACGTCTTCAGCATGCCCATGCCGGACTGGCCGGTGGCGTTGAGATAGGTGATGGCGGAGCGGTCGGCCGTGATCTCCTCGGTACGCTGGTAGGCGAGGATGCTGCGCTGCGCCATCTCGCCGCCGCCGGCGGCCACGCCCATGCCGGCGCCGGCAAGGCCGCGGCTGTTGGTGGTCGCACCGGCAACGATCGCGCCGGCGCCAAGCAATGTCGCGATGATGGCCATCGTCTTGGCGCGCTCGAGCTGGTCGCGCAGTTTCTGCTGGTGGCCGCCGGCGATATGGCCGGCTTCATGCGCGATGACGCCGATGATCTCGTTGGGCGTTTCGGCCGTCATCAGCGCGCCGGTGTTGATGAACAGCCGCCGCCCGGTGACGAAAGCGTTGAAGCTGGAATCGTTGACCAGCACGATATCGATGCCGTCATTAGCGAGCCCCGCCGCCTTGAAGATCGGCCGTGCGTAATCGCGCACCAGAGCCTCGATCTCGGCATCGCGTACCACCGGCAGGTTTTGGGCAAAGGCGGTGGCCGAACTCGTCACCGCGACCGCGACGCCAAGCGAAAGCGTCGTGAAAACACGCGCAATCCGGGCAATCGTTGATCTGGGTCGGCTCAACATGACGTGTCCACTGGTAGACGAGCGGGCGAAAGATGAAAAGTCGGCACCGGAAACTTCCTCAACTTGTGATCCTCACATCAATCGGGCATTTGTGCGGCGCATGGTTTCGAGGGCATGGCGCGCCCAACCGCCTGGATAGGAATAAAATGGTCGTTTCACTCTCACGTCGTGGCAATGTCGAGCCGTTCCACGCCATGGATGTGCTGGCCGAAGCAAACAGGCTGAGGGCCCAGGGCGTGCCGGTGATCTCCATGGCGGTCGGCCAGCCCTCAGATCCGGCGCCCGCACGGGTTCGCGCCGCGGCGGCCAAGGCCTTGGAGCACGGCCGCATAGGCTACACCGACACGTTGGGTCTGGCCGCCCTGCGCAAGGTGATCGCGGAGCATTACGCGGATCACTATCGGCTCGAAATCGAACCCGGCCGGATCGCGGTGACCACGGGTTCGTCGGCGGCCTTCAATCTCGCCTTCCTGGCGATGTTCGATCCGGGCGACCGCGTCGCCATCGCGGCACCCGGCTACCCTGCCTATCGCAACATCATGGCGGCGCTCGGCATCGATGTGGTCGAGATCGAGCTCGGGGACGCTGCCTATCTGCATGCCGGTCATCTGGAGGCCGCGCACCGCGAGAAGCCGTTGAAGGGCGTCCTGTTTGCAAGTCCGGCGAATCCGACCGGCGCGGTCATACCGGCCGACGAACTGTCGGCGCTGGTCAATACAGCGGAGACGCTGGGCATCGCCGTCATCTCCGACGAGATCTACCACCGGTTGGCCTATGGCGCCCCGGACACCACGGCACTGGCCTTCGGCAACAGCGTGACGGTGATCAATTCGTTCTCGAAATACTATTGCATGACCGGCTGGCGCATCGGCTGGATGGTGTTGCCGGAAGAACTGGTGCGGCCCGTCGAGCGCATCGCCCAGAGCCTCTACATCTCGTCGCCGGAACTGTCGCAGATTGCCGCGATCGAAGCCTTTGCCGCGACCGAAGAGCTGGAAGCGGTCAAGGGCCGCTACGCCTGGAATCGCGAGCTGCTGATGAAACGCCTGCCGGAGCTCGGCTTTCCGCTGGCCGCGCCCATGGATGGCGCCTTCTATGCGTTTTGCGATGTCACAAGGCACACCAATGACAGCATGGCCTTTGCGCGCAAGATGCTGGCCGAGGCGCATGTGGCGGCGACACCCGGCCGCGACTTCGACACCCAGGCGGGGCATCGCACGATGCGGTTTTCCTATGCCGGCAGCCACGACGACATGGTCGAGGCGATGGCGCGCATCGAACGCTGGTTGAGGTAGCACCATGCCGGAACTCGAACAGGCCCCCAAACTTGATCAAGCATTGGCCGAAGTCGCCTCGGAAATGGCCGAGTGGACCGATCGCGGCGATGTTGCGACCTACATTCCCCAATTGGGCAAGGTCGATCCAAGGAAATTCGGCATTGCCACCGTCACCAATGACGGTCGCGTGCTGGTTGCGGGCGATGCCGACCAGGCATTTTCGATCCAGAGCATCTCGAAGGTGTTCACATTGACGCTGGCGCTCGGCAATGTCGGCGACGCGCTATGGAAACGGGTCGGGCGCGAGCCGTCCGGCAATCCGTTCAACTCGATCGTCCAGCTCGAGCATGAGAACGGCATTCCGCGCAATCCGTTCATCAATGCCGGCGCCATTGTCATTTCCGACATCCTGCTTGCCGGCCACCAGCCGCGCGAGGCGATCGGCGAGATCCTGCGTTTCATCCAGTTCCTGGCCGACGACGAGACCATCATCATCGACCGCGAGGTCGCCGCGTCCGAACGCGCCACCGGTTATCGCAACTTCGCGCTCGCCAACTACATGAAATCCTTCGGCAATCTTCATCACGCGCCGGAACTGGCGCTCGGCGTCTATTTCCACCATTGCGCTATCGCCATGAGTTGCCGGCAACTGGCGATGGCGGGCCGCTTCCTCGCCAATGGCGGCAAGAACCCGGCGACCGGTCATACTGTGGTGTCGGCCGAGCGGGCGCGGCGCATCGGCGCCATGATGCTGACCTGCGGCCACTATGACGGCTCCGGCGATTTCGCCTTCCGCGTCGGCATTCCGGGAAAAAGCGGCGTCGGCGGCGGCATATTGGGCATCGTGCCGGGCGTCGCCTCGCTTGCCGTCTGGTCGCCGGGTCTCAACGCCAACGGCAATTCCAAACTGGGTTCGATCGCGCTGGAAAAGCTGGCCAGGATGATGAACTGGTCGATCTTCGCGCCATAGCGCTTTTCACTGAGTTCGAACGCCAGACATGAAAAATCCCGCGCCGTCTTTCGACCGGCGCAGGATTCTTTTTGTCAGCAAATCAGTTCAAGTGGCCAAAAAGGCTTAGAAAAAGCCCTTCCGCTGCCACCAGCCGGCACGCTTCGGCTTTTCGTCGGCCTTGGCTTCCGGCTCACTGGCGACGGTCGAGGAGACCACCGGTACCACCGGCGCATCGATGGCCGCCGGCTTGCGTCGTGACGGTCGGGCCTTTGCAGGCTCTTCCGCGACGGCAGCAGCCACTGTTTCCTCGGCAACAGCCACCGAAGCCTCGACCGGCGTTTCCGCGGCTGCTTCGACGACAGTCGTTTCAGCAACGGCCTCGGCGGCTGCCTTTTTCGGCTTGGCTGCGCGACGCGGCTTCTTGGGCTTCTCGGTGCTCGGCACCTCTTCGCTCACCGCAGCCACAGGCTCTTCCGCCACAGCAACAGCCACCGGCTCGATCGACGCAGGCTCGCTTTCGGAAGCATCAGCCTCGGAAGCCTCGGTCGTCTCGCCAGCACTTGCCTCGGTCTCGCCTTCGCCGTCTTCACGGCGGTTGCGCTTGCCGCCGCGCTTGCCGCGCCGCCGCTTCTTGCCCTGGCCGTCATCCGAAGCCTGCGCCGCCTCGTCAGAGGCGCTGGCAGCGATCGGAGCGGCGTCGTCGGCTTCGCCGTCGTCATCGTCCGCCGCGTTTGCCGATTCGGCGAAATCGCCGGCCGGAGCGGAGACGGATGAGCCATCCGCCGGGGCGCCATGTTCGCGATCGCGGTCCCTGCCGCCGCGACGTCTGCGACGCTTGCGGCGCTTGCGGTCGCGGCCTTCACCGTCCTCGCCAGCGGCAGGTCGCGGCTGCTGGTTTTGCTGCGGCTGCTGGCGCGGCTGTTCGGGCTGGGCCGATACCTCTTCGTCTTCCTCGACGACGACAATCTCGTCCTCGGGCTCTTCCGGCTCGACATAGGCCGGGAAGCTGCGCGCCTCGACAAAGCCTTCAGGCTTTTCGGCCAGCGCGCCGCGGAAGATCGCATAGTGCTGCGCGCCAACCGTATCGTCGGCCTCGATGGTGATGGTCAGGCCGAAGCGGCTTTCGAGTTCCACCAGTGTGCCGCGCTTGTGGTTGAGCACGTAGAGCGCGGTCGCCGCCGGCGTCCGCACCGTGATGTGGCTGCGCGAATCCTTGAGCAGGAATTCCTCGATCGCCCGCACCACCATCAGCGCGACCGACGAATCGGAGCGCACATGGCCGGTGCCGCCGCAATGCGGGCAGGGCTTCATGGTCGATTCCAGCACGCTGGCGCGGATGCGCTGGCGTGACATCTCCATCAGGCCGAAATGCGAGATGCGGCCGACCTGGATACGGGCACGATCGTTCTTGAGGTGATCCTTCAGCCGCTTCTCGACGGAGCGGTTGTTGCGGTTCTCCTCCATGTCGATGAAGTCGATGACGATCAGGCCGGCCAGATCGCGCAGCCTGAGCTGACGCGCGACTTCCTCGGCCGCTTCCAGATTGGTGTGGAGTGCCGTGTCCTCGATCGAGTGCTCCTTGGTGGAGCGACCCGAATTGACGTCGATGGCGACCAACGCCTCGGTCTGGTTGATGATGATGTAGCCGCCGCTCTTCAGCGTCACTTGCGGCTGCAGCATGCGGTCGAGCTGCGCCTCGATGCCGTTGCGCACGAAGATCGGCGTCGTGTCGCGGAACGGCTGAACCACCTTGGCGTGGCTCGGCATCAGCATGCGCATGAAGTCCTTGGCCTCGCGGTAGCCCTCTTCGCCGGAGACGAGAATCTCGTCGATATCCTTGTTGTAGAGGTCGCGCACCGAACGCTTGATCAGGCTGCCTTCCTCGTAGACGAGGGCAGGGGCGGTGGACTGGAGCGTGAGATTGCGCACGTTCTCCCAAAGCCGCATCAGATATTCGTAGTCGCGCTTGATCTCGGCCTTGGTGCGGCTCTCGCCGGCGGTGCGCAGGATAACGCCCATGCCCTGCGGCACTTCGAGATCGGCGACGACCTCCTTGAGGCGCTTGCGGTCGACCGCGCTGGTGATCTTGCGCGAAATGCCGCCGCCGCGGGCCGTGTTGGGCATCAGCACCGAATAGCGGCCGGCAAGCGACAGGTAGGTGGTGAGTGCGGCGCCCTTGTTGCCGCGCTCTTCCTTGACGACCTGCACCAGAAGGATCTGCCGGCGCTTGATCACTTCCTGGATCTTGTACTGGCGGCGTACCGGCTTGCGGCGGTTGCGCACTTCTTCCAGCGCATCCTCGGCGCCGACCGATTCGATCTCGTGGTCATCGGGATGCGAGGACTGTACTTCCTCCAGCATACCGCGATCACTGTCGCCGGACGTTGCTTCAGTGCCCTGTTCCGGCTGCGAGACGGGTTCGGAAATCACATCGCCTTCGACCGCGGCGGCGATCGATGTCGGGCCACCCTCGCGGGGTTCGGTTTCGTCCTGTTCGGCGGAACCTTCATCATGGCCGGATGCATCAGCATGCTCCGAGCTATCTGAATGTTCTGATGTATCGGCTGCGTGTTCGATGATCTCGGAGGTGTGGGAGATCTCCTCGACAACGATGTCGCCATTGTCGCTGCCTTCGCCTGCCTCGCCGGAGCCTTCGCCTGCTTCGCCCGCATCGCGCTTGTGCTCACCGCGCTCGCGGCTCTTGCCGCCACGCCGGCGCCCGCGTCGTCCGCGCTCGCGGCTCTGGCGGTCCTCGCCGTCACCATCCTCGTCCTCTTCGTCTTCGGCCTCTTGCGCTTCGGCGCGCAGCAGGGCCTGACGGTCGGCGACCGGGATCTGGTAGTAGTCGGGGTGTATTTCACTGAAGGCGAGAAAACCGTGACGGTTGCCGCCATATTCGACAAAGGCTGCCTGAAGGGAGGGTTCGACGCGCGTTACGCGGGCGAGGTAGATATTTCCTTTGAGCTGCTTCTTGTCCTGGGATTCAAAGTCGAATTCTTCGATACGGTTACCGCGTACGACGACAACGCGTGTTTCCTCCGGGTGGGAGGCGTCTATCAGCATTTTGTTGGGCATTATTTCGTTTCCTCCCGGCAGCCGTCAGCCGCAGCTTGCAAGGCAAAGCCCGCTGCTGCGTGTCTGGAGTGTGGGTGCCGGATGTCTGAATGTCCGCCGGACGGTGCCTGCGCGTCATGGCGGTGCCGCCCGCAGCCATACTGGCGCGGTTTGATGCGGACCTTTCCATGATTGCGCTTGAAGCCATCGTCACCAGCAGAACCTTTTGAACCAAAGCCCGGAAACCGGACCAGCTTGTTTGCTCATACAGAGCCGGCACGGGAACAAACCCGGCCGTTTTCCTCACGCAGGTGATTCCCCCGCCACGGGAGCACACCTGCGAAATTCGTCGCAATCACCTGAACCCTTTTCGCGTGAAGCGAAAGGAGCCGCCTTTTCATCTGACCCTGTAGCAGGAAGCTGCGGAGGAGGGCGGTTCCAGGATTGCAGTGATCCACTATCGCTTTTATGATTTGACGGGGTGGAAGGCAACCCCGATTTCCGATGCCGGCAAAAAGCAGTTCCGTAGCGTAAGCCTGGGTTCCGAACCTTGCGTGAAAAGGCTTGGTTAACCTTCTCTGGATACCAATCGTTAATCGAGTTCGCGGCCTAACCGGCACTTCGACGAAATGAGCGGGCGCCTGGCGCCAAACCGGGAGCGACTGGAAGAGATGGGACTGGCAGACTTCACAGACAAGGGATGTCGTGTCGGCAGCCGGATTCTGCGCGCCTTCTGTCTCTTGGTGCTGGTGGCGATTTCCCAAGTGCTTTCCCCCGTTGCAAACGCCGCCGACGCGCCATTGGTGGCGAAAGGCTACAAGATGGCGGGCGATGCCACCAAGATGCGCATCGTCATGGATTTCGACCGCGAACCGGACATCAAATGGTTCCTGCTGCGCGGACCCAATCGCCTGGTCATCGACCTGGCGAATACCAGGCTGGCCATCGACGCCAAGGATTTGAAGCCGCGCGGCCTGGTCAGGGGCGTGCGCCTGGGCGCACTCGGCGAGGGCGTTTCGCGGCTGATCCTGACCGGCAAGGGGCCGTTCGCCGTCGACAAGCTGGATGTGCTCAAGAATGAGGACGGGACCGGCTACCGCATTGCCATCGACATGTCGGCCGCATCCGAACGGGAGTTCGACGTAGCCCTTGCCAACCAGGCGCTGACCACCGGCTCGACGGTTTCGACCGATAAGGGCGGGCGGGTCGGCACCGGCCCGGTCTCCAATCCCGGTCACCGCTTCACCGTCGTCATCGATCCCGGCCATGGCGGCGTCGACGGCGGCGCCGAGGGCCTGAACGGCACCATCGAGAAGAACGTCACGCTGGCCTTTGCCACGGAGCTGCGTGACAAGCTCGCGGCCATCGGCAAATACGACGTCTTCATGACGCGCGACACCGATGAATATCTGCGCCTGGACGACCGCGTGCGCATTGCCCGCCAGCATGAAGCCGATCTGCTGATTTCGATCCATGCCGATACAATCAGCGTCAAGGGCATCCGCGGCGCCACCGTCTATACTGTCTCCGACAAGGCATCTGACCCGCAAGCGCAGGCGCTTGCCGACCGCGAGAATCTCTCCGACCAGTTCGCCGGCATGGTCATCAAGGACGATAACAAGGAAGTGACCGACATCCTGATCGACCTGATCCGCCGCGAGACGCACACATTTTCGATGAGTTTCGCCCACACATTGGTCGGCCAGCTCTCGACCAGCGTCGGCCTCATCAACAATCCCCAGCGTTCCGCCGGGTTCAAGGTGCTGAAGGCGCCAGACGTGCCATCCGTGCTGGTCGAACTCGGTTATCTCTCGAATGCCAAGGACGAGGCGCAGCTGCTCGACGCCGAATGGCGCGGCAAGGCCGCACAAAGCATTACCAACGCCGTAGCACTGTTTGCTTCCGCCCGGGTCGGAACGGCAACTGGGGGCTGACATGGCTGTCGACCTGCAATCAGGGGTGGCGTTGCTGGATAACAACACCCGGCGCCTTTATTTCCGGCGCGCGGTCACGAAATCAGGCCTTGCCGTATTTTGTCCACATGGTGGCGACATGGGTTTTCAATTACGGATTGGGACCGGCTCGAAAGCTTGCGTGGAAGGCGGCTTCGTTTAGGAAATTCCCGAACCAAGGACTGGAGCGGGTATGATTCGTCTCATTGGCTATTTCTTCGGCATCGGCACGACGCTGGCCCTTCTGGCTGCGGCGGGCGTTGCGCTTTACATTGGCCATGTAGCAAAGGATCTGCCTGACTACGAAGTGCTGGCCAAGTACGAGCCGCCGGTGACCACCCGCATCCATGCTTCGGATGGCGCTCTGATGGCGGAGTATGCGCGCGAACGGCGCCTGTATTTGCCGATCCAGGCCATTCCGGATCGCGTCAAGGCGGCCTTCCTGTCCGCCGAGGACAAGAATTTCTACAGCCATCCCGGTGTCGACATAACGGGGCTGGGCCGCGCGATGCTCACTTACGTTTCGGGTGGACCGATGCAGGGTGGTTCGACGATCACCCAGCAGGTTGCCAAGAACTTCCTTCTTACCAACGAGCGCTCCCTGGAACGCAAGGCCAAGGAGGCCATCCTTTCGTTCCGCATCGAACAGGCTTATTCCAAGGATCGCATCCTCGAGCTCTATCTCAATGAAATTTTCTTTGGCTTCAACGCTTATGGTGTCGCCGGCGCGGCACTGACCTATTTCGACAAATCGGTGAACGAACTGACCGTGGCCGAGGCCGCTTATCTGGCTTCGCTGCCGAAAGGTCCGGCCAACTACAATCCCTTCAAGCATGCCGATCGCGCGATCGAGCGGCGAAACTGGGTCATCGGCCAGATGGTCGAGAACGGTTACGTGACCCCCGAAGAGGGTGCGAAGGCGAAGGCCGAGCCGCTTGGTGTCGCCCCACGCCGCACTGGCTCCTATTTGTTCGCGGGCGAGTATTTCACGGAAGAGGTCCGTCGCCAGATCATCGCCCGCTATGGCGAGAATGCGCTCTATGAGGGCGGCCTTTCCATTCGCACCACCCTGGATCCGAAGGTTCAGCTTATCGCCCGTAAGGCGATGCAGAACGGTTTGATGAAATACGACACGCTGCGTGGCTATCGCGGGCCGGTGACGTCGATTGACGTGTCGAGCGACTGGGGCGTTCCACTGGGCGCCGTCAAGGGGCTGGAAGACGTTCCCGAATGGTCGCTGGCCGTGGTGCTCGACTCCTCGGCCTCCGGCCTCTCGATCGGCTTGCAGCCCGCACGCCAGGCGTCGGGCGAGATCGTCAAGGAACGTGTCGAAGGCACCGTCAGCAAGGACGACATGGGTTTCGCCATGCGCCATCTGGTCGACGGCAAGACGGTCAAGGCCAAGTCGCCGGCCGACGTGCTGAAGCCGGGCGACGTCATCTTCGTGCAGAAGAACGAAGGTTCCGACAATACATACAGCCTGCGTCAGGTTCCCGAGGTGGAAGGTGGCCTGATCGCGATGGATCCGCATACAGGCCGCGTGCTGGCCATGGTCGGCGGCTTCTCGTATTCGCAGTCGGAATTCAACCGCGCCACCCAGGCCATGCGCCAGCCGGGCTCCTCGTTCAAGCCGATCGTCTATTCGGCCGCGCTCGACAATGGCTATACGCCGGCCTCGGTGATCATGGACGGACCGATCACCATCCAGAGCGGCAACACGACGTGGACGCCGAAGAACTATGACGGCACCGTCGCCGGGCCGGCAACGCTGCGCTCCGGCATCGAGAAGTCGCGCAACCTGATGACAGTGCGGCTTGCCAACGACATGGGCATGAAGCTGGTCGTCGAATATGCCGAGCGCTTCGGCGTCTACGATCATCTGGCGCCGTATCTGCCGATGGCGCTGGGCTCCGGCGAGACGACCGTCATGCGTATGGTTTCGGCCTATTCGATCATGGCCAATGGCGGCAAGTCGATCAAACCATCGCTGATCGACCGCATCCAGGATCGCTACGGCAAGACCGTGTTCAAGCAGGATGAGCGTGGCTGCGAAGGCTGCAACGCACCTGAATGGAAGAACCAGCCGGAGCCGGAACTGGTCGACAATTCCGAGCAGGTGCTCGATCCGATGACCGCCTATCAGATCACCTCGATGATGGAAGGCGTGGTGCAACGCGGTACCGGCGCCACCATCGGTGAGCTCGGACGCCACATCGCCGGCAAGACCGGCACCACCAACGACGAGAAGGACGCCTGGTTCATCGGCTACACGCCGAACCTCGTGGTCGGTCTCTACATGGGCTATGACACGCCGCGCGGCCTTGGCCATGGCGCCACCGGCGGCGGTCTTGCCGCCCCGATCTTCAAGGATTTCATGCGTGTGGCGCTGGACGGCACGCCCAATGTCGACTTCAAGGTTCCCGACGGCATGAACCTGGTCGCCATCAATCGCAAGACCGGCATGCGTGCCGCGTCGGGCGATCCGGGCACCATCATCGAGGCCTTCAAGCCGGGCACTGGTCCCGCCGACAGCTACTGGGTGATCGGCATGGGCGCCGACGGCTCCAACGCGTCGGGCGGCCCGCTGTCGCCGCAGGCCAACCAGGCCATCCAGGACGGCGGCGGCGGCCTCTACTGAGCGGTCCAATGCCGACTGCTGGGCTGGCCTCGGGGCCGGCCCATTTCGCTTTACACATGGCAGCGCCGTCCCTATGTATCGCGCCGACCGAAGTGTCACTTCAGCAACAGGACAAAATACCAGGCCATGCGCGCGGAAACGCAGAATATTGTCGACGAGATCAGGCAGGCGATAACCCTGCTGAGGAGGCATCTTTGACTGGGATCAGGCCATAAAGCGGCTTGAATACCTGAATGTCCGTGCCGAGGACGCCAGCCTCTGGAACGAACCGCTGGAAGCGCAGAAGCTGATGCGCGAACGCCAGGGCCTCGAGGAAGGCATCGCGGCGGTCAAAGGCATCACCCAGGCGCTGGAAGACAATATCGGCCTGATCGGGCTCGGCGAGGAGGAAGGCGACGAAGGCGTCATCGCCGAGGCCGAAGCCGCGATCCGCTCGATGCAGGGCGAGGCGAAGGCCCGCCAGGTCGAAACGCTGTTGTCAGGCGAGGCCGACGCCAACGACACCTATCTCGAAGTCCATGCGGGCGCCGGCGGTACAGAGAGCCAGGACTGGGCTTCGATGCTGCTGCGAATGTACACGCGCTGGGCCGAGCGCCGCCGCTTCAAGGTCGAGGTGCTGGAAGTTCATGATGGCGAAGAAGCAGGCATCAAGTCCGCCACGCTGCTGATCAAGGGTCACAATGCCTATGGCTGGCTGAAGACGGAATCGGGTGTCCATCGCCTGGTTCGTATTTCGCCCTATGACAGCAATGCGCGCCGCCACACCTCCTTCTCTAGCATCTGGGTCTATCCAGTCGTCGATGACAGGATCGAGATCGACGTGTCCGAATCCGATGTTCGCATCGACACATATCGCTCGTCCGGTTCGGGCGGCCAGCACGTCAACACCACCGATTCGGCCGTGCGCATCACCCATATCGCCACGGGCATCGCTGTCGCATGCCAGGCCGAGCGTTCGCAGCACAAGAACAAGGCTAAGGCCTGGGAGATGCTGCGCTCGCGTCTCTACGAGGAAGAGCTGAAGAAGCGTGAGGCCGTCGCCAACGCCACGGAAGCCTCGAAGAGCGACATCGGCTGGGGTCACCAGATCCGTTCCTACGTGCTGCAGCCGTACCAGCTGGTGAAAGACCTTCGCACCGGCGTCGAAAGCACCAGCCCGTCGAGCGTGCTCGATGGCGACCTCGACGATTTCATGGAAGCCTCGCTGTCGCAGCGCATCGAGGGCGGTGCGGGTGAGGCCGTGGCGGATCTGGACTAGCGCCGTCCGCCGCCAAACCTGGCTTGTGACCGCTCGCACAGGACGAAGCGGCCATCACCGACGACGACTGCCGTAGTTGTGAGATCACCTGGTTGCTGCCTTGGGCGGCCGAGCAACAGGGTGCGGGCCGGTCTCGCAGCAATTTCTTGCGCCGACTCACATTTCGGCTCACCATCGGAGGCAGGAGGAGACAAAAGCATTTATGGCCGGTCGCGGCGTATCTGCTGACGATTTGGCCGCTGGGAAGACACGTTCCAGGAACGGGCAAGCGAAACGCTTGAACCTCGTTTGAAAGGAACGTTCCCATGTCTGCTGCCAGTTCCAGATCGGCCATTGCCGTTCCATCGGTTGGCCAGCTCCTCATCCCCCTGTGCGCGGCCTGCTTGATCGCGGCCCTATCGGCGCCGGCCTTGGCGCATGACGCCAAGCCGACCGCGGCCAAGCCGCAAGGCTGGAGTTATCCGTTTGCCTGCTGCGCGAACTATGACTGCCACGAAGTGTCGCAGACATCGATCAGCGAGCGCCCGGAAGGCTATGTCATCAAGGATACTGGGGAGGTGGTGGCGTACAGCGACAGACGGGTCAAGGATTCGCCCGACGGAGAATTCCATTGGTGCGCGCATCAAGCCGGGCTCGATGCCGGAAAGACCATCTGCCTGTTCGTGCCGCCATCGTCTTACTGAGCTTGCTGCCGCTGGTCGCGGGCAAAGCCTGCTGACGGACAGTTGTCAGGATCGCTTCTTTATGGTGCCCTGCCGCATGGGCGGCGGACAATCGAGAGGTGATGTTGATGACCATCAAGGGAAGCTGCCACTGCAAGGCGACGACATTCGAGGTTTCAGAGGCACCGCAGACGGTGACGCAATGCACCTGTTCGTTCTGCTCGAAACGCGGCTCGCTCTGGGCCTATTACATCCCGTCGCAATTCAAGCTCACCAGCCCGCTGGAAAACGTTTCTGTCTATGAGTGGGGCTCGAAAACCGTAAAACACGGTTTTTGCGCCACTTGCGGCTGCGGCACCTTCACGCAAACGCCGGATTGGTCGACCGGCAAGCCCGATTTCGACAATCCCAAGATCAGCGTCAATTCGCGGCTGTTCGATGATTTCGATCTCGACAAGGTTGAAGTGGTGATCATCGACGGCAAGAATCTCTGGTAGCCGGCCAAGGCGATCGTCACGTAACGGACCCCGGGAAAAGCCGTCGCGGGCATCTTTCCCGTTCCGCTTTTCGCCGCAATTCATGGTACAAGTCGCGGCAAGGGCTGATTTGGCGCCGTCGGAAAAGGCGCGACTTGGAGAGGGACCATCTATGAAGAAGACCGTGCTCGTCGTTGTGGCGACGGCTTTGTTCGTGACCGCATGCACCACCACCGACCCGTATACGGGCGACCAGAAGATTTCCAACACCGCCGCAGGCGCCGGTCTTGGTGCCTTGGCAGGCGCCAGCCTTGGTCTGCTTGCCGGCGGCAATGACCGCCGCAACGCGCTGATCGGCGCCGGCATCGGTGCGCTGGCCGGCGGCGCCATCGGTGCCACCATGGACCAGAACGAAGCTGAACTGCGCCGGCAGCTCGAAGGCACTGGCGTCAGCGTCACCCGCAGTGGCGACCAGATCATCCTCAACATGCCGTCTGACATCACCTTCAATGTCGATCAGGATGCGGTGAAGCCCGGCTTCTATCCGGTGCTGAACTCGGTCGCGCTGGTGCTGAAGAAGTTCAAACAAACCACCGTCGACGTGTTCGGTCATACCGATTCGACCGGCGGCGAACAGCACAATTTCGATCTGTCGCAGCGCCGCGCGCTGGCGGTTGCCAACTATCTGTCCGGTCAGGGCGTCGATCAGCGCCGCTTCGCCGTCACCGGCTTCGGCAAGACGCGGCCGATCGCATCCAATGCGACGGCCGCCGGCCGCGAGCAGAACCGCCGCGTCGAAATCCAGCTGTCGCCGCTCACCTGACCGGCATCGATCTGAAAACGAAAACGGCCCCGCAAGGGGCCGTTTTTATTTGAGGGACGTCGACGCTCTTCAGATACGCCAGAGCATTAGCTAGTTCTAATTAATGACTTTCCCGCAGTGATGGAAAGGAATAGCATCGTCCTGTTCCAGAGGGGATGAGGCGGGCACAACTGGCCGCGCTATAAGCATTTTTCCGCCTCGGTCTTGCACGGCCAGATCAGAAAGTCTGGGAGGAATGCATGACAAGAACAGGCCTTGGGCGCTGCGGCGTCCTCGTTTTGACCGGTGTTGTAGGCGCATGGTTGGGGGGCGCTACGGCTTGGGCCGAGGACGCCAACAAGGCCGACATCGATGCCTTGAAAAAGTCGCTCGCCAAATATGAAGACTACACCGCCGCCGTTCGCGATCTCTATCTGTCGACCGTCGGCTGTGTCTACTACAGCGGAGAAAAGATACCGGGCTCTATGGAATACCCGAAAGGCGCCATGGGCATTCATTTCGTCAACGTCCCAAGCGTCGGCCAGAAACTCGACCCGATGAAGCCCAACGTGCTGATCTACGAGCCGACCAAGAAGGGCCTGAAGTTGGTCGGCGTGGAATGGCTGGTGCCGCTGACCCCGGACGTCAAAGCGCCGCCGAAGCTGTTTGGCCAGACCTTCATGGGTCCGATGGAGGGCCACTATCCGCTCATTCCGAGGGAGTTCGTCCACTACGATCTTCACGCCTGGCTGTTCAGGGACAATCCGAACGGCATGTTCAGCCCGACGAACCCGAACGTGAAATGCACCAAGGCCGACTTTCCGATGCTGGAGAAGCCGACCAAGATGATGCCTGGGCCGATGTAACGGTCGAGGCAGGCCAGAAGCTTACTGCGACGGCAAGCCGGCTGACCGGCTAGCCGTCGAAAGCAGCCGGAGATCAGACCTTGGCGACGATGCGCATGAAGGCCGGCATGTCATCGCCAAAGCCAACGGTGGTGTCGTTATCTTCCTGGTGGCGGTGACGGGCAGGGCGGTTGCTGTCGCGCTGCGGCCTGGTATCGCCCCGTTCCGGTGCGCGCTGTTCGTTGCGATCGGAGGATTTGCGTTCGGTGTTGTCCGAACGGATCGCCTCCTTGCGCGCACGCCGTTCGCCAATGTCGGCGACAGCCGTCTCAGCCACATCGGGCTGTTCCTGCTGTGCGACCACGGTCGAGGCATCTTCCTCGCTGTGTTTGGCGCGACGTTCGCCGCCCTTCTTGCGCTCGCCCCTGTCCTTGCGATCGTCGTCCTTGCGGCCGGCGCGGCGCGGCGCGCCTTTGCCACGGCGCGGCGCATCGTCCTCGCCGCCTTCGCTGGCCACGACCGTCGACAGGTCGCCGTCATGCCACTCGATCTTGTTGCCGATCAGCCGTTCGATGGCGTCGATGTATTTGGTGTCCGACTTGGTCGCGATGGTGAAGGATTTGCCGGAGCGCCCGGCGCGGCCGGTGCGGCCGATGCGGTGGACATAGTCCTCGGCGTGTATCGGCACGTCATAGTTGAAGACGTGGCTGACATCGGGGATGTCGAGGCCGCGCGCCGCGACGTCCGAAGCCACGAGATAACGAAGCTTGCCGTCACGGAAATTGGCCAGCATCTGCATGCGGGCGCGCTGGTCCATGTCGCCGTGCAGGGCGCCGGCATCGAAATCATACTTCAGCAGCGAGCGGAACAGCTCGGACACCTCGACCTTGCGGTTGCAGAAGATGATGGCGTTCTTCAGTTCCGCGTCTTCGGCCTTGATGAGGTTGCGCAACGTCTCGCGCTTGTCCCAGGGCTTCGAGCCGGACTTGACCAGCCGTTGGATAATGTTGGTTGCAGCGGACGCGGCCTTCGAAACCTCGACGCGCACGGGCGCGTGCAGGAATTTTTCCGTCAGCTTGGTGATTTCCGGCGGCATGGTCGCCGAAAAGAACAGCGTCTGCCGGGTGAACGGGATCATTTCGCAGATGCGCTCGATATCGGGAATGAAGCCCATGTCGAGCATGCGGTCGGCCTCGTCGATGACGAGGATCTCGACGCCGTTGAGCAACAGCTTGCCACGTTCGCGGTGGTCGAGCAGACGACCGGGTGTCGCGATCAGCACGTCGGCGCCGCGCTCCAGCTTCTTGTCCTGCTCGTCGAACGACACGCCGCCGATCAAAAGCGCGATGTTGAGCTTGTGGTTCTTGCCGTATCTGATGAAATTCTCTTCGACCTGGGCGGCGAGTTCGCGCGTCGGTTCCAGGATCAGCGTGCGCGGCATGCGGGCGCGTGCCCGGCCCTTTTCGAGGCGGGTCAGCATCGGCAACACAAAGGAAGCCGTCTTGCCGGTGCCGGTCTGGGCGATGCCCAGAATATCCTTGCCGAGCAAGGCGTGCGGGATGGCACCAGCCTGGATCGGCGTCGGCTGGGTGTAGCCGGCATCGGTGACTGCGGAAAGGACCTTCGGCGACAGGCCGAGGTCTGCGAAGGTCAACGCTTCTTGAGCGGTCGTGGTGTCTGAGGACAAGTGTTGTTGTCTTTGGCTGGTTCGGGGAAGCGCAACGGCGTCTGTCGCGGCAAGCGCCACGCGCCTGCAAGATTGGTATTGCGATTAGGCGCAAGTCCGCGATTTGTCAACAGAAACGGGCGGGATTGGCACGATTGTGAAGTTGTAACCTTAATCGCGATGCTTAATCCGGCCGCTTGTCTGTGTGCCGGCTCAGTAACGGAACTGTTCGGCCAGGATGCGCTCGTTCCAGGAATGATTGGGATCGAACAGCAAGGTCGCCGTCGCAGTCGGCGATTCCCGCACCGTCACCGAAGTCACCGCCTTGACCTCGGTGTGATCGGCGGCGGCGTTCACCGGCCGCTTTTCCGGCTCGAGAATGTCGAAGCGCACAGTCGCCTTGTTGGAGAGCAAAGCGCCACGCCAACGACGCGGGCGAAACGGGCTGACTGGGGTCAGCGCCAGCAGTGGTGCGTCGAGCGGCAGGATAGGGCCGTGTGCGGAGAGATTGTAGGCGGTGGATCCGGCTGGCGTGGCGATCATCACGCCGTCGCAGCTGAGTTCCTCGAGCCGGATCTGTTCATCGACGCTGATGCGGATCTTGGCTGTCTGATAGGATTGGCGCCACAGCGCAACTTCGTTGATCGCCAGCGCCGAAACGGTTTCGCCTTCCGAGGTGACGGCCAGCATTTCCAGCGGGCGGATGGTTTCGGCGACCGCTGCCGCGATTCGCTCGGTGAGTCCTCCGGAACGGTACTCATTCATCAGGAACCCGATGGTGCCACGGTTCATGCCGTAGACCTTCTTTCCCGTTCCCATCGTGTCGCGCAAGGTCTGCAGCAGGAAGCCGTCTCCGCCCAGGGCCACCACGACCGCGGCCTCCGCGATCGAACATTGGCCATAACGCGCCGACAGACTTTCCAGCGCCGCCTTGGCGTCTGCTGTGTCCGACGAGACGAAGGCGATGCTGTTGGCGGCTGTGCTCATGGCTCCCCGATCGCGACCGATTGGCGGCGGGTCTGGTCGCGCCAGCGCCGGGGTAGCATGGTGCGGGCGGGTCTGCAAAGAGAGCCGTTGCGCCGGTGGCAAAGCCGTGCCGCGACGGCGTCGCCAGGACCGGCAGGTCGCGCTTCGTGACAGGGCGCGAGTGAATGTGATGGTTAAGGCGGGGCTTAAACTCTCGTAAAGGCGGATCGATCATGTTAGCCGGCATGGATGGCGTGGGGGCGCCCGCGGCACCGCAAGTATCCTTCGGGATGCCAAAGGACGCTGTGGCACATTTGATTTGTGCGCATGATCCCGTGGACGAACCTAGATGTTCGGGAGCACGCACCAACCAGACGAGGCCGACCTATTGCCGGTAGCACGCCTGATCATCGTCATTCTCATGCTGGGTAGCTTCGCGCTGGTCTTCGCCGAGCTTGTGCGCCAGTCGGAAGCAATGAGTAACAGACCGCAGCCCACGGCGTCACGCTGTGGCGATGCCACCGGGATGCCTTGCCCGCAACGGGCGTTGTAGCCCGCCAGAATACGCTCACCCACCCGCGCCAAGTACCGGCAACGCTCTGTCTATCCCGGCAACTGTTCATCGGGCGAGCGGCCACCGGCTGGCGCAAGACCAGTTTGGTCGTTGCAATTGCGGTGTCGATAAAAGCACTGATAGAAGACTTATCTGGATAGAATCCAGTTTCCATCATATTTGGAAAACAAGCGCTGCGGCGCGTTGACCGGCCGGGTTTCTGGAAGGGAGTGCGCATGCCGCGCAGTGTGTTGGTTTCTGGGGGCTGTGGCTTCATTGGCTCTCATCTTGTCGATCGCTTGCTGCTGCGCGACGATCTGGAAACGCTTGTCGTCGTCGACAATCTATGGACCGGATTGCGCGACAACCTTGCCCATGTCGCGGATCCGCGGTTCAACCTGCAGATTGCCGATGCCGAAAGCTTCACGGCCAGCCGGCATTTCGATGAGATCATCCATTTGGCGTCACCGGCTTCGCCCGTATGGTACATGCGCGAGCCGGCGCGCACGATCAGGGCCAACATAGGCGGCGCGCTCAATCTTCTATCGCTGCTCAGGCCCGGCGGTCGCTTCTGCTTCGCCTCGACCTCGGAGGTCTATGGCGATCCCATGGTCTCGCCGCAACCGGAGAGCTACCGGGGATCCGTGGACTGCACCGGGCCAAGGGCTTCCTATGATGAAAGCAAGCGCTGCACCGAGGCGCTGCTGTTCGAAGAGCAACGCGTCAGCGGGCTCGATGTCCGCGTCGTCAGGTTGTTCAACACCTATGGGCCGCGAACGCGCATCGATGATGGCCGCGCTGTTTCGAATTTTGTCAGCCAGGCCCTGACCACCGGAGTCCTGACCGTCTATGGCGACGGCTCACAATCGCGCAGCTGGGGTTACGTCGACGATATCGTCGATGGGTTGGAGCGTTTCTTCTGGCGCGACAGCATCTCGCACCGCGGCCCCTTGAACATCGGCAACAATCGCGAGGTCTCGGTTCTCGAGACCGCGAAATTCGTCAGTTCGCTTGTGCCGGGCAGCCGCATCGAACACCATGCACCTGCCCCGCAGGATCCGACGAACCGGTGCCCGGACTTGACCCTGGTAAGACAGGTTCTTCCCGGATGGGAGGCAAAGACCAGCTACCAGGAAGGGATCCGGCGCACCTTCGAATGGTTTGGCCGACAGATTGCGACCGACAGCAGATCGGCGGCAACTGCCTAGGAGACCCGACCCGTCATAGCGACCGTGAGACTGAATCGAGCTTGCCGGTGAAGTAGGGGCCAAACACAGTTTCGAAGGCCTTCAAGGCCGCGCCGATCGCCTGATGCATGTCGAGATACCGGTAGGTGCCCAGCCGTCCGCCGAGATGCAAGTTTTTCTCGGCGGCCGCCCGTTCGAGATAACGACGGTACACCGCCTGATCCCGGCGCGTGTCGATCGGATAGTAGGGTTCGTCGCTGCGGCCGGCAAAACGGGAATACTCGCGGCCGATGAGTGTCTTGTCGCTCTTGTGCTGGCGTTCCGGATTGAAATGCCGGAACTCGACGACGCGGGTGTAGGGCACGGCCTCGTCGGCATAGTTCATGATCGCCGTGCCCTGATGATCCGGCGTGTCCATGACCTCGAGATCGATATCGATGGTCCGCCAGCCGAGCTCGCCCTCGCAATAGTCGAAATAGCGGTCGATGGCGCCGGTGTAGACGACCGGCAGGTCCTTTGGCAGCGACGGTTTGATATCGAAGAAGTCGACGCCAAGCCGTGTTTCGATGAGCTCATGCGCGAGCATCCTTTCGAAGATCGCTGTATAGCCATCAACCGGCTGGCCCTGGAAACGGTCGTTGAAATAACCGTCCTCGAATGTGTAGCGGACCGGCAGGCGCGCGATGATCTGCGCCGGCAGTTCGCGCGGGTCCGTCTGCCATTGCTTGGCCGTATAGCCCTTGATGAAGGCCTCATAGAGCGGCCGGCCGACGAGGGAAATCGCCTTCTCCTCGAGATTGGCCGGAGGGCGATCGCCAAGCTCCGCCGCCTGCTCGGCGATCATGCCGCGCGCCTCATTGGGGCTCAACCGCTTGCCGAAGAACTGGCAGATCGTGGCGAGGTTGATCGGCAGCGGATAGACCTTGTCGCGATAGGTCGAAAACGCACGATGGCGATAGGCCGTGAAACCGGTGAAGGCGCGCAGATAGTTCCAGACCTCCTCGTTGGATGTGTGGAACAGATGCGGCCCGTAGCGATGGATCTCGACGCCGGTGGCGGGATCTTGTTCGGTATAAGCATTGCCGCCAATGTGTTGGCGCCGGTCGATCACCAGCACACGCCGGCCGAGTTGCGTGGCGATGCGCTCGGCGAGCGTCGCGCCATAAAAGCCTGCGCCGACAATCAGAATGTCGGCCTTGCCAAGCAGGTTCTTGTCCATTCGGCCGTATCCATTCAGCGTTCAGCGTTAGCGCCTTATTCGCCGCTGTTGGTCAGGATTCAAGCGAAAAAAGACATTCGACCGAAGTGTTTGGAAACGAGGTATTTCGGCTGGCTGGATCAAAATATTTTGGTAGCTTTGATCGTCTTTGTATGGATTAGAGGAATCTTCAGAATCCGAACATTTATTTTATCGATATCGTTGATCGATCGGTCGAGCAAAAGCGGCCACCATAGGGTCTCGCATCCATGAAACTTATCGTCGTGACGCCGGCCGGACGCGAGAAGTACCTGCGCCTGCTCAGCCACCATGTTCTGAAAAGTCCCGAGGTGCATGAATGGCATCTGTGGGACAATTGCCGCAACGAAGCCGACCGCGCCTATCTCCAGCGATTGGCAGCCAGCGATCCGCGCTGCAAGATAAAGACGCTTCCGAGTGCCGACGGCACCATCGACGTCATCGGCAGGTTCTTTCGCTTCTGTGACGACGCCGACGCTCTCTATCTGCGCCTTGATGACGACGTGGTTTTTCTGGAGGAGGGCTTTCTCCCCAGATTCAAGGCGCGGGCCATGGCGGAAAAGGGGGCGGCCCTCTGGTATGCGCCGCTCATCATCAACAACGCTGTCTGCAACAGCTTGATTAAAAATCTTTCCAGGGTTCTGATCGATGGGCCGCTTACCTGCCAGGCGATGTGCCCCTATTCCTGGGCACATGCCAGCTTTCCCGAGGCGCTTCATCCCGTCTTCATCGAGGCTGTGCGGACGAACCGGCTGGGTGATTTCCGCGTGCCTGACCGGGACGTCAGGCTGGGGCGCTTCTCGATCAACGCGATCGGGTTTTTCGGCTCGGATATCCTGGAGATCGGCGAGCTTTTCTACCCGCCGGGAAATGATGAAGAGGAATGGCTGTCAGCGACCTTGCCGACAAAGCTCGATCGGCCGGGCAGGGTTTTCGGCGATCTGGTCGCCGCGCATTTCAGCTTCTTCACACAGGAGCAGCGTCTGCTGCAGACCAGCATCCTGGACGACTACTACGCGCTCGCCGGCCTGCCGGCTCCGCTTTACGAGAAGCCCGTTGTCCGAACGAGACTGAAAGATCGTCTGAGGCCGTGGCGAAAGCGAAACAGGAATCCGGGGCCGCGCTACACGATATCGCTTGCCACAGCCGACTGACGTCCGGGCTTCGGTCCGGCCCCGTCCAAATGCTTCCCACCTTACCGCCTGCTAATTGGCGTTTGCCGTAGAAAAGTGTCGGCACGGCCGGCAGAAGGCGCGTCAACCTGACCCGCCCCCAGCAAGCCCATGGCGATCACGCTGGGCTTGGAATCGCCGGCGCATCGGTTTTCAGCCATGACGGCAACAGGATGCTCTTCGGGCGCGGATTATCAGCGCAATCGCGGAGCAAGCCGCATTCGTAAAAAGATATTGACTGTATGTTCAGTAATAATTATTCCTGACTTCGAGGATTGAGTTGGCCAGCCGGCTTTGCCGGTGAATGGCCACCAGGAGAGGGGAATATCTTGACAGCCATCCGGCCAGCCGTTGAGGCGAAGGGCGTCACCAGGACTTTTCAGGGACCCGGCCAGGAGCCCGTCAGGGCGCTCGACGAGGTTTCCGTTTCCATTCGCGAGAACGAGTTTTTCACACTGCTGGGACCATCCGGCTGCGGAAAGACGACGTTGTTGCGGCTGATCGCCGGCTTTGATTTTCCGAGTGCCGGCGAAATCCTGCTCCACGGCCAGGACATTGCGCCTTTGCCGCCGTTCAAGCGGCCGGTCAACACCGTCTTCCAGTCCTATGCGCTGTTCCCGCACATGACGGTGGCCGAGAACATCGGCTTCGGCCTGAAGATGCTGGGCAAGCCCAAGGCCGAGATCGAGGCGCGCGTCGATGCGATGTTGACTCTCGTCCACATGGGGGAATTGAAGAGCCGCCGCACCAGCCAGATTTCTGGCGGCCAGCAGCAGCGCGTGGCGCTGGCCCGGGCGCTGGCGCCCCAGCCGAAGGTGCTCTTGCTCGACGAACCCTTGTCGGCGCTCGACTACAAGCTGCGCAAGGAGATGCAGATCGAGTTGAAGCGGCTGCAGCACGAAACCGGCATCACCTTCATCTTCGTCACCCATGATCAGGAAGAAGCACTGACGATGTCGGACCGCATCGCGGTGATGTCGTCAGGCAAGATCCTGCAGGTCGGCACGCCTTGGGACATCTACGATCACCCGGCGCAACGCTTCGTTGCCGACTTCATTGGCGAGACCAATTTCCTGGACGGCACGGTCGAAGGCACCGCGGATGGCAAGGCGCGGGTCACACTGCGCTCGGGAGCAAGGATCCTCGCGACCACCGCCAGCGATTTCCAGCCGGGCAGCCAGGCGACGCTGATGGTGCGGCCCGAGCATGCCAGGCTCGTCAAGGCCGCCGGCGACCTGACCGGCACGGTCGAGACCGTCGTCTATTTCGGCACCGACACGCATATCCATGTCCGGCTGGCGGACGGCGGTCCCTTCATCGTGCGCCAGCAGAATTCACGTTGTGCCGGCTGCGGCTTCGAAGCCGGGGACAAGGTCGGCATTCAGATCGGCGACGTCGCCGCGCAGCTGCTGAAGGATTAGTTCATGGCGACCGCGAACGAGATCGCCGACAAGGCCGAACGCAACGATATCCGCTCGCGCTGGCTGCTTTCCGCGCCGGCGCTGCTGATCGTCTTCCTCGCGGCGCTTGGGCCGCTGCTGATTGTGGTCGTCTATTCCTTTTTGACCCCAGGCAATTACGGCGACGTGAAATGGCAGTTTTCGACCGACGCCTGGGTGAGCGTGCTGCTTCAGCGAGACGTCTTCGACGACACGCTGTCCTTCGCCAGCGCGCATCTGTCGATCTTCTGGCGCTCGGTGTCCCTGTCGGCCATGACCACGATCCTAACGCTGATCTTCGGCTTTCCGACCGCCTATTTCATCGCGACACGACCGGAACACCGGCGCGATATCTGGTTGTTCCTGATCACCATCCCGTTCTGGACCAACCTTTTGATCCGAACCTTCGCCATGCAGGAGGTGCTGCGCAATGATGGCCTCATCAATTGGCTGCTGCAGCTGCTGCGGATCGCCGATCATCCCATCCAGCTGATGTATACGAACTTCGCCGTCCTGCTCGGCATGGTCTATGTCTTCCTGCCTCTGATGGTGCTGCCGCTCTACGCCAGCATGGAGAAGATCGACTTCCGGCTGATCGAGGCGGGTTACGACCTGTACGCGACGCGATTCCAGGTGTTGCGGCGCATCATCGTGCCGCTGGTCGCGCCGGGCATCGTTGCCGGCTCCATCCTCGTCTTCATTCCCTCGCTCGGCGCCTATGTGACGCCGCGCGTGCTGGGCGGCGGCACCAATCTGATGATCGGCAATCTGATCGAACTGCAATTCGGCCAAGGGCGCAACTGGCCGCTCGGTGCGGCGCTGTCGATCACGCTGATGGCGATCGTGATGGTGGCGTTGCTGTTCTACGTCCGCAACATGACAAGGTCGGATGGCAGCCATGGTTAAGCGCTTCGATGTCCGCCAGCAGAACGGCTTCGTCACCATAGCGATGGTGTGTTTCTTCCTTCTCTATCTGCCGATCGGCACGCTCGTCGTCTTCGCCTTCAACGACAACGAATCGCTCGCGATCTGGAAGGGCTTTTCGCTGCGCTGGTTCCATGTCGCCTGGAACAACACGTTGGTGATCGAATCCTCGATTCGCTCGTTCCAGATCGCAGCCGTCGCCGCCATCCTGGCGACGATCACCGCAACGATGGCGGCGCTGGCGACGACCCGGACCAAGCCATATCGCGGGCTGACCTTCAAATACGCCTTCATCAACCAGCCGCTGATGGTGCCGGAGATCGTCACCGCGGTGGCGCTGCTGATTGTGTTCTCGCGCATCAAGATCTGGACCGGCTATTCGGGTCTTGGATACCTGATCGCAGCCCACACCGCCTTCTGCATCCCGTTCGCCTATCTGCCGATCCGTGCTCGGCTCGAAAGCATGGATCTCTCGCTCGAAACGGCGGCGGCAGACCTCTATGCAGGCAAATGGCAGGCCTTCCGGCATGTGACGCTGCCGCTGCTTTGGCCGGGCATCCTGGCTGGGCTGATGCTTGCCTTCGTCGTCTCGCTGGATGACGTGGTCATCACCGAATTCGTCAAATCCGGCGGCCAGGACACGCTGCCGACCTTCATGCTCGGCCAGATTCGTCGCGGCGTGACGCCGGAAATCAATGCGATCTCGACAGTCTTCCTTGTCCTGTCGATCGGCATTGTCACGGCGTTCTTTTTCTTCAGCAGGAAACGGACCTGAGGCCGCATCGCCGCCGGTCCCAACAATGGGAGCAAGAGCATGAACTGGAAACTGACCGCGACAGCCGTCGGGCTATCGCTACTGGCTGTCACGGGCGTGGCGCGTGCCGATGGCGAGCTCAACATCTACAATTGGGGCAACTATACCAACCCCGACCTGATCAAGAAGTTCGAGGAGACCTACAAGGTCAAGGTCACCGTCACCGACTTCGATTCCAACGACACCGCGCTCGCCAAGATCCGCCAGGGCGGCGCCGGTTTCGACATCGTCGTGCCCTCGGCCAGTGTCGTGCCGATCTGGATCAGCGAAGGGCTGCTGCTGGAGACCGATCCCAATGCGATGGAGAATTTCAAGAACGTCGATCCCAAATGGGTCGATGTACCGTTCGACCCGGGCCGCAAATACACGGTTCCGTGGCAGTGGGGCACGACAGGCATATCGGTGAACAAATCGGTCTATTCGGGCGATGTGAATACGTCGGCAATCTTCCTCGACCCACCGCCCGAACTCGTCGGCAAGATCAACGTCGTGCCCGAAATGGGTGACATCATGTTCCTCGCCATCGCCTACGAAGGCGGCCAGTATTGCACCGACGACAAGGTGTTGCTGAAGAAGGTGCGCGACAAGCTGGTCGAGGCCAAGGCGAAATGGCTGTCCTTCGACTACGGCGCCGTCGACGGCCTGGGCAAGGGCGACATCGCTGCCGGCGTCAACTGGAACGGCATTTCGCTGCGCCAGCGGCTGCAGAACGACAAGATCGTCTATGGCTATCCCAAGGAGGGCTATCCGATCTGGATGGACAACGTCGCGGTTCTCAAGGACGCCAAGAACGTCGACAATGCCAAGCTGTTCCAGAACTTCATCATGGATCCGCAGAATGCCGCCCTGATCTCGGCCTTCGCCCGCTATTCGAACGGCATCAAGGGCTCGGAAGCCTTCATGCCGGCCGACATGAAGGACGCGCCGGAGGTGAACGTGCCAGCCGAATTCGCCGCCAAGGGCCAGTTCATGGCGGCCTGTCCGCCGGATGTGCAGGCGCTCTACACGAAAATCTGGACCGACCTGCAGAAATAGCCTGATCCGTTGTTTTCCGCGCCGCGACATGCGGCGCGGCCACCTCTCGATCCATCAAGCCAAGGCGATCCGGCGATCGCAGGAGACTTTCATGACCGATCTCGACCTCTGCTACATGCCGGCCCATGAGGCGCTGCGGCTGTTCAAGACAAAGACCCTTTCGCCCATCGAACTGATGCAGGCGACCATCGATCGCGCCGAGGCGACGAAGCCGACGATCAACTGCTTCACCTTCGAGCATTTTGACGAGGCGATGGAACTGGCCAGGAAAGCCGAGGCGAAATACGCCAAGGGCGCCAAAACCGGCGCGCTCGAGGGCCTGCCGATCGGTATCAAGGACGAGAGCTACATCAAGGGCAAGCCAACATCGCACGGTTCGCTCCTGTCTAAGGATGCCATTGGCGGCCACACCTCGACCATCAATGAGCGCATCATCAAGGCAGGCGGCATCGTGCACGCGCGCACGGCGACGCCGGAATTCAGCTGCGCCGGCTATACCTGGTCGAAACGGTGGGGCGTCACCCGCAATCCCTGGAATCCGGACTTCACGCCGGGCGGGTCGTCGGGCGGGTCTGCGGCAACGCTGGCGTCAGGTACATCGTCGATCGCCACCGGTTCGGACATTGCCGGGTCGATCCGCATTCCTGCCTCGGCCTGCGGTCTTGTCGGCTTCAAACCGCCCTACGGCCGCAATCCGGACGAGCCGCCCTTCAACCTCGACTTCTATTGCCACACCGGTCCGCTGGCGCGAAACGTCAGGGATGCGATCCTGCTGCAGAACGTCATGGCCGGACCGAGCCCGCTCGACATCGCCACGCTGCGTCCCAAACTGCGCCTGCCGCTCGACTACAAGCCGATCAAAGGCTGGAAGATCGCTTTTTCGATGGATCTCGGCTCCTTTGAAGTCGATCCCGACGTGCGCAAGAACACGCTCGCCGCCTGTGATGTCTTCCGTTCGCTTGGCGCCACCGTCGAGGAGGTCGACCTGGGCTGGGGCGACGAGGTGCTGAAGGCCGGCATGGCCTATCTCGAACACCTGTTCGGCGCCTCTCTGTCGCAACTGTTGGAGAAGCACGGCAAGGACATGACCAGCTATGCCAGGCAGTTCGCCGAGGATGGGCAGAGGTCGAAGGCCGCTGACTTCGTCGCCACATTGGAGGTGGCGGCCAGGATGTACCAGACGCTGGGTCCGCTGCTGGAGACCTACGACGTGCTGATCTGCCCGACAAATGCGCTGCCCGCGGTGCCGGCGGAGTTCGATCAGACCAGGGACACGGTCGAGATCAACGGCAGAAAGGTGAACCCCTCACTGGGTTGGGTGATGACGACGCCGTTCAACATGCTGAGCCGTTGCCCGGTTCTGACCATACCGTCGGGCCGCGCCGCCAACGGTGTACCGACAGGCATCCAGATCGTCGGCCGCACCTATTGCGACGCCGATGTCTTCCGGGCGGGGCTGGCCTATGAAACGGCACAGGGCCAGTGGTACAGGAATGCCGAGACACGTCCGTCGCTTTGATCAACGGCAGCGTCTGCGACTGGTGCTTGATCTCCGGCGTCGGCTATGGTGAGCCGGGGATTCTCGCCGACAGTTCGAAAGGCCGGATGAAAAATGGCACAACGCGAGGCAACCGCGGCCGAAAAACGCAGGGCTACGATGGCTGAGGGCAGGGGCTCGGCGAACGATGCCGTGTCGAAAGACCGTCGGCGCGAGCGTGGCGAAGCAAGCGTCCAGCGGATCATCGATGCGACCATCGATCTCATCGCTGACGAAGGCCTGGCCAGCGTCACCATGCAGCGTATCGCAGAACATGTTGGCTCCTCCAATGCGCTGGTGGTTTTCCACTTTCGCAGCAAGGAAAACCTGTTCCGGGCTGTCCTGCAGTACCTCAGCGATCGATACGACGAGTTGTGGGTGACGCTGGTGCGAGCGCCGGGCCTGTCGCCGGTTGAAAGACTACTCGGCGCGGTCGAATGCGCGCAGCGCTTCGCCAGGCAGCATCCGAAATGGGTTTCCGTTTTTGTCGTCTTCTCCAGCGACCGCAAGAGCATGCAGATCTACAATGAAATCGGCCTGCCGAGCGATCTCGCCTACACCGCCGAAGCCCGCGAACTCCTGATCGAGATTTCGCACAGCGGCGGCTATGCCGGCGTCGACATAGACACCTTGTCGGAGAGCCTGAATTACCTGGTTCACGGCGCATGGTACTGGGATCATCTCAACCCTTCGAGCCGTGACACCAATGTGCTGCGCAAGACCATGCTGCTGCTGCTGCATCAGGCATTTCCGCGACATTTCGAACTGATGCGTTGATTTTAGGGACTCTGCCGCAGATGGCAGCCGGCCTGGCGTTTCTGCTCCAGGTACTCGTCGATCAACTGGCGGTAGCGCACTTTGCCGAAGCTCGGGAAATGGCCGCCATGCACGATCGAGACATCGAGCTCGCGCATGGCGAGCAGCGTCTCGACATAGTCGGGGATGTCTGAATGGTAGACGTCGTCGATCAACGGGCCGTCGTAGATGATGTCGCCGGACAGCAGGATGCCGGTCTTCTCCTCGTAGAGCGCGATGCCGCCTGGCGAATGGCCGGGTGTGTGGACGACCTCGAAGGTGCGGTCGCCGAGATCGACGACGTCGCCATGGTCGAGCAGGCGATCGGCCGGGGCGGGCAGGATCCGGTAGCGGGACGACTCCCAGCCCTGCGGCAATCCATCGAACATGTCGTCGGTCGCATAGCGGTCGGCCACCGTCCATTCGTTGCGCGGGTCGGCGAGGATTCCCGCCTCGGCCCGGTGCACGCAACGGTCGGGAAATTCGTGATGGCAGCCGATGTGATCGAAATGCGTATGGCTGGCGACGCAGGTGAGCTTGCGCTCGCTGACCAAGGGCACATGTGTGCGCAGGCTGAAATGGCCTAGGCCCGTATCGAACAGAAGGTCGCGGTCGCGGCCGCGCACATGCCAGATGTTGCAGCGGAAGAAAGGTTTGATCCAAGGCTCGTGGATCAGCGTGACACCATCGGCCATGCGGATGGTCTCATACCAGTCTGGCGCCTCAATGGCCGGAAGGTTTCCCATTTCAGTCCGTCAAAACGATGATCTGGTCGGTATTGCACGAAAGGGCCACAGTGTCGCCGGGCTGGACGGTTGCCGATGCGGGCAGCTTGGCGATGAACTGCAGCGAGGCGTCTTCGACCGAGACGGCAAGCACGCGTTTGAAACTGCCCTGAAATACGACGTCGGTTACTTCCGCCATACCGAGACTTGCGGTGCCGGCAGCCCTGCCGAGGAGGAGGTGCTCCGGCCGTATGGCGAGCGCAACAGCCGAGCCCACAGGCAAGGCGCTGGGCACAAAAACCGCTCCGGCCGGCGTCTCTACCGTGCTCGTCCTGTCCTTGGCCTCCGCCACCTTGCCGGCAAGGATCGTGCTTTCGCCCATGAAGGTGGCCGAAAAGCGCGTCGCCGGCCTGGCATAGACGCGCTCGGGCGGTCCTTCGTCCTCGATACGGCCGTCATTCATCACCACGCAGTGGTCGGCCAGCGCCATCGCCTCTTCCTGGTCGTGGGTGACATGGATGAAGGCCGTGCCGACGCGCTTCTGGATCGCCTTCAATTCGTCCTGCATCTGCCGGCGCAGTTTGAGATCGAGCGCACCGAGCGGCTCGTCGAGCAGCAGCACCGCCGGCTCGATGACCAGCGCACGCGCCAGCGCGACGCGCTGCCGCTGGCCGCCGGAAAGCTGGTGGGGCTTCTTGTCGAAGGCGGCAGCCAGACCAACCAGCGCCAGTGCCTCGCGCGCTTTTGCGGCGCGCGTCGCACCGTCGACACCTTGCATGCGCAACCCGAACCCGACGTTGCCGCCGACGCTCATATGCGGAAACAGCGCATAGTCCTGGAACACCGTCGTCGTCGGACGTTTCGCCGGCGGCACCGCGGTGCAGTCCTCGCCGCGGATGAACACCTTGCCTTCGCTGGGCGTGACGAAGCCGCCGAGAATGGACAACAGCGTCGTCTTGCCGGACCCCGACGGCCCGAGCAGGATCGTGTAGCTGCCGGGCTCGATCCGCAGCGAGACGTTCTTCAGCACCGCCAACTGCCCGAAACGGTGTGACACGGCGCGGATATCGACCAAGGGGGCGGTCATGCTTTTCTCCGGCGCAGCAATGTCAGTTCGAACAGCACGACCAGCACGATGGAGACGGCGAAGACCAGCGAACCGACCGCGTTGGTTTTCGGGTTGAGGCCGGAACGCAGCAGGTTCCAGATCTCCACCGGCAGCGTGGTGTCGAAACGGGTCAGCAGGAAGGAGATCACGAACTCGTCCCAGGAGAAGGTCATCGACAGGAAGAAGCCGGCGAAGATGGCGGGCGCCATGACCGGCACGGTGATCAGAAGCAGCACCTTCCATTCCGGCGCCCCGAGGTCGCGCGCGGCGCGCTCGATGTTGATCTGGTGGTCGCCCATCTGGCTGTAGATGATGGCGAAGCACAGCGGCAGGTTGATCACGACATGGCCGATGCCGGCGGCAAGCAGCGATTTCGGCACGCCGGCCCAGTTGAACAGCACCAGCAGCCCCATGCCGATGATGAGATAGCTGACCGTCAGCGGCAGCGTGATCAGTCCGCGCAGCAGGCCCGAGCCCGGCAGCACGAAGCGCGCAATGCCCCAGGCGGAGAGGAAGCCGAGCGTGACGGCGGTGGCTGAGGAAAGCACCGCGACCATCAGTGAATTGACCAGCGCCGAGGTCAGCCGCGCGTCGGAGAGCACCGCCTCGTACCAGCGCAGCGACGGGCCAGTGAAGGGCGGAATGGGGAAGGAGGTCGCCTGCAGCGAAAACAGCACCAGCACCACCACCGGCAGGAAGATAAAGCCGTAGACGGCAAGCGCGTAGAGCCAGGAAGCGAGGCGGACAAACCGGCGCATCTCAGGCCCGCTCGATCTTCAGCCAGCGGGCGCAGGCGAGGTAGGCGATGGTGACCACCACCATCAGGATGATCGACAGCGCCGAGGCGAGGGGAAAATCGCCGCGCCGGCCGATCTGCATCATCACCAGCTGCGGCATCAGAAGCTCGTTGTTGCCGCCAAGGATCTGCGGCGTGATGTAGTCGCCGATGCACAGCACGAAGGTGAGGAAGGCGCCGACCATGATGCCGGGCAAGGTCAGTGGCAGGATGACATGCAGCAAGGTGCGCACTGGCCCGGCGCCGAGATCGGCGGCCGCCTTGCGGTAGCTCGGGCTGAGCTGCTTGAGATTGGCGAAAATCGTCAGCGTCAGCAGCATGACGAAGAAATGCACGAAGCCGGTGACCGTGGCTAGCCGAGTGTTGGCGAGCTGCAGCGGCTCGGCGATCAGGCCGGAACCGGTCAGCGCGCGGTTGATGACACCGTTCTGCGCCAGCACCAGCAGCCAGGAATAAGAACGCACGACATAGGATGTCCAGAACGGCAGCACGGCCAGCATCAGCGCCAGCCGCTGCCAGCGTTCGGGCACCTGTTCGGCGAGGATCCAGGCGAAGGGGTAGGCGAGCAGCACCGAGACCACGGTGACGATCGCCGTCACCTGCAACGAGTTCACCATCGCCTGCCAGTAGGAGGGGTTGGTGAAGAACTGGCTGTAATTGGTGAGCGTGAAGCCGCCGCCCTCATGCGCCGTGAGGCTGGAAAACCCCATGGCGATGAAGGGCAGCACGAAGAACAGCAACGTCCAGCCGAGCGCCGGCGTGACCAGCGCCCAGGGCAGGGCGCGGCCCGCGCGGCTGTTCCTGGTTGAGCTCACCAGCGGCTGCCGATCATTTCGCCTGCAGCATTTCGGTCCACATGTCCTGCATCTTCTTGTCGAGGTCGGCATTCGGCGCCGGATAGGCCTGCGCACGGGCAAGGAAGCCCGGCTGCTCATCGAAGCGCAGGATCTTCTTCTGGTCGTCGGTTAGCGCCGCCTTGGTGTTGGCGGGCATGCCCCAATAGCAGGAGGACGTGGCAAGCCGCGCCTGGCCTTCCGGGCTCATAATGTACTGGATGAATTTCAGCGCCAGATCCTTGTTCTTGGACTCCTTGAACATGGCCAGCGACTGCGACCACAGCACCGCGCCTTCCCTAGGGATCGAGAAGTCCAGCGCCGGATTTTCCTTGGCCAGCCCCGCCGTCACCCATTCGCCGCCGCCGACCAGTATGTCGACCTCGCCGGTGGCGAGCGCCGTCTGGCTGGCGGTCACTTCGCCGACCAGCTTGGCGTTGGCCTTCATCTTGAGCAGCTCGTCCTTGAGGGCGGGCAGGTCGGCTTCGGTCAGCTCCGCCGTCTTCTTGCCGATGGCGAGCGCGGCCATGCCGATGACCGGCAGATAATAGTCGTAGATGGCGACCTTGCCCTTGTACTTGTCTGATGTCAGCGACGCCAAGGACTGCATGTCGGCCGGATCGACCTTGGTCTTGTTGTAGCCGATCGTGTTGTAGCCGAATTTTTCTGTGATGCCGTAGCGCTTGCCGCCGACCACGGTCGAGCCGTCCATTTTCACCTGCGGGAAGAGGTCGGCCAGCGGCAGCTTGTCTTCCGGCAAAGGCTCGAACAGGCCCTTTTCGACGCCGCGCGGCACGTCGATCGAGTCGATTACCATCACGTCCCAGTCGCCGGGCTGCGATTGCTCGACGATGGCGAGGCCCGCGCCGGTACCCTCGAATTCCTTGACGTTGACCTTAACATTGTTGGCCTCCTCGAAGGGCTGCAGCAGAGCCGGGTCGGAATGGTCGCACCAGATCAGCGCGTTGAGGTCGGCCGCCTCGGCGAGGCTGCCGGCCCCAAGCAGCACTGCCGTGGCGGCGCAGGCGGCGTGCAGATGGCGCTTCAGGACGGAAAGCGGATTCCCGGATGCGGATTTGACGGACATCGAGTGTTCTCCCTTGCCTTTGTGGCTTCTTGCAAAAAATTGAACCAATTCTAAAATTGAGTCAATTCTGTTTTTGTGGCAAGAGGCTGATATGAGCGGATTGCGGGCAAGGCAAAAGGCGGACCGGCACAGGCGCATCATCGAGGCGGCGGCAGAGCTTTTCCGCGAGGCCGGCTATGAGGGCGCCAAGATCGAGGCGATCGCCGCGCAGGCGGAAGTGTCGATCGGCACGATCTACAATTACTATGAGAACAAGGGCGACATCCTCGGCGCCATCGTCTCGCTGGAAGTCAACGAGGTGCTCAACGCCGGGCGCGGCGTCGTCGCCAGGCCGCCGGCCAATGTCGGCGATGCGCTGGACACGCTGATCGGCATCTATATCGAGCACTCGCTGCACTATCTCAGCAAGGAGATGTGGCGGCAGGCCATGGCGATCTCGACACAACTGCCCGACAGCCCGTTCGGCCAAGCCTACACCGCGCTCGACCGTTCACTCACCGAACAGATCCGCGCGCTGATCGCCCGGCTGCAGGAGCTTGGCCTGGTACGCCAGGACATCGACGGGACAGCACTCGGCGAACTCATCTTCAACAACATGAACATGATGTTCATCGAATTCGTGAAGCGCGACGAGGCCAAGATGCCGGAGCTGCGCGCGGCGATACGCCGGCAGAATAGGATTTTGGTGGCGGCGATTGGGGTGTGAGGCTGTCAGGAGCAGACAGGAGAGATCGTCGCTTCGGCATAAACGCTGTTTTGCGCGAGGCTCAGCTCTTGAGTTGAGTTTGAAATCTGATACAACCTATGGGGGTATTAGAAGGGGAGAGATAGATGGGGGCGTTTTCAATCTGGCATTGGGCAATATTGCTGCTGTTGATCGGCGTGCCTGTTTTCTTTGCCGTTCGATCGGCCGCGAAGCCGTCTCAGAATCCCGAAGCTCTTGCGGGCTTCGGGGGCTGGTTGATGCTGCTGGCTATCGGTCAGGCATTGTCACCGATGCGTACACTCGCCGACTTCGCCAATTCGGCCGACGGCTACCAGCAACTCATGACCCTCTCGAATGGGCCGCTGGCGGTGTATGGCGAGGTTGCTCTCAATCTGGCATTTCTGGCACTTCAGCTGATCGTGCTCGTTTCGATGCTGCGGCGAAGCCACCGGTTCCCGCAATTGTTTCTGCTTCAGTGGCTTGCGATCCCTGTCGTTTTTGTCCTGGACACGATCTGGATCGCGTCAATTCTGGGCGCTTCGGTGAGCCAAGTGCTCGCAGGCGATGCGCTGGCGGCCCCGATAGCCTCGTTTGTTGGGACAGGCATCTGGGTCGCTTATGTCTACAGGTCCGTCAGGGTGCGCAATACGTTCACCAGGACGAACCTATCTACCCAGCCAGCGAGTGCCTCATAGGGACCAGCTAGCGAGTGCCTCATTGGGAAGTGCGCTCGGAAGATTGGACTGTCGGGGAATCGTCCGTCAGAGCTGGTGCCCCCGGACGGAATCGAACCGCCGACCTTCGGTTTACAAAACCGCTGCTCTACCAGCTGAGCTACAAGGGCACGGCGCTCCGGTTAGCATATTTGTTGCGCCAGTAAAGACAAAACTCCGTTTTCGGTTACCCCGGCGGTGGATGACGCTGCGGATGCGCATGCTGAAATCCGCGGGCACGCTTCCTACATCATGGTGAGGTGCAATCGCTTCGGACTGGAGTGTCGCATGATCAGGCTTGTCATCATTCTCCCCATCGTCGTCATCGCCTGGATGCTGCTGGTGAAGCTCATCAGTGATGTGAAGAAGGCCAATGTCGACTGGACCGGCGTGACCACGATCATCGGCTTCATCGCGCTGGCCTTCTGGCTTCGCCATGTCACGGGCATGGGATGAGGGAATAGGCAGTAGGGAATAGGAATTGCATCGTTCGTATCGGCATGGTGCCGTTTCACTACTGCCTACTGCCCCGCCGAAAAAATCTCCTCAACCTTTCGAACCTTTCGACAGGCCACGCCGACTGATCTCCAGAGGCGAATGATCGTCTCGGTCAAGGATCCAGGAGATCATCATGTTCAAGCGCATGCTCACTTCCGCCCTCGTAGCCGTTTTCGTCGCTACAGGCGCACTGGCCGCCACCGTTCAGACCTCGTCGGCTTACGGAATGCATCATCACCATCATCACTACGACTACGACGACGACTATGGCGACTACTGGTGGTATCACCATCATCACCATCATCATCACCACCATGGCGGGGTGGTCATCATCTTTTGATGCCAAGGCCTGTCGTGTTCGAAGGGCGGCCTCGGCCGCCCTTTTTGCGTTCTCCGTGGCCCACCGCCGGGAACCGACCGCATCTCGGCAAAAAAAGATCAAAAAAGCTTCGAACCTTTTTCGGTGCCGCGACGACAGATGATCAAGAGGCGGATGGATCGCCTCGGTCAACGAAGCAAGGAGATCATCATGTTCAAGCGCACACTCGTTTCCGGCCTCATCGCCACCACCGTCGCCGCCACCACGCTGGTAGGCACCGTTCAGCCTTCGGCGGCTCATTCGCATCACCACGACCTCGGCATCGGCATCGCCGCCGGCGTCGGCGGGTTTGTCCTTGGCAGCCTGCTCGCCCAGCAGCCGCCGCGGACCGTCTATGTCGACGAAGACGGCGGTTCCTGGCACGTCCGCCGCTGCTTCGATCGCTACTCGAGCTACGATCCGGACTCCGACACCTACATCGGTCACGACGGCTACAGCCACTACTGCCGGCTCTGAGAGGGGAGGAGGATTGTTTCAGCAACAGAAAAAGGGGCTCACGCGGGCCCCTTTTTGCTTTTTTCGCAGAGACTTACAGTTGCGTCTTCGGGCTGGGATCGGCGATCGGCAATCCGGCGGCGCTGCAGGTGCTGCCAACGATATGCCTCGTCTCCGTAGTGTCGCTCATCGCGACGAGATCGAAGCTGCTTCCGGCATCCGGGTAGACCTTGGCAACAAACGCCTTGTCAGCGCCCCCGGATGGCGTCTTGGCGCTGACGGTGCCGCAGACCACGATTTCCCGGCGGCCGCTCAGCGTTCGCTCGCCGGCGAGGATCGTCCCGAACCTGGCGGAGGCCGGATCCGGCAGGCGCTGGCGGACACCGGCCGTGACGACCTCTTCCAGCGCCAGCGAGAACGGAATGGGATTGACGCGCTGGTCGCCGGCATCGGGTCGAGGTGTCGTCGCCACACATCCGTAAAGCGAAGCGACAAGCAGAAGCTGAACCGTTTTCCTCATTCGCGCCCTTTCGCATGCATTCGAACGCCACGGCAAGGCGGTGAAATCCAATCAGGCGGGCGCTATACAGCGATTTTCGCAGCGTCTAGTTTATCCCGATGGCCCGGTTGAGGGAGGGTGGCTTGGACGAGCAGGAACCCGGGGAAGAGCTGATCGAGACGGTTTTCCGCAACGGTACCGTCACCACTGTCGGCATCCTGCTGGCATTTTCGCTGGGCTTCATCACCCATTGGGCCGCCAACCCGATCCCGTGGCGGGCCTACCATCTTGTCGCAGTGCTGCCGATCCTGGCCGGCATTGCCTTGCAGATGCGGGCGCTGGCGCTGCTGCTCGACATCAAATCGCTGCAGCGGCGCGTCTACGAACGCGCCAACCGCATCTTCATCGCCGGCCTCATCTTCACCGCTTGCGGCGTCGGCATGGCGATCCTGCTCGATTTCTTCGATATCGCGACCAGGAGTGCGCTGCCCGGGGCAGGCTGATCAGCCGGCTTGCACGCCGCCGATCATCCTGGTCACCTCGGCCGCGGCACTGCGCACCATCGGTCCGATCTCCGCCAGCCGCTCCGGCGTCACCCGCACGGTCGGCCCCGATACCGAGACACCGCCGATCGGTTCGCCGAACTCGTTGAAGATGGCGGCCGCCACGCAGCGCATGCCGGGGTGCCGCTCCTCGTCATCGACCGACCAGCCGCGCCGCTTGATCGTTGCAAGATCATGCGCGAGGGCGGAAATGTCGGAAAGCGTCTTGTCGGTGAAACGCTGCAGGCCGGCCTTGCGCAAGATGGTGCCGACGCGCTCCGGTTCGAGATGCGCCAGCACCGCCTTGCCGATGCCGGACGCATGGAAAGGGCTGCGCGTGCCCGGACGGAAGAAGGCGCGGATCGCCTGGTGTGTCTCGACCTGGCTGACGAACACCACGCAGTCATCCTCGGCGACGCCGAGATTGGCGGTCTCGCCGGTTCTTTCCATAAGCTCCTGCATGACGATACGGGCACGGTCGACCAGCTTGCGGCGGCGCAGGAACGCCGCGCCCATGCGGTAGGTCTCGACGCCGATCGACCACAACTGGTCCGATGTGTCGAACTCGACCATGCCGTGGTTCTGCAGCGTCGTCAGCATGCGGTAGACGGTAGAGGCGGCAAGGCCGCTCTGCGCCGATATCTCGCTCAACGACAGGCCGCTGCCCTCGGCGACAATGGCCAGGATGCGCAAGGCCCGGTCGAGCGACTGCACCGAACTGGCCTCGGCAGGTCCGTTGAAAGCGCGCGGACGACCGCGCTGTCGTTTCTCAGTGGTTTCCATGACGCCCAGTTTCGCCGATTTCCCCAAACAAGCAATGAAAAAGTTTTTCACTCGCGCGGCAAGGGGAATTCCTGGAAAACCGAAAATCCAATAAAATCAACGTATAGCCGTCGTTTTCTAGAAATGAAAAAATATTCTGAAAAAATTGAAAAATAGCTGGCTTGCTGACATTCTCGGCCATCCAACAATGACAAACCCTGTGGAGGGCTGGAAAATGGCCAGGATGCGCGCTGTCGATGCCGCGGTTCTCGTTCTCGAAAAGGAAGGCATTTCCTGCGCCTTCGGCGTGCCGGGTGCTGCGATCAATCCGCTCTATTCGGCGCTGAAGGCGAGGGGCACGATCCGCCATGTTCTCGCCCGCCACGTCGAGGGCGCCTCGCACATGGCCGAAGGCTATACTCGTACCAAGGCGGGCAATATCGGTCTGTGCATCGGCACTTCGGGGCCGGCCGGTACCGACATGATCACCGGGCTTTATTCGGCCGCCGCGGATTCGATCCCGATCCTCTGCATCACCGGCCAGGCGCCGCGTGCCCGGCTGAACAAGGAGGATTTCCAGGCCGTCGACATCGCCGCCATCGCGGCTCCGGTTGCCAAATGGGCTGTTACCGTCATGGAGCCTTATCTCGTGCCGATGGCGCTGCAGAAGGCATTTCATCTCATGCGCTCGTCGCGGCCCGGTCCGGTGCTGATCGACCTGCCGGTCGACGTCCAGCTGGCCGAGATCGAGTTCGACATCGAGGCCTATGAGCCGCTGACGCCGTTCAAACCGGCGATGACGCGCGCCCAGGCCGAAAAGGCGCTGACCATGCTCAACGCGGCCGAGAAGCCGCTGATCGTCGCCGGCGGCGGCATCATCAATGCTGACGCAACGGACCTGCTGATCGAGTTCGCGGAAATATCAGGCGTGCCGGTCATCCCGACGCTGATGGGTTGGGGCGCGATCCCCGACGACCACCGGCTGATGGCCGGCATGTGCGGCCTGCAGACCTCGCACCGCTATGGCAATGCGACGATGCTGGAGGCCGATTTCGTCTTCGGCATCGGCAACCGCTGGGCCAACCGCCACACCGGCTCCGTCGACGTCTACACCAAGGGCAAAAAATTTATCCATGTCGACATCGAGCCGACGCAGATCGGCCGTGTCTTCGCGCCGGATCTCGGCGTTGTGTCCGACGCGGGTGCGGCACTCAAGATGCTGCTCGACGTCGCCACTGAATGGAAGACGGCCGGAAAACTGCGTGACTGGTCGGGCTGGGCGAAGGAATGCCAGGCCCGCAAGAAGACGATGAAGCGCAAGACGCATTTCGACCAGGTGCCGCTGAAGCCGCAGCGCGTCTATGAAGAGATGAACAAGGCGTTTGGCCGCGACGTCACCTATGTCACCACGATCGGCCTGTCGCAGATCGCCGGTGCGCAGTTCCTGCATGTTTACAAGCCGCGCAACTGGATCAATTGCGGCCAGGCCGGCCCGCTCGGCTGGACGTTGCCGGCAGCGCTCGGCGTTCGCGCCGCCGATCCGGACCGCACCATCGTGGCGCTGTCGGGCGACTATGATTTCCAGTTCATGATCGAGGAACTGGCGGTCGGCGCCCAGCATAAGCTGCCCTACATCCACGTCGTCGTGAACAACGCCTATCTCGGCCTGATCCGCCAGGCGCAGCGCGGTTTTGCGATGGACTATGAGGTCAGCCTCGCCTTCGAGAACATCAACCGGTCAGGCGATCCCGAGGCCGGCTATGGCGTCGACCATGTCGCCGTTGCCGAGGCGATGGGCTGCAAGGCGGTTCGGGTGCGGAAACCCGAAGAGTTCGCCGGCGCCTTCAAGCAGGCGCAGCGGCTGATGAAGGAACATCGGGTTCCGGTCGTGCTCGAATTCATCCTCGAGCGCGTCACCAACATCTCGATGGGCACCGAGATCGACAAGATCACCGAATTCGAGGACCTTGCCGAACATCAGGAAGATGCGCCGACCGCGATCGTGATGCTGGATTAGGAGAAAAAGAATGCCGCGTTTTTCAGCCAATCTGTCGATGCTCTTTGGCGAGCATGATTTCCTCGATCGTTTTGACGCCGCGGCGCGCGCGGGTTTCAAGGGCGTTGAATATATCGGTCCCTATGATCATGCGCCCGAGGTGGTGGCCGCGAGGCTGAAGAAGAACGGCCTCACACAGGTGCTGTTCAATCTGCCGGCCGGCGACTGGGGCAAGGGCGAGCGCGGCATTGCGGTGCTGCCGGACCGCGTGCCGGAATTTCGTCAAGGCATCGCCAAGGCAATCACCTATGCACAGGCGCTCGGCTGCCAGCAGGTCAACTGTCTGGCCGGCATCGCGCCGGCAGGTTCCGACCGCAAGGTGCTTGAGGATGTGTTTGCCGAAAACCTCGCCTTCGCGGCGGAGAAGCTGGAGCAGGCCGGCATCAAGCTGTTGATCGAGCCGATCAACACCCGCGACATTCCCGGCTTCTTCCTCAACTACTCCGACCAGGCGCTGGCGATCATCGACCGCGTCGGCTCCAAAAACCTGTTCCTGCAATACGACATCTATCACATGCAGATCATGGAGGGGGATCTCGCCCGTAAAATCGAGGCCAACCTCGGCCGCATCGCGCATATCCAGCTTGCGGACAATCCCGGCCGTCACGAACCGGGAACGGGCGAGATCAACTATCCCTTCCTCTACGACCACATCGACCGCATCGGCTATTCCGGCTGGATCGGCGCCGAATACAAGCCGAAGGCAGGTACCGAGGCAGGGCTGGGCTGGTTCCGGGACCTGGCCGGGCAGGGCAGCGCGGCGGCGTAGAAGCCGGCGCGGAAGCTGCCAATCTCCCCCACGTGGGGGAGATGTCCCAGGACAGAGGGGGGCGCGACAGAACGCGACCTAACAAAAGACGGAGAACCACAATGGAAACCATCGGTTTCATCGGCCTCGGCATCATGGGCGCGCCGATGGCGGGGCATCTGCTGGATGCCGGCTACAAGGTCATCGCCAGCGATCATCGCTCCAAGCCACCCGCCGATCTCGTCGCCAAGGGCCTGAAAACAGCCGCCGGCCATGCGGCCGTGGCCAAGGCGACCGACATCATCATCACCATGGTGCCCGACACGCCGCAGGTCGCCGATGTGCTGTTCGGCGACAACGGCGTTGCCTCCGGCTTGTCCAAGGGCAAGCTGGTCATCGACATGAGCTCGATCTCGCCGATCGAGACCAAGACCTTCGCCAAGAAGATCAACGATCTCGGTTGCGATTACCTCGACGCGCCGGTTTCGGGCGGCGAGGTCGGCGCCAAGGCGGCGTCGCTCACCATCATGGTCGGTGGCGAGGAAAGGGCCTTCGAACGCGCCAGACCCGTGTTCGAGAAGATGGGCAAGAACATCACTCTGGTCGGCCCCAACGGTGTCGGCCAGACCACCAAGGTCGCCAACCAGATCGTTGTCGCGCTGACCATTGAAGCCGTCGCCGAAGCACTTGTTTTTGCTTCGAAAGCCGGCGCCGACCCGGCCAAGGTCAGACAGGCGCTGATGGGCGGGCTCGCAGCCTCGCGCATTCTCGAAGTGCATGGCGAGCGCATGGTCAAGCGCACCTTCGCGCCAGGCTTCCGCATCGAACTGCACCAGAAGGATCTCAACCTGGCGCTGGAGGGCGCGAAAGCGCTCGGCGTCTCATTGCCCAACACCTCGACCACGCAGCAACTGTTCAATTCCTGCGCCGCCAATGGCGGCGCCAAGGAAGATCACTCGGCTCTGGTCAGGGCGCTGGAGCGGATGGCGAATTTCGAGGTCGGCGGCGAAGCGGCCGAAGCCCGGGGCAAAGCAGCATAGGTCGGGAGAGGGCGGCGCAACGTTCCCAAGCCGCCACCTCTTGACCGTCGAAGAACGGGTTTCGGCGTCTGTCGCCGGGACCCGTTTCTCGTTTGCAGCAAACAGTCTGCTGTTTCCGGTTAGCCGTGCTTGAGGAAGGCCCGTGCGGCATAGAGACTGATCGCCGCGGCGTTCGACACGTTGAGCGAACGGATGACGCCGGGCATGTCGAGCCGTGCCAGCGTCGTCACCGTCTCGCGCGTCTTCTGACGCAGGCCCTTGCCTTCGGCCCCCAGCACCAGCGCGATCTTTTCTCCGGCAAAGCTCTTTTCGAGTTCGGCCGGGCCGTCCGAATCAAGCCCGATTGTGCGGAAGCCGGCCTCGTGCAGCTGGCCGAGCGCGTCGGCTAGGTTCTTCACCTCGATCTGGTCGATATGTTCCAGCGCGCCTGAGGCCGATTTCGCCAGCACGCCCGATTCCTGCGGGCTGTGGCGCGCGGTGGTGATCAGCGCGCCGGCGCCAAAGGCGACCGCCGAGCGCAGGATGGCGCCGACATTGTGCGGATCGGTGACCTGGTCGAGCACCAGCACCAGCTTGGTGTCGCCAAGCGCGTCGAGGCGCTTGGGCTTCAGCGGCTCCGCCTCGATAAGCACGCCCTGATGCACGGCGTCCGAGCCGGTGATTTTGTCGATGTCTCTGGGTTCGACCAGTTCGGCCTTGAAGGGCAGTGCGGCGAGATCGGCTATCTCGAGGCGCTCGGCCGCATTGCGCGTCACCAGCATTTTCCGGATCTTGCGGCGCGGATTGTCGAGCGCCGCCCGCACCGTGTGCAGGCCATAAAGTCGCACCAGGCCGTCGGCAGCGTTCTCGCCGGGCGGAACGGGTTGGCGTGGCTTGAATGCCGGTGCGCCACCGCTTTTCTCGTCGCGAAAGGCGCGGCGCAGATTGGCGTAATGGGTATCTTTCGGGGTGTTTGTCTTGTTGCTCATGGCCGGCTTCTATAGCTGTCTCCCGTTGCCAAGGATATGCCCTGTCGCCGCAGCCGGCGAACAACATCGAAAAAGCCTTCCTGCGCGGTTGACACCCAAAGGGCTTGCCGCCATAAGGCGCTTCGCTGGTTTCGGAGAAGACACAACTCGGGTCCGAATTGGCGCGAATGCCTCGTTGCATGGCTCCGGCGGCAGACTGGAGAGGTGCCCGAGTGGTTAAAGGGGACGGACTGTAAATCCGTTAGCTTAGCTTACGTTGGTTCGAATCCAACCCTCTCCACCACTGCCGGCCCGGAAGCCCTGAAACGTAAAAGCATCGGAGACGAAAAGCGCATGGCGCTTTTCGGGTGTATCCGATACTTCAGTACAAGGCGCGGGTATAGCTCAGTGGTAGAGCAGCAGCCTTCCAAGCTGAATATGCGGGTTCGATTCCCGCTACCCGCTCCAGACAACCGCTTAACACAGCGATGATCGCGGCCATCGAAACAATGCTTTAGATCATCGGCCGTCTGGGGGAGCGATGAGGCCATACTATTCGATAAACACGGACGGCACTTCCAGCACCAACCTCCAGTTGTATGCGCTGCTACAAGCGCGGCATTATTGGAACGAACTCGCTGCAAATTATCGTCAAGACAAGGAAGCTACCGAAAACTTGGTTGAGCGATGCGTTTTCATCGTCGCGACCTTAGGTCTGAGCGTTTCTCAGTTGCTTGGACAGAATGATCCGGCGCCGCTAACTGGGAAGTCTGCCAGTCCAAAAGCCATTTGGAAGCGTTTCGTAATCCAGCACGGCGTGACGGACGTCAGTACGGACGAATTCGAAAAGTTCATCGATATATATGACGCTTGTCGACACTTCGGGGTATCGCCAGACGGCTTGGGCCACGCCAGGCTAGAGCTGCTGGACTTTGAGGCTACTCGTAGATGGTACGAAGTGGTCTACAGGATATGGTTGGCAGTTATCAAAGCTCTGCGTGCGAATCCGCAGAATTTCATCGAAGAAATCGACGTTGAGGGGTTCAAGGCGTAAAGGCGCAGAAGGATTCGCCCAGCTTTTTGACCTATACGCCGGAACACTGCGCAATGTGCGCAGCGCTCCGATTCCGATCATGTCCTGTCGTGTCAGCTGTTGAACGCCGATGCCACCTGGTGCTGCTGTGGTACCTGGCCGTTCGGCGTCAGCTTGTCGACGATGCCTGGCAAAGCCGTGGACAACTGCTTGAGCAGTTCCCCCTCGTCCATTCCGGTCCGCTGTGCGATCTCGCGGATGACCTGCGGCCCAAGTGCTGCTCCGAGATCATTGGCGTTGATCGACTGGTTCTGCCCGGTGCCGACCCAGGAGTCCGCGGTGTTGCCGTGACCGGCATCCCTGAGCTTGTCGAGCAGGCCGCCCAGACCGCCGAGCAGGCCGCCGTCGCTGGCGGTGGTCCCGGCAGGAGTTGGCTCGGTTGGCGCGGGCGCTTGATCCGGCTGTTCGGCGCCTCTGCCGCTCAGCATTTTTCCGACCAGCAACGCGCCGAGCGCGATCATCAGCGGTTTGGTGATGTTGCCGCCGGGAACGGCGTTGTCAAAAAGTCCCATAGTGGATCCTCCATCTCAACCAAGCCCAGCCCGTCTTCAACAATGGCGCAATCGGGCGGAATTTCAAGCTGGCTTGAGGTTTTGACAATCATATGAAAATGTCGGGCTGGCGAGGGATGGAGAGGAAAAAATGGGTATCATCAGCTGGATCATTCTCGGCGCCATCGCCGGCTTCCTGGGCAGCAAGATCGTCAACAAGACCGGTCAGGGCCTGCTCATGGATATCGTGCTCGGCATTGTCGGCGCCATCGTCGGCGGCGTGATCTGCAGCCAGATTTTTGGCGTGGGTGTCACCGGTCTCAACATCTCCAGCCTGATCGTCTCAGTGGTTGGCGCGATAGTTGTGCTGTGGGCCTACCACCAGTTCAGCGGACGCCGGACGCTCTAAGCGTCAGCCGGATGATCTGAAGTTTCGGATTTTCGCTGAGGCAGGACCGGCTTCGGGCTTGCCTATGGCATCAGCACCGCATCGGCTGCGGCGAAGAAGTTCAGCGTTCCGGCGATACACCCCGCCCAGCCGACCAGCGACTTGCGAATGGCGGCCTTGTGCTCGGCGTCGGAGTTCTTGTTCTGGTCAAAATCGGTCATGGGGAAACTCCCTTGGCTGATTGATCACGGCATCGTCGGATAGACGATATATCGCCGAATAGACGATCAATCTGGCCTCGGCAACGGCAGAAACGGGCGCTCGGATGGCGATGCTACGCGACGACGGTCAGCCTACGCTTGCGCTGATCCAGCGATACGATGGTCAGCCCGCTGCCCACCACCAGCAGGATGCCGCAGACAGCCAGCGCATTGGGGAACTGCCCGAACACCAGCAGGCCCGAAATCACCGCCCAGACGGTGAAGCAGTAGTAGAACGGCACCACCGCGCTGGTAGGTCCGATGCGATAGGCCATGAAGATGAAGAAATGGCCGAAGATCAGGAAAAACCCGGCGCCTGCCATCAGCAGCAGGTGGCGCGCCTCGGGCATGACCCAGCGCTCGGAAACCAGATGCGCGGCACCGGCGCCGATCAATACCACCACCACGGCGGAAATCGCCACGATCATCCCTGGCACCTCTGCCGGCACACGCCGGCCGGCAAGGTCACGCGCGGCTGCCAGTGTGGCGTTGCCGAGCGCCAGCAGCGCGTAGACCGATATGCCTTGCATGGTCGGTTGCGCCACCATCAGCGCGCCGATGAAGCCGAGCCCGATCAGCGCCATGCGCTGGCCGCCGATGCGTTCGCCAAACAGGATCGACGAACCGACCAGCATCAGGAGTGGCGTGATTTGTCCGAGCGCTGTGGAATCCGCAATCTGCATGTTGGCGAGCGCCACGACGTAGCAAAGGATCGCCGCCATCTCGAGCAGGTTCCTGCGCAGCACATGGCCGTCGAAGATCAGCGGGATCTGTTTGCCGTAGCCGAGCAGGAACAGCAGCGGGAAGCCCCAGAGCGTTGCCGCGACCCCGCGTAGGAACAGCACTTCGTAGGACGGCAGACCTGCCGTTGCGAGTTTCATCATCGTGTCGTTGACCAGGTACGACCCGGTCGAGACGATCATGAACAGCGGGCCGCGGATCGAGGCAGGGATGAAATGCATGGGATCAGGAGATCAGACCTCGGCGGCCGCCGCAATGGGCCATCAACTGGCCGTGATCCAGACAGGGATTGGCGGCAAGAGCACTCAATGCAGGCCTCGATCGATCGGCCTGTCACCCATTTCATTTCACCCATCGCCTTCCTATATCAGCGCCACATCCCCGCAATCGGATCCCAGGTTCAGACTGAGCGAGACGGCACCCGGCCAAAAGACGCTTGTGTTTTTTGGCCTTTGTCGCTAATCGCCCCGCATTCGACTGAACTGAAGGTCAAGGCCGTCCAAGGAAAGAGACTATGGCAAAAGGTAAATTCGAGCGTAACAAGCCTCATGTGAACATCGGCACGATTGGTCACGTTGACCATGGCAAGACGTCGCTGACGGCGGCGATCACGAAGTATTTTGGCGAGTACAAGCGCTACGACCAGATCGATGCGGCGCCGGAAGAGAAGGCACGCGGCATCACGATCTCGACGGCTCACGTCGAATACGAGACGGCCAACCGCCACTATGCCCACGTCGACTGCCCCGGCCACGCCGACTATGTGAAGAACATGATCACCGGCGCCGCGCAGATGGACGGCGCGATCCTGGTCGTGTCGGCCGCCGACGGCCCGATGCCGCAGACCCGCGAGCACATTCTGCTTGCCCGTCAGGTTGGTGTGCCGTCGATCGTTGTGTTTTTGAACAAGGTCGACCAGGTCGACGACGCCGAGCTGCTCGAACTGGTCGAGCTCGAGGTTCGCGAGCTTCTGTCGAAGAACGAGTTCCCCGGCGACGACATTCCGATCGTCAAGGGTTCGGCGCTGGCTGCTCTTGAAGATTCCAACAAGACGATCGGCGAAGACGCGATCCGCGAGCTGATGGCAGCGGTCGACGCCTACATCCCGACCCCGGTTCGTCCGCTCGACAAGCCGTTCCTGATGCCGATCGAAGACGTGTTCTCGATCTCGGGCCGCGGCACGGTCGTGACCGGCCGCGTCGAACGCGGCATTGTCAAGGTTGGCGAGGAACTCGAGATCATCGGCATCCGTCCGACGACCAAGACGACCTGCACGGGCGTTGAGATGTTCCGCAAGCTGCTCGATCAGGGCCAGGCTGGCGACAACATCGGCGCGCTGCTGCGTGGCGTTGATCGTGAAGGTGTCGAGCGCGGCCAGGTTCTGGCCAAGCCGGGCACGGTGAAGCCGCACAAGAAGTTCGTGGCCGAAGCCTACATCCTGACCAAGGACGAAGGTGGCCGTCACACGCCGTTCTTCACCAACTACCGTCCGCAGTTCTACTTCCGCACGACGGACGTGACCGGCATCGTGTCG